>NZHC01000085.1 GCA_002689655.1 Rhodopirellula sp. | reverse complement strand
TGCCGCTGCGGGAATACTGAGAACAGCCTGACAAGAAGGACATTTGATTTTCATGATGTCTGCTATTTATAGATATTGATGCGTTTTCAAATTGTCACTTCAAGACTGTTTCGATGCGGTGCATCAATCCAACACAAAATCAATGCCATGGTAATGCGGAGACCACACTGTTCACCATCACTACGTTGTTCACAGAACGCTCAAAATTTCCCTCGACTAACCCAACAACTCAGTCAGGATAACCAAGATCAGGTAGGATACAAACAGCGCCAACGAAATCCCCCCTGTTGTCACTCCTGCGATGGCCATTCCTTTCCCGGTAGCCTCACCTCGATTTGCTTGCTTGATTGCGATAACGCCACAAATCACGGCAGGAATACCAATCAAAAAACCACCGCAGCAAACAAGAGTCAACGAACAGATGCCAAGCACCAACGATGCAATGGCAAGCCCCTGTCCTCCGCTCGTTTGCATGAAGACGGGCTGGTTGGTGCCACCTTGAGGACTATTGGATGCCGCATACGGATTCACCTCAGTTGACGTCGTCGTAAACGGGTTTTGCTCTGCAGCCCCAAAGCCAGCACTCGGGCCAGCACTCGGGCCAGCATCCGAAACAGTCTTCGGGCCAGAGCTTGCACCAGAGCTTGAAGTGACACTTTGCGTCGGCTCTGGCGATCGATCAACAGCGGGCTCTTTGTCTTTCATTCCCTCTGAAAGCGAGCTTGGTCCAGAACGCGACTCCTGGGTTCTCGGCGCAACAGTCGGCACTCGAAGCTTTTTCCCACATTCGCAATCGACCACCTGCCCCGACATCGATGAATCGACTTGCAACACGGCGCTACACGCAGGACATTTGATTTTCACGTTGATCTCTTTCTTTGTACTACCAAAATCTGCAATGCGGCACTCGCACTAGCGAGTGTCTTCCAGACACCTCGACCGCACGGCCCACACCTGCAATGACCTGTCTTGTTGTTGTCTATTTCACCACGCTGAGACTCATCCTCGGCCAGTCCAGCGGGTTGGACAAACAAGAAGCGAGATCGCCGACGTGTGTACGTTAACAGGCTTCTTGAGACGGAGAGTACGGCGTAAACGAGAGATGCCTCCGCATTCTGGCTCAGCTATGTCCCGAATACCTATGAGACACAGTGTAGCCGAATTCATCATTTTGATACGCCCCCAGTGTCTCCAAGCCTGTGAAACTTGCCACTTCGTACCCCATGAGCTTTCCTGACGAGGCGAAACTCTGAAACCTGCCCCGCATGAGTCGCCTCCGGCACGAAAAAAATGCGACGCCCCTTAAAGACGCCCCTTAAAATGGTCTATCCTTTTGCCAACAGGAAACCTGCGTTGAATTAAGCTATCCAGCAGTCATCCAGAGACCACCAGAAAACTCACTCGGAATCGAACCAGCTATGCCCTTGAATTTCCGTCCGCACAACTGCCATCACACTGTACGTTCTTTCCACCCAGCTGTTTGCTGCCTGTCTGCATTCGCCCTAGTTTGGCTCTCAAGCATTTTGACTCCAGCGAACGCACCTGCCAACGAAACAGATTTAACGAAGGCAGCTCAGGGCAAAGGAGTTTTTGAAGCGTTAAGTAAAGGTGATACGCTTGAGGATTGGAAACACAATGGTAACTGGCAAATTCAAGCGGGCGTCATCTCCCGACAGGGCAAAGGCGGCAGCCTAGTCTACATGGGTAAAAAAGTACCCGATGATTTCGAACTCAAGTTTGAATGGAAGGTGGGCAAAGGCAGTAACAGCGGTATCTATTATCGCCCGACACAATACGAGTACCAGATTTTGGACAACGACGTGCATGCCGACGGAAAAAACCCTCGCACCAGTGCGGCATCGCTCTACTTTTGTGTGCCACCGTCACGAGACAACACCAAGCCAGTCGGGCAGTGGAATACGGGACGCATCATTTGCAAAGGAACGATTGTACAACATTGGCTCAACGGTGAGAAAGTCATTCACCTCGACTATCAGGACCCTAAGTGGGCCTCCAATGTTGAGATGCTGAAACAACGCGGAGGCAATCTCGATGCCCGTGGCGCGCACCTCAGTTTACAAGACCACGGTGACCCTGTTTGGTACCGCAAACTCCAACTGAAAGAACTTCACCCGGAAGACAAAATCGACCTGACAGAAGTACAACCCGCGAAAATCAAACCGGAAGTTTTAGAAGCGGAAAAAAAGAAGCTCGCCGGGATCATTCAACGTCGGACTCAGGCAAAGCAACGCCAACAACAAAAGAAAAAGTAACGCTGCCACAGAGACTGAAAGGTGGCTTGTTTCTCCTACTTTGGAAATGCTTTCAGATCAACTTGCCGATACAGCGCCACGTACCCTCGAACCTCATTAATTGTCTCACGTTCCGAATCGGCAACCTCGCCGACGGAGTGGGTCGATCGATATTTTTCAATCTGCTTAGTGCCCGTGATTGTCAAAGTAAGTTCCAACGGCAACTCACCGTTAGCAGCAATTTTCTGATGCAAGCTCATCCGGCCAAAGGGTGGCGGGCCAAGTCGCCGAACGAGATTCAATCTGGAAGCCAAATCAACAAAGATCGCATACTCTGCAGCAATCTTGGAACTTTCTGGTCGCTGTGTGGTTGTGCGGTATTCCAGATTGGCGAATTTAATCGCGTAAGCTGTATCCTGATCAAGCTTCTCAACCTCAGCGTCCATCCCGAGTTTTTTCTTCTGCTCATCACTAACAACGGCAGCTCTCGCTTGAGCAGTGATCTTGATCAGATCATCGGTACTGATTGAGGTCTGCACCTGCGTTTCGCGATCCAACAGCGTGACTCGCTTCTGGGCCGGATCAAAAATGGTAATGAACCGACGGTTTATTAACGGAACGTCATACACCAAGCCCTGGTCAAACAGAATCTGATGCTCCGAAACCGGGTCGTTCTCCTCACCCACAAAGATTTTCGTCGTCACGCAAAAGATTTGGTCATTGGCTNTCGCCAATGAATTTTCCAATAACGGCATGAATAACACCGTAATGAGCAATGAGGCGCATGATTGATTCACGATGATCAAATTCCTGAGCAGGACAGTTTTTCCCACACCTTGGGGACAGGCTTGGCCTGATCGCGACCGACAATTGCTGGCATTTCCAGAAAAAGGCCAGCGTACGATCTGGACTCGCAAGTGGTCAGAAGCGTAGAAAAGAGGCAGGCAAGCCGTCCAGACCAATGCGGCGAAGCCTTTTTGAATGACGACCATGATGGAGCTTCGATGCAGCGAACTCTTTTGCTGATCCCCCACGAAATTGCCGGCATCCCCGTGTTTGGGATTGGTTGGCTGCTGCTCGCGATCCTCACTGCATTGGCCCTTCGCCTCTTGATTGCCAAGTTGCAGGGAGCTGCAGTTGTCGAGATTTTGTCGCGTGAGTGGCCGATTTGGGCGTTGATGTCGGGAATCGTCTGGTTCGTACTGCCGCGGGTAGAGTTGACCAATGTGGATCAGGAACCGATTGGCATGGCAATACGCGGTTACGGTGTCATGCTGCTATTGGCCGTCGGTTCTGCCGTCTGGCTGGCAGCCTATCGCGCCAAGCGTCAAGGCTTTGATCCGGAGGTGATCTTTTCGGTGGCACCTTGGGTATTTGGAGGCGGCATCATCGGAGCGCGGACGTTCTATGTGCTTCAGTACCGAAATGATTTCATTGGTAACACGTGGTCCGAAACCGTGCTCAAGATGCTGGATTTCACAGGAGGTGGCCTGGTCGTCTATGGCTCATTCATTGGTGGCATCCTCGCCGGCTCGATCTATCTTTATCGCAAGAGTCTGCCCTGGCTGAAATTCGGTGACGTCATTGTTCCCTGCATGTTCATGGGTGTCTTCATTGGTCGACTCGGCTGCGTTATGAATGGCTGTTGTTATGGTGGGCGCTGCGAGGAAAACCAATTCTCACTGCAATTTCCTCCCAACAGTCCGGTGTACATGGATCAATTCTTCAGCGGTGAACTGCTGGGTTTTCAATTTGAATCGGATCCGGCGGATTCAAAATTACTCGTCATTACGAGCGTCACTCCGAACGGACTTGCTGAGGAAGCTGGCATTCAACCGGGGCAAAAGCTTAATACCCTCGCTCAGGATTTTTCACCGTTCGCAATGGCCCCGCGTGACATCCCCGAAGAAGATGCCAGGTGGGGAGCCATTGCTACCATCGATGGCCGAAGATATCGCTGGCTTCCGAGTGAACTGCCGGAGACCGCGTTTCCTGTATTTGCCGCACAGATTCTCAGCAGTGTCAGTTCATTGCTTCTTTGCCTTGGACTCTGCATCCTACCTGCGACGCGTTTTCGCGAGGGCACTGTGATGATGCTGGGGTTCGCAAGCTATGCCGTCCTGCGTTTCGTATTGGAATTGGTCCGCGTCGATGAATCTGGGCAATTCGGAACTGATTTTTCCATTTCGCAGTGGGTTAGCATATGCGTACTCACTGGTTCGCTGCTTGGACTAGGTTTCATTTACAGCCGTAAGCAAGCCACTGCGACGCCCTCGACCGCCGAGCTTGGTGGCTGACGATGGTTGGCGGAACAGCCTGTCACCAGGACAACATCGATGACACAAAGCCGCTCACACTTATCACCACTGCGAGTTCAGACGGTCTCATCACAGGTCAAGCATTGCCGCCAAACATTTTATTTGGCTCCCTTGTGGTCTGCCCGAGAACAAGGCGGTAAAACTACTACCAAGACTTCTCCGCCCCGAATTACGGGAAGATGCTCTTGCGAGGGCCTTGATGAAATACACCACCTGCAGCCCGCTACCTGACCCCGGTCACACGAACCCATCGCAGCCATGCCTAATCTATCTTTAAGGCAACGAAATCTGCAGCCAGAAGTGATGGATGATCCCCACTTGCCGCGGGATGCACATGAACAGGCACTGCGTGGCCTTGCACGACTGAACCGTTGCAGCGGCGTTGCGTCGGCAATGTATCGACGTCTGAAGCGTCTCGCGATGAACCATGAAACTCGTTCACTTCGCCTGCTGGATGTCGCAAGTGGCTCGGGAGACGTGCCACTACGCTGGGCCAAGTGGGCCAAGCAAGAAGGGTGGAACCTGCAATTGACCTTACTGGATGTGCGGTCGGTGGCCGTCGAAGAGCAGCAACGCCGTGCCCAAGCAGCTGACTTAAAAGTGCTCTGTCAGCAACATGACTGCCTGCAGACTTCTTTACCATNAGGGTTTGATGTGGTGACCTGCTCGTTATTCATGCACCACCTCGAGAACCACCAAGCTGGACAATTACTGCACGCGATGAAAACCGCCAGCAACGGTGCCGTGATCGTTTGCGACTTGGAACGCAGCTACCTGAATCTGGCTCTGGTATCGGTAGCAAGCAGATTGCTTTCACGATCAGAGGTCGTCCACTGTGATGCCAAACTTAGCATAGAAGGTGCGTTTACAATTCCCGAGTTCCAGAGCATCTCGCAGCAGGCACTGGGTCATCCCATCAAAATCCAGCGGCTATTTCCTTGCCGATTCCTTGCCACCATCGACGAGGTTGCGTCAAAACCACCGATGCCTTGCTTTGCATGAACAGTGACACTCACACGCGGCAACTTTAGAATGAATTCACCCACTGTGCTCGTCGTTGGAGGTGGAGTTGCTGGCAGTGCATGCGCCATTCAATTACGTGCTCACGATGTAGATGTGACGTTGGTCGAGAAGGCTGAGTTCCCGCGAACGAAGGTTTGCGGTTGCTGCATCGGTGGTGTCGGGATCGAAACACTCAGGGGACTGGGGCACTTGAGCTCATCAGCCGCGTCCTTGGACGAGAGTGCGCTCTTTCAAAAAATCATGACAGATGCAGAACCAGTGAAGCAATGGCGAGCATCCTTGGGCGGACACCTCATTCAGGTTGACCTGCCGTCAGGCATTGCACTCTCGCGTGAAAGCCTCGATTCAACCTTGATCGAAACAGCACAAGATGCTGGTTGCACGGTTCAGATGTCATGCGAGGCCCGAATCAACGATCTGGGCGAGCGGAATGTTCAAGTCACCCTGCAACACAAGTCGGGTATCGAACAACAGGAATTCGATCTGGTGGTGCTGGCAACAGGACTAAACTCTCCCGGAATCACAGCGCTTCTACCTTGGAAAGAAGCACCTCACGGTCCCTTTGGCATCTCGTGGACCGCCCCGTGTGATCAAATCGCTCCTCAAGTGATCCATATGGCCTGCGATCATGATGGCTATGTCGGCTTGGTTCGACTGGAAAGTGGTCACGTGGATATCGCGTCTGCACTTCGCTCGGGATCCGCTGCAGCTCAACAAGGCTCACCCGTTGAGCGGGTACAACAAATTCTTGAACGGAGCAGTTTCCCCAAGTTTGACTGGGGAACACCGTCCAAGATCATGACCACTGCTCCCTTGCGGCGCACTCGCCTTGCCGGCAAGGGGCGGCTGCTAGCCATTGGTGATGCTTCGGGTTACGTCGAACCGTTCACAGGCGAAGGGATGACTTGGGGTATGCAAAGCGGAATCGCGGCTGCAAATCAAATCGGTTTTTCCAGCGTTCAGCACGACCAAGACTCACTGGCGACGATCGGAACTCGGTGGGATCTTGATCAACAAAAGCTATTGCGAAGCAAGAAGCGAACTTGCCGCATCGTCACCAATGCCCTGCGCTCGAAATGGGCGAGAAAAACAATCGGCAGCACGCTGGCAACTTTTCCCAACCTTGCCTGGCCAATCGTCAGACGTCTGAGCTGACCAGACAAGCCACGATTTGAAAGCATTTGCAACACCACTGCGGTGAGCCCCCATCAGAACGCAAGGCATTGCACTTCCAAAATTCAGCTGTTTTTTGGTAATCAGCACGCATCATGGATATCCTACCGATGCGATCTAATGGGGCGGCAATACCCGCCTCGCCATTACCTGCCTTCACTGACAACCCGAACTTTGCCGGGTTGGATGCACTGCGTTGTTTTGCTGCTTTCGGTGTCGTCTTGCTACACAGCTGCGTACCTTACCTGCGTTATCCGATGCCAGGCCTTACTTGGTCAGTCATGGACACCCCGAACACGAGCATCGACTTTCTATTCTGGTCGATCGAGCTGTTCATCATGCCGTTGTTTCTTGTGTTGGCGGGATTCTTTGCCTGGCAGACCCTGCAGCGTCGTGGCCCACGCACGCTCATCAGCGGTCGTGCTCGCCGGCTCTTGGTTCCACTGCTATTCGGGGCTCTGGTGATTCTGCCCTTGGATCTTTATTGCTGGGTAGGCAGCTGGGTTGCTGAAGGAATCGTATCACCTGTCAAATTGAAAAGCCTGAAACTGGATCACCCGATAGGTCAAAATCTGTGGGGGCTTAGTCACCTCTGGTTTCTACAATACCTTTTTCTTTACATAGCCTGCTTGGCGATCTTTGCTGTTGCAGTCAAACGCTACCCTTGGATCAAGGAATATCAACCGAATCTAAGAACCTCACTCGGTCTGACGGTGGTAGCAGCAACGTTGATTCTTTGCTTTGAGCCCCAAGTGGTCTGGGGGTTTCAACACTCCTTCTTACCAGTGCCAGCCAAGTGGGTTTACAGCGGCATCTTTTTCACACTTGGTCTGATGCTGGGCATCCACGACCCCAAACTGACGTGGGTCAAATCGTGCTCACCGCGTCTTGTAGCACCAGCCTTGATCACCTGTGTGATTGCTTTGTTGATGGGGCGTTGGCAACTCGCGCAGTGGATCAGTACGCCAACAGACATCCGTCACAGTGGCTTTTCCCTGTCAGGAATTTTCCTGGCCGTGATGACCGCCTGCAGTGCTTTACTGACGACCCTTTCGCTAATCGGCTTGTCAAGCAAGTTGATCCCCTCGGTACCCAACTCAATTCGCTATCTGGCGGCAGCATCCTTCTGGATCTACATCGTTCACCATCCCATCCTCGGACTGACACATCTGGACCTGAAATTACTGCTTCCTCAGGACAGTTCTATCGTCAAGATGCCCCTTTCGTTCGCCATCGCATGCTGCCTATCACTGCTAACTTACGAGGTTTTCGTTCGCACCACTCGCTTCGGGCAAATTTTGGGTTTTCAGTGGAAACCGGCGACCAACGATCGTGAGCCGAAAGAGGAACAACCAATTCTCTCGATCAGCGGTGCGCAGCCCCCCCAGCCAATTGCACAGCCCGCGGCCCCCAGTCGCCGAGTGGCCTAAGCCGAAAATTTTTGCCTTAGGTGATTCAAGTGCTGCAATCAGCAGCATGCCCCCACGAGTTTGCGGTGGGAATTGTTAGGCGGAGTGCAGGTTTGCTGACGAATTTGGCCAGAACCGGGGTGCATCCCGTTCATCGCTTCAGCTCTGCTCGCTATGATGCGTCCCAACTTCCATCCAGCCGATCGGTTAAAAGTATGAACACCGATCGGTTTTGCACCGCCTTCGAGGAAAGAATGGCCAAGGGATTGTTTACACAGGGCATGTGTGTCCTGTTCCGCAAACCGGTAGACATTACCGAATTGCGGGAGCAGCTGAAGGACTTTCATTGCGTGGGGCAACACGAGTCAATGGACGATGACGATGCGCCCCAAACCCTCGTCTACGACTATATGCCGGAAACCAATGGGCACCTTTTGGTGACCCCTGCAAATGCGCCGTGGCCTGATGACATGGGAGACCCTGATGAATCCCCCGAGCATTTCGTCGCCTGGTCGCTGGGCCAGTATTCGCCGCTTGCCTTTCCCGGGTGTCTTGAACGAGCCAGCGAGCAGTCTTGGGGCTGGGAAGATGGCGGCGAGAAGACCAAAGAACATACGGCACACATCCGGCTTCTGATCAGCTACGTGCTTGGAGCCGAGGATCCCAATGATCATGATGACGACATTCCTTTACTGCCGGACGATTACAACCCGTTAAAGGAACTTCAATTTCTGTCTAAAGCCGTAGCAACCCTACTGGAGATGCCTGATGCGGTTTGCTATTTCAACCCGGGTGGTGAAGTTCTGCGTGATGACGATGGACTGCGGCGGGGAATGAACTACGCATGGAGTCACGAACTTCCTCCGCTGGACATGTGGACCAACGTGCGTTTATTCCGGGCAACCGAACAGTGGTCGCTCATGGATACGGTTGGCAACGGACAATTCGACCTACCCGACCTTGAAGCCGTCTACACCACCGATGATTTTGAGCCGAGTGACATCGAGGGTTTCCTGCGTAGCGCATCACTCTACATGCTGCAAGGCGGAGAGAAAGTCGAAGATGGCGATACCGCCGAAGGACCCGGCGACATGAACTGGATAGCAATGGAGTGCGTTGATGCCCTGTCTGATCCACCGCGACCCACCATTCGTTGGATTCCCGAGAATGACCAAACACCACCAGCAGAACTGTTGGAGCGAGGATCATTACCGCCAAACGAGTCGGATGACTTTGATGAAGCACACCTACCCTACGAGCCCATAGGTGAAGAGACATTTGCGGATCCCGAGTTCGACGATGACGAGTTTCTCGACGATGAAGCATTTCTCGGTGATGATCGTGATAGCGATGATCGTGATAGCGATGATCGTGATAGCGATGATCTTGATGGCGATGATCTTGATGAAGAGGACTCAGACGATGACACGTTCGCCTGAACACTCATCACCACGTTGCCTGAACCCAGGTATTTCCCTGAGTGTGCTCGCCGTTGCGATATCAAATTCGCTGTGCTTACATCCACCTGAAATGTTTCAACGCAAATCTAGCGATTAATATGCTCGATGATCACGGGCCGCCCAGTGTTCCTGGCACCGTTTCTACCAACCTCAGTTTCGCCTGCATCAACTGCGATAGCTGATCTTCCACTCGCAACGCTGTTTTTCGAAATCAGTGATGCCGTCACACGCTTGCCAGTCACGACCCCCTCACCAAAAGCTTTGGTAGAACGACTGGTAGATCCGCAGCCCCCACTTTTTGGGATACACCGCAGTGTACTTATCAATGGCGGTCTACAAACCGAGGGCTGACATTTCCTGCAATAGTCATCGCAAGTGAAACACAGCGGTGTGCAGACCCTCGGAATTGTTTTTCGACAGTAGTTATCGCAACCAAAGCACAGCGGGACCTTGATGCACGGAAGAGACTTGCCCTGGTAGTCATCGCAGCACCACTTGCCGATACAATCGGGAACAGGACAACCAAGGAATTTCCGAAACGGCTCACCTGCGTTTCCACTGGTAATCAACAGCATCGTTATAAAAACCAACGCAACCGGCTGCACATTCAATTTCATCTCGACGCCATCCTAGCTTGTGTAAAAATCCCTGTACTGAACAAACACGTTGCCCGGATCGTGCCTCTTTTCAGAATCCAAAATCTTCATTACAACTCTTCGACAATCACCTCGGGCAACAACACTCTTGGAGCACTGACCCCACCAGCGTTTCCCCCGTTTGTCTGCGGCGACTCATCCTTACTTGCGGGTGACTTCAATTGCGGAGCTTTGCTGGAATCCCCCGTTGAGTCGCCGCCCTCGGGAGCAACAGCCTTGGGATTCTTAGGAGCCTCAACCACCGGTTCACCCGATTGGGACTTACCCTGTTCCTGCGTATCACCGCCAGTCGCGTCAGGAGCAGCCTGATCAGAGGGTGGAACAGGAACCGGTTCCACGATGGTGTTGGTAGCTCGACGAGAGCCGTATCGAATCTCCCAACCGCCGCCCAGGGCCTTGTAAGTTGCAATCACACTTCGAGCAACATCGCCTCGCACGGACGCAAGGTTGTCCTGATCTGAAACAAGAGAGGTTTGCAGATTGAACACGCGGTTGTAGTCAACCGCTCCTGTTCGATATTCAATTTCAGCCAGTTCGACAGACTTTTGCGAGGCATCAACTGCTTTATTGACGTAAATCAATCGTTCCTTTGATTTCAAGAAAGTGTTGATCGCAGTCTCTGCCTCAGCGTTAGCATCCAATACTGTCTGCTGATACTGCACTGCCAGATCCTGCAACAGTGTTTTTTGCAGGTTGACATTATTCGCCAAGCGGCCGTAGTTCAAAATGTCCCAGTTGAAGCCAGGAGCAATCATGCCAGCGGAACTGCTTGACTTGAACAGCTCTGAAAAATCGTTGGCATTGAGTGATACCGAGCCAGTGACGGACAGGTGCGGCAACAGATCAGCGGCGGCGATACCAATCGCTGCGCTTTGCGCCGCGACCCGGCGTTCCGCTGCCCGAACATCAGGTCGCCGCCGCAACAGATTCGCTGGAATCCCAACCACAAGGTCAGCAGGTAATTCGGGTATCGATGCATCGCCAAGTTCTTCACTTAGGTCACGTGGGGGAATCCCCAGCAGAACACATAGACTGTTATTCGCTGCTCGCACCTGATTCTCGAACAAAGGAATCGTTTGCTGGGTGTTAGCAAGCACAGTTTCAGCTTGTGTGGCGTCCAGCTTGCTCACGGCCCCCGCGTTAAATCGAGCCTCTGCGATTTTCAGAGATCCTTTCTGAATCTCGACATTACTCTTGGCGAATCGCAGACGTTCCTGAGCGGTTCTTAAATCGATGTAGGCAGTAGCCGTTTCTCCGAGCAAGGACACCATCATCGCATCGTAATCCTCGACTGATGCATCGAGGCTGGCATCGGCGGATTCTATGGCTCTCCGGAATTTACCCCAAGCATCCAATTCCCAGAACGCGTCAAATCCGACCTTGAATAAATCGGTGTTTCGCGGCAAAAACCCCGAGGCGATCGTGTCACTGTACTGAGTACGTTGATAGGCCCCGAAGGCCTCTTGCTGCTGGGGGAACATACTTCCCGCCGTGATATCTCGTACGTATCTCGCCTGCATGACCCGAAGCCCTGCGGACTTGAGCGTCAGGTTTTGCTGGGCGACATCTTCCATCAATCCGTTCAAAATTGGATCATTGAACGTGGTCCACCAATCAGCATAATTCGGCAACTCATCCTTCAGTTGCTCGTCATAATTATCAATCCAACTGCCTGCCACAGGAGCAACCGGTTTCGCATAGTTCGGCCCAACTTTGAAGCCGTTGTTGATGTACTCTTTCACTCCACCCGTGTAAGCACAGCCCGAGAAAGCAGTTGCTGCTCCGGCCAGACAGTAGGCGATCCCCTTGGAATGAATCCAGCTACCAATCCCAGAGCTTGTGTGGGACGACTGCGTTTGTTTTGGTCGAGACCGCTTTCCAGTCATCTCATTTTCCTGTGGTTGATTCATACCGCATCGAGCATTTTATCAAGCCCACGGCGCCAACTTTGCCACTCGTTTGTGCGGCAAGGCAGGGGTGGGGTCCGAGCGTGGGCCAGCCGCTCTTTTCAAAAGAACCATTGCGATAGTGCTGACCCGCACAGGTGGAACAATCGCCACATTTGGCAGTCAGGAATGAGAGAATTTATGGTAACGGCTCGCTCCGGCAACACGATCATGCAGGTGCATCCGATTGCGAAAAAACGAGCAGTCAGGTCGAGTTTGCCGGTTGGGAAAAGCTCAACCGCCAGGCCGATCCAGATCGGCCGCTTCGCAGATCTGCCTTTGAGACCAGAGAAACCAACTAAAACGCAGCGTCTTGCGTTCGTGCCCCAATCGTGGGGCCGTGGGATCGGTAAAACTGAACAACCCACGTTGCTACCCCTGATTCCTCTCGCTCCAACACGCTATTCCTCTGGCTGCAACACACTATTCATCTGGCTGCAACACACTATTCATCTGGCTGCAACACACTATTCATCACCGGCCAAAAGACTGTCGGATAAAAACGATGTCCTTCAGGTTGCCATCGAAATCTGAATTTTTCCCGAATGTTGCATTGGGAATAGATGTGCTCCAATCGTGCCATGGCACGATTCACAGCCGGAGCTGAATGCAGTTCATCTTTGACGCCATGCACAACAACGAGCTGCCTTGGAATGGTCAACGCAGCGATGTCAGCCATATCCGCTAATTCAGTCTTGATTGCGGGCACCATGCAACAATCGCAATGAAAGATATAGCCGGATTCACTCGCAAAGCAGGTTAGCGAACAGCTTGGATGAGCAACAGCAATTCGCTCATCCAATGCTGCAACATAGACTGTCAGCACGCCGCCACCCGAGTTGCCCAACATGCCAATTCGTGAAGTATCAGCCCCGGACAAATCAGACACTATCCAATCCAGCAAACAAGTGATGTCCCACACACGCTCACCCATTGCTGTTCGCCCTGCCAGCAAACAGTGCATCAACTGAGCCCGGCAGATCCTGTTGCCGTGCCTGCCGTTGGGGTCGGAAATGGAAGTCGGTCGGGCGAGCCCCCGAGTTGCTGGAACGATCGCAATGTAGCCCTGACGGACTGCCTGTACCCCGGGATTCCCGTGCTTCTTCTCTGTAAGTACTTGATGCTGTTTCTCGTTGTACACACCCGCGTACGTATTCCATCCATCCGCATCATGCCCATGAGCACAAATAACGACAGGTAACTTGTTGGGTTCATGCCCTAGTGGTCGCAAAATCCAAAATGGAATATCGATTCCAGGCTCTGTCTCAATCCTCGCCAATTGTTGCCGATAGCCATCCACCGCCTGCTCCTGTTCAAGATGTACCACAGGCTTATGCCCCAAAACCTGAGAAGCGATGCGATCCATCCCAAGCAACTCCTTCAGCTTTGCACGAGCGGCATCCTGCCATGCTTCAAAACCTCCCGGATAATCCGGCGTATATGACAGAGTTCCAGGCTGACCGTGAATTCGCTTCAAATGAGCCCGCTCCTGATCAGAATACGAATCGAATGATCGTGCAGGGGGATCCCCTACCACAACCGGCGCGAAAGCAAACACCCACATCACAGCTAAAACATCTCGCATGACACAACCATTTAAAGGCAAACTGGAAATTCACAGAACACTTCAGGAGGCTTTCCCCCACGGGTAACCCAGTAAGAAGCAAGAGTCTACTCTCACGACACCACTCGCATCCAAGCCCGGTTTATCAAGATTTTTTCTGCACCAAATTTTCCCGCCGACGGTACAACAGCCACACGGCTCCAAGTAGCAAACAGATCAAGTAGACGATTCCGAGTGTTAGAACGGGCATTCTTGCTTCCCAAGGGGACCAGTCATTAAAAAAAATCAGCAGGAAAACAAACAGGCTGAACATCGGCCCAGCCAATCCGTAAGCCACAAACCCCAGATCCTCGCACCGCCACGAAAGCAAGGAAAGCGCAAGCCCGACCACCCCCAACACGACACCACTAGCGACAATTGTTTCCGTATTAATCAAAAAGGCAGCCACTAGCCCCACGAAGACAACAAGTAACTGCAGCGACAAGACGCGCCGAAGCCATACACCTTCAGTTCGCAACTCGCGAATCGGCAAATCGCTCTCAGTGCCTGGCGGTGCATAGGGATTTTCTGAACTCATGCGGTTTTAACCCTGACAGACGCTGCCACTAAAAAAGACTCAGTCCACATCAGACCCACCTCCCGCCGTACAGCTTACTAAGGTCTTGGCATCGGAAGCATACCATGCAATCGTTTACAATCAGCACTGCGAAGCCAAAACCGAATCGCGACAGTCTCTGCAGGGAATTTGCATGACATCTCAACCGAACCGCCGTCACTTTCTTACCACTTCGGCCAGTGCCGTTGCCACTTACAGCACAGCGCAAGCACAGGGGCACACACAGACGCACACACATGAAGATGACAAAAGCTCGGGTCCGAGCAACCTTCGCGTGGCCAGGTTCCGTTTTGACATCACGCCTCCCCAGGGACACTCGCTGTGCGGTGGGTGGATCAAACCTGTCACCGGAATTGACGACGCACTCGAAGCCATTGGGTACGTGCTATTAGGCGTCGGAAAACCGATTGTCATCTGTGTGCTTGATTGGACAGGGCTATTGAACCGTGCGCACTTGCATTGGCGGCAGAGACTAGCAGAAGCCGCCGGCACGACCCCAGACCGTGTTGCTGTGCAATGTGTCCACCAGCACAACGCTCCCTTTGCCTGTCTGGATGCACAAGCCATTGTGGGTGCACAAGGCGACCTACCCGACATCATCGACCCCGACTTCTTTCATCGCTGCCTCACGACTGGATACGAAAGCGTGAAGGAGTCAATCAAACACAGTGCCCCGGTAACACACATCGCGCATGGCGAGGCTCCGGTCAATAGGATCGCGGGAAATCGACGCATCATTGGACTCGACGGGAAAGTACTCTCCCAGCGCGGCAGCTCATCAACCAAACCCGCCCATCATAAATATCCCGAAGGCTTGATCGACCCCATGCTGAAGACGGTGACCTTCTATCATGGCGAGCGAGCCTTGGTTGCGTCACACTACTACGCATGTCACCCCATGAGCTACTACGGAGATGGCAGGGTGAGTGCAGACTTTTGCGGGATCGCAAGGCGACAACGACAAACGCACAACCCTGACTGCACTCACCTTTACTTCAACGGTTGCGGAGGCAATATCGGCGCTGGAAAGTACAACAATGGATCAAAGCAGGCGAGAAAGACTCTCACGAACAGGCTTCTCGAAGGCATCCTCGCCTCAGAAGCATCCATGACGCGGCAACCAATAAAATCGATCAGTTGGAACACGCAAAATATCCTACCGCCCTTGAATCCAGCATTTAGTGAATCTGCCTTAATGAAAGAGATCACCAACAACGCCAACCGCCCCGTAGCTCGAAACAGACCTGCGTACGCAGTTGCCTTCATACGCCGCGTTCAGCAAAAAATCCCGCTTACGCTCAGTGCCCTCCACATCAATGATGTTTCATTTCTACACTTGCCTGCAGAATGCTTCGTCGAATACCAACTGCGTGCACAAGCCAATGCCACTAATCGATTTGTAGCATGTGCCGCTTACGGTGATGGCGGGCCTTGGTACATACCCACCCGCAATGCTTATCCACAAGGTGGCTATGCGGTCAGCGTAGCCTGGTGTGCACCCGAAATGGATACCATGCTATCGGGAGGCATCGCGTCGCTATTGAGTCGAGCATGACGGTACGCCACGCGAATTCATTCATGCGTCCGGTGCTTAGCTCTCTGAGTCTCTGGCTATCTGAGTCTCTGGCTCTCTGAGTCTCTGGCTCTCTGAGTCTCTGGCTCTCTGAGTCTCTGGCTCTCTGAGTCTCTGG
>NZHC01000084.1 GCA_002689655.1 Rhodopirellula sp. | reverse complement strand
GGTCGTGAACTTCGCCAGCATCGAGATTTTTAGTTGGTATTCCAGTTCTGCTGATTTGAGTCGTTAGTGGTCAGCGGACTCGGTATTTCGACCTGATGATTCTGCATGACCTCAATGATCGCGTGCTCGGTTGCGAAGTTAGGTTTGAAATTGCCTGGGCGATTACCCCTTGCGATATCCAATGGTGTTCTTCCTTGTTTGTTCTTGCAGTTCCAAATGTTGATATTTGCGCCTTTTGAATCCAAGAGTCGGATCACTTTGGGTAGTGACTTGTAAGCCGCAGCATGCATCGCGCTTTGGTTGTTGGAATCAAGTACATCAATATCGTGGACGTTGAGGTCGAGGAGGTAAATGACCGCGGCAAGGTGTTCTTCTGCAGTCCCTGGCCCGTCAGCGTTTGGGCCTTCATCGATTCCCGCAGCCATTAAAAGTGCGTTCTGGTTTTTTGAGGTTTTAGCAGTTGGTTCCGCTCCCAGTGCGAGCAACACCTTCATGTACGCCACATCAGCAGTAGATGCTGCACATAGGAAAGGAGTTGCACCTTTGACGGATATGCGTAAACGACCTCCACTATTATTCCGTTTGGCATGGTTTACGTCTGCTCCGTGCGTAACCAACGCTTTGGCGAATTCCAAGCTGGTGATTTTACCCGAGCCGCGGGGCGGAGGGTTCCCACGTTGGTTATCGCCAATTTCAGGTTTGCGCACCCATGACAGTGCATGAAGGGGTGCAAAACCACTGCGGTCGTCATTGGGGTTAGCGCCCGCTTGTAGCAGCATGAGGGCGAGCTCGTAATGAGCATTTTCAATGGCAAGCATCAATAGTGATAGGCCGGTCGCGGTTTTTCGTTGACCTGGGTTTTGTGTTCGAATTGTTCGATTGATATCGGTGTCATCGTCGAGCAAAAGCTTAGCCACATCGATGTGTCCATTACGGATCGCAAATGCCAGGGCTGTGAATCCGGATGGCAGCGTGATCGTACGATCTGCACGGTGGCTNAGCAGAACTTTTACAACGTTGGCATTGTTGGCCGCCGCCGCCCACATCAGAGCTGTCTGCCCCCTGTTGTCTTTGCGGTCGATCAGTGCACCTGCTGCGAGCAGTGCTTCGACAGGGCCCACGTGTCCAGCGCGCGCTGCCGTTGCCAACGCACTTTCGTTACCATCGCGAGTAGTGTTGGGGTCAGCACCCTGATCCAGTAGCAGACGCACAACGGCTTCGGATCCGTTTTGGCAGGCGATCGTGATAGGGGTGATTCCGAATCTCGTTTCCGAGCTTACTTCCGCACCTGCGGCAATGAGCTGGCTGGAGAGTTTGGCCTGGTTGTGATAGACGGCCCAATGCAGGGCCGACATTCCGTCCGGCTGAGTCGCATNGACGTCCACCCCGGATTGAAGCAGGTCGTCTATTCGTTCTGAATTNTGGCATTCGACTGCGTCTGCGAGAAGTTCAGTGGNTGCTCCTTGTGCGCACAGTTTACATGNTGCGCCCAGTGNACATGTCCAAAGCATCANCAGCAAANTAGTCGCGCTGCTTGAGATATGGATCTTTTGTTGCTGTTTNCGTTGTTTGGACATTTTACCGNCGGTCTGCAATTGTCAGTTCCGCCGATGGGCCTGTGGAGTCGGCAAATGATTCCAACTTGACGCCAATGCTCTGTAGAAGCGTCAGGTGAATGTTTGCAAGCGGCGTGTGTTTGGGATAGATGATGTGCTGTCCTCCAGCGAAACCTGCAGCATTGCCACCGGCAATGATGGTTGGCAGATTGGTGTGGTCATGCACATTTGGGTTCCCCATGCCACTGCCAAGCATGCAGACTGTATTGTTCAACAGAGATTTGCTGCGTTCTTCGGTGGCTGCGAGGCTTGTCAGAAGGTAGGCGAATAAGGACACATGAAAGCGATTGATTTTAGCGAGACGCTCGATTTTGTTCGGGTTGTTGCCGTGGTGACTTAAAGGGTGGTGTGATTCGGGTACGCCCACTTCAGGATAACTTCGCTTCGATGTTTCTCGGGCGAGTTGAAATGTAATCACTCGAGTTATGTCAGCCTGCATGGCGAGAACTTGAAGATCAATCAACAGCTTTGCATGTTCTTCATAGGATGCAGGGACGCCCAAGGGGCGTTCAAAATCCCGGCTGTCACCGTTGTTCTGATCNGACTGAGACTTTTNCACCCGGTTTTCAACGCTGCGGATCGNTTCGAGGTATTGGTCCAAAATACGCTTGTCCGAGGGCCCAACTTGATTCTTTAGATGCCCTATTTCCTCTGCCATTGAGTCGAGCAGGCTGGACTGTTGCTTGCGTGACTTGGCCCGCTCGATCGCAGTACCACCGTGTCCAAACATTGCCTCGAACACAATTCTTGGATGAGCCTCCGACGGTAGGGGAGTCGTTGGGGAAGACCACGACAGATTGTTTTGGTAGGCACAGGCATAGCCGTTGTCGCATTGGCCGACCATCTGGGTCAGGTCCATCGATAATTCCAGTGACGGTAACTTGGTTGAATTGCCGATCTGTTTCGCAGCAATTTGGTCGGCGGTGGTTCCAAGGAAATAGTCAGTTGACTCGGTGTGCTTCGCTGTTGCGCAGCTTAGAAATGCAGAGTTGGAGGTGGCATGAGAGCCGGGGTAAGCCTTCGCAAGCTCCAAGTTGGTGAGCACATTGATATGGTCACGCACTGGCTTCAGTGGCTCGAGAATAACTGGCAGTTCGCGAAGCGTGGTGCCGTGAGGTGTCCAACGCGAATGATCGCAACCCATGGGCATGTAAACATACTGCAACCGTTGGACTGATTGCTGCGCCNCTGATTTGGCGGCGGCTGGACCTGCCGGCAACATTGCATCAAGTAACGGAATGCCCAGTGCGGCACCAGCGGTTCTCAGAGCCGTTCGGCGCGAGAGGGATTTTCCCGTAATGAAATTTCCTGCAATGAAGCTCATGGAGACATCCTTAACTGAAATGGGACGCTGCGAACAATTGCCTGAACAATTTCGGACAGGCGGAAATTCTTAGATTTTGCGTCTTTCACTATTTTGCGTATTGCCGGTCCATCATGCAATTCGATTCCCCTTCCAAGAGCGAACGTTAGCAGTTTTTCGGCGAAGGCTGTCACAAACAGCTCGGGTTGCTCCAAAAGTGCGTCCTCAAGGTCATCNATGCCTGCAAACTGAGTGCCGTTTGGAAGTTGGCCGCTCGTCACGATGGACGCGTCGTGCTCNCGCTCGCGCCAACGTCCAACCGCATCGTAATTTTCNAGGGCAAAGCCAATGGGATCCATCAGGTCGTGGCAACTGGCACAGTCAGGGTCCCGTCGGTGTTGCGTCAGGCGTTCGCGGACTGTGGAAAACTCTCCGATGGTGGGTTGGTCGTCCAAGGCGGGGACGTCCTCTGGTGGTGGTGGAGCAGGAGCCCCAAGAATATTTTCCAGAACCCAGTTTCCGCGAACAACGGGAGAGGTGCGGGTTGCAAAGGATGTAACGGTGAGAATACTCGCTTGTCGCAGGATTCCACCTCGCNTGTCTGTGGATGCTAAGGGGACACGACGATAACGGCTGCCCGAGACGCCCCGGATCCCGTAGTGCTTGGCGAGTCTCTCGTTTAAATAGGTGTGGTTGCTTCGCAGCAGGTTCAGGACGCTGCCGTTCTCAGTGATCAGTGCCTGCATGTGCAGTTCGGTTTCGCGACGCATGGCTTGGCGTAGATTCTCATCAAAGTCTGGAAACTTACGTGAGTCGGGTGTGATTGCGTCGAGGTTTCTGAGCTGAAGCCATTGACTTGCAAAATTCGTTGCCAAATTCCGTGCTCGACTATCTGACAACATGCGTTCCACTTGGGAGGACAGCACCTCAGTGCGATGCAGTTGGCCCCTTTCTGCAAGCTCAAGAAGCTCTTCATCTGGTAACGAGCTCCAAAGAAAGAAGGATAAGCGTGAAGCNAGCTCAAAATCGTTGACGGGGTATGCCGTGTGCGGGGGTGCCGTCGCGGAGTGTCGCTCCATTTTGAAGAGGAAGTGAGGGCTCGTCAAAATTGCTGCTAGCGCAGACTGAATGCCAGCCTCATAGCCATTCTCCGCGTTNCCCAACTCGAAAAAATCAAGTAACCGCGTTAGGTCCTCGTGGGTAATCGCACGCCGGTAGGCCCGTCGAGCCAATGGACTCAGCACACGGGTGGCTGCTGTTTCGGCGGCCAAGTTCTTACTTGGACGGGCAACGAAAATCTGTTTCTGACTCGGTGTCTGATGTTCAGGGCGTGCCTNGGGAGGGATGGCNGATTCCNGATGGGGCCCAGTGATCGACAGCTCGTAGATCGCAGGACTTAGCCGCGGGTGCCGGTGCAAGTTGAAATGCACGTTCAAGGGCTGGCGNATNTTTTCCTCCAGAGATCCAGTNTTTCGGAGGAAGGTAGCGCCGATTTTGTGCGGCCCCGCAGAGACATGGATTCGGNTCTTAAGCGTGGCGTCATCAAAGTCCGCCAGCGTGCCAGCGGAGGGAGGCTCAACTGCCAAGGTAGCGGTTGGCGTTTTATCAATGAGGATGACCAATTCATGNTTTNCTTTGAGGCCTTCAATTTCATCATTACGATCACGGGTCAGTCTTATTTGTATTTCAAACGTTCCGGTCTGGGGAAATTGGTGCAGGAATGATCCACCACCACGAGTTCCCAGAGGCAGACCGAGGATATGTTTCTCCTGCGTGACGTCGGGTCTGATTCGATAAGTACGGCCTTCTGGCGCTGACAGAGGCAAGCCGACNGCCATTTGTGAAATTCGCCGTGCTGCACTTAGGTAACGTGTTATCAAGGTGGGTGATAAATGTCGCATGCGTGTGTGATCGAATCCGTCACTCGATTCGTCTGCAGGAAGGTANTCGGTTACATCGATTTCGAGAGCGAGCAGATCGCGGATCGCGTTCTGGTACTCGGTNCGATTGAGTCGCTTGAACTCTGGCACGTTGCCAGGGTTAGGCGCATCAAGAGCCGTGGTATCAAGAGTAGNGGTGAGGTGCTCGAGGGCAGAACCGTATTCTGCTGGGGTTGGCCGCTGCGAGGTCAGGGGAGGCATTTGTCGCGTACTTATTTTGCGAATTACACGCTCCCAAATGTCACTGTGGCGCTCGATGGGTTGCTCGAGCAAACTTTCAAGGTCCAGGCCGCCTTCAGGCGAACTGCGACCGTGGCAGTCAACGCAATAAGCTGTTGCCAAGTGCCGGTGCGGTAACTCATTTGCTTGACAAGCGATCGCGACGGACCAAATTGCGAGAAAAAGCAGAGAGTTCCGTGTCTGATGTCGCTGCAGCATAGGTCTCGAGATGGTTCGGTGATTGATAGTCACGATGGACAAACAGCAGCGATGAATCTCATGGCCGCGGGACAGAGACTTGCAGGGAAAAACTGTATTGATTGACTCCGCGACGAGCAGACCGCACATCGCGGTTTTGATCCCACTCTCCCGGCACTATTCTAACATCGGTTCAGGCAGGCGTGGCTAAGCAAACCACACAATGACTCCCTCCGCGTCGGGTAATTCCGACGTGGCTTCCCGCTTGTCAGCTGGCACTTACAACAGTTGGAAATCGTCAGATTAGGGTGCGTGGACAGGATGCGACCGTTGGCATCAACACGATTTGAGCGTGGACTCGCGGGTGCCCCAAGGCTGGCGTAACTGAATGGGAGCACCTCGTGGCGATCGAAAACCGATTGCATCGTTCATTTTGTGGCTTTGAGCGAGCGCGCTTTCACTTGAAAGCATTTGGGGGATAACAACAAAGGGGTTCATGCAACCATATCGAAAGCTAGCATTGCAGCGATGGTGTGAGACGCGTATTTATTTCTAACGCTGCTGGCAGCAGGAAAGTTTGTGCAAACCACCTGCCTTACGCATTGCTGGGATGAACACCGAGGTTTGAACCTTCCAAAGCATAAGTTTTGTAACAACCGATGGGAAGAATTTAGCAAAAAGGATCCGAATGAACGATCAATAAGAGCGGGGTTAGGCAGCTTGCGTTTTGGCTGTGGGTGCAAATTGCCGGTGCTAGGGGGAACGTGTCGANGTAACCAGTTAGTCGACGATCGTGTTGAATTTGAACAACAGTTGGTGCTTGCAGAGGTTGTCGAAAAAACTGGAAGTTTTCGGTAAGGTCGATCTAACCGGGAGTAGTTAGGCATGAGCGTACATAAACCGATGTTAGCCGAAGGGAGTGGGTAGACACGCATGGCCGCGAGATGGAAGCACGTGANGATTTTCACGATCCCGCTCTTTGTCGGAATCCTCGTTGTTGGTTGCGCAAAAAGTCGCCAGCAGTACCAGCGTTCGGCAGACAGGGAAGTGTATTCGTCGATCGCAGAACGTAATGGGGATCCCCGGTGGCATACAGCAAGTTTTGGCATTCGGATGAATCCGGAGAGCCGTTACTTCGATCCTTACAATCAAAACTGTCCCCCGAGTCCGGAGGATGACCCCAGTTCCCATCGGTATATGCGCAGCGTTGACGGCATGAAGGGCTGGGAGCACTGGAGCGACTATGGTGTTCGTTCAAGTTTGGAAAATCCTGCATGGGCATCNAGCTTGGGGAACTTTGGCACATTGGATTCAGATGGTGATTACGTTGTNGACCTCAACTCTGCAGTGCAATTGGCATATTTGCATTCGCCNCANAATCANAGCCAGTTGGAAACTCTTTATCTTTCTGCATTGGACGTAACCCGCGAACGGTTCAGGCTGGATACTCAATTTTTTGGAGGTTTGGGTGCCTTCTACAGGCACAACGGTAATGTGGTACCTGCTGCGATTCAATTTGACGGCGTTTCTGGAAATTACATTGTCACTGAGCCGTTTGAGGGCATNGAGGGAAACCGATTTACGATCGGCACGGGAAATTCACCGGTTGAGGTACGCCGTAAGTATGCGACCGCGGGTGAATTATTAGTTGCGTTCGCAAACTCTTTCGTTGTTGAATTCACCGGTGACGATGTTGGATTGGCGAATTCGATTGCCAACTTCACTTTCATTCAGCCCTTGCTGCGGGGGGCGGGGCGTGATGTTGCGTTAGAACAATTGACCTTTGCCGAGCGAAACCTTTTGGCCAACCTGCGAGCGTATAGCCAGTTTCGNCAGGGNTTCTATACCCTGGTGGCGGTAGGTGATCTGGGNGTCAGCGGGCCTGTACGCAATTCACGGAGTACCAATCTGTCGATTTTCTCTGGGATCGGTGGCGTTGACGGGTTTGTGGGGCTGCTTCAACAGCAGCAGCAAATCCGTAATGCTGAAGACAATCTTAAGNTGCAGTTGCAGAGCCTTCGACGCCTTGAGGCGTTCCTCAGTACAGGAACCATCGACCTGGTTCAGGTTGAGCAGTTCCGCCAAAACATTGAATCAGAGCGTGTTTCACTTCTGCTTTCAAAAAACGCCTANCTCCGTACCTTTGACAATTACAAAAAGAACGCTTTAGGCTTGCCACCGGATGCCCCGCTTGGGCTCGACGATACGCTGATCCAGCAGTTCCAGCTCATTGCTGATGATGCTGTTGCTGTTCAGGATCAGCTTGCTGACCAGCAGATNTTGATGGGTGACCTTGCTGATGCGGTGGGCGNATCCGAACTGGATGTTGTCGCNAANCAAATTGANGAACTTTCCATGCTGGTAGGCAAACTGATTGGGGCGGCGTTGCAAGACATCGAAGCGATGCATGCGGGCCTGCCAAGACGTTTGCGGTACATGGACGACCAGCAGCGTGCGCAATTGGCTTTGGAAGTGGAGGCACTGGAAAGAGACGCGGCTAAGTTGGAGGTGGAATATAGCAAGCTGTCCGAAGCGATTGCCGGTTTGTCCACTGATACCGATGAGACTGAAGACGAACAGGAGGCAAGGGATCCCAGGCTTCTACGGCAGAAAGCGACCGATGCGATGGCGGACTTGAAACGCTTGTCACAAAACGCCATTCTCGTCCAGGCAAGAGCCAGATTGGAGAGTGTTTCGATCACGCCAATTGAATTGGATTCNGATCTNGCGATGGACATTGCATTGTCCAATCGACTCGANTTTATGAATGGGCGTGCTGCGTTAGTGGACANCTGGCGGTTGATTGCCGTCAGCGCTGATGCGCTGCAGTCAGCGCTCAATATCACAAGCTCGGGCACTGTCTTAACGGACNGGAATGATCCGTTGGCGTTCCGNGCATCAACTGCGAACTTGCGGCTAGGCTTGGAATTTGATGCTCCTTTCACACGGCTGTTGGAACGAAATGCTTATCGTGAGGCGTTGATCAATTATCAACGGAGCCGACGTGCTTTCATACAGTCNCACGATGCCCTGCAGGTGGACTTGCGGGTCATCCTGCGTCAGATCAAGCAGCTTGAGGAGAGTNTGGAGATTCAGCGGAGATCGGTCGCAATCGCAATTCGACGCGTTGACCTTACTCAAGCGCGGCTTGAAGCTCCAGGCAGACCGGCCCAGCCCGGGCAACGGCCACCTCAATTGGGACCAACGGCGGCAATTAATCTTATTTCGGCCCAAGCATCGCTGCGTGATACGCAAAATCGTTTTCTCGCCACGTGGCTGAGTTATTATGCCGCTAAGATGCGGCTTGCTCGTGAGCTGGGGGTGATGACTCTGGATGATGAAGGACGTTGGTTGGAGGAACCGTTACCAACCGATCAGCGCACAGATGGGTTACCGGCGGGACAGCTGGATGGCCTGATCGACTCGCAGTCAGTTGATGAAGGGGCGGAAGACTTTCAATTAGTTCCTCCCGAGGTGGCGGATGAGGTGCTGGAGTTTGTTGAAGCCTTACCNGAAGANTTTGAGCTGCCGGTCGCNGACCCNAGCGGCCTTCAACCTGAACAGCGGCGACCGACACGACTGCCCGGTGTGGGAGTTGAGATGAAGCAGGGTGATGCACAGTNGGGGGTGCCACAGTAGACGACTGTTCACGGGTGCAGCGAATCACGGCTATTTATGCGGATGATGCACTTTGTGGCTGTGGAGGTAGGAGTACCGGTTGATGTGGAGCGTTAANCATCCGCCGACNGCAACGGTGATCGGGACAGGGTTTGATAGATTGAAACGGAACGTAACAAATACTGCGATTTATTAGAAACAGAGGGGCTGGGCTCGTTAAATTAACAGGCGAGCGTTCAGGAGATGGAGTCTGATGAGGGAGAAGAAAAGGCGCGACACGCTCCGGCTGTGAGAACGCAGCTTGGTACCGCTGATGTGCCGGCGGCAGCCAAGTTACTGTTGGACGTAGGCGGGTATCAAACTTTGGTCCGCGTAAAGTTGGCGAGGATTGCGGTGAGGATGTGGTACTGAGTGTTGGGTTCCTTGCCTAAATGAATGCGGTGGGTTAGGAAATTCGAAATTAGGTCTCGGCAATTGTGGTTTCCAATGTCAGGTGAACATCAAACTAAGGCGGTCAATGTCTCTGAAAAGGGGCTTCTTTCCAGACAACGTTTTGTTTTCTGGTTCATTCTGGTAGGCGGGACTTTGTCGGCTTTGTTTCTGAGCGGGAGCGGGAGCGAGGCGTGGATGCCAGCGTTCTTTGGAAAAACTGCGCCCGATCACCTGAGTCACCTTGTTGAAAAAAGGGGCCTTGAAGTCACGATCACAGAACAGGGGACGGTTCAAAGCGCTGAGAACACTGAGATCAAGTGCCGCGTGCGGGGATTCAGCACAGTCACCTATATCATCGATGCTGGGACTGAGGTGCAAGAGGGCGATGTGTTGGTTCGGCTGGATACGAAGCGGGTCGAGGACGCGATCAGTAAACACACGACTGAGTCGCACACCGCTCGAGCCACGCTGGAGGAGTCAATTGCCAATCTCAATCAAAGGCTGCTGGCAGAGGATGCGTATTTGGAAGGTGAGTACAAGACACGACTGCAGACCCTCGAAAGACAACTGAAAGTAGCCCGCACGAATCTTGAGACTGCTGAAACGCACCTTGCCAATTCACGTTCCATGTTCAACCGTGGGTTTGTCACGCTGCTTGAAGTGGAAAGTAACGAGTTTACGGTAACGCGTGCCAAGCTCGAGTTGGAGGTCGTGGAAACGGATTTAAGGGTCTTGGAAAAGTACACACGCAATATGCGGCTGGAAACGATTCGCGGGCAACTAGCCGCCGCAAGATCGAAGAAGGAGGCAGATGAGTCTGGTTTAGCGATGGATGAAGGACGTCGGGATCGGGCGGTGAGGGAGTTGGAGTATTGCGTGATCAAGGCGACAAAAGCGGGGCTGGTCATTTATCCGTCATCCGCTGCCTGGAAGGATACGCCAGATGTTACGGTGGGTGCCGGCGTTCGACGCGACCAGACGTTGCTGCTGATGCCTGACTTGTCGAAGATGCAAGTAAAAGTGGGAATTCACGAATCGATGATTGCACGTGTGCATGTCGGGATGGATGCAAAAGTCACGCTTGCGAATTCCGTTTTGGAGGGAAAAGTCAGTGCGGTGGCATCGGTGGCACGACCCGCCGGATGGTGGACAGGTAATGTGGTCAAGTACGATGTGATTATCGATGTTCCTCCCATGGGCGACCTGAAACCCGGCATGACCGCAGAGGTCGATTTGTTGCTTGCTTCCTACGAAGATGTTGTCTCGATCCCGGTTGCTTCCGTTACCCAGTCTGAGGAAGGCTGCTTCTGCTGGGTGAAGCGTGGTGATGTATTTGTAAGGAGACCGATCATGCTGGGGGATGGGAATGACATTTTTCTGGTTGTTGAAGAGGGGCTTGAGGTGGGGGACGAGGTTGCCTTGTCCCCGCAGGCAGTGATGGCAGACATGGACGACACCTTGAAGCCGCTCGAAGCGGATAAGTCCAAGAGAAACGTTACTGGAACAGTTGAGGCCGCGGACCAAGGCGGAGAAGGTGTCGGAAATGAGTAAGCACAACGAGAAAAATCGCTCCGTGGTCCTGAAGTTTGTGTTTCTGGTGGCTTTGCTGGGGATTATCGGGATCGGGATCCGCACTTACTCGGAGGCAGGGTCGAATGGGAAGACATTGACCGCCGAGGTACTGACGCACACTGTTGGACGTCAGGCTTTGACGGTATCGATCACGGAACAGGGGACTCTCGAGAGTCGTGAGAATGTTGAAGTCAAGTGCAAGGTCCGAGGCGATAACACCGTGATCTGGGTGGTAGAGAACGGATCGGTGGTAGAGGAGGGGGACGTTCTGGTAAGGCTGGATACGCTCGTGATTGAGGACACGATCAATGAACGGTCCAAATATGCGTTGTGGTCTCTATCCGGTGCTGAAAGCAGTCGTGCGAACGCCAAACGGGCAGCATTGGCCGTCAAGGAGTATGAAGAAGGCCGGTTTGTCATTGAACTCAAAACCTTAGAAAAAGATCTTGCGATCGCTGAGTCAAATCTCCGAGTCGCAAGAAATATGGCACAACACTCAAAACAGATGTTTGAACGTGGGTATGCCCCCGAGGTTGAATTGACGGAGAAAGTGTTTGCTGCGACCCAGGCCGAGCTTGCCGTCAATGAGGCAGAAAATGCAATTCGTGTGCTCAAAGAATACAAGAAGCCGCAGCAATTGGAGCAGCTTCGCGGTGAATTGAAAGCGGCTGAGGCGAATCGTGATTCTCTCAACGAACGCGCAAAAATGGACGGAACACGCCGCGACCTTGCACTCGCCGAGAAAGAGCTTTGCACGATCACCGCCCCCAAAAGCGGGATGGTGATCTACCCATCTGCACAGAGCTGGGAAAAAACACCCGACATTGAAGAAGGGGCGACTGTTCATCGGGATCAAAAACTACTGTTGATGCCAGATCTCAAGCACATGCAAGTGAAGGTGGGGATCCATGAATCGATGATTGAACGGGTATCACTGGGAATGAGGGCCGTCATCACGCTGCCCGAGCAGCAACTCACCGGGGGGGTCTCTGAGGTTGCCGCCATTGCGGAACCTGCAAGTTGGTGGACCGGGAATCTGGTCAAGTATGAAACCATCGTCGAGTTGCCCGAGTTGGATGGGTTGCGACCGGGCATGAGTGCGGAAGTTGAAGTTTTTCTTGCCGAGTATGAGGACGTGATGACTGTTCCCGTGACTGCGGTGATAGAGTCCGTGGACGGCGCTCTTTGTTGGGTTCAGTTGTCCGGAGGCCAAATCCAGAGGAGGTCACTGGTCTTAGGTGACAGTGATGACGTGATGATCATTGTTGAGTCGGGGCTCGATCTCGAGGATCAAGTGATTCTGAATCCACGCGGTGTGATTCAGGAAGCGCGGGACGTGAGTCTGCAGCCTGATACGCAGGAGGATGAGTCAACCAAAGAAAACAAGGATGACCGTGGCGTTCAGGGAAAAGCGGGAAATCAGTCGGCAGTAACCGATACACGGAACACACCCAGCCGATAGACAATGTTCTCCGGGTGGGAATGTCTGTTGACGCATTCGCAAACACCAGTTCACTTTTAAGAAGGATTCGATTGCTGTGCTTCGCTCGCGAATGTTCCACACCTTGGAATTGGGATTTAAAAGCCTGCTTCTGCAGCGGATGCGAGCAGGTTTGGCCGCCTTAGGGATCTTTATTGGTACCACCACCGTGATCTGGCTTGTGGCGATGGGTGAGGGTGTTAGTTACCAAGCACAGCAACAGATTCTTGAGCTCGGTGCCAACAATATTATTGTCAGGACCGTGGAGCCCAATGTGAAGGGCGAAAATGCCAACTCACGGATCAAGAACTACGGCCTTAAACGAAAAGATTTTGAACGCATTGTTCAGATCGTTCCGGGAATCAGTGCTGCGATCCCTATGAGGGAACTGAAGTTTGAATTGCGTCGTGACAATCTGACTACCGACGCCAAACTGGTCGGCTGTGTTCAGGAACACCTTGAATTGAACCAGTTGCAGATCGCTCGTGGGCGATGGCTGACGCAACGTGACGATGGCAGAAAAGTGATTGTCCTGGCACATGATACTGCCAAGAAACTGTTTCCCTACGAAAATCCGATCGGGAAAACAATTTGGGTGGGTACTGAGTTCTACACGGTTGTTGGTCAGACATTTGAGCGTACTGCGTCAGCCGCCATCGGAGGAAGTCTGGATTCTAGGGATTACAATCTTGATGCGTACATTCCCTTGGCAACCATGCGATCGCGCGTGGGCGATCTTGTAATGCGGCGTGTGGCGGGTGGACAGTTCGCAGGTGAGCAGGTGGAACTGAGTCAGATCACGGTGACTCTCGAGTCAACTAAACAGATCGATGAGACCTCGGGGGTCATTCAGTCCATGTTGGATACCTATCATGATGACGAAGATTATGCAGTGGTCGTGCCAAAAGAGCTGCTGCGTCAAGCGGAACGCACCCGCGCAATGTTCAATATCTTGCTGATCGTGATCGCCGGTATTTCTTTGTTGGTGGGAGGGATCGGTATCATGAATATCATGTTGGCCACTGTGACCGAGCGAACCAGGGAAATTGGGATCCGACGAGCCATTGGTGCAAAGCAGGGAGATATCACAAAGCAGTTTCTCGCCGAAACTTTGTTACTGACCGGTACCGGAGGGATTCTCGGTGTCCTTTTCGGTTTGCTGTGCGGTCCTGTGTTTCGGTTGTCAAGAAAGATTGTTCAAGCCATCGATCCCGAGTTGTTGCCACCTGTGGTCTCGTCCCTTGAGCCACGGATCGCATTATGGTCCGTTGTTTTTTCGCTTGTGATTTCAATGGGGGCAGGATTGTGCTTTGGGATCTATCCTGCCAGAAAAGCTGCCAAAATGAATCCGATTGAGGCTTTGAGGCATGAGTGAATTGGCTGGGGATTAATAAGCAAGTCATGGTTGCCGTTGAACTTGCATGATCAATGGCGGCTCCGACAAAAGTTCGGGGTGCGGTAAGACGGTTTCCGTGCTCCTCTCTGGGTGCTGGTTTTTATGCACGGCATCGTAATTCCTGTGAAATTCAGCTGAACTCTGGCCTGGAGTGAGGTTTAGCTGGGGTGGTTGTGTGTGAAGAAGTACTGACGTACTTCGTGGAAGGGGTCATTTCTGCATCTTTCGGGACTGGGGCGGCCAAGGTTATGCTTACTTTGAGCAGTAGTTTTGCTCAGTTTTTCTCCTCTCGACCCGGATGAATCTTAAATGACCAGCCAATCAGCGATCCATTCATCAGCCAAACTTAGCGACACGGTTGTGGGCAGTTACCTCAGTGATTTAGAGGATCCTGACCTGATGGCCCGACCAGGCACTGGCTGCAATCACTTGGCTTGGCAACTCGGCCATCTAATCTCATCAGAAGTGCACTTGCTTGACAGCATTGCCCCGGGCAAAGCAATTCAGCTGCCAGATGGGTTTGCTGAGGCTCATAACAAGGATTCTACTGCAAGCGATGATGCTGAGGCGTTTCTTGGAAAAGAGGCTTACCTTGAACTTTATCATCAGGTGCGCGAGGCTACACTGAACGCACTCAATGAGGCGACAGAGCCGGAGTTGCAAGCAGCAGCCCCAGAGTCGTTTCGTGGCTTCTGTCCAACGGTCCTCGATATGTACGTCCTGATTGCGGCGCACCCGATGATGCATGCAGGTCAGTTTGCAGTGGTGCGTCGGAAGTTGGGGAAGCCAGTGGTGATGTAGCGATGGTAGTTGTCGGGTGCCGCTGGCAAACTTGTTTCGCGTACGCTGTGGGCGAGGCACTCAGGCCTGCAGTCTGGCACTCATTTGTTACCCACGTTGCGTTCATTGCGGCTCGCTCTGTTGCCGGACGGCACTTAACACGCACTACCTAATTTTTTGCTCGTTCGATCAATTGATCAATTTCCAGAACATGGCCATGTGGAACACGACTCCGTTGATACTTGTTCCAAATTACCTCGCGCAGTGCCTCGAGATCCTCGAGTGGAATGGTTGGGAACTTGGTCCATTCCATCTCAGATTTGAGCCGAGATTGCAGTGCCCATTTTCCGGCGTGACGGGTTGCTGTCACCAGCCGGACTCCGCCATCCTCAGTCTTTTCACGCCATTCGTGCTTCTTCATATTTAATTCGTCTTGTGAGTCTGACGTATCGAATCGAGTGATTAACTGCGTGAAGTCTGTGACCGCGACAGCTGGTAACGGGACTGGTGCTAGGCAGCCCGTTTTTGCAGGCCTGTGCAATAGGCAGCGTAGCTGAAGAACCGTAGCCACATTCTCGGCTACCGTCGTTCAGCCCGGGAAGATTGTAGCGGGCTGGGTATGATTTTGAATGTGGGGGAAGACCCGGATGATCTGGTTTTCACGAGGCGGATCATCTGTTGGAAAAACGACTTTTACTGTGTCAGGGCTGGGTACCCAGCGTGATGCGGGTGATGCCCGTTACCAATCTTATCCGGTAATAGGGGGGGCTGGTCGAACGCTGGAAGCATGTCCTGTGACTCACGCAATGATTTCGTGTATGACACGCCCATGAACGTCTGTGAGCCGAAAGTCACGTCCGCTGTAGCGATACGTCAGATCTTCGTGGTCCAACCCCATGAGGTGGAGGATCGTGGCATGTAGGTCGTGAACATGCACTTTGTTTTCCTGAGCTGCAAATCCGAATTCGTCGGTCGAACCGTAGGCCATGCCGCCCTTCACCCCACCACCAGCGAGCCATACGGTGAACCCGTGGTTGTTATGGTCGCGGCCGTTGCCGCCTTCAGACACCGGCGTGCGGCCAAACTCCCCACCCCATAGAATCAACGTGTCGTCGAGCAGGCCTCGCGACTTGAGATCACGAAGCAGGGCCGCGATTGATCTGTCGCTGTCGAGCCCCTTGGATCGGTGCCCACTCTCGATGTTGCCGTGATCATCCCACGGTTGCCCTCCACCATAGAACACCTGCACCATTCGAACGCCGCGTTCGACGAGACGGCGGGCCACCAGGCAAGCGTTGCCAAATTGCCCGGTGCCGTAGTGCTGGCGGGTAGCCTTTGATTCTCGGTTTAAATCAAACGCTTCTTGTGCTTCGGTTTGCATACGGAAAGCCATTTCTAAGGATGCAATCCGTGCCTCCAGTTGGTTGTCGCTGGTTCGTTCAGCGAGGTGCTTTTGGTTCAAACGCGTCATCAGGTCTAATTGTCGCCGCTGCGTTTCGCGATCCAAGTGGCGATTGTTGATGTGGGGAATGACGCGGGTGGGATCCATATTACTGTTGTTGATATGGCAGCCTTGGTAGACGCCCGGTAGAAAACTGTTGCTCCAAAGTTGTGGACCTACTACGGGTTTTCCGGGACATAAGACCACGAACCCAGGTAGGTTCTGATTCTCGTTGCCGAGGCCGTAACACAGCCACGAACCCATGCTGGGACGTGTGGGTTGTGTGATGCCCGAGTTCATCATCAGCAGTGAAGGTTCGTGATTTGGCACGTCTGTGTGCATGGATCTGATAACACAGATGTCATCGATGCACTTGCCAACTTCAGGATAAATTTCGCTGACAGGCAACCCTGACTCACCGCAACGGTTGAACTGAAAAGGCGATTTCAATAATCCGCCGGTACCCCGTTCGGTTTTCAGGTCAGCGCCAGGGGGGCGTTTGCCATGGTACTTTTCCAGCATCGGCTTGGGGTCGAACGTATCAACTTGGGAGGGCCCCCCGTTCATGAAGAGGTGAATGACGCGTTTGGCTTTGGGGGCAAAGTGTGGAGGGCTGAGCGCCAGTGCATTCCCGCTTGATGCGTTTGCATCCAGAGAGGTCAACTTCCCTGAATCCTGGGCAAGAAGGTCTTGCTCCTGAAGTAATCCGGCTAGTCCCAGAGTGCCCATGCCGGTTCCGATTTTGGCAAGCAGGCTTCGGCGACTAAAGTTGTTCAAGTGGTTCATGTTAATCTATGTATAGGAATTCATTGGAACCGAGCAACACTTGCGCATATTGTTCCCAACGGTTCAATTTCGCACCCTTCGAATCACTTTGAGAAAGAAAACTGCTGGCAATGATCAATTCTTGTTGATCTGCATTTCTTCCAAAAAGTAACTGATAAATGCGATGGACCTTTGCTACCAGATCCTCCCCTGCTTCAATCTCAACGCGTGCAGCTACATTTTTTGATTGCTTAACAAAAAAGTCACTATTCAAAACAAACAATTGCTGCTGGGGGACAATGGTTTCAGTACGGACTGCACTTGTCACGTTTGCGTCCGGAAAGTCGAAAAGCCGAAGCAACCCGTTCAAGCTGTGTCGGCTGATTGCTCCGTAGATGGTCCGGCGATTGTTATTGCTGTCATCAAGGTTGACCGTCGGCCCGCCAGTAGTTTTGTCGAGATTTCCGGCGACCGAAAGTAGTGCGTCACGCCACGACTCCACTTCAAGCCGTCGACGATTCATGCGCCAGTGCAAACGATTTTCCGGGTCGAGGGTTTTGGCGGTGGGGTTGTGGCTACTTGAGAGTTGGTATGTTGTGGATAACATAATTTCGCGGTGTAGCCACTTAAGTGACCAGCCCGCGCTCATGAAGCGTACTGATAGCGTGTCGAGCAAGTCAGGATGAGTAGGTGGGGATCCTTGTTTGCCGAAATTACTTGGTGTGTCCACCAACCCGCGACCAAAATGGTGTTGCCAAACACGATTGACGATTACCCGCGCCGTCAGCGGATTTTCTGGGGAAGCGATGTCGTTGGCTAGTTCGAGGCGTCCACTTCCATCGCGGTAAGGTGTTCGCCGAGTGCCGGCAAGGATGCGTAGAAAGCGTCGCGGTGCAGTTTGTCCAAGACGGGAAGGATCACCACGGATGTAGACGTTGAGGTCTTTTTGTCCGGTGTCTTGGATTACATGCGCCATCGGTAAGGGCTTTGGCAGTGAGTTTTTGGCTTTCGTCCACTGGGTATCCAAAGCATTTAGCTCGCGGTGTTGAAGATCGGTCAAGACGTTAAGCAAGTCTTTGTCATTGAGCTGAAACAGACCAGATGGAGAAAACACGCGTTTGAGCAGTTCTTTTCTTGCACGGCGTTCGGGGGACTCCCGGTTTGTTCCCAAATCGTTGGGGGGCGTCGTGTAGACTCGGAATTCAATGCTTCCCGCGCCACTGCCATCAAGGCCGCCTTGCGTTATGAATTGTTGATAGCCAGGAGGCAACGAGTATTCGATCACAGAAAAGGCGTGGGTTCCGATTCCTTCGGCGTGGATCTTCCCGTCAACTTTCAGTGGTTGCCCGCCGGAATTAAGGTTCTTTCGGACCTTGCTGTGGTCGGTGGTGGCGTTTATCCAGTCTAATTCCAGCAGGGATTTCTCACCCTTGCTGTTGGAAAGAAGGGGGTTTAGCCAGTCACCCCAGTCAGAGTTAATCCCATCTCCTGCATCGGTGATGACAAGGAACAAGCGACGGGATCCCTGGAGATCAACTTTGATGTTCACCAGAGGACGTGTTTTATCAACTCGGGGACTGACAAACACTGCGTTCCCAGATTGCTCCTGTAGTTTTCCGTCACGTTCGTCGAGGCAATAGTTAAGGTATTCCTCAAATTCTGTCGCGGCCGCCACGACGCTGGGTGGCAGCGTGTTAGCGTCTCCGGAAGGCTCGCCAAGGGCAAGCCACGGTTGGAGAGCAGTGATTGACTTGATGTATTTATTACTGGGATTCAGGAACTTAACCCACCGTTCTAACCAGCCACGATCAAGATCAAGCTGTGCCGCAACGGTCTGGAGTTTAGTGGCACTGTCGACGGCTTTTTCCTGACGGAACCGCCAGACCGCAGACATGTAGTCGCGGATGTTTCTGCGTTGTTGTTCGGCAATTTCACTTTTGCGTTGGTCTCGGTAAGTCCTTACGGCGGTTTCGTGTTGTTTGACAACTTTTTCTGCTGCTCGGTACGCATCGACTACGTTTGGGGGCACCAGAGGTTTGTCGACCATGCGAGTGTTGTGAAAAATACCAGCAAGCGAGTAATAATCTTGGGTGGAAATCGGATCAAACTTGTGGTCATGGCAGCGAGCACAACTGACCGTAAGCCCAAGCAGACCTCGAGTGATAGTGTCGATGCGGTCGTCGAGTTCATCAGCCTGAGCTTGGGCTTTGTCCGAGTTCTTGTAATAGATGGCTCCAAGGCCAAGGATGCCTAAGCCGGCAAGCTGTTGCCTTGCGGATACCTGTGCATCAGCGACCAGGTCACCTGCTAGTTGCATCTTGATGAAATGGTCGTAGGGCATGTCATCGTTGAAAGCCTTGATTACCCAGTCGCGGTATTCGTGCGCGTGAACACGGCGTCGCACGCCAAACGTGTGCGCTTGGTCTTCGGCATAGCGTGCGACATCAAGCCAGTGCCGTCCCCATTTCTCGCCGTAATGTGCTGACGTTAGTAAGCGGTCAACGGCATTGGAGAATGCGTGGGACAGTGTGGTGTTGTCGCTAGTCCGCAGGAACGCTTGCATCTCCTCAGGGGTTGGTGGCAGTCCTGTCAGGTCAAACGTGGCTCGGCGTAGCAACTCGCGGGGGGATGCCTGCTGCACAGGCTCGATGCCTCGTTGCTCTAAACGGGCTTTGATGAATTTGTCAATGTCATTGCTGGCCCACGACGGGTTGGCGTTGCTGGGTGGAGTTGCCGCTCGGGGTTTCGTGAAAGACCAAAACTGACTAGCAGCTTCATAATCGATCGAAGGTCGAGCAACATTTGTGTTGGCGTTTCTGGGGTCGAAGGCACCTTGCTGCACCCAAGCCGTGAAATCATTGATTACGTCTGGAGGCAGTTTTCCAGATGGTGGCATCTCGAAGTCTTCGTGCTTCATCGCTGTAATGATGAGGCTCTGCGAAGGTTCTTTCGGATCCAGCGCCGGACCGCTATCACCACCCGTCAGCATGCCTTGGCGACTGTCGAGTAACAGGCCACCCTTTAGCTTGTTTTTCGCTTTCGCGCCTTGTGAGTGGCATGGATAGCAGTGCTCGGCAAGAATGGGCCGGATCCTGGTTTCAAAGAATACAAGGTCCTCTTGCTCGGTGGCAATGCACAGTCGGATTTCTGGCCAGAACAGAAATAGAACTGCCTGGCATATCCATAAATGTCGAACGCGTAGTGAAACCAAAATGTCAGGGTCCATGAAGGCGGGGGCATGGATGGCTTGCGTTGGGATCGCATTTGCCGGGGTCTGCGTTGACCCATTATAGCCCCGAATCCATACGATCTGACAGATCAGTGTGACGCTGTGGTGGATTTGGATCTAGCTGGCAGGGGGCTATGGTCAGCGAAAGCGAGAAAAGCTGCCAGTAGAATGCCTGTTGGCACCACCAAGGCACCTAGGGCCTGTTTATGGACGGTAAAATGTGTCAGCTAGCCCACCGTGTGCGGATGAGTTGGCTCCCAACGGCATCATCTGAACACTGAAACGGTTTCCTGGCGTGCGTCCTTGTTTTGAATGGTCTGCATCATGGATGGATTCAAAACGTGACATGGAATCAGATGGGATGCTGACGGCCTTGCCGCCTACAGTGTGCATTGATCGTTCCGATAGGGGATTAGCCAGTGAGGTGGGGATAGGGCCTTCTTCGTCGTAAAGACCGGCATCTTCGAAATAAATGAGCGTCTCGGTTGGTACCCGTCCTCACGCATCTTCGGAAGACCGTCGAGATTCAGTGGTGCGATGTTGATCGAAGTGAGTTTAGGTTCTCAAATTTGGCAGCGGTACAGAGGACCAAATTTAAGGGGGAGCAAGGTGAAGATCGCAAACCACAGAGCGAATCAAGTCACTGGTTTTGGCAATCCCGAGTTATGTGCTTCGGGGTTGTAGGGGTAACTTCCCGTTCGATCTCATCAGATACCGGAGGGTGTTTGGATTAGATGTTTGTGGCTGGGGAATCCTATTGGGACACGGAACATGTGCAAATCGAGTGTGCGAGTTGACGATTCGTCCTGAAAGCACTTTCATCGCATCCGTATGAGCTGAAGGAAAACAACACGTGCCTTGCGGTATCGTAACGCTCGGGGTGCCGCGACGCGCAAGACAGGTTTTATGGTCTGTCGGGTTTGCCAGTCGCGGCAATGTGCCCATCGCTAATCTTTGGCAACGTGCACGCTGGTGATCGTTGTTTTTGCGCCGGTGTTGGTGCGTACTATTCAGGTCACGGAGCAAAACCAAATGAATAGAGTTTGGCATTCTGAAGTTCAAATCGCAGTTTGATCTTTAGGGTCTCGGCTGGAGTGCTGGCCGGCAGTGTGAGATCGATCGCTTCATCAGTGACGGAGCCAACCACCTCGACGGGTTTCGACAACGCACGATTGTGCACGTCCGTAACAGTGATTTTCAATGTGCCCTGTGGTTTGACATCAGCGCTGACGCGCAGCGTTGGTGAGTACAGCCCAATGCTCTTTGTGATAATCACGGCGGGTTCGGATGGGGACTTCGGTTCATAGCCAGCAAAGCCATCGGGACGAAGGGTTGCTAACGATAGGTTGCCGCTGCGCCAACCATAGTGGTAATAATCACTTCCCCCATAATACAGGCGTATCTGGTTCGGAAGAAACACGGGGTGAGCACACGCATAAACGCAGCCATAATCATAGTCGAGAACCGTATCTGAACATGGTATCAATGGTTTGCCTGGTGCGATACGGTTCCAGTTTTCCGAATCGGGACTCCAGGCAAGTTCGGTCCAGACACGGTCGACGGGGGGCTGTGCGTGAATCGCAACCAATCCAAGGTAAACGCCAGCGTGGTAGAAAACCGGCATCGCGTAGGGTTGGTGGCTTTTTTCGGTCGCCTCCAATATTACACCTGTGTTCTGCCAATTCTTGAAGTTGTTGCTTTCCAGACGCGTGACCTGTCGACCTAAGGGGCCCCAAGTCCGGGTGATTGCGACATAATTTCGAGTATCTGGATTCCAGAACACATTATTGTGCGTGTCTCCTGCAATCTTTCCGATACCGCCGAGTTTTGTAGGTTTAGTCCATTGAATGCCGTCGGCGGAATGGCTCGTGGAAAGACCTTGCATGATCATTTTGTAGCGGCGTGAGGGATCGGGGTCCTGCGAATCTCGTGTGATTCCCGCGCCGTGCGGACCACGCCAAATGATGTTGTTGTTTTTGTTGCCATCGAAATCAACTAAACCGAGTGAAGGTTTTCTCCATGAGATGCCATCGTTCGAGGTGGCATAACAGATTGCCATCTCTCTTTTTGGAGGCGGGCGATATCGTTTGCTGTCACGCTGTGACTGGGGCATCTCGCGTGAGGAATGATCAACAATGAATGGGCTGTACCAGCATTGGTATATGTTTTTGTCCTCATTGAAAATTACGTTTCCATAAAGGTTGTCGAAACGCTTTTCCCACGGCTTGTCCTCAATGAACAGCGGGTTCGAGGGGTGTTTGGTTACGGTGCCAACTGTTAACACCGCGTTGTGTGTTGCCTCGATGATTCGGTCGTCCAGCACCAGATAGCGCTGGCGGGGCTTACGTTCGGTTTCGTCAATCGCGCTGCTGGTCTGATAGAGGCTGACAGCTATAGCACATGCGATAATTCCGGTACTGATTTTCATGGCGGTCGGTCAGGTCAGTTGCGTTTTGTAAAGGGTGCTGCAATCCAGATTCATAGGTGGGCGTTCGTATCCCAAAACCGAGTCTAGGGAGGATTTTACGCACAAACTATCGGGCTGCTGGACGAATGGTGTAAATGGTGTGCTTTGAACACTTTGTTATTCTATAGTTTTTACGAGGCTAGGTTTTGGTTTCGCCCCACATGTCTGGATGTTGGGTGAGGTGCCCTGTTATGATGACGTTAGGACAAGTGTGCGCTGGACGCTTTACGTTTCTACTTGGTGATATCCTTTTCATGCGGTCTGGTGGTTTCTGTCGTTGTGTGAGCGAGTGTCACTGCAGGAGTCGATAGGGTGTTCACGGCTAAGGTTAGGTTGGTGACATGGGAGTATCGCAGTTATGAATGTGGGCACACCGACTCAGATAACGCCCTGGCTTTTTCCACGATTTCTGTTGTTGGCGTTTTGCGTGATGGCTGTGTGGCCATTGCTTGGCGTCGCGGCGAGTTTTTCAATACTCGAAAAGATGTCAGAGGCGGTGCTGTTATTTGGTGGGCTTACGGTTCTGTTTCTCTTGCCCGTCAACATGTTGGTTCCGTTCAATGAGAGTGGATTCGTAACAGCAATCATTATAGTGTGGTTGCTTATCTGGGCTGGTTGTACATTATGGTTCACGTCGGGATCATCGACACGCGGTTTACAGTTAGCTGCCTTGGTGGTGGTGTCGAGCATTTCGCTTTGCCAGTCGGTGCTTGGGTTTTTGATGCTCCTTGGCAAGTACGTATAGACAAGGCGGATACATAGCTGGTTAACCATCCAAGGTGACCTCCGCCGTAGAATTGGACCATTGTGGCTGAGAGAATCTTGCTCGGGGTATAAGATTGGGGGTCGCCAAAGTACTCGGGATTTAAGAAGGTTGGCACTGGTGTAGTTGCGTTATTGGGGTGGGGCATTGGGCTAATACCTCGCCCCTGCCAATTTCAAACGCTGCGTTGCTCGCACTCGGTGTAAGTATCACACCAACTACCTTAGTCAGTGACGGTGCCAGTGTGTTTGCTGATTCTAGAGACCTGTGCTGCTGTGGAATTCTGAGCATGGAAATATTGGGATGATATGCTTCGAGTTTGCTCTGGATTTGCTGCCGAGTTAGCATGCGCTAACCCGGACAGTGAGTTGGGAGTGATCGGCGACGGGCTGGATCGTAATGGCGGTTTCTGGATCAAGGACTGTTCGTGTTTTCAGATAAGGAACAATTGTTTGTGGTTGGCGATTTTCTTGGCGAGGGTTGGTGATGAATACGAAGGCAGAAAAACGAATGCGAGGCGGAAGCAAGCAGAGCATGACAAGAGCATTCTTGGTTCTTGTTATTTTGATTTGTATTCTGGCGGGTCTTTGGATTCCATTTTCGTTAGGGCGCGTATTGATGGGCATTGCGCCTTGGGGGCCAAGAATTGGTGGTAGGCTGCCTGACGGTACGGAAGTTTATTTTCAATCGCGTCCTGGAGGGTTTGAAACTGATGATCGGTTGACCGTGGTTGCGGCTAACAAGATGCCCGAGCATCACTGGGTGGATCGAGTTCATGCAGGTTTTGAGTATGTGGTTCTAAAAACCAACAAAACTGGACACCAGGTTTGGGTAGAATCCGACGGAAAAGTAGGTTCCTCCATCGACCTCAGTACGGGCGATTTCCGTGCAGAGGATGACCCGCAGCACCTGTGGGCGAGAATTGGAACGGGCATGAAGCTCGACTCAGGTTATACAATCACTGTTTTCTCGGTGCTGCGACCTTGGTAACAAGCTGACTGGTATAACCGATAAGCAAACCATTGAGGTTAGTCGGGGTAATGAGACCGATCAATTATGTGTTGGGTAGCTGAATGGGGAATGTCATAGGCTGATGGGTGTTGGGTTGGATTGGGGAGTTTCGAGCGTCAGGTACGCTTCGGGGGCCCACCACATCGGTCTGTTGTTGCGGTGAGTCACGTTTGAGGTACCTCTCCTATGTCGATGTTTGACGACCGTTGCTTGGATTCTAATGGACAACCAGAGACCCTGCAGAATGTTGACTATTCAAAGTGGTTCATACGTCTGCTCTCATGGGACGGTGTCGTGCCCCTGATGATGCTCTCGCTCCCAATGCTGGTGCGCCGGTTCGGACCCCCGAACAACGATGTTTTCTTGGTGCCGGCAGTAGTGGGGGCTCTGATTTTTGGAATTCTTTTTCGTTTTTCGTTTGGGATGCGACATATTCGCTTGAATCACTGCAGTGAACGCATGAAGTTAATTCAACGTGTGGGCCTGTGGACCATGATCGCACTTCTGGTATTGGTTGAAACTGTAATGTGCGTGATACCTCCGGCGCGTCTGAAGCAGGAAGATGTTTTTTTCCTGGCATTTGTAGGAGCTATCTATCTGATTGTGATGGCCTGCGTACTTTATCCTGGGCGTCGGGTTTTTGATGATGCAGATGCTTAGTGTGAGCCCGTGATGAGCTTGCAGGCATGATGACGGAAGCGAAACAGTTGGTCTTGGTTCAAGGGTTGGGAGTGAAAGCAGTTGCTGAGACGCCGTGCAGCGTGTGAGGAAGTCGGTGAGCCGGTATTTGGAAGAAACTGGGCTCGGTGACTGGCTTCGGGGGTGACCGATATACAATGTCTCTTTGGCCTTGGCGGTAGCAAATGGGGCTCAACGGTGTGTCGGCGTCTGTCCGAGCTTGATCTTTCATGTTGGGGGCTGTGCTACCTGAGGACGTTTCTCGTAGGTATCCCTTGAGTCGGTTTTTTCGAACGTGTAGCTTTTGAAACTGATGGTGCAAGTTGAGTCTTCAAGTTCCAGGAATCGATTTGAAGTCCGGTTTCGTAAAATTGACCATTTGGAATCAGTTGTTTTAAGGGCAAGTCAACGTTTTCTTTTCAATGCGTTTAGCATGAATGTGCGTTGTTGATGCTGCTTGCCACCTATGAGGTGCACAGAAATCCCAAGCTTTTAAGTTTCCTCCCAAGGTGAGTCGGTGGAGAGAGAGGCCGGTGGGTGATGGGAAGATTTTATTGTTAGGAGCTCGTTGCTGTTTAGTCACTACTAAGTGAGCGCTGGTTCGAGTGGAGGTCAGCGACGATGGGTTGGTTAAAAAGATGGGTTGGGTAGCATGATTGCACGGCAAGCCCCGCTGGTGCGAGGATTGCTGGGCACAAGGTGATAGGGGGACGCTTACCTCAATTGGTGGCGGTACGCTGGGTTTTGCCTGGTTTGCCTGAACGCTGAACTTTCTTTCTACGCCGATAGGTGCTTTGGGCTCCATTCCGCAATTCCGAGTTATTGCTCTTTCGGCGGCGAGAGCGATTTGCGTTCCGTGGTTTGGCTTTTCCCTTGCTAGGCTCCTGTTTTACTTCAAACTTCATCTCCGGATTTTCGACGCGGATTCGTGTTCCGATCAATTTTTCGATTGCCCGTAGTTCGTCCAGTTCGTCTTGTGTACAGAAGGAAATAGCAATCCCATCGGAACCTGCACGGCCGGTTCGTCCGATCCGATGAACGTAGCTTTCCGGGTCAACGGGCATGTCGAAATTTATCACGTGGGTAATACCGTCGATATCAATTCCTCTAGCGGCGACATCGGTAGCGACAAGCACAGTTACTTTTTTCTGACGAAAAGCTTCTAGAGCTCGTTGGCGAGCGTTTTGAGTTTTGTTGCCGTGGATGGCAGTTGCTGCGATACCCGCACGGTCCAGTTTTTTGGCTAACCCATTGGCACCGTGTTTTGTCCGGGTAAAAACGATCGCTCGATCGACATCATTACCGTTGAGGATGTCGGTAAGGGATGCGAGCTTGTTGCCTCGCTTTGCGTAGCGGACTGACTGCTCGATTCGTTCGACAGTTGGAGTTTTGCTGGCTACTGTGATTGAGATCGGATTGAACAACAGTCGGGCCGCGAGATCACGAATTTTTGGGGGGAGCGTAGCTGAGAAAAATAGGCTCTGCTTTTGCTGTGGGACCTTGGCAATGATTTTCTTGAGTGCCGGTAAAAAGCCCATGTCGAGCATTCGATCCGCTTCGTCAAGAACAAAGATCTCGACGTTCTCGAGGCTCACATGGCCTTGGTCCATGAGGTCCTGAAGGCGTCCAGGAGTCGCGATCAGAACGTGAACACCGCGTCGCAGTTCATTGACCTGCTTTCCTTGACCGACGCCGCCATAGACGAGGGCTTGACGGAACTTCATGTGTTTTCCGTAGGTACGGAAGCTATCGCCGATCTGGATGGCAAGCTCTCGCGTGGGTGCCAAGACCAGAACGGTCGGGCGGTTCGGGGTTGTTTTTGGCTTCTCGTGCCCCAGGTAATCGAGGATTGGCAATGCAAACGCCGCTGTCTTTCCAGTCCCTGTCTGGGCACAGCCAAGAATATCAGCGCCTTCGATCGCAGCTGGAATGGTCTGTGCCTGAATAGGAGTCGGCTGTTGGTAATTCTGTTCGGCCAATGCTCGCTGCAGCGGTGCGAACAGATCCATGCTTTTGAAATCGTTCAAGGTTCTCTTTCTCGGTTTGTGGGTGTCCGTTCACTGTTGAATCCAAATCGGACAGACCAGAGGTTTGCACCCGATGGGGTAGGATCAGATCGGACAGGTGATGTCTGTCTGTGGCCACGCCGCTGTCATCCGGAGGCGAAATGCCTGTGAGGACGTCACGAGGATGCGGCCGTTCATGGTTTGGTTGAAGATCGTGCCTTGTGTTGCTGTTATCAGCACAAGCGGCTCTCCGTTGATTCCGGACCAATAAGAATGTCACGGAATTGGATGCGTCGTCGTGACGCGAGCAGCTTTTCCAGGGGATCGACGCGACCGTGGTTGGGCAGCAGATGGCGAGCTTTGTCGCCTAGCGAGGATCTGAGCACTTAGTTCAGACTTGACCTCGTGATCGGAATACGAACGCCGAACCCGGCAACGCATCTCATTTGTTCCGATCGATGGGACCTGTAGGACGAACATCGCCCAACACCTAAAGCTTAAACGCGCTGGTGGACAAAGACAATGACAACTGGTGGAATTCTTGCTGATGCAACCATCTTCCACGCTGGTTGGTTCGTTTGTGCCGGCCGGGATAGACGAAGAATTTACCCCCGGGTTTGAGATCTTGCGTCATTCTAACAAGCAAACGCTGACATTTGCCCTCGAGAGCAAGTTGGCACTACCCGGAACCGGTTGAGAGTCGCGATTTGGCATGATACGAGAAGAAAGGCAAGAAGGTTGTGGACGGTGATACTTGAGACGCTTTTGAAATCGGAAACGCCACCGAGTAACGGCTGTTTTTGCTGCCTAATCGGGACTGCCAAGGGGAGTAAGCTGACGCTTGTGGTTCACTTCTGCTTTTTGTAGTTTTTAATATAACTATTCGTGTCTTTTTTAAAATTTTTTTATGCGGAACGACTTGCCGTCGCGGTGGTGCAGGTTTAGATGAAGCGAGTGCGAGCACAGCGGTGAAGCGGCCGACTGCCGTTGATTTTGAGTACGACGCTCGTTGCACAATGACGCTGGTTGCACAATATGGTTGCTGCGTGATGAACAGCACGAGTCGGGGCGTTCCATCATGTTCAGTCACTAATCGGTGATGTTTCTGTGACTTCTGGTCAGCGTGTCTTAATTGTAATTGTGTTCCAAACGGGAGGTTTGCGTCCTCGTAACCTGTCAAGCTGGGTGTCTGTTCGATGAGTGACTGTGTAGGAGATGATTGGGTTCGGACGTGAACGGCAGTATCTGAGGATTCGAATCAAGTTGAGCCCCGGCGGTAGGATGTGTCTTAACGCACGATTCAACGCTCGATTCAACGCTCGATTCAACGCACAGCACAATGTTTGCTAGTGTACCAATAGGTTGCGTTCTGAATTCTAGAGTCTATTTATACGAGGGCATTCGCCCCGTGCGTCCTGATTGGGGACGTGGAAGAGAGCTGAAGAGAGCTGAAGAGAGCTGGTTGATACGCTGGATTACGCTAACTCAAGCCCAGCCCTCCTGCGTCAATTCATCCGTGCTGCATCAACAGTGCCACGCTTGCAGGACACATAATGAACTAGCTTCCATGCAGGCCGACGGCAGTTGTACCTGCGGTCGAGCCCTGGTAGGGAGCGGCAAGTGCTGGGTTTGCATGCCACGGCCAGTGAGCCGTGACAAAGTGCGGGAGCCAGCCTATGAAATGCAAACATCTTCCGATGCTCGCGTCAACGGCTCTGCCTTAGACCTCAAGGATCTCATAACCTTCACGACGTTTCCGTGCTTGCATCGAAGCCGCTTGGTCGTCGCCAAGGATCGTTTCGGTTGCCGGGTCCCATTTGAACTTCCGCCCCAGTCTTGCGGCGATGGAACTCAGGTGGCAAACGGACATGGCCTGCACATGACTAAATGGGTCTGAAACGGTCAGACCGCCTTCGCGGATGCAGCGGTAAAAATTATCCTTGTGTCCTTCGTGTGGTTTTCCCTTGTAGAGCTTCATGACGTCATCGTTGGAATATTCATCTTTGTCCCAGTTTTCCTGAATTGGGGTACCAGTGATTTTTCCTCGGTTGACGAACATGCGGCCCTTGGTTCCTTCGAAGGTGATTCCGTTGTCACCGTGACTTGTCACGTCCATGGTGATGCCGTCATCGAACGTGTGGATTACCGAGAAATTATGGGATGTGTTGTAACAATCATCAACAGTTGGGTTCCCATCTTTGTATGCGACGGGATGCTCACATTTGGTCCCATCCACAGTTGCAGGCCCTTGCTTGGATCCATTTTTATTGAGGGCCCACATGGCGATGTCGACATGGTGTGCACCCCAGTCCGTAAACTTTCCTCCCGAGTACTCGTACCACCAACGAAATTGGTAGTGGCATCGCTTCTCACGATACTCTTTGAGCGGCGCTTGTCCTTGCCACATCTCCCAATTCAGCTCCTTAGGGACTTCTGCAATCGGAAATGGTCCGCCAGTAGGTGAACCATTGATGCCTACGGTCACGTGTTTGATTTCACCCAACAAGCCCTTTTGGACCATGTTGACTGCTCGCATGAATTTGTTGCGATCACTTCGCTGTTGTGTTCCGACTAGGAAGGCGAGATTGGAGTGCTTCTCGCACGCCCTACGGATCAGCTGATTTTCTTCCAGAGTCAACGTGAGTGGTTTTTGTACGAACACATGCTTGCCAGCCTCGAGTGCCTCGACAGCAATTTTGATGTGCCAGTGATCTGGCGTTACAATGCTGACTGCATCGATGTCTTTGCGGTCGAGGACTTTGCGATAGTCGCCATAGGCATCAGCGGTACCCTTTCCAATGCGGCCATCATTTTTAGCGCGAAGCGCGTGCCGCTCGTCAACATCGCAGACGGCAACAATATCACCGAAGTTGGCGTGTCCGCGAGCGTCGCCCGTACCCATGCTGCCCACTCCGATGCACCCAATGTTAGGGCGATCATTTTTGTCCTGGTTGGCAAAAGCTTTGTTTGACCAGTGAAAGTAGGGTGTGGCTGCTACGGCCCCGGTCGCCATCGCGGCCGCTTTGATCGCGTCACGACGTGTTCTGTGCTGCTTGTTGTTGCTCATCGATGAATTCCTGTGTTTGTGCTTCACGAACGGGCAGTCCCGCCTTTACCCATGAATATAACGGTTCGTAGGCATTCTTACCTTCGGTGGATGTATTTTTGCCCAGATTCAACCGAATGCGCGGAATTGGCAAACTGCGATAAGCTCAAGACAATTGGGCCGCGAGTGATTTGCACTCACGTTTTGGTTTTATCTGACTTGCAGTGTAGGCCGGACGCGTGTGTTACAGTGCGTTACGCTTCTGTGAAATTCTTGGGATCGAAGGATTCCGGCGGGTGATGGGCTGTTTCCAACAGGCGGTGGTAGGTTCATTGGCGTTGAATGGTGTGCTGCTGGTAGTTCGTTGGATCTATCGGGGTGCAGTTAAAACACGAGGCGTTCACGTTTTAACCCAGCATTGCACGAGTGATCCCAGCATTGCACGAGTGATCCCAGCATTGCACGAGGTGAATCTCAGCGGGGTACCCCAGTTGTGCCCGTGTGCTTGAATGAGTGTGTGCTTGAATGAGTGTGTGCTTGAATGAGTGTGTGCTTGAATGAGTGTGTGCTTGAATGAGTGTGTGCTTGAAT
>NZHC01000083.1 GCA_002689655.1 Rhodopirellula sp. | reverse complement strand
CTGTTGCGATGAATCAGACCGACAAGAGAGCCAGCCGTCTCCTCCAACTCAGATGCCGATAAACTCAGAGTCAATACAGATGCATCGTCATCTTCAACGATGATCGATTGTTGCGCAAATTCGTAACCCTCAGCCAGTGCAGTGAATGTCACAGGCCTAGCACCATCAGAAACTGAATCATCAACAATCTCCCAGCGCACGTCGACAGTGGACTCACCTGCAGGCACGAGCACCGTCGACTGTATCACAGCTTCTGAGTAATCGGAGGTGTACAACTGCACTAACAGATCTTCGGTTTGATCTGGTGCGTTCCGAGTCACCGTCAACAGCGGCTGCTCTCCTTCGCCCTCAAACTTGACATTATCCAATGCGAAATAGGCAGGTGTGTTCATACCGTATTGACCAATATCCGAGGACAACAACGAGAACGTTAATGCATTCGCATCACCAATGGCTGACAAATCGACGCTAGTCCAAGCATCCAGAATGTAATCTGAGTCTTGCTCGTCAAATCTGAAGTCAGCAAGCAGGACCTCGACAGTCCCAATCGAAACCTCGTTTGCATCGAGCCCCTCAATGGTAAGAGCGAAAAAATCCGGATCATTTCCTGATACTCCTCCAAACTTCTTAGCGCCAAATGAATCGCCCTCATACATCGACAGGGCAGCATAGGTTGTATTCGTGATATCCAATGTGCTGAATCGACCCGTGCTTGCTGGGTCTCGAGTGATTCGCGGAACAACGAATCCTGGGTAAGCATTTCCCACGAGATAAGTGTCAGAATTCACCGCACCTCCACCGCTGAAACTGCTGTACTGATTCAAATAGCCGCTAGTTGTCACATCAGTTGTGTTCGAATAGGCCCACCCACTCCAGCTACCAAAAGTAGTGTTGTATTGATTATTGAAGATCAAGCCACCGGCCGAAAACTGACCAGCACTGTCGGATCCGTTGTAAGCAGACTCCGGTGCCAAACGCCGCCCCAACAATTCAAAACCCTCTGTTGGTTTTGCATCCTGTTCGAAAAACTTGTCTCCAGAAAATGTCAAACCCAGTTTGGGAGTATCATTATCTAAAACAAACAGTGTATTTTTTCCATCCTCATACCCACTTGCCTGTGCCGTAATCTGCACGGCGACATCCCGGTGGTCAACATCATCNTCTGGTGCTGCAATATCAAACGAAGCAGTCGTCTGTCCTGCGACCATTACGACTTCCGAATCGAAACTCAGCCTGCCGTCAATGGATGCACTCAACTGAATTGTTAACGGTGCATCTGGGACTGCATCATTACGCACCAATGTTCCAGTAACGACACCCCCTTCTGCAATCTCAGATGCTGACAAGTCGAGCGACACCCGAAAAGGATCATCATCGCGAATTTGCAGACTCTTTTCGGTCGCAGTGTAACCCTCTGCTGAGACACGAATATTCAACTCTCGATCGCCATCTGCTTCGGAGTTATCGACCACCCCAACAGGAAAGTCAACATGATTCGCACCTGCAGGAATTGTAACGCTGGCGGGCAATACTGCCTGTTTTGCATCGACAGGCTCGAGTGTGAATTCGATTGGTTCCGATGAATCTGCACCTGCTCGACTTAAGCGGGCAATGGTCGCATTCGCACCATCATTCTCCTGCACCGAATCGTTCTGAAGATCAAACGCTACCACCGGAGTCAACATCACGATGTCATCAACGGCAAAATAGCTTGGCGTGTTCATGCCAAAACCGCCAACGTCAGAGGAACTCAACGAGAAGGATAAAGTTCGGGCGGTCGAAACCGGTCCTAAATCAACCGTCACCCAATCCTCAAGAATGTAATCCTGTGAGTTATCCTCAAACCGATAGTCTGCAAGAAAAACATCGACCTCTCCGACAGTTTGTCCAGAAGCATCTAAGCCTTCGATCCTCAACGCGAAAAAGTCTGGATCATTCCCGGAATCACCACCAAACTTTTTCGCAAACGAATCACCCGTTAACATCGACAAGGCTGCATAGGTTGTGTTGGTAACTGAGAGCGAACCAAATGACCGGAGGTCATCGACCGGCCGCGTGACCAACGGAGCGTCATAAAAATCTCCCTGCGAGGCAAAGCCAACCCCAAACGTATCTGAATCATCTGCCCCATCACCTGGATAGGCACTGAATTGGTTCAGATAGCCCGGAGTCGTGGTATCTGTCATGTTTGAGTAGGCCCACTGATTCCAAGAATCAAAATCTATTGAGTAGGCATTATTGAACGTCAATAATTCTGACTGAAATTTCCCCAAGACAACAACATCTTCATAGGGTCCAGTGACCGTCGTGCCATCAGGGTCAGGACCATTGAAGAATGACTGCGAAGCTAATCCAGATCCAATATCTTCGAAATCCACAACATCGCCTGAGTACTCAAACTGGTTCAGAACTCCAACGCCGTCGAGATCAAAACCAGCACTACCCACCGTTGGACTCGGATCATAAATCACATCACCGCTAGTATCCAAAGCTGATCCATCCCCTACCACGTCTACCACGCGTACGTGAGTGACAGCAGCCGTATTCAAAAGCGGACTTATCCCGTGCAGCTGATCCAAGTCGAATGGGGTACCCTGACCGCGGCGATATTTGCCTGCAAGATTGTGGACATTGGTTGGATCTACCTCACCAAATGCTCCCACTGGTGAAGACGTAAGCGAATCGTTTTCAAAGCGAAAGAAATTTGATCCATCAGATGAGACTTCCACATAAGCAAGCTCAAGGAAAGTATCACTAAAACTATTTTCGAAAACGGCAAAATCACTTCCAAATCCATTTCGGATCGGAGCTGAGAAGCTCAACGTGATCTGGCCATTTCGGCCAAGGGTGACTGCATCCGAGGTCGTTCCCTCGGCCTTACCAATGGCATTATCAGGCACTTGAAATGCAGGGTCCACATCGGACCCAGGCTGATAGTTTTCGTAACCAATTGCCCAGCCGATAATAGCCGTATCATCGTGAGCAATTGCGGTCGACCCAATTTGCCCTGCTGCCGGCGCGTAGGGACCGGCTAAAAGCCTGCGATCCTCCAACTGCTCCGTCAGCATTTTCCGTTTTCTGTTCATGCTCATCACGTTACGACGACGGTGTTTTGTCACAATCATTTCAATACCATTCATCTCATCTGTCCAAATCAACTGTCTTCTCGTTTCCATTCCTCGTGCAAATGGACGCAAGTAATTCAAGTTCCATACTCTCATTCATGAAAGCGACTGACCCATCCGCAAACAGTCCGTTCGCCCCCTGAGGATGCATGCTTCGAATGTCATTTTCGAAACTGGGNGCGCGATTGATGGGAAATGCTTGATCAAACAGATTCCAAGCATTGATCCACTGACCATCACGAAAATTGGCATCCTCAGAGATCATCAAAGTCCTAGTCAATCCATCCGTGACATCTCGAAAACGAATCGCCTGATCATGGATGAACACACCTCGTGGCGGGTAGTTCGTTGTGAGAATCCTTTCTCCATAGATCCCGCCATAGTCAGTTGCTCCCTTGCCACGATTGAGCACCTGCGGTCGAGCAGTGCTGGGGCAGAGATACGCCTCGATCGGTGTTGCTGCCACCTCGCGATTGACGGGATGATCAAACGCGTAATTGAAATCGATCTTGGAATACACAGCGGACTGTTCGAGGAACGGTAACACCATAGCTGACCACGCAATCTGCTTACCGCGCGGTGTCTCTGGACGCACTTCTATTCCCCCGGGAGGCAACTTTCGAAACGCAGCGTGGTAGTTGTGCATCGCGATTCCAATTTGATGCAGATTGTTTTGACACTGCATTCTGCGTGCGGTCTCTCGGACTGCCTGCACAGCAGGTAACAAAAGACCAACCAGCAGACCAATGATCGAGATGACTACCAGTAGTTCAACAAGAGTAAACCCTCGTCGCGACACCCCAATGGGTTGCTGCAAGCAGTTCATCGTCAACCCCGTTGCGCAAACAAAATCCCCACCAAACCATAAAGCATGTGAAAGGGGATGCTGATAAATCGAAATCAAGCCTACGCAGCAAGCACCGCACGTTGCCCTCATGACAACTCAGCTCTCGGCACGGACCTCACCCAAGAAAGTCACGTCGCGCCCGGTAAGTGGTAGGTCTTCTGACTCCCGATGTGTCCATTGCATGCCTTCTCGTGATTCACTCGCGGCCGCATCACGCGACACAAGCTTCTCAACAATGGCTAAAAGATAATGCAATTTCTGACAGAGAAAGTTCCCCATCACATCGATTACAGCGGCCGGGCCGTCCCGGAGTTTCACCGGAGTTCCCTGTACATGTACTTGCATCAGCAAAGCACATCACCACAAACCGTTTGGCTGGAAAGCCTAGCTACCGCACCTTGCCGTGTCAAACACGAGAGTTGGATTCATGCAGCGTCTTTTCGAGATCAACATTGCTGCGAGCGGACTCCAACGCCACAATTTGCAAGCAGCTGGGGAAAAACCGGTAGGTGAAAACATTCTCCGCACCGCTATAGAATTCTTTCATCTTGTGATCTTTGAATTTTCCTATCAAAAACACACCTTGCCATGCCAAATAGTTGCCAGATCGTGCTGCCGGCCCGCCTTGCATCAACCCGACTGCCTGAGAAGCTCCTACGTAAATCGGGTGGCAAGACCATACTCCGCCATACCTATGAGGCCGCATCCCGTTCGTCCTTCGGCACGGACATCGTCGTCGCCGTGGATGACCCGAAACTGGCACAGGAAGTCGATTCGTTTGGCGGTCGGTGGATAATGACGAGCGAAAATTGTGCCAGTGGCACCGATCGGCTCGCTGAAGTTGCGGAGGCCCTGCCCAACACAGATGTGTTTATCAACGTTCAGGCTGACGAACCAGAAATCGATCCCGCATCCATTGATCTTGTCGCACGCACTTTAATCGAAAACCTGGACGCAGATATCGCAACCGCTGGAACTCCCATTCGTGATAGACAGCAACTTGAAGATCCTGCGTGCGTCAAAATCCTCATGTCGGAAATAGCAGGGCAGGGCAGGGCAGTGTACTTTAGTCGTGCTCCGATTCCATTTGTTCGGGAAGGTGTAGAAGAAACACACTTCAAGGCTGATCCACCCATATTCTGGCATCACATTGGCCTCTATGCCTACCGACGAGAGTTCCTCCAATGGTTTGCATCGCAACCACCGAGTCTCTTTGAAGAACTCGAAAAACTAGAACAACTCCGCGCGATCGAAGCTGGCAAACGGATCGTGGTAGCAAGCGTTAGCTCATCGACGCCTGGCATCGACACTCTGGATGACTTCCAACGATTTGAACGAAAATTTGCAAACTGAAATGCAACAATCGAATGCTTCAAAGAAAGCGGCCCCCCACTGCTCGGTACTGCTCTGTGTAGCTTCGTCGCCGTATCCTTACCCTTGGTGCCCTATTGCCAGCGACCCTTGGTGCCCTATTGCCAGCGACCCTTGGTGCCCTATCGCCAGCGAACAGGCTATCGCAATGGGCATCAGCGGCCACATTAAGGCAAAAACTGTATTCATAAGCTAGAATAACGCAGCACAATTGCGTTGCTCAACATTAATTCCAGCAGACTTGTCCGCCCTAAAACCAAGAATGTATGCATATTTTGCGTACTCACTCTTTAGTTTCGGAAACTGTGTCTTGCAGACGCTTCCGAAATCATCGAATCGTGGTATGATCCCACTCCATGACGAAACATATTTTTGTAACCGGCGGCGTGGTCAGTTCCCTTGGCAAAGGTTTGACAAGCGCATCGATCGGGATGTTGTTGGAACAGCGCGGCCTCCGAGTGCGGATGCAGAANCTGGATCCGTATATCAATGTCGATCCAGGGACCATGAGCCCTTACCAGCACGGCGAAGTTTACGTGCTGGACGACGGTAGTGAGACCGACCTTGACTTGGGGCACTACGAGCGGTTCACATCGGGCGTCCTCACCCGAGACTGCAACTACACAACCGGACAGATCTACCTGTCCGTGATCGAGAAGGAACGGAAAGGTCAGTTCCTTGGCAAGACCGTCCAGGTGATTCCCCATATCACTAATGAAATCAAGTCAGTGATTAAGCGGATGGGTGGGGATGACGTGGATGTCGTGATCACGGAAATAGGTGGCACGGTAGGCGACATCGAGAGCCTGCCGTTTCTCGAGGCAATCCGTCAATTTTCGCTGGATGTCGGTCGCGAGAATTGCTTATACATGCACTTGACGCTGGTTCCTTATTTGAAGGCAGCGGATGAATTGAAAACCAAGCCGACACAACACTCTGTCGGACGGTTACGTGAGATCGGTATTCAACCTGATGTTTTGGTATGTCGCTGCGAGCACTCCATCAGTCGGGAAGATCGCGAGAAGATTGCCCTTTTCTGCAACGTTCCAAGCGAAGCGGTGATCGAAGAAAAAGACAAGGATTTTTCGATTTATGAAGTACCTTTGTCTTTGGTTGAAAACAAACTGGACGAATTGATCGTCAAAAAATTGAGTTTGGTGACCGCACAAGACCTCGACATCACACCATGGACTGATCTGCTGCATGGTTTACGTAATCCAAGGCATGAAATTTCAATCGCTGTGGTCGGCAAGTATGCGGAACATAAAGATGCCTACAAATCGATTTATGAAGCAATTGATCATGCAGGCATGCATCACCAGACACAGATTCGAATCGGCCGGATTCAAAGTGCCGATATTGAACGTGAAGGAGCAGAACGATTACTAAGTGGCTACCACGGAGTGCTTGTGCCCGGTGGTTTTGGTGAGCGTGGTATTGAAGGAAAAGTCCAAGCCATTCGCTTCGCCCGAGAGCGAGGGATTCCCTTCTTTGGCATCTGTCTGGGTATGCAATGCGCGGTAATTGAATACGGTCGACAAGTAGTCGGGCTCGAGGGCGCACACTCAAGTGAATTCGACAAAGACACGGAACATCCAGTGATCTGCTTGCTTGATGAACAGCAAAATGTTACGCAAATGGGCGGCACGATGAGATTGGGTACCCAACCAACGGTACTGGATGNCAACAGCATCTCGGGCCAAGCCTATGATTCCGAGAACATTGATGAGCGGCATCGTCACCGATACGAATTCAATAACCAGTACCGCCAGCAATTCGAAGCCAATGGCTTGCGATTCTCAGGCACAAGTCCCAACGGGGGCTTGGTCGAAATCGTCGAAATTCCTGACCACCCCTGGTTTGTTGCCGTTCAATTTCACCCCGAATTCAAGAGCAAACCGCTCAAGTCCCACCCGCTGTTTTCGGGTTTCGTTGGTGCAGCCATCGAGCGGCGATCTGAACGTCAAGCCAGCGACCAGACCACACCTGCGCCACAACCACGCTGAAATACAAACCAACAGCAAGCTTAGTGGTATCCATATCCCTTGGTGCAAGCAGAAACGCCGAAGCACAAACGGGCCAAGCATGGCGTCATTGCGTCCCAGTAACGCTGAGCCTCCTGGTCACAGGTTTCGTCACGCCAATGGCTCACATGGAATCACCACTTGCCAACACCCAAGACTCGCGGCCATGCTACTTCCAATCGCTCAGTGCCAAACTGAACGAGAACGCACCACTGAACATTTTCGCGACCTGCAAATCGGAGAGACAAGATGAGCGACCACGACCAGATCGACGACGAAGCAAGCAACACCGAAANGGAAGGTGAATCACAGGAAACGAAAAGTAGCGACCAAGCACCATCCGATGCAAGCGACTCAAGCAATGAGCCATCGGCGAACACGATGCCTGACCCCCCACCGGCATCCTTTTCAGTCTTGGTCACCATGCTCTTCACTCAAGCAATGGGCATGCTTGGCCAGATGCCTGACCCCAACACAGGGGACGCCAAGGTAAATAAGCCCTTTGCCAAGCACTACATCGACACTTTGGAAATGCTGGAATCAAAAACCAAGGGTAATCTCGACGATCAAGAAGCAGCCATGCTCAATGAAGCTTTGCACGCCCTGAGGATGATGTACGTAGACACACGCGGCGAATGATCGTCGGAACCAATGCGTTGAGCGGTNGTCCAGCAGCTTTGGGCGACCGGACGATCTCTCAGATTGTCAGCAAGCGAAAACCACCGAACAGACGCTTCAACGAGCAACGGCAGTTGATTATCCATACCTCATACTCAGCCTCAATCAACACGCTTTCTGGCAGGTCCAAAATCTGCTCGCAGTCCGTTAGGCGGATAGCCAGGCGCTTGGTAACTACGTTCCCATAAAAGCAGCTAGCTTCTAAGTTGCCGCTCTTTGGTACTCAGCAACAGAGTCAATGATGGCATTCAAATCATGGTGGGGATGATAAGCAATCGCGTCACGAATCCGATCTAAAACTGGCACACGCCTGCGGATATCTTCGAACGAGTCGTCGTATGCATCTGCGTAGCTAGTAAACTCTACTTTCGCCGCTGGATTGACTCTCGCGATCACGCGTTCAGCCAACTCGAGAATTGACACGGGAACATCGCTGCCAATGTTATAAACACGCCCGGCAGCCGTTGGAGTGTCGACAAGTTTCACAACTGCAGAAATCACGTCATCTACATGAGCGAAACAGCGAACCTGTGCTCCATCATCGTGAACGATTAGCGATTCACCCCGGATCGCGGCTTCCACAAAACGGGGCAAGACCATGCCATAGGCACCTGTCTGACGTGGACCAACGACGTTGAAGAAACGGCCTACGACTACTGGCAGTCCGTAGTCTTTGTTGTGCGCCAGGGCAAGAAATTCATCGATTGCCTTCGAGACGCCATAACTCCAACGGGGTCGCGTCGTGGCGCCAAAAACAAGATCGTCCTCCTCCATCCACGTACCCTTAGGATTCTTTCCATAAACTTCGCTTGTACTGGCAATGAAGGTCGGTACGTAGTCTCCTCTAGACGCCCGCTTCCCAAGACGATCGAGAACCAATTGGGTAGGATAGATATTGCGCTCGATGGTCTGGATAGGCTGTTTGGCTATGAGTGCAACACCGACCGCAGCGGCGAGATGATAAACACGATCCGCCCGGTCCACGACGTCACTGACGAGAGCTTCGTCCTCAACCGTGCCCTGAATATATTCCAGTCTCTCGTGCCCCATGACTGCGGCCAGGTTGCCTGCTTGCCCGGTGGACAGATCATCGACCACAATCACTCGATGCCCCTGCTTAAGCAATTTCTCGGTCAGATGCGAGCCAATGAAGCCAGCACCTCCAGTAATCAAGCAGTTTGCGGAAGAATTCACGATTCGGGTGCTCGGGGAGTAGACGGGTGCTCGGAGAGCACAAAAAACCGCACGGACTTCAAAATTCACAACGTGATCGCGCGGCGTTCGCGACCAGAAGAACCAAACCAAACAGCACTACTAAGTCAGGACCGCGATCCTGTTGGGTTTCACTTGTGAACAGCAGAGTACAAAGCAGGTGATGTATAATTCCGTGTTTACGTTACAAATCGGTCCGCGGTTCGTTCAGATAGGAGAAAATCAGACGTCGAATCGGCGGGACTGGGCAAATCAGGCCGACTAGTGAGTTTTCCGAACAGGTAACTTATCCGACGAACTATCGACTTTTTCAATGTACCGCTAAAATAACAGAGTGAAGTTCTCTTCTCAGCCCAACAGGTGGGCAATCTGAAATTCGTCGCTATTTGCATGGGAGCAGGTTAGTGAATAGGCAGTTGGCTCCGATCGCCTGGCCCTTCATGGCACAGTCCAGACAGAGCATCTGGTCTCGCTTGGCGATTTTCTGTTTTGTGCTATGCCTTCATCTTCTCATTGGCATGCCGCACGCTCCGGCTCAAGATGCCAACGGCGAAGATGCGATGGCTGCTTACGCTGACGCCGCTAATTTTCAGACTGGCGGCGCAATGGACTTGGCAATTGATGGCTGGCAGTCATTTTTAAGCAAGTATCCGAAACATCCCATGGTCTCAGACGCCGCCCACTACTTGGGTGTTTGCTACATGCAGCAAGAGATGCCCGATTATGTTGCTGCAGCAAAAGCCTTCGGTAAGGCGTTACAAAAATCAAAATACGATTTGCGAGAAGAATCACTTGCCAACTTTGGGTGGTGCAATTACATCGCCTCGGGAGAGGGTGCGCAGAGAGATCAAGCAAAACTAAAACTCTCGCTCGACGCATTTCAACAACTTCTGAAGGAGTCACCGAAAACCCGCTTCATGGATCGAGCATTGTTCTATAGCGGCGAAGCTGCTTATGGAATGGGTAACAGTCAACAGGCCATCCGCTACTACGATCGCATGCTGACAATGCCAAGTGCGAAGACATCACAACTTCGGTGCGATGCCTTTTATGCCCGAGGGGTCGCCTACGAAGAGTTGAAGAAATTTGATCAGGCACTCAATTCATTCAGACAGCTTCTGCGAGATTGTGATCGCGCAGAATTGATTACCGATGTGCAACTGCGAATGGGTGACATGCTGATCATGCAGAAAGACTACGCTGGCGCCATTAACGCGTTCAGCAACGCTATGAAGTCAACGCAGGAAGCTGAAGATCGTGCGTATGCCCTGTTCAGGCAAGCATTCGCACACGTTCAGGCCAAAGCACCCGCAGAAGCTGCAAAAAAATATGACCGTTTACTCACGGAATACCCCAGCTCAAATTATGCCAGTGCGGCCATCTTAGCTTCAGCCCAGAGCACTTATCGTAGTGGCAACATTGACGAAGCTGCCAAGCGATTCCGTCGGGTACTGCAGCAAAACAACCGGACTGCGGCCACCGAAGCTGCACACTGGTTATCCAGAATTGAAATCAAGAAACAGCGTCCGACAGAAGCGGCTCAAATCGCACGTGAACAAATCCAACGCGGTGTCGAAGGTCGTTTTTCGGTAGATCTGCGACTTGACCTCGCTGAAGCGTTATCGATGAGTCCGCAGACGCTGAGCGAATCGATGACGATGTTTGAGCGAATCTACCGAGAAAACGCTGATAGCCCATTAGCCTCCAGAGCTCTCTACAACGCCGCTTTTTCAGCGTTGCAAATACAGAATCCCAAGAAGGCGTTAACACTTGCACTCGAGTTCATCAAGCGATTTCCAAAAGATGTACTCGTGCCAGATATCAAGTTCGTGGCAGCCGAGAGCCAACTACTGACCAACCAGAATTCAGCTGCCGCTGACACCTACACGCATCTTTTAGAGTCAACCCGCAACGACAATATTCAGCGTCCCATCTGGGTGCTCAGAGCCGGCTCGGCCTTGATTACAGCCGAACGTTTTAAGGATGTCACACGTATCCTCAAAGCTGAGCTGGAAAATCTCCCAGAGTTGAGCCAGAAAGCAGAGGCCTTTCTCCTGATCGGGCAGGCTTTTCGAAAAATAGGTGACAACAAACAAGCTGTAAACGCCTTCGAGGCCAGCATTGCCTACGATTCCAACTGGGCTCGAGCAGACGAAGTACTGCTGCTATCCGGTCAGAGCAGGGCCGCGTTAGACGACACAGGCAACGCCACCAAAGACTGGCAACAAGTCATCAAACGGGGGGAAAATCCCGCGATGGTCGCACAGGCCAAGTACCAACTTGCACAAATGGCCAATACGAATCAGCGTTACCAGGAAGCGATCGAGTTTTATGACCAGGTGATCAACGGAGCATCAACGCCAGAGCTTCTTCCCTACGCTCTTTATGGAAAGGGCAACGCGTTGATGCAAACCCAAAAATTTGCGGCAGCAGTCAAACCGCTGACCGAGATGCTGGAGAAATACCCAAAACATCCACTTCAGGGTAACGCCATGCTCGCTCGCGGAATTGCCAGACGCAACCTGGGGCAGGATGTGGAAGCAGCACAGGACTTGGCAACATTCCTGCGGACTCAACCCACCGGAATCAGCTTGGGTCACGCGCTTTATGAAGCCGCGCTCATCGATCAGAAAAACAAGCAATCTGACAAAGCTGCTGCAAAACTTGAAACACTTTTACGCGAAGTTCCTGATTACCCCTCCATGGACGACGTACTCTATGAACTTGGCTGGTCACTGCAGGAAAGTGACAATGGCAGTGCAGCCAGCAAGTATTTCAGCAAACTGGTCAAGGAGCATCCGACCTCGCCCCTGGTTGCGGAGTCCGCCTACTACTTAGGGCAGAAGGCCTACTCAAAGAGTCGCTGGCAGGATGCTGCCAAGCAATTCAAATTGGCTTGTGCAAAAGCCAAGGATGACGCACTAGCAGAAAAAGCTTACTACCGACTCGGCTGGTCGATGTTCAAAACAGAGAACTATGCGGCGTCAGAGCAGGCATTCAACGAAATGGCCAACCAGCATCCACAAGGTGAACTTGTTTTTGACGCAAAAACGATGGTTGCGGAATGCCGCTTCAAGCGTTCCGAATATCAAACAGCTCTCGCGGGGTATGAGTCGGCGCGAGCAGATATCGAATCACGTAACGAAACCGCAAAAAATATCCTGGATAAATCGGAACGTCAGGTGCGTGAACTTGTTTTTCTTCATGGGGGACAAAGTGCGGCACAGTTGAAAAAGTGGCAAATCGCGATCGAATGGTACAACGCTTTAAGAAACCGTTTTCCTTCCTCTGAGTACCTGCCGCAGATTTTCTATGAAACCGGCTTCGCGTATCAACAACTTGAAAACACTGCAAAGGCGCTCGAATTTTACCAAGAAGTGGCCAACAACTACCGAAACGCCACTGCAGCAAGAGCCCGTTTCATGATGGGCGAAATACATTTTTCAAATCGTGAGTACGACAAAGCGATTCCAGAATTCCAGCGAGTGATGTACGGGTTTGGTGCGGATAAAGCGTCTGCAGACATCAAAAACTGGCAAGCGAAAAGTGGGTTCGAAGCAGGGAGGTGCAGCGATCTTCTTTTGCAGGAAGCAAAAACGGACAAAGCAAGAGACAAAGCGAAAAACTACGCAACAGGTTTTTACCAATACGTATTAGAAAAACATCCAAATCACGAATTGGCTGCCAAGTCACGCGACCGCTTGGAGAAATTAAAACAGTGAATCAAAATAAAAACGAGCGCAAACTGGCGCGTTACTCGCTCGCCCTAGCCACTCTTCTGATTCTTTCGGCGTGGCTCAATACACCTTGGTCACTGGGACAGGACTCATCGCCTCAGATCAATGCGGATGAAATACAGGCAGTCATGCAGGACCAGCCTGAGGCGACCGAGGCTGCACCCGAAAGAGAGGTTCCAGGAATCGACCTCCTGACCTTGGTAACACGAGGCGGAGGCTTCATGATCCCGATCGGCATCATGAGTTTGATGGTAGTGGCGTTGGCATTTGAGAAGCTCATGAGCCTTCGCCCAGAAAAGATGCTACCAAGTGAGCTCGCGAATGAGCTCGAAGACTTGGCGACCCCCCTTGATCGATTCAGCCCCGGCGTAGCTCTACAAAGCTGCCGAGAATATCCGTCACCCGCTGGCCGTGTCGTAACGGCAATGCTGCTGAGAACTGGGCAGCCCCTAGCGGAAATTGAGCGTACAGCGAACGAAACGATGGAGCGGGAAGCTGATCAGCAAGCATCCGCAATCCGCTGGCTAACGCTAGCCGCAGCAGCGACGCCACTGATGGGACTGCTAGGCACCGTCTGGGGAATGATTGTGGCGTTCCACGAATCAACCGCCTTAACAGCAGACCGCAGTCGAAGCGAACAGCTNTCCGAGGGTATTTACACGGCATTAGTCACAACACTTTCAGGCCTGATTGTTGCGATTCCAGCAGCGATGTTAGCTCTCTACCTTGAGAACCGACTCGCAAAGCTTTTTCACCAAATCGAGGAGTTCGCGTTCCGACTAGCACCGGCATTAGCTCCTTACGCAGGACTACAAAGACTGGATGAGGATGGCGTTCTCCATTCATTGGATCGCAAACAAAGCATCATGACAGATACGCCGCAACCACCTCCACCACCACGATCGGCGAAAGAAAAACGCAGCGGGATCAAGGCAGGTTAGACATGGCCAAAATCAAACGTTCCAGCATCGCCAGCACCTTGAGCCTGACTCCGCTCATTGATGTGGTTTTTCTTTTGCTCATTTTCTTTCTTGTAACCAGTGAGTTTGAGGAGGAAGAAAGACGGTTGGACATTGTTCTTCCAACAGCAACGAGCGCGGTGCCTATGACAAGCAAACCTCGCGAAGTTGTGATCGACATTGACAATGAAGGCGAACTCTATCTGGGAGGGAAGGCGACGAATCTAAGTGAGCTGCAGTTATTTTTGGAATCGGCCGTTTCCGACAACCCAACCAATCAAACGGTCATCATTCGAGCAGATCGAACAACAGCCTTTCAACCAGTCGTGAGCGTAATGGACGTTTGCAATCGTAGCGGAGTCAGCGACTATAGCGTCACCACCAAGGAAGGTCCCGAAAGTTAATCGAACTTTCCGGATGCCCCACACCGAACATTTCATTCCGTGAATTTTACCAAAGCACCACCGATCGAGAAACAAGCAGGCGAGGCTGAACGCACTTGGCCACTGGACGTGTTCATCACAGCGTTTGCCGGGTTGGTTTTGTATTTGGCGGTGACTGAATTACGATTTGACGACCCACGCTGGATGCTCAATGCGTGGACCTACACGATCGCTGTCCCCGTACTTGCCTTGTCGATGGCTTTCTTCTCCCATGGTTTTGTTTCACGTTATGTGAGGCGAACCATACAACTGGGTATTCTCTTCAGCCTCTTCGTACACCTGTTGCTGATGATGCTCGCAATCAACGTGATCATTTTCAGTCGCTATTTTCCCGAGGCGTTTTCTGGCGTCAAGCAACAACGCTCCCCCGTACGCCGCACCGTTCCAGAATACCTATTCCAAACTCCAACAAAAACAGCAACCACGCCAGACTGGTCCAAACCAGTCGACGCTGAGACAGCATCTCGTGTAGCACCCGTTGAAGAGCGGCAATTGCCACCAGTGGAAAAAACGGCTCCCCGACTCGAAATACCAAAGACTCGAGAGCCACAACCAGAGTCGTTGCAAGAGTTTCTGCTGAAACGCCGAAAGCCGAACGAGTCAAAGCCAGAACCCACAGATTCCCCAGCAAAGCTTGCGCGGCAGCAATATGCCGATGCNCAGCCACCGGCGTGGAGTCCCCAAACCCCGACAGCTCCTGCAGTACCCGTTCGACCAACTACTGCAGCTACTCCCGTGGAACAGCAGATCACACCGCAACCCCGATCAAGGCCGATTTCTCGCTCCACGGCCTCCTCCACAGCATCTGTGGAATTAGAATTCAGCAAGCCGCAAGAAACCTCTATTGCTGGTGCCAGAAGTCGCAGCACATTGCTTCCCACAGTGGGCCAGACAAAACCACCGCAGCCACGCAAGCGGACTGCGCCTACCCGAAATCTGGAACCAGCCGGATCTGCTCCTACAATGCAGGTCGTTGCTGTTGCGAAACAAACTGAGATGGCAGACCGAGTAATCGGCCCGGGCGATTCTTCTGTCACTCGACAGAATAGATCACGTGGTGTCAGTCTGACAGTTTTGCAGTCCACCTCCTCCGATCTTCCAAGCACATCGGAACCTCAAACTGCAACATCAGCAGCTCGCAACAACACGTCGGCAGATAACGGTATCCCCACCATTGATACGGGATCAGCTCAACGAGCTTCAGGGAGAATGCGGCGAGTCACAAGCGGTCTCGGGATGGCAGCAACAGGTCCCCCAACCTCGCCAAAAGCAAGTTTTGGTGATAAATCAGCTTCCGCAACCACTCCATCAGATTCAATCGGAGACAGGAATTCCGACGGCACCCCGTTGGAACGTATCAGTCGCCCCGCGCGTGGCGTGGTTAGCACAAAAATCGCTTCCACTGGAGGCCCCAACCTCGATGCGATGCTGGACGAAGGACCAGTAGGAATCGCAACCATCGCCGAGGGCCGCGCTGGCCTATTGCCATCGGACAGCCAACCTGAAATTGCGGTCGTCGATTTCTCACGAGGGCAACGCCCCAGACGAACTCTGGGCGGGCCCGCAACTCCGTTTGGCACCAAAATCGCATCCGTTGCGTCGTTCAACCGAAGAGTGATGCGAACAAAAGGTGGGACTCCTGCCACAGCTGCTGGAAATATCGGTCCTGAAACAGAAAAAGCGATTGAAATTGGCCTCTCCTATCTAGCCAATACACAAAACGAGGATGGTAGCTGGTCTTTGCAGGGGCACGGCGAAAATGTTCTGCTTCGAAGTAACACAGCCGCAACTGGATTGTGCCTTTTGGCATTTCAAGGAGCAGGATATACCCACCGTCAGCACCAGTACGCTAGTACTATTAGCCGCGGCATCGAATACCTGATGAATCGCCAACAAGACAACGGTGATCTATTCGTTCCTGAAGATTCCATCAGCAATCGAAATGTTGCTTTTTACAGTCATGGGATAGCTGCACTGGCCATTTGCGAAGCTTATGGAATGACCCAAGACCCTGAACTCCGCCCACCAGCTCAACGCTGCCTCGACTACATTGTCAGCACCCAGCACAACGAGCGCGGAGGATGGCGTTACACAGCACAGGTTAGTTCTGACACGAGTGTTACTGGTTGGATGATGATGGCATTGAAAAGTGGTCAGTTATCAGGGCTGGACGTGCCCGAGGCAACTTACCAAGGTATTCAACGTTGGCTAGGTTTGTCACAGGTACCTCAACAGCCGGATCGCTATCGGTACAATCCGTTCGCCCCCGACACCCCAACACAGCGACATGGTCGAATGGCCACACCAACCATGACATCAGTAGGCATGTTGATGCGGATGTACTCTGGCTGGCAGCGTGACAACGAATCGATGAAGTCAGCAGCTGATTACCTGCTGCAGTACCCACCTCGGACAGGTAGTGTTCAATCACCTCAAAAAGATACTTACTACTGGTATTATGCCACTCAAGTCATGTTTCATATGGGCGGCGATTACTGGGATCGTTGGAATCGGGCTCTGAACCCGATCCTGATCGAGAGTCAAGTCAAAGAAGGAGTGAATGCTGGCAGCTGGAATCCCGCCGGAGCCATTCCAGATCGCTGGTCTGCTCATGCTGGACGACTCTACGTCACCACCATGAACTTGTTGAACTTGGAAGTTTACTACCGGCACTTGCCGATATATGAGGAAACCGCCGAGTGACTGTTCGGCGAACATGGGCAACTAGACTTCACACACCGCTTTTCCCAGTGAGCAGCGGAAAACGGACAGTGAAAAATGGATAGTTTTTGCAGCCCAATCTGATGTGTTCCTGGAAGCCGCCATCGGTATCAGGCAGTTGAATTTTCATTGGGCGATGTAAACTTCAGAAGTAACCAATCACCCAAACGCGGTGATGCGTGCCCCAGCATGATCAGGAGGCGTAGATAGCCCGGTAACACGACATCCGGTTTTCGGTGTTGAATCGCGGATAACACAGCGTCTGCAACCCGCTCAGGCGGCAAGCCTTTGACTCTTGTTCCTCCACCAGGCCTAGCCGCTTGTGCTGGAAGACCATCGATTGATTCGTGATATCGTTGCCCCGCATCCTCGCGTCGAATTGGTCCCGGGCTCACCAGACAAACGTGAATTCCTCGTGGCTTCAATTCCAGCCTCAATTGCTGCGTCATACCCGCCAAAGCATGCTTGGCAATTGCGTAAGCCCCGATGTAGCGAGCCCCTACTTTGGAGGCGAGCGATCCAATGTTCACAATCACACCCCCGGTCTTTTCCAAAGCATCGAGGGCTTTTTGTGAGCAGAGCAGGGCGGTGATCACATTTTGCCGGAACAGCACCTCCGCCCGGTCGGCTTCCAGTTTTTCGATCAAGCCTCGATCACTTGCCCCAACACAGTTCACCAAAACATCCAAACGATCAAGGGATTCCAGCGTATGTGTGAGCAGTTGCTCAACAGCTTCCGCATCAGTCAGATCACAAGAAGAACAAATGAGCCTTTGTCCCGTGCCATCTGTACGGGACAAGCATCGCTCTGGATCAAGCCGACCCCTCGCATCATCAAGCCGCCCAGAGTCTCTCCCGACGATCACAACGGAATATCCGGCACCCAAGAATTTTCGTGCAATCACAAATCCCAAACCAGCTGAACCGCCAGTGACAAGTGCGACCGGAGGTCGATCAGAAACCATGAATCCACATTAAAAGTAGTGCCGAAGGGATGAAAGAGAGATGCCTCAAGGCCAAATTTTAGTACGATCAGACAGCGACTGGTATCACTGCTCTCGGTTTCTTTATGGAATCATGCATGAAACCTCCGCCATCGTTGCCACTTTGAATCTGCGTTCTTCACCATCAACTATCGAGTTCACTGATGCCCCGGCCCTCTCTTGATGATGCATGTACAAAAATTNTTGCCACAGTGGGACCAGCTTGTGAAAGCGTCCATCAGCTCGAAGAATTAATCGAAGCAGGAGTTGACGTGTTCCGCATCAACACCGCCCACGGCAACCGTGAACAACACGAAACCATTGTGAGCCGCATCCGTGAAGCGGCGACAATAGCCGGATTTCCAGTCGGAATTCTACTGGATCTCGCCGGGCCAAAAATCAGACTCGGACAACTAAATCATGATCCACTTGTATGTGAAGAGGGAATGCAGATCACCTTCGTCACTGAAGCATCAGACCAACCAGCGGAGCTTACCAGTACTTATGAACGCCTGATTGAAGAACTGAAACCTGGCGATCGAGTGATGTTGGCCGATGGCACTGTTTCGTTGAGAGTCGAACAAGTGCACGCTGACCGAGCGGAATGCATTGTGACAGGTGGCGGAAGTGTGCGAAGCAGACAGGGCATCAATTTGCCGGGTGTCCAGTTGTCCGTTCCTGCCTTGCTTGAACGTGACGTAGAGAATGCCATCTGGGCAGCCCGAAATCAAATCGACTTCATCAGCCTCTCCTTTGTACGATCCCCTGATGATGTGCGACAACTAAAAGGGTTACTTCACTCGCATGGATCCAATGCACTGGTGATCGCGAAAATAGAGAAACCTGAAGCACTCGAGCAACTCGAAGAGATTGTCGAAAATGCCGATGGGATCATGGTGGCCAGGGGTGACCTGGGCGTCGAGATTGATGTCGCTCAAACTCCGGTGGCTCAGAAACGCATCATTCAGGTTTGCCGTGAAAAAATGAAACCAGTGATTGTTGCTACGCAGATGCTTGAATCGATGCATGCGAGCACGCGACCAACACGTGCTGAAGCCAGTGACGTTGCCAACGCGATTCTGGATGGTGCTGATGCTTGCATGCTGAGTGGTGAAACGGCAATCGGTAATCATCCTGCACTTGCGGTAAACATGATGAGCCGAATAATGCAGTGTACCGAACAGGAAATGATGGGTGATCCGGACCGGACTCACCAAATGAGCTACCGAGTTCACCCTATCACCAGCGCCGTTACTCAGGCAGCAACTCATGTGGCTGAAAGCATCGAGGCCAAGCTTATTGTGATTGCAACTCGGAGTGGCAACACGGCTTGGGTCAATAGCCAGAGCCGCAGCCTCATTCCCACCATTGGAGCAAGTGACTCGCAACCAACCTTACGGCGCATGAATTTGCTGTGGGGAATCAAACCACTTGCATCGAAACACCTNGAAGACACCTCACTTTTCATTGATCAAATGTGCCGTTGGGGGCATGAGCATACCCACCTTCGACAACACGACCACGTCGTTTTTGTAACGGGCACTGGCGTCGTTGACAAAGCCCACAATTTGATGGTGGTTCATACAGTCGAATGAGACTTGCCAGAAAAATGAGTTGAAGTCATTGCAAGCAGATCAACTCGTTTTTTGCTGAATTCGCAATACAACATCGCCAATGATACGGGGCAACTCCCCGGAATCGGATACGAGTGTTATCTCGATCTTGTTGAAGCCCAAAAGGATCTTTGATAGATCGAGTACTAAAGGTGCGTTTGCAGGTGCAAACAGAGTTCCATTGACTTGCACTGATACCAACCGTCCCTGCCATGCACCAATGCACAACCCAATCATGTCTTCGCCAGTCAGACCGGTTGGTGAATTGAAGCCACGTTGATACATGACCTGATCGCCTGCAGTCACTGAACAGTCAGACGCGGCAGAGGAATCGGGAACATCAACTACCAAAGGTGGTCGATCCATTTCGGACATCCGATGCCAAGGTCGCCTTAATTGAATTTCATGCATGCCAATACTGCCAGATGAATGTACTTCGGCTGCAAAAAAAGCCCGAAACAAAGTCCCGGGCTCTTCAATACCATCCGGTGAGGAATACCAACCTACCACCTGAGGCATCCCCACTCAAAATACGATTCCTTTCACTTAGGCATCGTTGTTGTTGTCCTCAAAATCATCGACGGCGGTGCGGGTATCATCAAAGGGGGTCCCGTCAGTTGAACCTGCTTCTTGGAAGAAATGGTCATTCAAACTGCCGAAGAACTGAATTCCGCATTGATCGTTACTCACCACGAAGAAATCGTCCGTCAAGATCGTCGAAAGCCGTTGTCCTTCTTCCGTAAGAAGAGTCAGCAATGCAGCGTCATTTGCCTCGTTGAGCTCCAGTTCGGCGAATTCAACATTTTCGAAACCGGACCCCAGCACCATGAAACTTTGCTGACCACTTGAGTCTAGACAAACCAAGCCTCCCTCGCGTCCGCCATCCGAGATTTGAGCTAACGTAGCGTTCGTGCGGAGGTAGCTTGATGCAAGCAAGCCGACACCCGCCATTGCTGCTCCCTGAGTGCCAATCAGCCCATAGTTAAGATCATTGCGTTGAACATCTCCTAAAGCCGGAATATCGACCACATACTCTACAGGCCCATCGTACCTGATCTGCTCGGAATGTTCGTAAACAACCTTGTATTCACCTGGCGCGATATCTGTGAACTCAAAGTTACCGTCCACATCCGTCAAAACTTCGCGCTCGATGGGACTATTGGTGTAGTTATTTTCGGAAACCAACTTTATTCGGATGCTTGCAAAGCCCTTTTCATCGTCATCTTGAACGCCATCCCTGTATGGCTCCGCACCGTTGTCTCGCACATCCCGGAAATTCTCGACATGGTCAACAAACACACTACCACCGAGCGTGGATGGCACGAAATCAACAACCGTGACTGTCACCGTCCCTGAGTCAACAAGCTCACCATCAAAGACTTCGTACTCGATCGTCGCCGTACCTTCAAAACCCTCGCCTGGTACATAGCGGATATTGCCATCCTCAATCGCAATGAATCCGTCTGGAACACCTTCTGTCGCACTCTCGCTTAATTGGAGTGAATCACCCGCGATTGTGATTGTTTGGTTTGGGTCTTCCAGACCACCAGCCCCTGCATTGTCATTGGCCAGCACATCAATCAGGATGCCATCACTGTCTTTCAAAGCGAGGCGTGTATCGTCAACCGCTTCGGGGTTGTCGTTGTTCCCATTGATCGTGATGGTGACAACCTGCGTTTGACTTCCATCAGCAGAAGTCACAGTGAAACGTTCCACGATAGATTGATTGCCTACCAGGGCCTGTATGTCATCTTGAGAGTTATCAGCCTGATAGGTCCATACACCATCCGTTTGCACAACCAACGTCCCCAGCGTTTCACCTGTGGGCACGACCGTGGTCTGCACAAATGACTCAGCTACATCAACATCAAGGATTGTCAACGCACCTGTAGTCGCCAGCGTCGCAGCTGCATCTTCATTAACCGACCCGGCCGTGACGCCACCAAATACAGGTACGTCATTAACCCCAGTGACGGTTACCACAATGGTCTCTGTTGTGCCCTGATCAAAGGACCTGACTTCGAAACGTTCGACGAGAGTCGCACCAGCAGGCAGTTCCTGCACCGCTGGTAAGGCGTTATCAAGCGTGTAGTTCCATTGACCTTCTGAATTAATAGTCAGGTTCCCAAGCTCTGAGCCTAACTTCACCACGGAGGTGACGTCAAAGACAGCCTCGCCTGCATCGACATCAGTGATGGTAAGATTTCCTGAAGTGTTCAATGAATCCGAATCATCCTCGGTCACAGCCCCTACATTACTTCCGCTGATCACTGCGATATCGTTCACACCTGTGATCGTGATCACAATATTCTTCGTCGCGGTGCCATCGCGTGACTCGACGGTGAACGTGTCTGTCAACTGACTTCCCGCAGCCAACTGCTGTACCGAAGGGTCATTGTTGTCCACGGTGTAGGACCACTCACCTGCTTCGGTAATGAACAGCATACCGAGATTACCTTCCGCACCAGTAACGGAAGTATTGAAGATCGCCTGCCCCGTATCTACATCGCTCACCACCAACTGACCACTGGTGGTCAACAAATCATTAGTTACCGCAGTATCTTCGACCACGTCTCCAGTATCATCTCCATTAATGGTCGCGACATCATTCGCGCCAGTGATTGTGATCGTCGCGGTTTGCTGGGGGGTCTGGTTCCCAGCGCCGTCATCGATGACATAATTGATTTGTATATCTATTTCCTCTTCAGCATTGAGAGACACATAAGCGGCGGGTGTCACTTCTACCGAATCATCGTTAACGATCTGGAATCCGATAGGGTTCACAGGCTGGAACGATACCTGATCGATCGTTAGCGTATCATTCTCAGGATCAGTTGCCCCTGTGATCAAACTGACAGTCGATACACTGTCATTCTGACTGAACGTTCTAGAAATTGGTGATCCCGGCGTCGGGGGATCATTAATCCCATTGAACGTAAGGGTCGCGGTCTGGGCAACAGTGCCTCCATGATCATCAACAATGGCATAGGAGAGTTCGACGACCTCCTGTTCGCCTACGTCAAGCGAGGCATAAGCTGATGGGGTCACCGTCACAAGGTTATTAGGTTGGTCGACCGACACTCCACTAGCATCACCACCGGTTATTACAACCGGATCATCTCCAACACGAAGCACGTCTCCATCGACATCAACTGCATTGGTCACCAAGTTGATATCTTCAACCGGCATACCCGAGTTGAAGATTCGAGCAATAGGACCTGTAACTTGTGGCTGATCATTCGCTCCATTGAGGGTGATAACAACCTGTTGGACATCAGTGCCATTACTGCTATCGGTCACTGTGACCTCATAGATCTGCTGTCGCTCTTCGCCATCGAAGAGCTCGTCTAATTCAGCATCAGTAGCGGAGAAACTCCAAACGACTTCACCATCGAGACCATTCACTGCAGGCGTGAGACTTGCGGAGAATGTTCCGATGTATCCCGGCGCGGTTGCCGCGGTTGCCACTGTATGCGTGTCATCAGGGTCTTGGTCGGTGAAACTCAACGTGCCTGATGCTGTGGCTACAGTGACCTCATCACCAGTTGTGTCTGCCTGTTCATTAACCGCGCCAGTGTCGCCATCACCCACCTCGACGGTAATTACCGGAGAGAAGTTGGAAACGCCTGTAATAGTGATGGTTGCGGTCTGTCCCACCGAGCCACCGTTCCCGTCGCTGATATCGTAATCCAGAACAATCACCTCAGACTGCCCATCTTCAAGCGTTCCATAGGCTCCGGGGTCAACATCGACGTTATTACCATTTTTGACAACACCCACCGCGTCTCCACTTGCAACGGCATAGTTTGCGACGCTGAGCACGTCACCCTGATCAATGTCCGATGCCCCGGTCAACAAATCGACTGAAGTGACTTCCTGTTCCTCGCTGAAGGTGGCGGTAACGGGTGCACCCTTGGTTGGAGCATCATTCGTCCCGTTGACCGTGACGATTACGTCAACCGAGACAGCACCATCTTTGGAAACAACAGAAAACGTATCAGTTGGTGCGGCACCAGCAGCCAATGCCTGCACTACGGAATCAGCGTTGTTCAGTGAGTAAGTCCAAGATCCGGAAGCATCGATCGAGAACGTTCCATAGATACCGCTTGAATCTGTTTGCGGCTGCACTTGATCCTCACCCGCATCGAGATCGGCAACCGTTAACGAACCATTGGCTATGAGTATTCCATCCTCAGTCACGCTGCCAGTTGCATTACCAGTAATCGCCGTCGCAGGATCATTGAGGCCGGTTACCGTGATCGTAGCGAGTTGGGCAACCGAACCGCCGGCACCGTCAACGATGTCATAACTGATGGTGATGACTTCCTGTTCGGACTCGGCGAGAAATGAATACTCAGTTGGGTCAACAATCGCTTCATCGCCAGACACCAACAAACCGCTGACATCACCCGTGACGATCACGCTGCTGGCGTCCACGGACAATGGATTGTTGTCGGGATCTGAGGCAAATTCCAGCAAATCAACTGCTGTCTGATTCACGTTCTGCGTGAACGACTTCACAATTTGATCGCTTACCACAGGGTCACGATTTTCACCGATCGCATTGATGATGACGTGAGCCACACCTGGGACGCCTGTATCTACAGGGCTACCTGTGCCATCGTATGAATCCAGTACCACCTGCGATGCGTCCGTTGGCTCTGACTCTCCATACAGCAAGACTGACTCGGAATCTGTGTCGAAGGAAGGCGTCAAATTAACGATCAATCCCTGCACAGGCTGAACTAATCGAACTGGCAAACTGAACGCATCATTGGGGGTTGCCCCCTGCCACCCGATGTCAACACCCGCCAAACCAGTTGGACTATTCGCACCGACGCCACCCGCTTTGATAAAACCAGGTCGCGATGGGTCATCATCTCGCTGCGTATCAAACTCACCAGTATTGAGTGAGTCATAGAAAGTGCGTTTCTGGTTGCTGCCGTAAAAGGGACTCCATGTACGTACATCCAAATCAAGATTGAACTGCACTGCATCAGAGTTCGGAATATCATCAGCAGTACCGAGTATCGTGTCGGCACCCGCTAGAAAGGGGGCGAACTCAGTGACACTCGCCTCCATCGCTGCGCCACCGTTCTGCTGGATAGTGATACTGATGTTCGGCACATCGACGTCGTCATAAACATCACCAATCCAGTGAATGAGGTAGCCCCTATCACCACCAGCGAACTGAAGGGTTGGGTCCAGCACGTAATCAGTGTTCAGTTCATACCCAAACTCCTGCATGGCGAGCAGAACTTGGAAGTTATCGTTCGCTTGCCAACTTGCAGCAGGTGCGACATAGGCGAGACCCGTCCCTTCTTGAGTAAAAGTCACGCTCTCCAAGTTTTCAGAACTGTAGACTTCTGGATTGAAGCGTAGCCTCTGCGTCTCACGCATCACAGGCACCAGATAATCAGGCAAACTTGCAATCACGTCCGCCCTAAGTTGAAATGCCCCATTAGCATCAATAGGCGTCCGCAAATCACTATAAGCCACCTCAAGAAAAAACTTTTCACCAACTGGGATGTTGTACTCGCCGTTGACTGTTTCGATGGCGTTATCGTCTTTGTCTCGGGCCGTGAGAAACATCTCAACCAACTCACCAACTCCCTCGCCGCGTCCCACGGCGTTGATCACGCCGAGTGCATCCGAGGCGGAAAGTCGTCCGTCGTTATTGACATCGGGGAAGAGTCGGTTTTCCTCGTTCGACGCTGCTGCTTCTCCTTCCACTCCAAGCTTGCCAAGCTGGGTAAGTACAACGAGCGCATCACCTACAGTGATTTGGTAGTCAGCATTCACATCAAAAGGTGTGTGATAGTTGTGACTCGTATTGTCCACCACATCACCGGCCAACAGCTCTCGCTTCTCCAACGACTCACTCGATAGCTGTCGTCCCAACGAGTACTCGTTTCGCGATCGTCTTGCAGAACTGCGACGCTTGTGCGATCGAGGCGTCAGACTATTGGAGAGGAATTTACGCAGATTTCTCATCTATTTTCTCGAGAAGATGCGGGTATCGTGTGGGAAATTGTCGTCAAAACGAACCTCGACGCTCGAAGCCAAAATTCAGCTCCAAGCCCAATGCAATGTAAACCGCGGGCCGTTTCGGGTTGCTCTATCTTACTTAAATCATCCGTTTTCTCAACTTGCGCATCCATTCGCAGCGGGCGCAAACGCCCGTCTGGCCTTTAGACCAACAAGCAGCAAAAAGGTTCCGATTATTCTGTTGATTGCGGCGTGGTCTTGAGACCGAATTGATGATCAAACACATCTCGATCAATAGTCTCTGAATCCACCTCAAGTGGCTTTTGTGCCGTTGTTTGCCTTAAAAACGCATTTTCGATTGCGGGCATCGCCTGATGCAGTGGCCCATAGACGGCATTATCGGCATTCGCGCTGCCGATACTTTCGGAACGCCTGTGGGAATCCGCATAGTTCCACACCCCCCAAATGAGGTTTCGTTGTGATGTGGCAGCAAAGCAGTAATTCATGACCAGAAAATCAGGGTTCGAACCGGCCTCACTATTCCGGATTGCCAGAAACCGTCCGAAATCAGCAGCTTCACCCTCACCACCCGCGGAAATCAAAGCCACTTTGTTGAGGACCAGCAGGGCATCCAACGTGGAGACTCGGCCATCATTATTGACATCGATGTAGTTCGTCAGCACCTCATTTGCCTGCAAAACTCTGACTCCGTCCCGCGCGATATCGTTAAGAACGGTCAAAGCATCAAGTACTGTCACGTTGCCACTTTTGTTGGTGTCTTCGGGCAGTGCAGCATTGAAAAATGGGCAATCCACGCGACTGGCGGGTGACTGAACAAGGCTACTACCGCTCTCCGTCACATCGATTGTGAAACTCGCTTGATCAAATTGATGAATCAACAATTCCGGAGTCAAGTCAACCGTGTACTGGCCTACTGGCAAATTGTCAAAACGCCAGTCTCCAGCCGGCCCGGTGCTAACCACCGGCTTGGTACCAAAACTAATTCCGCGAATGAGGGCTTCGGTTTCTGCATGACCGAAAACTAAAACGCTGGCTATCCTTCCTAGCGGATCATTCACTCGCACCGTGCCAAAAGTATCCGAGCTAATCAAATCGCTGGTGGTACGTTGCAACAGATTGCCTGCCGCATCCATCGCCTCAATTCTCACAAAGCTTCCCGCAGCGGCCCCAAAAACATCAACAGATACTTCGCCTACTGGCGAATCGAAAGTCGCTGACAGCGGTTGGTCCTGCGTCCACGAATCTCTCAAAACAAGGTTACCAAGATTTGCATCAAACTGCTGAAGTATCCGAACACCACTCGGTACCAACTCACCGACCGACACTACATCAAAAGTTGGATGCTGTGAGGTCAGGGAAACATCTGGTAGATCGACCGGAAGGAACCCAGTTTGATAATTCGATGCCTCTATCTCATGGAAAACGAGGTTGCTTCCGTCGATGTGCTTGATACCTACCGTTGCGCCCACTAGCAGTTGTTCAGCAGAATCACGTTGATCATCATTATCCTCGTCGAGGAAAACGACGCCCGATCCACTCGTCAGCGAGAAGGCAGGCAAAATGGCGTCTCCATCAATCACTTCACTTGTCACACCAGTCGCATCATCGATGACGCGCCACTGAATAGAAGAAAATGCCTGAGCAATCGGTAAAGTTACATCAAAAACCGCTCTTTGTTGATCAGGCTGTAACACGGTAACCCAAACCCCCTCGTCCAACCGATACTGCAGCTTGCTGATACGGTTAAGCGTAATATCGCTTTGTGGTCCTGACGAGTTCTCATTGATCAAGGGAACAGCAGAGGCAGATCCAGTGAAATAGTAAGTCGACGATGAGGAATCAAAATAACCTACGCCTTCAAAATCCAACGGCACATCAGCGAGATCAAAAACGCCATCCCCATCAGAATCACGCCATCCAATCATAGCCAAAGTCGCGTCTGGACTCTCGTTCGCAGCATAGGCATTAGCCAACACCAACCCACTGCTCATGATGCTATCTTCCTGAGTAAATCCGGGTGTCGGATTATCAAATGCGTTCAGATTTTGGGAATTGTAGTAACCTCGGCGATCTGTCCATGTTGCGCCACCAGGATACTCATCCTTCGCCCAGAATATGTGCCCCATTTCGTGTGCGATGGTGGAAGCAGGCCGGGTCGACGGAGTCACCATAAACAGACCACCCGCATAAGCAAAAGCCGTTTGGAAAAACCCCCCCGGGATAAAGCGACCATCCGGGTCATCAGACGAATCAACCATAAAGATGGTGAAAGCCCAATCCGTACCCATCTGCTCGCGCTGGTGGTCATTGAATTGCTTCACTCCTTCCTCAATGCTCCCCACATTCCCGAAACCTTGGGCGATCAGAAATTCTCCCACATAGAGATTGAAATCATTGCTGATCCGATCGATCGGCTCGTAACCGGTCTCGACTGGATTGAGCGCAAAGGCGTTGTCAAAAACAAAATCTACGGTGTGGACCGTATTGAGTCCGTCAAGCGTGTCACTCCACCAATTTACACCTTCTCCCATCTTGGCAAGCGCTTCATCGATTTCCGCTGCAGTCCAATTTTGTGACTCGGCATCAATCGATCCATTACTTTCAAAAAGGACCGGCGTCACGGCGACGCTGCCGAGCAAGAATTCGCCAGTATCCAGATGTGTCGCCCCAAGTGGTGTCACGGCCAACAACCGACGCTGCTCCAAAGACTCCATTCGCAACCGTCTCACCGACAGTCGATTGTTATCATACGATTTTGAGCGACGTCTTTTCATGGATGAGCGAGATCCCGTAACCCGAGGGTGCTTGGATAATAGGCGTGGTACTCAAGCTAGCAAACGATGCTTAGATTCAAAAATTCGAAATCTGTCTCACAAAATCTCCCCGTTTTTTCAATTCTCAGCAAAAAGCCGTCCCACTACTGTTTAGGAGTGTCCTTCTGCATGATTCCCTTCATGACGCTGTGCAAACTGATACTGAACAACCCGCTAGCAATTTACAGCGACTGAAAAAGACATCCAGATCAAAGAGAGGCAAACAACGCATCAATCGAATTTAAGTCTTCAACGTCCCGGACACTCGCTGTATCCAAAGCGAGTGAATCAACGACCTGGTCAAGGTCGACCACTGCCGGGCTGTCAAAGACGCTTACTGAAGATTTTGAGGTATCTGCAGTCGGCAACCCAGCAGCATGCTCAACCTCGCGGCGGAGCAGTTCATCTCCAATGATCGTCCCTCCGGATGCCATAACACCACCTGCCACAGGAACGTAGCCACTTGCCTCTCCCTCACCGCTGCCTGAGTTATAAAGTTCAGCCAACTTATTGAGCACAAGTAGCGAATCGAGTGGACTAATCTTTCCATCGCCGCTTACGTCTGGGTAGGTCGGCAGATTCTCTGGCAATGGCAATACATCGAGGAAGATATTCCCACCGCCATTGCGAGAAAGAGCATTGATAATCTGCAAACCATCAATCGGTGTCGTTGCCCCCGAATCATTCACGTCAGTGTTTGAAACCGGATTTTGGAATGGGTTCGCTTCGATTACAAAAGCCCAATCTTCTACTTCACCGGAGGCAGCATCTCCATTGGGACCAAGCCCGGCAACCTCACTCAATCGGAAGCGTGCGTAGGTCTCACCGATCTCGGCATCACCCGGAACGGCGATTCCGATGTTGTCACCGGAAGCGATCGGGATAATACCAGGCGCGATAACGGAGCCGTATCGCTTCAACTCGTCGAGATCAAAAGTACCACTTTGATCCCAATCGAACCAAGCATCCAGATAGAAATCACGATTGTCATCGTTAGTGATTGAGACTTGGAAGTTTCCAGTGAATCCGGCGATGAGGGAACCGGTCAAATTCACCCCGTTATCTTCGTCAAGGTTATCCAGACGAGGCTCACTGTCAGCCGTAATAGCCCGCCCACTGTCGACAGGCGAGAGAGCAAAGCTCTGGTCGACCCCATGTCGTGGTCCACCATCAGCCATGCTGGTCAGGTAAGGATCTGGTGCATCGCCGTAATCATACCCTCCGCCGACGTAGATAATCAGTTCTGTCCGACCATTAACTTGGTTACTTTGCAGCAAGTTACCAACTTCGTCGCGTACAGGAACGATCTCGACAGCACCAACACCACTTACGCCAGCCGTGCCCTCAAGGAAAATCTGACGGTCGACTACAGAAGCGACGACTCCTGGGATTGCCGCCGCATCAATGGCTGCCGCAATGACCTGAGCGTTCTCATCATCACTCGAATCAATTTGAATGACAACAGCGTTACTGGCTGTTTCTCCGGGAACACCAATCGGAGTCAAAACTGTTTCACTCAAATCGAGTGAGTAGTTAGCATCGCCTCCAAGCGAGATACGACCTGATCCCACGTTGAATGGATCCAACCCAAGAGGTTCTCCACCAATTGCAAGAGCAATGGCGTCCGCAAGACTATCAAGCGTGGAAACCGCAGAGAAAGGAATCGCTACGTTTAACACACCCGCATCATTACTTTCAACGTTGTTATCACTATCAAACTCGAAGGTAATATTATTAAGCGAACCTTGACGCACACTGAAGGTTTGGCCCTCTTCCAGGGTGTCGGAAATGCCCACACCATCATTCGGAATTCTCAACCCGAAACCGGACGACACTCCAACCTCACCCCTCACGGAGAAGAGAGCACTGCTTGGTGTCACGCTGGCAAGCGGATTGTCGCCTAACAATTGAACCGATTGTCCGAATGCGGTAGCCGAAAGATTCAAGTCAGAGGCATTGATCGCATCAGCGATAGAACTTGCAAGTATTTCCACTGTGCTTGGAACAGGGACCGCAGTATTAAGGGCAGCGGAAACATCATCATCATCGAGTTCAAAGGTAACAGCTGTAACACCGTCAAAGACCTCGATAGTGAGACCATCTGCCAAGCCCAAGTCAATCAGTAGTGAGTTGATACTTAGCGTCAAGCCGGTATCGTACTCGAAGGTCGATGTATTGCCTTCCAAGTCGATGACATTCAGGCGTTCGCCATCGCTGTAGGTATTACCTGCACTCGCACTCACGATGGCATCTGTCGAGTCAATCATTCGAATGACGTAGGTGGATGCTGGTTCCCAAGCACCTGCGATCGGTGTTAAACGAATGACGTTCGTACTTGGGTGATACCCAAATCGGTAATCAACTCCCTCAACTTGCGCGACACCATCCTTAAGCAATAGCACCGACTGACTGGTAACACTGTAATCATCAATTCCAGTCCCGGGCACAACATCTGCAGGAGCAATGCCGTCAATGAACTGTGCTTCGAAGAACAGCGGGATGTCACCTGTAACTTCTGCAACTCCCGCATCCGGACCAAGGCTCGGTGCATTCGGGGTCAGTAGAACGACTCGAGGCTTCACCACATCACCACGATCGAATGCTCCCCTGTCCTTGAAGACAAATTCACCAAGTCCATTTGGAGTTTGCACAGTAGGATCGTCAACTCGCAACTGCCCGTTCACATCAAACTGCGGAGCAATGATTGGCGACGGGGGCAACCCCAGTGGATTTTTGACAGCGGTCAGACTTGCCCGATCCTCTAGAGAGTCGATAGAACTGTCAATGATCGATGCATTTGCAGCGGGTGCAAACACGAGTGTTGGAGCACCGACAAAGATCACCTCAGCATCAGTAAGTTCCTGAGCAAACTGGCCTACGCTGCCATCCGTCGTCACATTTTGAGTGTTTCGGTAATAAGAGTTACCACCAAGCAGTGGCACGTCATACGTGGGATCCAACTCGATACCGACATCTGAATTCGAGATAATATTGTTCAGCAGGACGGGGGCTGCGTTGCCAGTCAATTCCACACCGATACCGCTTGGCGTGTAGGCTTCGACCGAAGCGGAACTGATTGCTCCAATGGCATCAATATCAGCACCTGCCGAAGTACTATCTGGATCGCCCTGACGAAGATCGGTCACCCTTACAAAAGCAAAGCGATCCTGTACTCCAAAACCATAGGCATCAATATCCAAGGTATTCGCGAGTCCACCGACAACACCAACATCAAAGAATGTTGTTCCGTCACGGCTGATCTCCACCAGAACCGACTCGATTTCCCCGGACTCAAAGACAACCAAATCCGGCTGAGCATTGCCATTACCTGCCAACAGGTTGTCAACAAACTGTAGAGTCAGCGACCCACCAAACCCAAGAGAAACAGTGGTGTCCCCAACATCAGGCTCAGCACCAATTCCGGGAGCATCCGGTGCACCGAGTGCATTAGCAGGATTCTGATGGATCGTAATCGGTGGCACGCCACCCGCAGTCGGATCGTAGTCAACCACGGAATCTGCGAAGGACACCACACCGGATGGGAACAAGACGCCTTTAAACGACTCAGGTGGTGCAGTACGACCCGGAGAAATATCTCCGCCGATGATTGTGTTGTTGACAATACGGTCGTACCAGACAGGATCACGCAAAGTTTCTCCGGCACCTTGTGGAACACCAACAATCTTCAATCCACCTAGATCGTTGAATGCCAGTACGTTGCTCTGAACGACGACGCCACTGGCAAGATTCTCAGTGTTCAACTCTATGAGGTTTCGAGGATAGCGTGCAATCACTGGCGTCACCTGACCGTCTACCTCTGCAGTGAACCCATGGTCAATCACGATGCCATGATCTTCGTTAAAGAGGAAGCGGCTATTCTCAACTAGAATAACACCCTGACTTTCCCGGACACGATTCTCATCTCCACGGAAACGATTCTGAGCCACAGAGGCGAGTACACCATCCGCATTGCCGACAATCACCTCGCCGACCAAATCAATGCGATTCCCACCTGAGCTATCGATACCACCGGCGAGCATAGCGGGGATTTGGAAAACAGCTTGAACATCGCTTCTGTTGATCGAAGTGATAATATTTCTCGCCACCTCGGCAGCAGTCTCTGCTCGTTCAAACCCAGAGAGCAGGTCCAGCTTTTCCAACGTGAATGGAACAGCAACTCGTCCTGGCTCCACACCGTTACCCAGCTCAACCTGGTCAAACTCAAAGACCACGACCGAGCGACCATCCGAGAGAGTGAACGTGTCACCATCGCTGATATCAGCCGCGCCCCTAGCAGTGATAGCTACCGATTCAGATAAGCGGTCATTGGTATCGAATGCTCGAAACTGCTCACTCTCAAGTGAATTTACGTACTCACTCGCGTCACGAATTTCAACACTGTAGGAACCAGTCACCAAGTCTGATGTTGGATCAGCTGGCGTTGAAAAAGCAGGTCGCAAGTCCGTTGTGAATGGTGTATCCACAACATTGGATCCACTCACAACTTCACCACGTTCAGCGAGTCCAATCACAAAGTCATCAAGATAAATTCCCTCGTGAGCGTTATCACGCGCACCGACAACGACTCCACTTGCGAACTGCTCGCCATACCGATCACTCTCGGACTGGAATGGGCCAGCATCTAGGATACGAAGCGCTGGTAGACGAACACTGGCTCCTGACGTGGGCAGCAGATCAAGCTCACCATCCACGAAGCGATTCGCAATGGCTCGTTGGACTTCGCCGGCAACTTCAGCGGCCGTCATGAATCTACTGACTGAGACTTCAGTCGCATCGAGCGAAGAGCTTTGTACAACGTTAAACAAGTCAGGCTGTGAAACTGTGATTGATTGCTGGCCACCAGCGAATTCAATCACATTCCCATCTGCCCGATAAACACTAGGCAGTGTCATGCTAATCGTTGCCGAGTAAGTACCCATTTGTCCTGCTTGGGCTGACCCCTCAATCCGCGGATCATACGCCTCATTCCCAACTCCGCTGAATCCGATATAGATCAGTCCATCAACCAACGCCGTGGTTTGAACTTTGTCTTCTCCCAGATTTGGAACTGCGGTCAACTCCTCCCCGTCAGCATCAAAGAATCTAATTACGGAGTTGATCGGCGTCTGACTGAGATCATCTGCAAGTAGATCAAGATCGACTGCCACCAATGTTCCAGCTTTCACATTCAATCGCATCAGATCAACATCATCAACGTTGGATGGTGGATCAACACCGTTGAGTGTCCCCAACCGACCTGTACCCTCAATCGTCACATTTCCGCCTGCGTACGGCAAGGAAGTAGCTTCGTACAGGAAGTCATTGCGTCCCAAAGCTGGCGGAGTGTCTTCTGGGTCGGAAAACGCTACCCCAGAGATCACCGGATTCGGTGGCAGGTTAGCATTGACGGCAGCCGTGACAATCCTCGCGACTTCAGCAGCACTCAACTGGTCCAAAGTGGTTCCTGGCTCCGAGTCGGCCAACAGGTCAACATCAACCTGCCCCAACGTCGCACTTCGACTTCCATCGTTGAGCAGGTACTCCAGCCCATCAATGGTAAGCAGTGCCTGTTCAGCCGGGTCAACATAGAGAGCAGCGATCTCACTTCCTGACGGAATCGCGACCGCTGGGGCCAACTGCACGACAAACTTCTCTGCATCTGCTGCGATCTGGCTCCCCTCGACAACGAATTCTAGGTCGACAGAATTCGCGAGTATCTTTCCACTTACTGCTCGAATAGCGTCTGAAGAACTGAGAGCAGTACCGCTAGTGGAGTACTCGACTCGCAATTGAAGATTTTCCATACCAGCGAAGTTGCCAAGGTCAACTCTGGCCTGACGCCACGACCCAGTATTATCAAAGGACTGCTGAACAGTCACATCAATATCATCGTCGTACTGGCCTTCCTCAGCTGGATCATCGAACTCATCATCATCCACATCAGCACCGCGTGCCAAGGTATTGGATGTAACCAGATGCTGAGCCCCGTCCTCAGTAATGACATACACTCGAAGGCGATCGTCATTGCCATCGTTCGCTGCAAAATAATTGTAATAAAGCGTTGGCTTATCAGCAGAAGCGTATTGCCGCAGACTAAATGGATTGGTTTCGATTGCACCTCTCGCACCACCTGGAACATTGAAGGAACTCGCTACTGCAGTTCCATCGGTTCGTGGCTCCGCAACTGGCTGTTCGGACGCGGATGGGAAGTTCTCGCTGAACGCGTCATTCTCGTAATTGAATGCAAGACTAGTACCGCCTGCGACCGCATCACGCGTGCCGTTTGGCAGAGCCTCAATGCCATGACCTTGGTCTCCACCACGTGTACCTGTTGTATGCCAAAGATTGAAGTCCACGGTGGTAAAATCGAGCCCCAAAGCTCCTGCAACTCCCGTGGAAACGACCGAGCGACCACCTGAGAAAACTGGCTGCAACTCCCCTCGCACATTGAAGGCGTGAATATCCCCGTTGTCGGTGATTCCAAACAGCAGGTCACTGAGTGCACCGTCCGCAACGGACATTGGCCCAGCTCGCAACCCAGCAAAGTTGACTCCAATCAAGTCGGTCGCCGTCGAAACGTAAGTTCCCACCTGCTCATTGCCGGCACTGACACTCAACTCGGCAGCGTTGACCTCGTACAATCCACCAGTATTTGAAATTGCATACAGGCGATCGTTGACAAGCTCAACTCCTGTAATTGTTCCACCGTTAGGCTGTCCGCCTGCCGTCAAATTATCAGAAGAATCACCCACAAATCCGCCAAGGATCGTCAAGGACCGACCATTGGGAACCGCTGTGACATTTGGCAAGTCACCTGCATCATTGGCTTGTTGAACAGCGGCCGCTATGCGATTTGCGATGACCTCAAATGTGTCCGTTGGCAGTAAATCAATTGGCACATTGCCTGCTCCAACACCCGGCGTCCCTGTGATCGCAAATGCTGATGGCGTTACATCAGGATCAGGCACCACAGCCAAAGACACAGAATTAGGCAGACTCAGCTGTGCTCCACTTTCTGAAACAGCGAGTCCCTCATTTCGAATGGCATTCGCCAAAGCAGTGATCAACTCTTCCTGCCCAAGGTTGGATGACACGGAGACAGCTTTCGCCGCGGGATCGGTCAAACCATCTGACCCCAGAATGCTGACACCGGCGCCGAGCGTATTCAAAGAAATTGCTGGCTCAGAAAAGTGAACTTCGCTATCAAACGCGACCGCAGCGAGATCGGGCAGATTAATATTGATTTGATTCACAAGATCCAACGTGATCTCATCAGCCGTGAGCGGTACTCCGAGTGAGTCGACAATCGTGACTCCAACATTACCCTCAGCCGGATCACCGAGTCGTATAAACTCAAAGGTCACGATGCCTTCAGCACCCTCAATGCTGATCGTGGTTCCTTCGCTAAGCAAGCCAGTGGGAGCAACCTCAGACAATTGCAAACGCTGAGCCGTTTCGAACTCGAATTTCACACCATCAACAACCACAGCGTCGCCATCGCGGACTGGCTGAGATCCATCCGCAAAAAGAGTGTAAGACTGATCAAACTCAAATGTCACGAATTCAGTGACATTGGATAGAGTGAAGAAATCTCCATCCACCAAGCTTGGAACAGCTACGCCATTGCTACCCACTTCGGTAGCGTTGGAGATACCCAACTGATTGGCAAAAATACTGTTGGGCGATGTGTTGATTTGCCCTATTTCCCGTGGGACCGTACCAGCACCAGCATCAGTTACCGGGATATCCCCTGTCTGCCCGAGAATTTCCCCGGTCGCATCATCAAACTCGTAGAGAATATTGGTGATGTAGTCCAAGCCCAGTTGCGGCGGGGCAGCACGTTCACCAACAAGGAAGCCTCGCTCTACACCTTGAAAATCACGGATACTGATCGCATTAACCTGAAAACCATCATTGCTGACTTCGGTCAGTAGCGTTTCTTCTGGATCGGTCCCACGATGCCTTGTCTCCATCCCAGTCAAGCCGATAACGGCAAGTGACCCATCACCAGTATCGATCCGAACGTATTCAGTTGAATCGTCTGTACCACCCGTTTCCGTATATCCGAAAAGTTCACCGTTGGCCCGGAATGCGATGTCATCGATCCGATCACCGAGTCCACCAACCGTTCCATACTGCACACCAGTAGCAGGATTCACCAGCAGCAATCCCGTCGCCGTGTTCACGTAAACCAAAGTGTCATCAAACGAATGTTTCTGAATTGATGTATTTTCGAACAAAAGCGGGGTTTCGGTATTGTCGCCGGTACCACCGCCCACAGTTCCGATACGGTCCTCAACAATTCGCTTGACAGAGTCAATCGGCTCGAGACGCAGGAGTGGATTCAGGCTGTTGGCATCAAAGAACTGATCAAGCGGTTGCGGGACCTGCTGTTGATTGGATACAGAAACAAAATACGTTCCTTCAGCAAGTTCCGCTGCACCAATGAATGGATCTTCAACGGCCGCGCTTCCACGCGAGAGATCGTCGGTACTATTACTCTCGGACGGCACTGGCAAATCTTCAGCAATATTGCTGTCGCCACCTGTCAACACCAACTGACCTTGCGCGTTGAACACATTCAGTGCCATGTCCGCACGGGCGTAGCCACTTGCATAATCCAGGTCGAATACGGTCGAGAGATAAAGCGCAGCGCTATCACGCGTGATGTTCTCATAGGTCACATCGAAACGGTACCAATCTACATCAGTTGCCGAATCGATCGTTCCTGAGAACGATTTTGCGAGCTGATCGCTTTGCAGAGGCCCACTCGCAGCAACAAGATCACCAGCAACGTTATGCAGGCCCAGCGGCTGTGCTTGAGCTAATGAATCATTATTTGCTGCAGTTTCATAATCTTCGCCCAGCAATGGCGAGTGCAGTGGCTGACCAATGATTTGCAATCCAGTCGTTGCGAAACGAACATCCGACAGACGAATCTGTGTGCCTGCACGCTCATTTCCCTCCTGCAATCGGATTTGCATTTCATAACTACCGAACGTTAATCCATCACGAACCATTGAGGGATTATTCAGAGTTGCAAAATCGAGAGGATCGGTAGTGTTACTACTTCGTACGCGAACATGGTAAAGATTTCGCGTACCCAACTCTCCCGGCAATCGTACTCGGAAGCCAGCGTCTCTCACGTTTGTGCTGTAATCATCCTGCAACTGCGAAAGCAACAGTGTCTCCGCAGCACTTCCCGTGACTACCGCACCAATGACACCACTGCCATCCACCGTAATTTGTGGCAACGTATCAGCGGTGAACTGCTGACCATCAAATTCCAACTGCACAACGAAATCATCCGTCGCTTCCCGTTCTAACAACGTGCAGAGGGTTGTACCCAACTCATTCGGATAGGCTGCCACCAGTGCCGCTTGCACAGCCGCAGCAGGATTGATTTGAAAATCTTCTACTAAAACTGGAATAGCATCTTCAAAACCGGACAGCGTGAGAAGCAATTCACCATCAGTCGCATCAGCAATCGTGTGATCAATCGTTAGTCGTTGAACCGGCAGCGGCTGGCTGACAACGGACAACGGCTGAGCTGATTCTGGTGTAATCGATGAGTCAGTGTAAACAGCGGACTCATCTGTCTCGGCAAGAATCGAATCGTTGGAAGACGCCAGCACAGCACCATTGGCATTGATGAGTTCGATCACAGAATCGAACTGGTTACCAGTCATGTCAATGTCAAGGAAAACTTCCGTTCCACTCTCAGCCACGAAGGAATAGACATCAAGGTCATCACGTTGAGACACGGAACCGTTGACGATAAAGCCAAGCCGACGATTCTCGTCGCCTGACTGAAGATTCGGTGCAATTTCACCGAGGAACTGCGACTGTGCTGGAATGGCGTTGGTGTCGACAAATCCAGAACGAACAGGCTCACTTTCAGCGAATGCTGCGACATTACGGTCGTCAGCACCTTCGCGTACCACGACACCATCCCAAAGCCCTGCTTCAAAGTCGAACAACGGTGGCGCTACCGCTGGGTCGCGTGACAACAGCTCAAGAAATGTGGTGACTCGTGCTGTCGTAGAGATAACATCAGTGTTCCAAGCGAACGCGGTGGTGATATCGTTGGGACCAAACTGCTGTCCGAAAACTGGATCTGCACTCGCTGGAAGATCATCAAGATCGATCTCGCCGGCAATGCTGTAAGTCTGCGTCCCAGCCGCGATGGACGTTTGCAGCTCGGGAAACTGATCTGCAGCCCAACCCGTATAAGTTGCGTTTACCAGGTTGATTCCATCCTCAATGTAGTGCCCGCCCTGCGAGAATCCAATTCTTCTCAGTGAGTCAAGCGTGAATGCACGAAACCCATCAGCTCCGGGTATTCCCGTGGTGACAAGAATGTCGTCCGAAATGCCCTCAACGTCCTCGTCAAGATAGGAAACCACCTGGATATCACCCAGCGTTGCTTGCCCACTATCAAAGTCGAGAGTCGTCACCAACCGGCTGACTCCATTTTCAAACAATGAAGTCGCAGTCCAAGAAACGAGACCATTGGGCCCTGCAAACGTTCCCTGGCTCTCAACAACATCATCGGCAACCAATGTTGCCGGTTGCGTGATCGTCGTCGCACTAAGCCTCTCAACACCAGTCGCCGTTGTGACAAATGTGTTGTAGGCAAAGATGTAATCCTGGCTTATCAAAATGGTGCTAGTTGAAAGATCCTCGACGGTTACACCCGAGGAGCCAACATCACCCGCGTCTGCGATGGTTGCCTCGAAATAACCCGGCAAATTAATGTCAACGTCATTATCGATTGTCAGTCCTCGATTGACTTCAGGACCAGTGGGCAGAGTAGGCAGACCACCCACGCCCTGATTGGCCAAATCATCAAAGGCAATACCATCACCGTTGGTATCGCGTTGCGCTCTGCCATCAAGCGTGAATCCGGCACCCACGGTGTCATCCGCCAATGTCGTCAGGACAACAGGGAAATCAGGGTGCCCGAGTAGTTGCAAGCTACCACCGATTCGGTCGGAAATATCCCGGAACTCGTCATCACCACTCAGTAAGGAGCCACCAATCACCAACCCGGCATTCTCATTCTCAGCACTCTCAAACTTGACAATGAGACTCCCACGAGCATCACTCTCAAGTCGCAAACCACCGAAAATATGTTTATTGGGAACCTCAATGGCATCTCGCACCACATGAACGATGTCAACATCATCCATCACGCCCAAGGTTGCCAACTGCCCACCACGAACAATCATTCCATTGAGTTCATTGTCCTGAATTTCATTTCCCTCAATCAGGGGACCTGAGTTCCCTGCAACAACCGTTGCATCAATTTCACCCGTCGCGCGTCCTGAATCAAAAACCTCTGACGCAGAAAAGGAATTGACATCGACAGAAATAGCCGCGGCATCATTGTCGATGAATTCATTGTTAACGATGACTGGCTGCGCGGCACGCACAAACACCGTTGCGTCTCCATTGTCAGCCCGGCCAACTCGATCTCCATTGGGTTGCGCACGTCCATCGGCATTCAATTCGAGCCGTGTGTTGGCAAGTCGCAAGTCTGCCTGCTGCACCTCAATGGCATTAAAGGAGGCAAATCCACCCTCGATCCGTGTCGTACCACCTGCACCGGCAATAACCGCTTGATCAATGCTGGCTGAACCCGCGTGGCCGATGTAGATTCCACCCCAGTCGCCAGGTGACAGAGTAGCTTCTTGAGGGCGATCATTGGTGTTGAAAGTACCGCCTCCACCGTATCGCTGATCTTCCAGTGAAGTGAAGACCACGGGGACACCTGGATTTCCCTCAGCAATCAAGTTGCCACCAAACCGAGCTTCAATTCGCGATCCGTCGATTTTGACCACGGTCCCGGGATCAATCGTCAAGCTTGCATCAAGCCGACTCCGCAGGACGCTTGCCTCGGTCGACAATACCGTCGTACCTGAAGCAGCTCGATCAACTGCGACAGTGTCCGTCGCATTTAATTCCTGAACAAGCAAATAGTCTCCAACGATGTCTCCTACGACCTCGGCACGATAAAGCCGTCTTCCGACATAGCCACTTCCACTGCTCACCGCAGGCAACTGATCCAGTTGAATACCCGCAGTGTCAGCCAAGTCAATGGAAACGGTTGCCAAACTAGAAGCCGATTCCAAACCTGCTGAGTCTACATTCGTAATACGATACTGATAGGTACCGGCGGGAACATCACCGACTGGTGTATCACTCAACCGAACCAGCAAAGACGAGGGTGCTGTAGACTGAAGCACTGGGCCGCCAGGCGTGCCCTCAATTTGTAGCGTTTCCGTCAGTACAATAGGAATATCGCCATCATCAAAACGTGCCGAGCTAGAGATCGTCTCAAGAACATCACCGGCACGGGTACGAACGCGAACAAACAAACCGTTAATCGTATTATCGACAACGGTATTTCCCCAAATGTGGGGACCAACGCGATCGTAGTCCGGACTAAACGCACCGCCAGCTTGGTAAGAAGGAGCAGTGAAGCGAGTCTCAGTGAAGGTATCAGGTGTTGCAGCAATCGCAGCGTCTGCACTTTCAGTGACAGATGAATTGATAATCGTGGGTCGGGTGACTGCCATATCGATAGGTGACACCACTACCGACTGTCCGCCGATCAAGACCTGACCACCACCGTACCGGATATCAACATGCTGAAGATGATTGAGGAACACCCCTTCATCTTCAAGATTACGACGCGACTCGTCCTGACTGTCCAAATCTCCTCGCAGATCAATGCCTCCCCATTCGCCGGCGATGGGGTTGGAGCCCGTCGTATTTCCATTCCCGATGGAGTCATCGTTGATGCTTGTCAGGAAAACACTGCCAGGAATGACAACATTAAATTCATCACGGGCAGGCAAGCCCGCAGAAGTGATGATCGAAGGCGTTCCCAAGACTTGCAACGAAGCACCACTTTGGTCTTCAAGTGACGCACTGCCAACACCAAGACGGCTTCGGCTCATTTTCAGGATGGCACCGGAATCGATAATTAAACGCACACCCTTGGGAACATCCAATGTCGTCCCGTCAGGTAAAGGCATGCCATTGGTCGTGTATCCAATCTGATAACTGTAGTTATCCGTCAGCGTTTCCATCTGACCATCGACACCACCATTACCCAGCACACGAATGGTCGTACCCTCAGTAGCTGCAGCAATAGCTTGGTCAATTTCCCGGAATGGATTGTTAACGGTACCGAGATTGCCCGATGCCGAAGTCGCTGCCTTATCAACATACAGAGTGTCATTCACATCACTGGGAACAAACCAGAAATTAAAGACATCTCCTGGTCTGCCATCTCCATCGCCATCAAGTGCAACCCCGGTTGTGTCCGTCAGTCCGCTGGAGAGATTGGGACGGAAATCCAGCAATAATTCATAACTACCCTCCGTCAGACCACCAAATCCGGTTCCCTCAATCGTCGGATCGTAACTCGCATTTCCACGTGCACTGACACCAATCATGTACGTGCCTGCGTTCACTTCTAAATCGACCAACGAGTCATTGCTGAAGTAGTCATCATTGGAAGCGACTTCTTCAAATGCACCGTCTGCCCCCAGTTGATAGACTCGCAGGACGGAATCGAGCAAACTTGGGTTACCAAGTCGCTCCGCGATGGTTTCAACCGAGAGCGAGCCGCTGGCTGGCAGGTCGAAACGATACAAATCGATGTCTGTACTGTCAGGCCGGTACAAATATTGACCATGGACAATATCAGCAACGCTCGGAAAAGCCGCTTCGTTGTCTGTGCCCGGACTGAATATAAAATCAGAACTTTGGGTCACTGGTTGGGGCAAATCATCGGCGTAGCCGTAGCCGAGCAATTGCCCCACCGCAAACATTCCTCCACGGAAAAATTCACCGCCAAACGCGTCGTCAACCGACTCATCGAAATCCTGAAAATCCATGACAGCAAGATCATCGATACCATCGCCATTACGATCGCGTGTTGCAACCGCCAAACCACCATCACCGCTAGTAGCCGTTTCATCAGCACCGTAGAGGTCACCCACGGCGATTGACATGAACGCTTCACTAGTGGGTGCACCCTCGACTTCAATGAAGCTGATCCCCAAATACTCACTGTATTGAGTCATTACCTCACGAATGCGTTCTTTTTGCTGCTCACTGATCACGCTGAAATAGGTGCGATCTTCCTCAATCCCCAGTGCCGTGGGATCGTCACCAAGCCATGAAGAAACGAAGTCGTACTGCATGACTGAGATGCCGTCGACAGCGTCGGCACCGTTGCGGAGGTAGTCCAATGGTACAGTACGTTCGAGTCGCGACGGATCGTCCTCACGAATCTCTCGTACACCATCCACATCGGGTCCAGGCAAGTCCAATTCAAATGGTGTTGCGTTGTAAATTTCACTTGACAGACGCACCGAAGTCGTCGTCGTGGAACTGACCGCTCCAGGCAGGACAGTTGAAATATCAAAAGCTGTCGCGAAGGAATCACCGGGTTCCTCTGTCGCAGGATCCAAAGCAAATTCCAATGGCGCGACGTAAGGCGACCCATCAGTTGCCCCTGGATCCGCCGCGACATCCGAGCCCACGCGTAACCTGGCTGCGCCGGTCAGAAACCCAACGGCAGGATCACTTGGGTGAGTGATCCGTGATAGGGGCCTCCCAAAATCGAGAGTGACGACGTTGGTGGTGCTTTTGTAAGTAACGCTGTCAGGTTGGACGAGAACATCGTCTGTATTGTTGACGGTATCCCGCGTAAAAATCAGCGCATAGAAGCTCGGGTCAACCGCTCGAACTGGATCGAGCTTGTCGTTATTGAAGTAGATTTCTATCTGACCAACAGCGGGCTCCAAGTCACCATTTGCGGCCCGCTTGACCGGCTCTGGAACAACAGCTGCAACCTTCGGCCCAAGATTCACGCTGAACTGCTGACTGAAGTCAACACCATCCTGAAACAACTCACCGTCAAGGTTTCGCAGTGCTCCCGCACCACTGCCAGAAATATCAATCTGATAAAGGTCATCCTCAAGCGGCTCCGCAAATCGGAAAACGACTTCCCGAGATGAATTACCAAAACCGATGTAACCTGGCTCGACCGCAAGATCCGCAACACCCGTCAGTGTCAGAACACCAGGTAATGCAAGAGACGCACCAATCAAAGTTTGATCGTTGCCCTGCTGCAACGAAGCCGACACTAACTGCGAGGCCGCTGGATCATTGCTGATCGACGAAAGAAATTCCTGAGCCGTTGTTTCATTACCCGGAGTGCTATTGAGCTGCACACGAATTGAACTGCCATTAACGACAATCACGGGAAACGCAGGGCCTCCAAAATTGCGCTGCTCAAAAATCAGCTCAGTCCCCAAACCGCCTGGACCAGGCTCCTGAGCGACAAAACGAACCTGCACATCGCCGTTGGTTCCAAAGTCGGTTACCGCCTCAGCAGAATTCGCCCCTTGAAGAGTCAGATTTAGGCCACTTCCGATCTGTTGTCCAAATGGCGAAAGCGAAGACCCAGTCACCTGAATCACTTCAATCAGAGCCGAAGCAGAAGCGTCATTCGAAACTGACGAAATCAAGTCCTGCATCGTTGTCTCAGCGGCAGGATTGCTGCTGACTTCGATTGCAACGACACGGTTTGTGACAGTTATTGAGGGAGTGGTAACCAAGGATAATGGATTGGAAGTGAACTCCACTTCAATCCCATTACCAATGACACCTGTTTCCACAGCTCGGAATTCCACACTCAGTGCGTTCTGAGTACCCAAGTCGCTGATCGCGGTCGCTGAGTCAAAAGCGCCACCGTCCCCTGCTTGAGTGATCCGGATTGCAGATAATGTGCTGCTATCCAAATTGGCTTCATCGTCGAACTGAAAAATCAGTTCGCGCGGCGAAACGCTCAGAACAGTGCCTTCGCCAAGCAAGGCGCCCTCGCTGGGCTGGATCCCGGATACTTCTGGACCTGCCAGCAGTTGCCGTTGTTCCAGCGATTCCGACAATAGACGTCGTTCCATACGGCGACGCTTATCACGAAGTCGCCCGCTGGATTTGCGGTCGCCTTTGCGGAGAACGTTGCGAACACTCGAGTCACGGAGAGTCATCAAGCAGCCTCTGTATTCAAGGTGCCAAATTCAATTGGCAATCGTGTTAAACATCTCCGCTGCCATCCCTGCGCGGCGAAGTTGCCTCATTATAAAATTCGGGTCCTGAGGGGCACCAAATAGTGCCCAACGGGATATTTATTCAAAAAAGACGATCATTACATCATCAAATTAGTTAACGGATTCCGGAGCCGAAACCAGCTTCGGAGTGTAGTTAGACAGTGTGATTTAGCAACAGAAATCGTCTGTGGTACTGGGGTTAGGTCGGTTTGGCGCGGTTGTATGTGGTATTCGGGCAATACCTCGCTCCAGCGGTGTTTGACGGCTGACTCGGGGTAAAAGTTCCGGTCTTGCAAGGTTTGACGCTGGGTTGATAACGTCCGAAAGCTATCGATCCTTCAAATCGGATAAAACGCACCCAGAAAAAAGTGAACATAAGAACACTATTTTCAGGTACACGAATGCCACACGCGTCAGGAAGACACGAAAAATGGCCCTGCAGAACCTAGTTCGTCAACGAACCTCCGGCTCACTTAATACCTTCGGCAGCCGATGGGTAAATCGAGCACAGATCCGGGCGTCTTTCAGAATTTTTGTCCATGTCTTGCCCGCAACCTTGCTTTTAACAGCTGCAGGATGCCAATGGGCGGCCAGTGGACACAACACAACCGGCACCCAGCTTTATGAGCAAGGCCAATACACTTCAGCTTTGCAGCGATTCCAAAAGGTAATTGCTACCGATCCACAAAACGCTGACGGTTATTACAACCTTGCGGCCACAACCCACCGTCTGGGGAACCAGCGAGGCGATCAGAGCATGCTGACTCAAGCTGAGTCACTCTACAATCAATGCCTCGACCACGACCCAAATCACCTAGAGTGCCACAGAGGCCTGGCTGTACTGCTCGTCGATACAGGCCGCAACGACCGCGCCTTTGCGCTCATGAAAAACTGGGCCACCCAGAATCCGACCAGTGCGGAAGCCAGAATCGAATTGGCTAGGCTTTATGAAGAAGCCAATGATCCCGATACGGCGATGAAATATCTTGAAGATGCCGTTCAAAAGGACGCAAATAACCCTCGGGCATGGCTCGCACTCGCGAAACTGCGGCAGCAGTCCGGTGACCTGCCGCAAGCCTTACAAAACTACCAACAGAGCCTTGCAATCAACCCTGCCCAACCAATGGCTGCTGCTGAAGTCGCCAAGCTCAACCACCAAATCAGTGGAAATGCCCAGTCCGCGACGCCACCCGGTCAAGCGCAAATTGCTGCCCCTGCGTACGGGGGTGGCTTTTTGAACAGGTACTAAAGCCTCTGGTTGATTGCCAGCAACCCTGATGCTGATCGCCCTCCTGATCAACAGATAAATCTCTGATCGATCGCAGCCCTCACCGGTGAGGGCGTTTGAGATTCGCCCTTATTCAGACTGACGAAAACCAGTCCTCTAAAATCATCTTCGTGAGGTTTGCTGGCCTACGACGGCAGCTTCAAAACCTCTAAATTTTGCGGGAAATAACGACCGCACCAGCTTCACCCAAGCTCAACCACTGAATCATTATGAAGTCGATGGAAAAAATTGTGTCGCTCTGCAAGCGACGTGGCTTTCTGTTTCAATCCAGCGAAATTTATGGCGGTGTGCAGGGTTGTTGGGACTACGGGCCGTTGGGGGTTGAGCTGAAACGCAACCTCAAAGAAGCATGGTGGCAGGACATGATTGCCGGGCACAACGAGTTGCTTACCCCAGACGCCGCCCCCTCCAACTTTGAAATGGTGGGTTTGGACTGCACGATCATCATGCATCCACAGGTCTGGAAATGCAGTGGCCACTACGACCTTTTTCATGATCACATGGTCGACTGCAAAGAATCGAAAAAACGATATCGCTTTGATCAAGTCCGTGGCCGATGGGTGGAATATCAAGACAGGAAAATCTTTGTATCCACGTTGGCTGACATTGAGAACGAACTCGACGACGTCCGAAGGCGAGGCATGAAGTTTTTTCGTCTTCGTAACAAAGATGCTGACAAGATCACGGTCGGTGATGAATCCATCACCTTGGACAAACTTGATTCCACCACCGAAGTATTGGCTCCTGATGCCAAGAATCTGGACACGCTTACCGAACCACGCGAGTTCAATCTGATGTTCAAGACGACCCTGGGTGCTCTTGGAGGTGAAGAGGATGCTACTTTCCTGCGGCCCGAGACTGCTCAGGGGATTTTTGTCAATTTCAAAAATGTTCTCGATAGCAGCAGAGTACGTATTCCCTTTGGAATTGGACAAATTGGCAAGAGCTTTCGCAACGAAATCACCCCGAGAAACTTCACCTTCCGCTCGCGTGAATTCGAACAGATGGAAATTGAGTTTTTCTGCCACCCCAGCCAGTCCCAGGAATGGTACCGCTACTGGCGTGACCGCCGACTGAACTGGTATATCTCTCTCGGCTTATCCAGTGATTCGCTGATCATGCGAGAGCATCATCAAGAAGAACTTGCCCATTACAGTGTCGGCACGGCCGATATCGAGTACGCATTCCCTTTCCTGCCAAAGGGAGAATATGGCGAACTTGAGGGAATTGCCCATCGAGGTGACTTCGATCTTCGCAGCCACATGGAAGGCAAACTGGACCCATCAACCAGCCCGATGACGGTCGAACTTAATGAACATGGAAAACCGAAATACCGCGGAAGTGGCAAAGACCTGAGCTATCGTGATGAAATCCGAGGTGAGAAATTTGTTCCGCATGTCATTGAACCATCAGCCGGTGCGGACCGTGGAGTGCTAGCGTTTCTCTGCGAAGCATTCACCGAGGATGAAGCTCCTGACGAAAAGGGCAAGATGCAGACTCGCACTGTGATGCGACTAAACCCACGAATCGCGCCGATCAAAGCGGCGGTATTCCCATTAGTGAAAAAAGATGGCATGCCGGAAGTTGCACGGGAGATTTACGGGAATCTAAAACAGCACATGACGGTATTTTACGACGAGAAGGGTGCGGTGGGCCGGCGTTACCGACGTCAGGACGAGGCTGGAACCCCGTTTTGCATCACGGTCGATACCGAGACGCTTGAGAATCAAACGGTCACAGTGAGAGACCGGGATACATTGGAGCAGAGTCGAATCCACCTCAATGACCTAGCCTCAGAGTTGCAGAACCGCATCGCCGCCGTCTAAACCGCCAATCTCCATAAACGGCAAGATGGAAACCCCTTGCATCAGTTCCCTATGCATTATAGTTCCGCGGCGCATGATGGCTGTGCTATCACTATCAGTTCGCCTAACCTTACTGATGACTTGCTGTCGCACTTGCCTGGGTCAAAGTTGCAGCCGCTATCTGCGAAACACTGGCGGCGGCTGGTCGATCTATCGTTAGCTGCCGCAATAAGGTCCCAGCCATCGCCATCCCACTCAAGAAAGCGCCCTCGATGCGCGGACTGAAACACCAGTCTCCACATGCTCCAAGACCAGAAACAGAATCCCAAAGGCACTGTTCGTCCAAAGCCACCTTTGGAATGGCGTATCTCCAGCGATGAACCTTGCAGTGCAGCGGCCTGACCTTCTTCTGCACAGTTTTCTCAAATGCCTGCAGCAATTCATTCTCGATCTGCGACGGACAGCACTCTAAGCGGGCTGCGGACCATTCCGCGGAAGCGTGCAGCGTCCAGTTGGTCACAGCATCAGCCTCATGGCGTTGCGGCTTGCTTCCATCGTTAGCAATCCACGAAAGCGGACTATTTTCGACAAATGCACCATCAAAATCGACATCTCCCAAGTCTGCCGTTGTCAGCATCATCGCCCAGCAGGGATTCATCTCGACATTGGCGATTTTGTCCGAAAGTACTGACTGTCCATCCAAAATCTTGAGGCTTTGCTTGGGTGGGCAATTAAGAATGACCCAATCGAAAACCCCGGCATTCTTTCCTGCGGTATCGGTGATTTGCCACTTCCCGTCAGCAGGATCAATTCTTGAAACGGAGGTGCTCGTCCTGACCGTGAGTTCCTCCGCGAGATGCTCAGCAAGCGTGTTCATGCCAGGCACCGCCACATAACGCGGGGTCCCATATTGATCTTCACAACCACCGTCTGAATCAAGTTTTACGATGCGACCCATCCAAGGTTCCACAAGACCCTGCTGCATCCAACTACGGACGTAACGAGTGAAGCGGCTATCCCGGGCTGTGAAGTACTGTGCACCATGGTCGAATGCTAAGCCATCTTCACGGCGGGTTGCCAAGCGACCACCAACGCTTCTTGACTTGTCAAACACCGTCACATCGAGACCGTGGTCCTGCAGGCATCTCGATGCCATCAAACCACCTACGCCTGCTCCAACCATCGCTATCCGGGGAGTTCGCCCGGCAATGGGGCGGTCAACTGACTCTCCGAACTTATTCAGGTCCAAACGTGTTTCGTGGATCTCGCAGGGACGTTCCCGTACATGGCCAAAAATATCCCCCGCCGGCTTGAAGGGTCGATCGAAAAGGCCAAAGCACCAAAGCACACCTCCGTAGCTGCACGGGTCTCTGCCATCCAACGCGTAGCGATGATTCAAGTCCATCGTGAGCCGCATAGCGGCGGCAGGAGAAGAAGCCCAACGCAGGAAAGACTTTCCCCAAGTCATCCGTACGTTGTTATGCAATTCACCGTGTTTAACCAAACTGCGTTGGCAAGCATCCCAGAGTGGTTGCTGAGTCTTGCCACGCGAAAGGACTTCCCACGAGTAGAGATCTTGCCTTTCGTCCGAGGCGTGCTCGTCAAGTGTCTCAATAGCCCAAGCTGGCAACGCATCAGTCGAATCGATTACGTCGAGGTTGTGGAAACAAAAATTGAACGACAGCTCGCGCCAAATGAGCAATTCGTCCAAGTACTTGTCGGCGCCTGCCGCACTCGCCTGACGAGCGATCCGAAATGGGCTTACCATGCCAAAGTGCAGATAGGCACTCATGCGACTGACGCCATCGCGGTTGCTTGCGTCATTGCGTTGATCTTCATACTGAGACAACCCATTGGCCCGAAACCGATCCCAACGGCTGTAGCCTGCCCGTGTGCCTCCAGGCGTGTCCGCAACCGGAGCGATGGAGTGGTCGATCTGGCATCCTGCAATCAATGACGCAAGACAAACATCCTGTAAATTGAGCGATTCAAATGGCAGTGGCCCGTGAAAGAAATCACAGTCAATGTTCTGCTCGCAGTAAGCCTGATCAATCCGATCTTCGTAAAACTTCTTAGTCGCGTTTCGATACTCGAATGCCCGCCGATACGACTTTGGACTCAGTTGCATGGGTACGATACACGACGCATCAACCATGGCGATCGGCGTCGAAGTACGACTGACCAACCTCTCCATCCAACCCGCGAGTGGTTGGACAGGCATATCTTCCGTTACAAGGACTGCCGCGCGTCTGGTCAGATCTCGCAGATGCGGACCCCGATCTCCATCTCGGGCAAGATGAAAATGGGCTTCGATTCCACGATCTGCAAGTTCTCGCTGTACATCGCGCTGCCCCTGCAAGATAAACGCGTGGAACCTATCTGAAGAAAATGGATAATCTTCCGACAAGGCATGGTAGACCAGCAAAGGCAACCCATTTTGACGGGCCAAACAAACCGCCGCGTCCAAAGCGGGGTTTTCGTGCGCTCGCATCGCACTATGCATCCAATACAGGACGAATTCACCCGGTTGGTGCTGTACGTCTGCGGGGCTAACGAGCCAGCGAAATCGTTCCGCTAACGCTGGGGGTAGTGAATCATCCACGTGCATTCTCGCTTTGTTGGCAATATCCACTAGATCATAGCCAGTCGTCAAACCGCTCTTATGGTTTGATTAGGCATCGCGTGAGCCAATTACGCGGCAAACCGGCCTCTACCTCCAGATTATCCCCAAATTCGCTCTGAACGACACTCGCGGCAGCCATTCTACCGCTAATCACCGCACTCTCCATGGTCGCCGGCCACCCTGTCGCGACCCAATCCCCGGCCAAATGCAGCCACGGCAAACGAGTTCGCGAGGGCGGCCTAAGTTCCTCAAATTGCGGCGTAATGGAGAAAACCGACTTCGGATCCGTCACGACTTTACTCTGTACCAATTTTGCACTCTGCGCCTCTGGAAAAGCATGCCGCAACTCTCTCAGGACAATCTCAATCAGCTCTTGACGCGGTAAGCAGCGGGCGGACTGCGACGCACTAATCACCACTTGGTAGTAGAACCCAGCCGATGTCTTCCCATCTACCCAGGGCTGCCGAAACACCCACTGGGCGACAGTCCCCACGAGGACAGCGTGGGGAAGATCCGTGATTTGCCGATCGAACCACAAATGCAAACCACTGATCGGCGAAGCTGGTGCAACCGCCAGACTTTCCAACTTTTCGACAGCACCCGATGGCACTAAATCATTGACAACATGCCATGGCACAGCGACCACCACATGATCAGCCGCCAACACCCTTCCGTCAGCCATGGCAATCTCTTTCTCCGAAGAAACCTGTCGAACCACTTGGCCAGTTTTGACTACAACTCCAAGCTGTTCAATTGCAACGGTCAGTTGCCTCCCAATCAGATCAGCGAGAGGCAGCTTGGGAACGAGCACATCAGACGCCCCATGTGCTGCGGCAAACCCGTCGACAAAAACTTTACGAACGGCAGCGAGTGAAACCCGGTCGATCGACTCACCGAGGGCGCTGACAACAATCACACTCCAAAAATCTCCGATCGTCGTCTTATCCTGACCTTGAGCCTCCAGCCAAGGTTCAGCCAGCAAGTCTCCCAAATCTTCCGAACTTGTCCGAAAAAGGCGTAACAGTGCATGCTTGATCTGTCGCCGTTGGGATCGATCTAAATAACGAAGGTTTGACAGCGCCGGCATCAGGTGAAAAGGTGCGGGCAGCCAACGAGATGGCGTGAATGTACTGACGGGGTGTTCAGGATGGAAAAATTTCAGCCGAGTGTATCGATGCAACTGACTATCCAAGCCCTGCCTTTGAAGCAGCCCTAAAAAATTGGTGCAGCAACCCATGGCTACATGCTGGCAATAATCAACCGTTCCGCCCGTCTTGCTTTCCTGAAATGACCCAGCACGTCCGCCTGTCGTGCGTTTGGCTTCCAAAAGAGATATTTCAAAGCGGTCCGAGTAGTTCCGCGCCAGGGACTCTGCGGTAGTAAGCCCTGCCAGACCACCACCGACAATCAACACTTGTTTCTTGTGATTCGTGGTTTTCACTGTTCGAGTGAATACGTTCACGATTCAGTTTCCGACATTCCTAGTTCACGCGGCGGTACGGGCAAGCGACGGAACAGGGGGGAACAAAAGTGACGCGAGACAAGCCCAAGCTTTTCCCCGGGTGTCAGGCGAATTCGATGCAGGGCAACTGAGCGAGGGGACTCAGCAATCCGCTCCAACAATTGTCGATATGTTCTCCACATCATACTGAACATTGGCTTTCCATCTGGATTTAGCGAGTCCCAGATGCCCCAACCAGAATCGAACAGCCTCCGGGCCCGTGTGACCTCATCCAAGACAAGGCACTGAAAGCGGTCATCAGGACGTGGTTTCAACAAATCATCTTCGCTAAGCCCATGTTGCTCGTAATGCTGACGCGGTAGATAAATGCGTCCACGTTGAGCATCCTCTAGAACATCCCGGAGGATGTTAGTCAACTGAAAGGCCAAGCCACAATCGATTGCTGCAGACGTGGGGATGGGGTCTTCGTATTCCCAAATGTGAATGCATGCCAAGCCGACCGCGGATGCCACCAGATAGCAATAATGCTCGACTTGTTCGTATGTATCGAATCTGGTTTTCTGTTGGTCTGCCAGAACGCCATCCACAATCTCCAGAAGATATCGTGAAGGAATTTCGTATCGCTTCGCCGAATCACGTAGCGCTGGCAAAATTTCCTTTGCACGTCGATGCAAATCAATGGGCCAATTCTCGGTCCCTGCCGACGCGCCCTCAGGGAGCAAGCCCTCCGGCAAAATGATTTGCTCTGATGAAATGTCCCCAAGCAGGTTCAAAGCAACGGTTTGCCGCCACCACCCTAGCCACAAAGTGCGGAGAGCAATCGGCTCTTCACAATCGCCAAGATCATCCGTGGTGCGTGCAAAAGCATAAAGCGCGCACATCGCTTCGCGTTTCGGCTTGGGAAGCAACCAAAACGATCGATAAAAATTACTGCCACTTCGCCGTGAGATACGCCGAACATGCCGATAACTTGCAGCAACGGAACTACTTTCATCCATACCCCCATCATAACCGCAGGTCGCGTCGATGACTGCTGGGTCATTCCTGGTACACATTTCGTCGACAGCCCTACGTTTACAATCTGCCTGCAAGAACACGTAAAACCAAGCCGAACTGCTGCATTTTTCCGACCGTGGGTCGGCAACCCAAAACATCAAATTCAATCTTTTGAATTGCTCGCAGGGTCTGCAAACCGCCATGTGCGAAGAGTTTTACATCGTTTGCGAGCCATGGCTTCACTCTTTTCGCAAGTGGAAGCCCCGTCCGAAACATTGCTTCGGCACGCTTACATTCATGGTCTAAAAGGCGCCGCAGAGGTTCCGCTGTCGTGTTCTGTCTAAACATCTCCTCATCCACTCCAAACTCACGCATCAGAGTTTGAGGAATATAAATCCGGTCCATGGCAAAATCTCTTGCTACGTCTTGCCAAAAATTGGCCAACTGCAATCCGGTACAGATATGGTCAGAAAGAACGCGGTTTTCTGCGGTGTAGGAATCCCCAAGGTGCAAAACGATATGCCCAACAGGATTAGCTGAACGTTGACAATACTCAAGTAAATCCTCAATGCTCGTGTATCGATTCCGATGCTGATCCTGTCGAAACGCATCGAGCAAATCATCAAAGGGCTGCTTGGGAATTTGATAATGCTGAATAGTCGCGTGCAACGCGACGAAAAGAGGCGTCTGCGGGCACCCTTTGAACGTAGCGTCAAGCTGGTACTGAAAACGTTCAAGTCCTCTCAACGCCTCCTCTGAATTTGGCGACTCATCCGCCAAATCATCTGCCGTCCGGCAAAAAGCGTAAACGTCATAAAAAGGTTGACGAAGTTTCTTTGGCAAGAGAATGCTTGCGACCAGGAAATTCTCATAATGCGAAGTCGCGATTTTCCGCGTGAAAGCCCTCGATTGTCGAAGCGTGTGCGGGCAGTCGCCAAATTCACCATGGTTAGACGATGATGCCACCACACGGTTATGCTGGGAGGCTGACGGATCAGTTCCTTTGGATTCCGCCTCAGGAGATCCAGAACTCGAGGTGTCTGAGGATTCAGAGGGCTCTGAGGGTTCAGAGGGTTCACTGGAACGGTTCAAAACAGCACCATTGTATTGGAAGACGGCACTGGAACAGGAATGAAGATCATTTTGGCAGCCCCAAGAGGGTTTTGCGCTGGCGTAAACATGGCAATTGAATCGCTGGATTTGACGCTCAAAAAATTTGGTGCACCAGTCTATGTGTACCACGAAATCGTACACAACCAATATGTGGTTGATCAGTTCCGCGAAAAGGGAGCCATCTTTGTCGATTCGATTGAGGAAGTCCCCATCGGCAGTGTCCTGCTCTTCTCGGCACACGGCGTCTCACCCGAGATCCGAGCAGCGGCAAATCAAAGGAACCTGCATGCCTTGGATGCCACCTGTCCACTGGTCACCAAGGTTCACCTTGAAGCAATCAAATACGCCAAGTTGAATTACACGATTCTGCTAATTGGCCATGAAGGACATGATGAAGTGATTGGTACCATGGGCGAAGCGCCGGAGGCAATCCTTTTAGTGGAAGATGAGCAGGAGGTTCAATCTTTGGTCATAGAAGATGAAACGAAACTTGCCTATCTGACGCAGACAACGCTTAGCGTTGATGATGCCAATCGAATCATCAAGAAAATCAAAGAACGCTTTCCAAACATCGAAAGCCCGCCCAAAGAAGACATCTGCTATGCCACGCAAAATCGCCAAGAAGCTGTCCGCTTATTGGCTGACCGAGCAGATGTGGTGATTGTCTTGGGTAGCCAAAACAGCAGCAACAGCCAACGACTCAAACAACTTGCCAGCGACCGAGGGATCACCGCATTCTTGATCGATGGACCGCAGGATCTGGACATCAGCCAGTTGAATACCAGCCAGACAGTACTGATGACTGCCGGTGCGAGTGCGCCAGAATCAGTCGTTCAGCAAACACTTGACTGTCTCGTCAACGAGTTCAATGCAACAGTTGAATTGGAAACAATCCGTGAAGAATCCGTTCACTTCCCCCTCCCCAAACCGCTGCGCAGTTTTGCAGCTGAATTAAAAACCGAGTGATTCGTACGGTTTTCAAAATAGTGTTGCCCTGAACTCTGGAAGCCGCAAATCAAAAATTCTGGGGCTCCCGATATAGTAGTCTGCTATCAATCATCAAAAATATGCTGCAGACGCTGAACGCTACATGATGAACCTGGCGAAATATAAATCAATGACACTAGAAGCAACTTCGATCTCTGTACCCGTCAGAAAAGAACAGACTTTCTGGCTGGTTGCAAAACGATGACTGTTGGAGCCATCATTCTGTGACTGGCGATTACGATCGGTTTTGTATTCAAAGAACTCCACACAGCGGAGTAAATGGTCCATTTGATTGGATATAATGTCCCCGCGATCGCACTCCCGACTTTATTGACGCTGCTATGCATGTTGATTGCATTCGCACGCGGAAGCAGTTTCAGCACCTATGCGGTGGTGTTCCCCATTGCGATGCCACTGGCACGGGCGATTCAAGTGGACCCGACCTATCTGTCCATCTGTTGTCGTGCGGTACTGGGAGGAGCTGTATTTGGCAATCAGTGTTCGCCGATTTCAGACACGCCCATTCTGTCCTCAATGTTTACGGGTTGCGACCTGATGGATCATGTGACGAATCAATGACCATTGGCATGAATGGCGGCTGCCTTGGGAATTCTCTGCAGCACCTTGGCGGCCACGCTGGTTATTTTAAAACTCCGCTTTTTTGGCAGGCACCCCTGAACCTCCGGAGGCCCGATTGGCTCCTGAGATGCAACCGGCAATATCGACCTGCCTAGAACCGTATCTTTTGATAAAAAACCGTGAACCATCTCATTCCCACCGGTGAAGCAACAGCCATCTTGCCTGCCGGCGATCACGTCACCCCCATCCAAGTCTTTGGCAACGAGTCCATCCGCGAGTCCTTTGATTCCATTTGCCTTCAGCAAGCCATCAACTGCCGGCGAGCTCCGGGTGTGTCGGAAGTCATTCTGAACCCTGACGCGCACTGCGGTTACGGAGCCCCTATTGGCTGTGTTCTCGCCTCGCCGACACACATTTATCCGGGCCCAGTCGGCTTTGATATCAAATGCTCCATGAGCCTACTGCAAACCAATTTGCCAGAGGATGCAGTCGATGACAAACGCACACGAAGAGAGTTGATTCATGCCATTAGTCGCCGCATACCAACCGGAGCAGGGAAGGGCTCACGACACGTTCCCAACGGCCGAAGAGTCACCAAGTCGCTNGGAAACGAGGTNCTGACACGCGGTGCTTCTCGTACAGTCACGGATAAGTTGGGGATCCCCGATCTTTGGGCTGGAAGATGTGAAGACCCATTTCATACTGGGCACGATGGCCATATCGACTCACTGGTACGTCGTCTGGAAGAACTTCAGGGTGGACGAGGCCTGCCGAACTACGATCGAAAAGTTGAACAACTGGGTTCTTACGGTGGGGGAAACCACTTCGGTGAATGCGAAATCGTCGACATTCTGGACGATGAGCCATCAAAGTCGGTTGCAAGTGTCTTTGGATTGCAACACCGAAAAATTGCGTTCCTTTCACACTGCGGTTCGCGAGGGATTGGACACTGCCTTGCGACAGGACAATTCCGTATTCTCGAAGAGCAATTTGATCGTTGGAAAATTCCATACCCGGCTGGCGACAAACAGCTGGTATACGCACCGCTTGNCACCACAGAAGCGGATAACTATTTGAACGACATGGCGATGGGTGCAAACTTCGCAACTGTCAATCACCTACTGATTAATGCATTGGTGCTGGAAGCTTTTCAGGAAGTCNTACCCGGCACCCAAGGTGAGCTTGTGTACTTCATCAGTCACAACATCGCACAACGAGAAATCATCAAGGGGGTGTCAACATGGGTTCATCGTAAAGGTGCGACACGTGCGCTGCCTGCGGGTCATGCCACGCTTGAAAGCACTCCATTTGCAAACACGGGACACCCGATTCTACTTCCTGGCAATCCACAAGCTGGCTCTGCAGTCATGGTTGGATTGCCCGGTGCGNAAAGAAGTTGCTACAGCGTTAATCATGGCGCCGGGCGCAGACTGGGTCGGCGTCGAGCAATCAGGGAACTTGACCAACAGCAAGTCGACGCCTCNTTTGANGCAGCGGACATTCTGACCAACTGCCGCCGCTACCCGAGAGACGAAGCACCGGCAGCATACAAAGATTTTAACCAAGTCGTACAAAGCGTGGAATCAGCCGGACTTGCGAGACAAGTGGCACGTCTACATGCCAGATTTGTCATTAAAGATGCGTCCGGAGCTGACGACTGAAATGATCCCGTACTCGACTTAGGAAATCATCATGCCCATCCGTGCACTCGATCGATCCGATCTGGCGAACGAAAATGATAGGCCATGAAACGATCAGTCACTCGGGACCGCATCATCCACCGTAGCGACGTTGAACTGTTTGATAAGAGCATCAGTGCCGGGATCATGACCCTGAATCATGAACGTGCCAGCCTTAAGTCGCAAACCACGCCGAGGATTCTCATCGCTCTTGCGATCATCAAACCAGTCACTCACTTGAACCCCGTTGACCCAGGCTGCCATGGATGGACCGTGAGCCACCAACACAACGGTGGCGAACTTGNCAGTCTCACCTGCTACCACACGCGCATCTTGCCGACGGAAAATTCCTCCCGTACCACAGTCTGCCGGATTTAATCGATTACCATTCTTAATTTCATTACTTAGCTGGCATTCATAGCCCATCATGACATCACCGGGAATGCAACGAAAAAAGATTCCCGAATTCATTTCATCCAAGGGAAGNTTATATTCCGCAAGTAGCACGAAATCATCAAACGGCTGTTTCGATTCCAACTGCGTTCGTCCGCCTTTCACCCGAAGATAACCCTCGTCAGTCATGCTGAATTCACCTGGCATTTCTGGATACTTCGTCCACTGCGTCAATTCTTCATCAAGCAGCGAACGCAAACCCAATGGTCGCAGTCGAATATTGCGAAACTCGATCCTACCAGAGTTATGCTGAAGACCAATTTTTCCCTTCGCAATGCCCACCGCGTCTGTGTAATCACAGACATTGGTCCCATCAACTGAAACCTGCAACCGTTTTCCGGCCATCACCATTTTCATGGAATGCCACTCATCTGAGTCAACTTTGAATTCAGTTGCCTTCTTTCGTTGGACGATTCCGCCCGTTGGATACGGATTGTCGGTTGGCGCGATATTCACTTCGTAACAATCCTCACCCGGATCTTCCGGGTTCAAAGGTGTGCGCAGAAACACGCCACTATTCGTGTCAGTGCCCGCTTTGTATTCCAATATCAGTTCAAAGTTCTGCCATGGAACCGAGGTGCATAACAAACAGGCTTCACCATCATCAACAACAATGCTCCCATCCTGAACTCTCCAGTTTGCGTCACCGGCCACCTGCCATCCAAACAGCGTGTAGCCATCAAATAACCGAATCCAACCTTCAGCAACCTCTGCCTGAGGCAAACGGGCAGCGAGCAATTGCTCAGCAGTTACTTCCACTCTAGGCAACGGGTTGGCATCAGCATTCGCATCTTGGCTTGCAACAGCATCGATTGAGTTCGCAGATGCATTATTACCTGCAACTGGCTCCTCCTTCGCTGGCTGACAACCCACTGTCAGCACAAGCCATGGCAACACGAGAAGAGAACGATCACAAAATTTGCGTATCATGGTTCGCTTACCTGTATCCGTAACGTTCAAAGTAGTCCTGCCATTCATTCAAAATCATCGCTTCTTTTTCGGATGGAAGTTGATGATGGTTGCGTTGATAAGTCTTATGTTCTGAATCTGCCCATGCGCGAATCGTTGACTCAACTGATTCAAAGTCACTCAGCCTGAGTATCTCATAGATACTTCGCAGTGTCTCCACTGGATTGGTTGTGAGATCCTCAAAACGAACATCAATTATGCGAGTGGAGTCAATCGATTTGCGTTGCTCATGAAAGGCTTTGTACATCCGCCTCAAACACTCAACAACATAATCTTCATGTTGATCATGGGTAGGGTTCTGCAACGCCTGAACGTCATCCAGACCGCGCCATAAACGACAAGTTGAGGGAAAAAGATCCCTCGGATCTCGTGTGATGTGGATAAATTTTGCTTCGGGGAATTCGCGAGCCAACGAGCCAACACGCCCCGTGTGGGTGGGGCTTTTGATAATCAGTGGTCGTCCGGTACCGATACTCACTTTAAGCAAGAACGAACGCAAGGCCTTCATCCACTCCTGCTTTCCTTCTTCAGGTACCCCGTCAAAGTCGAGATAGTCAATGTCCACCGCGGGCTCATTAGGAAATGCGATCCGCCGATAAGGGGAGGGTTGACCTAAATTCATCAATGCAAATTCATCCTCCTGCGGCCGATCCCATCCGGCCGCCATGTTGTCCATCGGTCTCTTACCAGGCAATAACCACGTTGCAAAACGCCGAAAAAACCACTCGGTCACCAGAAAATGGCACGGGGCGAAGCATTGGAAAGTAGAAGGACTGCTCAAACGCTCATCACGGACCATCAACTCATGCAACAAAGTTGTGCCACTTCTCCAATGCCCAACGATGAACACTGGCGGACCATGAAGTTCTGCCTCTTCCAATTTGCGGCGGAAAATGACGTCCTGAAGCAAAGCGAGGAGAGTATTGAATGGAGTGGCAAATGAAATCGCTATTGCCATCAGCAAGCGAGATGGATGGATACGAAACCGCCCCTGTCGAAGCAAACTCAACCAGGAACTGGGACGCATCCCATGCCAAAAACGAGGTGAGTAAAAGGGGTAGTGATGAAAGTTTGCCTTCGACCTTTTTTTTGTTTTCGATTTAGCTTGGCCGCGGCTGCCGGGCTTTTCGCAACTTGGAGCTGATTTCGCAAACTCTGACGAATCTTCTTCTTGCTCCGTCGTGTAGGCAACATCCTCGGTCTCACGAATGTCAGATCCATCACCTTCAACTAATCGATGCCGGCGTGGTACACCTCGATGCTGGCGCGGTACACCAGGCTCGCCACCTCCGGACGAATCGGTGTTTGAGGGTGCATGTGTCACACCCTCGGCGGTTTTTTTTTGCGGTCGGGACGACTCTGTCAAGAAATTTGACCAAGATGAGCGAATAAGAACGGAACCAAAATGACCCCAACACTGTAGTTGACTACCGTGCAGTCGTGCAGCGGGATATCTTGCTGTCTCCCGATGGATCTCCGCCGATGATGGTCCATCAGGGCCCCTGTCTGGCCCAAACAACCGCAAAAACCCTAATCACGCCTCATTTCATGCCAACATCGTCCGAATCTACAGACGAGCTGTCCATTGCTGATCTTCAGCGTCATATCCGCCAAATGTACTACGAAAAAGATGCTGCCCGAGGGACAGATGGCACTTTCATGTGGTTGATGGAAGAAATCGGCGAGTTAGCCTCGGCGCTCCGAGGAAATGATCGAGAAAATTTGGCAGAGGAATTTGCGGACGTGATCGCTTGGTTGGCGACCATCGCGAACGTGGCCGAAATTGACCTGAACACTGCATTACAAGCCAAATACGGCCGTGGTTGTCCAGGTTGTAGCCGTCTGGTTTGCGAATGCCCCAATTCCGAGAAGCCCTAAAGCACACGCGAGTCTGAATGTCGAAATTGCTCTACTTGATCGGTGCCGCTCTGTGGACAGTGTGCCTGCTATTAACCGATGGCCGGACCGCGGACGCTGAAGATGGGTCTTCTGAGGTCCTGTTTGGGATTCAAGGTCATTACCGAGTCGGTGTTTGGACTGGCATTCGTTATTCCGGTTCTCAAAATGTCACCACGCTGGAAACACGCGATGGAGACGGAGCCGAAGTTCTTTACGAACAGGCTGGTGACGTTACCGACGGAGATTGGGCCTACGCAGTTCCGGGAAGCGAAGCTGCCCCACTCATTCTCAGGAATGGTGACGCCATGATTTCGACCGGTCGCTTTCCTACCATCGGTTCACCATCTCGTGGCCCTGCCATGATTCCACTGGACATGAACTGGATCATTGTGATCGGAGATCCACTGGGAGTCGATGAGGTAGGGGCCAACAAGCTGTTAAATCGTGATGCCTCAATCGCGGTTTCCAAGCCGACAGCCCCGATGGAATTCCCCGATTCGATGATCGGTTACGAGGGCGTCGACATGATCATGATTAATGCAGCCGGAATTGATTTACTGCGAGCCCTGACAAAACAACAGCGTATGGCCATTGAACAATGGGTCACTGGTGGTGGGCATATTTTCATTACGCTAGGCATAGCGTGCCAAGATCTTTTCAAAGCCGCACCTTGGCTTCAAAAACTGCTTGGAATCACTGAACCCAAAACAACCACCATCGATCCGTCCGCGATCGAAACCTATACTTCAACCCAAAGCCCGTTGAAAAACTTCACAGGTATCCAATTACCCAGAAAACGTGGAACGGTGCTCATCACGGGGAAGACAACCCGACGCGTCAGCCTGCCTGTGGCTGCGGTTTACAACATTGGATTCGGACGCATTACCGCGATCGCAGCTGACCTCGATGATGAAATGTTCACAAGTTGGCCGGAACGTCTTGATCTGATGACACAGCTGACTGGCGATATATTGCTGCCTGACAAGAAAGATATTGCGATCACAAATCGCGGCACAGCGTATGGCGACCTCGCGGGGCAACTTCGAGCCACACTTGACCAGTTTGAGGTCAAGCGGAAGTTCGGGTTTTCTGTTGTCTCAATTATTCTGATGGCTCTGATCGCCGCCATTGGTCCCTTGGACTACCTGCTGATCAACCGTTTCCTGGGACGTCCTTTGCTGGGCTGGCTCAGCTTTCCCCTTCTTACAATTGCGTTGACACTTGTCCTCATGTACGAGGCGCGGCCTAATCTAGACAGAGGTATTTCAACCACTGATGCCAAGACAGGAATTATCCGGTGCAATCGCGTCGAGATCATCGACATCGATGCGATTGCTGGTTTGGGTCGAGGTTTTCAGGCAAGCTGTATCTACTCGCATGATGCTGCTCTACTTAATATCGACATCGATGAGTCAACCAACTTTTACCAGCTTACCGACTCAATCCAACAATCACTCCTAAGTCCGCTAGGCTATCCTGGCCAGACATACGGGGGAATTCAGATTGCAATCGAAGATACACGAATGCCGCCCTACACGATTCGCATGCAGAAGAGTGGCGTCAACAAAACCGGTGTCCCTGCGGGGCTGCTGCACAATTCAATTCTTGGTGCGCCGCTAGCCGCAAGGAGCAGCAAGAGCGTCCAAACTCTGCTTCGCTTCAAGCCCAAACTCACCAACATCCCAAGCTTGCAGCGACGTGTTGGAAGCGAACTATTGAAGGGCGAGTTAGTGAACCCACTTCCTGTTGACCTTCTGGATGGAATGCTCATCTATCGGAATTGGGCCTATCTGTTAAGAACGCGATTCCCTGCGGGTGGCCGTATTGAACGCATTGATGGCCTGCGTCAAAAGAACTTTCGCTGGCGTTTGTCTCGACAAACCGCATTGGAGAGCAGTCGTGACACCGAGGAATGGGACCCTTCATCGGTCGAACTTCCCGATCGTGTTGCAGAGATGCTGATGTTCCACAACACCGTAGGTGGTAACCGATACACAGGTTTGCGTGACGACGCTTTGTCCTCACTCGACCTCAGTCACACCCTCTCAGAAGATCGTTGCATTCTGATTGGCAGGTTGGCTGATGAATTGACGACGCTTGAACTGAGTAACAAAGAAAATGAGATTGAAGGGAATGGCAAGAGCCTGACTATGATTCGTCTCGTCCTCCCTGTCACGAGTGAAAAAGATTTATAGTTGGCATCATAAATCAGTGGGCCAGTTGCCCCGCACCTCACCACGTTGATGCCCCCAAAACAGAAATCAAAGCGTGACCAGTTCCTGCTGGCTAGCGCATCCTCATAACGTCTGAAATCTGCCATGATCAAAACGGTTGACCTTACGAAAAAATATGGCGACGCTTTCGCAATCAAAGGCATTAACCTGGATTTGCAAGCGGGTGACCTGTTTGGCTTCATCGGCCCCAATGGTGCTGGCAAAACCACAACCATGCGGATCATAGCCACGCTCTTGGAACCGACTTGGGGAGAAGCTTATGTGTGTGACCACAGTGTCCATACGGCCCCCAAGGAAATCCGCCGTCTTGTCGGATACATGCCTGACTTCTTCGGTGTTTATGACGACATGACTGTTGTCGAGTATCTGGAGTTTTTTGCCGCCTCCTACCGCATTGGCGGTCAAGATCGTCGAAAACGCGTCGACGAAATGCTCGACGTGGTAGATTTGGATTTCAAACGTGATGCATTTGCCAACACCCTGTCGCGCGGACAAACTCAGCGACTCGGTCTCGCTCGCACGCTCCTGCATGACCCACAAGTCCTGCTTCTCGATGAACCTCTATCTGGCTTGGACCCCCGGGCGCGAATTGAAATGCGGAACCTGCTACGCAAACTCGGCGAAATGGGAAAAACCATCATTGTTAGCAGTCATATTCTCCCTGAACTCGCCGATGTGTGCAACAAAGTAGGCATCATTGACAAGGGGGAGTTGAAGCAGAACGCCACCAAGGGCGAGGTCATTCGTATGGTGCGAGAGCATACGGTATTGGTCATCCAACCTGCTGATCGCACCAAATTGGAAAACATCGCGGAGTTGCTCAGTCAACACGAAAAAGTCCAAGCATGTGAATTGGGGGATGATGCGATGAGAGTGATTCTGGAAAGTGGAATTGAGCAATACAGTGAACTACCCAAGCTGCTCATCGAAAATGGCATCGACTTGCGTCGTTTCTCTGAAGAGGAACTTGATCTTGAGTCAGCCTTCATGGCACTGACCAAGGGCACAAGTGATCGCATGTGAACCGCCGCAACCAGCCCATACAAAAATTTTGATCCACATTTCCTTATCCCCAGCAATCTTCTAGCAGGACAGTGCTGCCGAAGGTTTGTTAAGGGATGCAGGAAACGCCGCGGGGTGCAACCAACTTCATTGCCCGCTTGCCGAACGAAATCCCATCGGGGATTTGAATCAACTGCATGAATTGAAAAATCATACAGTTGCTGCGGACAACTTTTCAGGATTTTTCTTCTGAATGGCTTCCTTTGCCAATCTTATGACGAGATTCTCAAGAAGAAAACGGTCGCGTCCATCGTTACTGTGCGTACCCTTCAAACGCAAATCGGCATCGAGCAGCCATGGTAAAAGTTGTCTAGCTGTATCTCTACCCATTCGACTGAGTTGTTTTTTTGCTTTCTGGACATCACTTGGACCACGATTGAAACCTGCGTAGGACAGAGCATCTTCGAGTTGTGACTTCCTGCCACTTCGCTCATGTTGTTCATAGACCGATGTAGCCATTCCAAGCCGCCGCAACGACCAAGCGATCTGCGGAAGCAGCGCAATTGGCGGCTGCCCTCCACCCAGCAGTTTGTCCAGATGCCGCAACGCTTCCGCCGCATCTCCTGCCACAATTGCATCAGTAATCTGCCAGACTGTTTTACCTTGCCAACCAGCGACAACATCCTGTACTAAAGCCTGATCAATGCTCTGCTTGGGCTCACAGTAAAGTGCCAGCTTTGCGATTTCCGTCTCCAAAATGCCGATTTCGTCACCAACCATCTCCATCAACACATCAGCCGCGTCACGGGTCAACTTGGTTGAATGACGTTTCGCTACATATCCCATCAGGAAAGCTCTCCGCTTGGCAAGCGAAGGATTCGGCCCTTTATTGCCAGCAGAAATCCGACAATCCACCAATGCATGCTGCTTCAGCAACGCCTTGTAAACACGTGTGTTTGAAGCNAGCGAATCGAGTTCTAGAACAAATCGGCTGGCCGTTGTCGACTTGGCCAGGTGCTGTTCAACCTGAGGCCGACAATCGCTCAAAAACTTATCGGCGTTTCGTAACAGAATGGTACGTTTACCGCCAAAATCAAAGAGTGAGGCGGTCGCCAATTCGTCACGCAGGTCTGACCACTTGGCCTGCTCGCCATCAAACTGTGTCAGATCTCCCTGATTCGACAGAAGCTGAAAGACCCACGATCGCAAGGTACTATCATTACCGAACACGGCTATCGCGTCGGCAAACTTGTCGGGAGGGCTTTCAAGCAANTCGAAGGCATGGATCAGTGTCATGCGTGACACCATACCAATCCTATCGCCAAGTTGCGACCGGCAAACTGCTGTCAAGCATCACCGTTAAGAGCAGGCAACACCCTTCATCACCCATCACTACTTCAACGAGCCGTCGCTCCGCAGAGCAGTCTGCCCGGCATTCGCGGGTGGATTGCCTGACAACGGCTGAAAACCACGAATCCGAGCCCGCGGTGCTAACCCTTGCGTATCGATCGGCTGATCCAGAATGTAGGTTCCTACGTTACCTGCTTGGTCGGTTCCATCAATCCGTAAGTACAACTGCCTCGGCAGATTCGGGTCAGCTCGCCAAACGTACTGCCCAGTATTCTCAAGCCCAGCGGCAATGGTGGTCCAAGGACCATCAGGCGAACCGCTGAATGCAAGACCAATGGGTCGACGGGGAAGATTGGTATCATTGCACTCGTACCGAATCACCAAGCCACCGGTACGATCACCTTCTCCGTATCTCGCTCCGGTGATGCGAATANTTGGGCGAGCACGATCTACAACCACAAAGATATCCGGCGCCTCACCCGCTAAAGGACGTGGACTGGCCAACCCATTTCCTCCCACCACAACGATCCGGAAACCAAATACCCCCTCTCCCTTGGTCTCAATGTCAAAGGGACTGCTGCGGTCTGGATCCTGCCCCCACAGCGACCATGTGCTGCCTTGATCCAAACTTCCATATAGCTCAATCGCTTCGACACCCTGACTGCCAACAGCTTCAAGTTCGTATTCTAAACTGAATCGCTCACTATCACTGAATCGAACAGGAGCTCGCTGCATGGCAGATTTTGATTCTGGAGTGGTGGCACGTTCAGAACGATAACGCTCAGCCTCAAGTTGTGGTTTCGGGGCAGGAATCTGCTCCTGTTGTAACTTGGTCAAGGCGGACTCTTCTGTGATCGGACGCATGGCCTCAGCCACTGTTCGTGGTTCTGAAGCGGATTTGGAATNCGCTACGCCCGCAGGTATGGAAGCCCTACTCTGTGCCTCCTGCGTTCTCTGTGCTTCCTGCGTTCTCTGTGCTTCCTGCGTTCTCTGTGCTTCCTGCGTTGGTGATGGAAACTGAGGTGAAGTTAATCCGAAGCCCTCGCCAATTTGCATGGGCGTGGCTGGCGGTGGCAAAGCCGACGATGCCCTCTCTGACCCCACCATCGCAGGAACTGCACCTCGCATCGCAGGAACTGCACCTCGCATCGCAGGAACTGCACCTCGAACCGACGGAGGTGCAAAGCCCATCCCAGAACGCGAATTAACAATAGTCCCATTGGAAGGAACACCATTCGNAGGAACAGGCGAGCGGCCCTGCAGTTGCGGAGTCACTTCGGACGGCGAGACTGCTGCAGAATCAGGAGTCTGTTTCAGCATTTGTGACCTTACGGTAACTTGTGAGCCTGCAGCAGATGGCAGTACGCCTCGGTAACGTGAAGTCATCTGGGCTGCTGCAGCATTGGCCTGAGCAGCTGTACCGTACAGCTCGTCTCCCTGAAAATGATGGTCATTTACGCCTTGTAGATGGCGAGCGTTTCCTGCCGAACGAGGATGAGACCAAGCTGAATTTGCAGGCGGGGGATTGATTGAGGGTGTGGTACCATTTGGCAAGGGCGCCAACATAGGTGGTTCACCTGGACCCGAAACCGTCTCCGCGCTGATTCCCAGCTCACCATCCATTCGATACGGCAAAGACTTGGCGGCGATGGGCTCGGAAGCTGGCTTGGATGCGAAGCGGTTGGTATTTCCATCTGCTACACGTGGCCTGCGGACCATCTGATTGATCACTGTTTGATTACCAGCTGCATCCGAAACGATGAGCTGCAGTGACAACAACTTCCAACCTTGNGTTGGATCAAACTGAATTTCCCTGCTGCTGGGCTTCTTGGCCACATCAACAGCCTGCCAGGATTTAAGCGTATCGGTTGCGTAGCGGAGTTGGACCATTTTCAGTGGAGTTGCATCGTCCATATTCAACGCTGCATAGATTCTTCCCCTCTCATCTGCTTCAGCTTCGAGGGCAATTGCAGGTTTGGTGGTATCAACGAATACTTTCAGTTGCGGCGTGATCTCGCCGAGGGGATGGGCTTGTCCTGCTGCATCGATAGTACGAGTAGCGAACCAATATTCACCATCATCCTCAGCCTGAAACTGGAATTGCTTCAGGGCAGCATTTGGCTGAACCTCGTCTTTCAGCTTCCAAGCATTGCCCGATCCGCGAGACACGAAAAGTCGCACCGCAACAGGTTGGGCCCCTGCTTGGTCCACGGTGAAGGGGATAGAGAATGAGTGTGAACCGAGGATGAAACAGCCCTTGCTCGGGCGTTGTACCGAGGGCACGGATTTTCGCACATTCGTGTCGGACACCTCGACAGCCAGAGCCGACTTCATCAGCATGGGGCTAGCAAAGGTGCCGAGAACGGCAATCAAACTCGTTATTGTGACCAGTCGCATCTCGTCGGCCGTGCCTCAGTATCGAGTGAAATGACGGTAAAGGGGACAAGAGACCGACCCCCACCTAGTCGGATTCGACCACCGGCGTCCAGATTCTTGAGCATTTTGCTACCACAACTGCTTGAACCTACCAGCCCGCGTATACAAACAGTTGATCAGCCTCAGATTGCCTAATCCGCAAATCCCAACCTCGAATCATGCACTTCCCTCATCCTGCAAACCCATCCTCCCCTGAAACCATGAGCAGCAACTGCTATCAGTACGACGTCATTGTGATCGGAGCGGGGCACGCCGGCACGGAAGCTGCGGCGGCGGCCGCCCGTACCGGTGCTCACACCGCTCTATTAACCACCAATCTCGACACGGTGGGCCAAATGTCCTGCAATCCAGCCATCGGTGGCGTCGCCAAAGGTCAGATCGTGCGTGAGGTTGATGCACTGGGTGGTTTGATGGGCAAGGCGATCGATGCCACCGGCATTCAATTCAGAATGCTGAATCGCCGCAAAGGACCAGCCATGCACAGCCCGCGTGCACAAGCTGATAAGCGAGCATACCAGCACTACGTCAAATGCCAGATCGAACAGCAGGTGAACCTTGACCTCCGTCAGGAAACTGTCGAGGACCTGATCACGGAAACAAGCGATCAAGAAACTCGTGTTCTCGGTGTTACGGTTCGTGGCGACGCTCGATACTTGGCACCTACAGTTGTACTAACCACCGGCACGTTTTTAAAAGCCATCATGCATACTGGCGATGAAAAGACTGCCGGGGGAAGAGCAGGGGAGGGTACCACCACTGGGATCAGTGGAGCCTTGCAACGCCTCGGATTTGAGGTTGAAAGGTTCAAGACCGGCACACCACCCAGACTCAATGCACGCACCATTGACTACTCCAAAGTTGAGTCACAGCCAGGCGACGACCAACCGCAACCCTTTTCTTTCTTAACTGACAAGATCTCAGTTGAGCAACTGCCCTGCCACATTGCTTACACCAATGAGTCAGTCCATGACTTGATCCGGGCCAACCTTCATCGAGCACCGATGTACAGTGGACAAATCAATTCGCGTGGCCCGCGTTATTGCCCCAGCATTGAAGACAAAGTCGTCCGATTTGCAGACAAGACAGGACATCAGCTGTTTCTTGAACCAGAAGGCTGGAAAACACAAGAAGTTTATGTCAACGGGATTTCGACCAGTCTGCCGCGTGATGTTCAAGACCAAATGTTTCGTATGATCAGCGGTCTGGAAAATGCAAGAATCATGCGGTACGGCTACGCGGTTGAATATGATTTCTGCCCTCCTACACAACTCTGGCCGCACCTTGAATCCAAACGAGTCGGAGGATTATTTTTCGCCGGCCAAATCAATGGTACGACTGGTTATGAAGAAGCTGCCGGGCAGGGACTGATTGCAGGCTTGAATGCAGCGAGACAAACAGCAGGCAAGACGCCTTGGGTGCCCACACGCGACCAAGCTTACATTGGCGTACTTGTGGATGATCTTGTGACAGCCGGTACTGATGAACCCTATCGCATGTTTACCAGCCGTGCTGAGTATCGCCTGCTGCTACGCCAAGACAACGCGGATCGACGCCTAACACAGCAAGCCGATGAATTGGGGCTGATCAGCGACGAAAGACGCCAACGATTTCAGACAAAAATTTCCCAGATGGAACTTGGCGTGAAGCTGCTTAAGAAATCAAAGGTCGAAAATGTGACGGCTGATGTATACCTACGACGACCAGAGGTCGACTGGACAGAAATATGCGAACGATTTCCGGCACTCGCGGACATCGAAGCAACAGCAGCTCAGCAATGCCTCTATGACATCAAATATGAAGGCTACATCGGCAGGCAACTTGTTGAAGTGGAACGGCAGCACCGGCTTGCGGGAAAACGCATCCCCAGCTCATTCGATTACAACACGATTGGTCCATTGCGGAACGAGGCAAAGGAAAAGCTATCCAAAATCAGACCGCTAAATCTCGACCAGGCAAAACGCATTAGCGGCATCACACCCGCGGATCTTGCCCTAGTGCTTGCGCACATGGAGTCAAAACGGAAGAACTAGGGAATCTACAATTTCAAGGTCTTGTTAAGTAAAAATGTGACAATTGAGTACTTCTTTTTTGGATAACATGAAGCCATTAAACCATAAGACCCTGCAGCATAAGAACTTACGACATTTCAATAGATCTTGACCTGCCGGCTAGATTCGATAGAATCCGGGGGTAAGGCAAACTTGGCAAGGCAGCGAGGCTCGGAGCTTCCTGCCACCTGCGTTCTTCACGCAAATAGCAGCGAGATGTGCTAGTGCGGCAGGACAGGAAGTTTGCTAGAGATAATGGACTCCAGTTGTTAGACGATTGTGTGCGATGGAATCGTAGCAATGTTTGCCGACTGCAGGGGATTCACGAGAGATCTGTCCCCATTATCAATTGGTACCGCTTTGCAAGGTCCGGAACAGGATTGTGCCGAGCACGATATTCCGAAACGGCTAGTAATGCAGGGAGGATGGTTTCCGCCATGACCACAAAAACGGTCTTCACGACAGGCGAAGCAGCCAAAATTTGTAAAGTTAGTCAGCAGACGATTATTCGTTGTTTCGACAACGGTTCTCTGAAGGGCTTTCGCGTTCCCGGGAGCAAATTCCGCCGCATTCCTCGTGAGCAGCTTTACATGTTCATGAAAGAAAATGGCATCCCCACGGATGCTTTGGAAAGTGGCAAGAAGAAGCTACTAATCGTAGATGACGACCAAGATTTGGTCGATCTGATCAAGGATGGTTTTGAACGTGATGGCCGGTTCGATATCAGGACGGCCAATAACGGATTTGACGCCGGAATGGGAGTCAAAGAATTTCGACCTGACTTGGTGATTCTCGATGTCATGCTTCCGGATATCAACGGCAAAGAAGTCTGCCAACGGGTCCGCAGTGATCCATCGATGGACATGGTCAAAATCCTCTGCATCTCCGGTATGGTCGAACACAGCAAGGTCGATGCTTTGAAGACGGCAGGTGCGAACGATTTCATGCAAAAGCCTTTCGCAATTGATGATCTGATCGGGCGGGCGTGCGACCAACTTGAAATTGAACGCAGCGTGGTAGGCTAACGTGGAGAGCGAGCAGTCGCTGCCACGCATGCAGATGAAACAGACACGGGTCGATTCTTTCAGCCCCCCCCGCTCGATCCGTGGGATGCNCAAAAGCCATATCACTAAGAGGACAAGTCCAATGGGGTTATTACCCTGTTTGAGGCGTGGTTCCGAACGGTGGTGGTTGCCACAAACGGAGCGTTCCACTGACGCTATCAGCCACTTGCTGCTGATGGATCGGCGGAGCGGCAGCGGCAACAATCCATCGCTGGACGGAGCGGCTCGGGATCGGGNATGTCGCGCGCTGAAAAGCGACCCGCCATACTTTATCTATGCCACGCTGACTTATTCTGGTCCCAAACCGGTTGAATTGGACGAGCTAGTGAGGTGGCATGCCCACAACGTCACTGAGCAAGTNGCCAGTGGTGATGCTTATCTCGGCGCCCCAAAAATCACACCCACCATTGAAAAAAGGTGGAGAAAACTGACTGACCATTTTCGCACGATTCCTACCAGCAGGTGGATGGAAGATGCACACTTGTGGCTGGAAGTGACCGGTCCCCAAGTATCCAAGACATGGCGCGAACAGTGGCCGCTGGTAAAATTTGAACTTAACACACCCGCGGCAACAGAACCGAACAATAATCACTCAGTGCTGCAGGAGTTGGCTCGCTCAGTTCAGCACCAAAAATTTATTGAGAGCGCCTTTGACGCAAGATTACACGGCGAGAAGTTGGCAGCAATCAAACAACTTGCCTACGGCCTGAGTCACGAGATCAACAACCCTCTTGCAAATATTTCGACTCGTGCGGAACAGTTACAACGTGGAGAGACAGACCCCAATCGCACCGCAACCCTACAGAGAATCATTGATCAGGTATATCGTGCACATGAAATGATTGCGGATCTGATGTTCTATGCCAATCCACCTGAACTCGAGCAACAGGCTTGTGTACCCAGCGAGTTGCTTGCTGAAGTATCAGGGACGTTCACAGAAGAAAGTGAACGGCAAGGCATTCAAATTCAGATCTCCAACGAAAGCAGCGAGGCTCATCTCCCTGAAAGGGAAATTCGTGCAGACGTAACGATGCTTAAAGAGGCCATCCGAGCCCTGATTCGCAATGCGATCGACGCCATCGGGTGCCAAGGTACCCTCATCCTGTCGCTGCAATTTGATTCCGAAAGCATTGGGATTCGTGTAGCCGATAGCGGTCCTGGACTATCCGAGCAAGCCCGAAAACATGCCTTTGATCCTTACTTCAGCGGTAGAGAGGCCGGACGTGGCCTGGGGCTTGGATTATGCCGAGCCTACCGTATCGCCGAATTGCATGGAGGAGACGTTTCTCTTGCAAGCGGTCCGTCTGGTTGCGTTGCAACACTCACCCTACCAGCAAAGCGAACTACCTGACCCTAGGAGTTCTGCCTGACCTTAGGAGTTCCGAGGAGCAAATTCTGCACCAGTGTTTGCAGAAACTGATGCCAAGTGAGTCGGGTCAAAAGTGGTTTTTCAAACGGCGAAATCACGATTCACGCCTTCTGCATTGCCCGCTAGTCGATTCACCGTGGATCGCAGATAATGAGCGTCCATCGTGAACTCTCATTTTCGTACGTTTTGCTGGGTAACTCATGCTCGATTCGGCTCAAGAAGTACTGCAACTTCAATCGAGGGGTGATGCGACCGCTGTGGAGATCGCGACATCCGCGATCGATAAGATCGAAGCCACGCAGGGAAGCATCAATGCTTTCACTCATATCAATCGTGAATTAGTACTCTCCGCTGCGGAATTGGTTGACCAGAAACGACGAAATGGTGAGCAGCTTGGACCATTGGCTGGCGTCCCTGTGGCTGTCAAGGATGTACTTTGCACCCGCGATATGCCGACCACTTGTTCGTCGAACATGCTTCGCGATTTTCGTCCGCCTTATGATGCCACTGTTGTGGAAAAACTCCGCAGATCGGATGCGATTATCGTTGGCAAGACGAACATGGACGAGTTTGCGATGGGAGCGAGTACAGAAAGCAGTGCTTTTGGAAACACACGAAATCCATGGGACCTGTCTCGCACACCTGGGGGTAGTAGCGGCGGCGCGACGGCCTGTGTTGCCGCAGGCACGGTGCCTTTGAGCCTGGGAACAGATACGGGAGGATCGATTCGCCAACCCTCAGGTTTCTGTGGTGTAACTGGCCTGAAGCCTACCTACGGTCGAGTCAGTCGCTATGGCTTGATCGCTTTTGCAAGCAGCCTTGATCAAGTTGGCCCCATTGGCTGGTCAGTCGAGGATGTAGCCTTACTGCTTCAATGCATCTCTGGTTATGAGCCGCGCGATTCGACTTCGCTCAATCACGAAGTTCCCGATTACCAAGCAGCTCTACAATCAGGTGATTTACGGGGAATGAAAATTGGTATCCTGCGTGAAGCTTTGGACGTTGACGGGGTTGACGAGGTCGTCCGCCAAGCCGTCTTGGCTTCAACCGAAGTTTTTCGCGACGCTGGTGCAGAGATAATCGACATCCACTTGCCGCATAGCAAGTATTGGGTACCGACCTATTACGTGATCGCTCCCTCCGAGGCTAGCAGCAATCTTTCGCGTTACGACGGAGCTCACTATGGGCACCGAGCAACACAATTGGCTCCCGAAAAGTCTGAGTCACTGGGCCCCTTGGTAGCCACCTATTGTCAGAGCCGTGCGGAAGGATTCGGTGCAGAAGTCAAGCGGCGCATCATGGTTGGAACCTACGCTCTGAGCGAGGGCTACGCAGACCAGTACTACAATCAGGCACTCAAGGCGAGACGACTGATCAAGGGTGATTACGACGCCGCATTCTCGCAGGTGGATCTGCTACTTGGACCAGTTTCACCAACACCAGCTTTTCCGCTGGGTGAAAAGGTTGATGATCCACTGCAGATGTATCTTTGTGATCTCTTTACCGTTGGTGCCAACTTAGCAGGCATACCAGCGATTTCTTTACCTGCTGGCAAAGATGCATCAGGGCTACCCTTGGCAATCCAACTACAGGCCCCTGCATTGGAAGAAACTCGCTTGCTTTTCGCTGGTGCNGCCTATCAGGCAATGACCGATTTTCACAAACTCCGCCCCGATACTTTCGAATCCTGAAATCTCATGACGCTCAGCGACGGTTATCCCACTGAAACCATCATTGGTCTCGAGGTACACGTTCAACTCAAAACGCAGACCAAGTTGTTTTGTAGTTGCAGCACACGTTTCGGTGCCCCACCCAATACCCAAGTATGCCCTGTCTGTCTCGGCCTTCCTGGCGCGCTGCCAGTAATGAATGAGCGTGCGATCGACTTGGCGATTCGAGCTGGTCTGGCAATCGATTGCTCGATACCGCCTATGACAAAATGGGATCGCAAGCAGTATTTCTATCCGGACCTGCCCAAGGGATACCAGATCAGTCAATTCGATCTTCCGATCTGCGCTGACGGTTTTCTTGACATCACCGACGAGGCAGACCCTGAAAAATCTCGCCGTATTGGCATTATCCGGGCGCACTTGGAAGAAGATGCTGGAAAGAGCATGCATGACGAGGCGACCGGGCGAAGTGACTCACGCATCGACCTGAATCGCTGCGGAACACCCTTACTCGAAATCGTAAGCCATCCTGACTTGCGTTCTGCAAGTGAGGCCAAAGAGTACTTGAATGAACTCAAGTTGCGAATGACGCATCTTGGCGTGTCAGACTGCGAGATGCAGGAAGGCAGTCTTCGCGTCGACGCCAATGTAAACCTGCACATTGACGTTGATGGCAAGAAAGTTGCAACGCCGATTGCTGAAATAAAGAATATGAACAGCTTTCGAGCCGTCGAGCATGCAATCGAACACGAAGTTGATCGACAATACGATGCTTGGGAAGAGACTGGCAAAACGATTGAGGACGAAACCAAGACAACACGCGGCTGGGATGATGCAAAGGGAAAAACATTCCTCCAACGTGAAAAAGAAGAGTCAGCTGATTACCGCTACTTCCCCGATCCAGACCTGCTGCCAATTCGCATCCCGCAGAACCGTGTGGACGAAGCCAAAGCCAACCTTGGCGAACTACCCGCCGAAATTTGCCAGCGTCTGCAAACCCAGTATGGTATCAAGTTGTACGATGCGAATGTCATCGTGAACCAAGGTAGAGATTTGATTGAATATTTCGAGGCAGCCGCTACCAAATCCGGAGATGGAAAACGCACCAGTTCGTGGATCCAACAGGATGTGATGCGGACCCTAAATGAGACCGAGGCAAACATTGCCGAATTTGCTGTCAACGCTGAGCAACTGGGTGATTTATTACAACGCGTGAGCAGAGGTGACTTTGATAACGCACGAGCGAGAGATGTTTTCACACACTTACTAAAGACCGAAGATTCGGTCGAAGAAGCAATCAAGAGTCTGGGCATTGAATCAGTAGATAGCAATGAAATCGAGGTGCTTTGCCGGGAATTNCTGGCCGCAAACCCACAAGTCATCGATGATGTGAAAAGTGGAAAGCAGCAAGCCGTTGGGGCGTTGATTGGGCAGGCCAAGAAAAAGAATGCCAACGCAAATCCGAAGCAGGTAAGGGAAACTTTACTTCAACTAATCGAGCAATCCTGACGTTTCATCCAATTTAAGACTCACGCGGAATGAAGGAACATCCCCATGGTCGATTTAAATGACACGTCCTCTATTAATAACGAGCAACAACGCGACTTGAGTTTCTGCTGCATCCTTGCATTCATCGGATTGATTGCTGTATGGCTTTTACTAATGCCGTGGATCCCGGGCATCGCGAAGCAATCTTTGCAACGGTTTCACCTTCGAACCCCATCTTTTTCGGTTTGGGCTGCACAGTTCCCTATTCCGTCCATGTACAACTTTGCAAACCAGTACAAAGTTGAACAATACCCGCCGGGCTTCGTCATGATGATCCTCGATGAGAACTGGAGATATGCCAATCATTTTCCAGCGAGGGTCATCACATTTTTCGCCGGCAGGTACAACTTCTTATCTTCAAATCAGGATCGTTGGTTTACCCTAAAATCGTCGTATCGTGGTCAATTCCTCGAATCGAAATTTCATCTCGAAGCTCAAGCGGAAGGTGGCTACAAACTGATTCGCATTGATGAGATTGAGGAATCGCTATGAATAAAATCTCGCAGGTCTTCCAAAGACTGCAGCCAGCAGGTTTCAAGCGGCCCCTTGCCGCCTACCGGCTCGTTCAGGCGGCAATTCTGATCAGCCTGTTTTGGAAATGGAAGTTCTTTCTGGAAGCTAACAGCATTTATGCGAACATCCCCGTCGAAGACCCTTTCTTCCCCGACTGGTTGAGGTCTGTCACTACCATTCGACTTGCGTTCTGGGGATCTGCGTTGGCAACATCGATCAGCCTGATCGCATCAGTCAACCTGCTGCAAAAAATCTGTAGCTGGCTTGGCTTTTTTGGAATCAGCCTGATGTGCATCCACCAAGGCAGTTACAACGACATGACATTTGTGACGGTTTGGTGGTGCTGTCTTTGGTCCGTGTGGTTAGCCCACCGCTTGGAAACAGGTCAACAAGAATTGCTGATACGTCGGGCTGCCTTCCTGTCACGGCTGATCATTTCGATGATTCTGCTTGGGGGTGCAGCAGGTAAATGGACACCCGAATACTGGTCCGGAGAAGTGTTATTTGACATTTACTTTGTGGACCGTGACTTTTGGGTTTTCAACTACCTGCGCGACACCTATGAACCGAAAGAGTTGCAGGAAATTGCGAAGTGGTACAGTCGGCAAACCGTGATCGTTGAAACAGTCAGCGGGATAGGCCTGTGGATACTGCCAGCACGTTGGGCCGCATTGATTGGCACCATAATCCTGTCTGGAATAGTGATCCTGTCTAATCAGTATCTTCTCTCAGTCGTTGGGTGCCTGATTGGGCTTGCGTGTGTCGGTTTCTTGGTGCCCCGCCGAGCCCAACCTACAGTCTTGACCGCGCATCCCACGATAGAAAAGCCAACGGCTCACTGACACTGCGTTACAGAACGCCCTTGGTACTGGGAATCGCGTTACTGCGAGGATCATTTTCAACCGCCATACGTACCGCACGGGCAACGGCTTTGAAGACGCACTCTGCTACATGGTGGGCGTTGCGTCCATGATGCAGAACAACATGGAGATTGCATTTGGAGTTGGCAGCGAACGACTGCCAGAAATGCTCGACTAATTCAGTATCAAAAGTGCCGATTTTGGCTGCGGCAATGGGTGCCTGATACTCAAAAGCGTAACGCCCACCCAGATCCACTGCAGCCGTGACAAGGCACTCATCCATCGGCAGTGTGAAATGGCCGTACCTGCGAATCCCTGCACGATCACCCAGCGCCTGATCCATTGCCTGCCCTAAAGCAATCCCAATATCCTCGCATGTGTGATGATCATCAACATGCAAATCACCTACAGCAGCCACGGACAAATTGATCAACGCATGCTTCGAAAATAGATCCAGCATGTGGTCAAGAAAACCGATCCCTGATTTTCGTGTTCCAGCCCCATCGCCATCCAAGTTGATCGACAGCTGAATGTCTGTTTCTCCGGTCTTGCGGTCGACCGAGGCAGTGCGAGTCATGTGATTACCAGAATTACAAGAGTGAGAATGTCCAAACAATGAGATGAGCCTAAGCCAGATAACGCTCGATGATCATCAGGCAGGCATCGATCTGTTCGTCTGTACCCACAGAAATCCGCAGACCATCTCCCCAATCCGGGAATTCCATGTATCGAACGAGAATCTGATTTTTCTTCAGGAATTCGTAAAGTTGCTGATGTTTCCCATTGGGGTGTTGGCACCAGACAAAATTTGCGTGGGATGGCACCACGTCGAAACCAAGGTCGCTCAGTCGCTCTGCCAAGCGACCCCGTGTGGCATTCATTTTTTCCTGAACTTTCCGAAGCCAGTCACCACAGCCCATGGCGGCCGTTGCAGCGGCAATCGACAGCCCATCACAATTGTAGCTATCTTTGATTTTGGCCAGTTCAGCGATCACCTCTGGCTGTGCGACGAGAAAACCAAATCGGATGCCAGCCAACCCGTAAGACTTACTGAGTGTTCTTGTGACCATGATCCGCTGATTGTGTTGAACAAGATCTAGACAATTGTCTTCGGCAAAATCGGCATAGGCCTCATCAACTATCAAAGGACAATCGAGTGAGTCTGCCAACTGCGACACACGATCCGGACTGACAACGGTCCCGCTCGGGCTGTTGGGATTGGGTAACAATACCAGCCGGAGGTCTTGATCAGATTTCCCAAAAGTTTCCGGAAGAGCCCAATCATCGTCAAAAGCGACCTGTTCCCAAGCTGCTCCTTGAATATCTGCCAAGGTGCGATAGAGGACGTAACTTGGATAAGGCAAACGCAACTTTTGTCCTTCGCCGACAAACCCACGCACCAGTAACGTCAAAATCTCGTCGCTTCCGTTACCCGCCAGCACCCAATCCGGCCCTGGAAGATTCAATCGTTCAGCGGCAGCCCTACGGAAGGCGGTTGCCATAGGATCGGGATATCGATTAAGTGGACCGCCTGCAGCCACCCTAATCGCATCAACCACTGCGGGCGGTGGCGGATATGGATTCTCGTTCGTATTCAGCTTGATGTACTTTCCCGGTGGTGGTTGTTCACCGGGCGCGTAGGCCATCATACGGGCGAGGGCAGGGCGGAAGAGAGACTTGTCGGCCATGATGTGGGGAGCTTTCGTCAGCCAGTCTAGGTCAGGTCACCAAACAGAGTCGGCGATCAGGGTCAAAAATACGGTGCTAAAAACGGGGAACAAGGGGCTGCGATTCGATGAGTCTGACTTAGGACTCTCGAATTGTCACACTTCGGGCGTGAGCAGTCAGCCCTTCCTTGTTCGCAAGTCGGACAACATCCGGACCAATCTGGTTCAGCGCTGCTGAATCAAATTCCGTAACGCTGCCACTTCGCAAAAAGCTGTTACTACACAAACCTGCGGCCCACGTGCAGGTTCCACCGGTGGGCAGAACGTGGCTGGGACCAGCAGCATAATCCCCCAGCGCAACTGGAGTATGGTGCCCAAGAAATGCGGCACCGCTGTTTCGAATACGAGCAATTTCTTCGCGTGGATTTCGCGTCTCGATGTGCAGATGCTCGGGCGCAAACTGGTCCGTCAGTTCGCATGCGTGAGCTTGATCACGAACGAGAATCAAGGCACCGAATGATTCGAGGCTGTCCAACGTTAATTGGTTGCGAGTCAGCAAATCCAACTGCCTTACCAATTCATTCTCAACAGCATCAATCAATTTCTCATCCCACGTGATGAGGATCGCAGAGCCCGGCGAATGTTCTGCCTGAGCCAGCAGATCTGCTGCAACAAAATCGGCTCGCGCCGTCTCATCTGCAATGACAATCACCTCACTTGGGCCAGCAAAGGAATCGATATCCACGACACCGTAGGCTTCTTTCTTCGCGAGCGCGACAAACAAATTCCCGGGACCCACGATCTTATTGACTGCTGGAATTGCATCGCAGCCGTAAGCCATCGCCGCGACAGCCTGTGCGCCCCCCACTCGATACACCTCGCGTAAGCCGAGTTCATGACAGGTCGCCAACATATCCACGTTGTACGCCCCGAACTTTGTCGGCGGTGCCACGATCGCTATCTCTTTTACGCCAGCAACCTGAGCAGGAACCGCGGTCATGAGAACGGTTGATGGATAAGCTGCTGCACCACCGGGAACACAAACGCCAATGCGGTTCAGCGGGAGGTATCTTTGCGTAAGAGTCACGCCGGGACGCGGTTCAATCGTCACATCGGAATGCAAAATGGCCTGCTGGAACTCTGCAACGTTGCCCCTAATCCGCCGGACCGAATCCAGCAAAGCAGGATCTGCAGCGGAATGGGCCTCTTCCAGCTCACTCAGGGGCACTCGGAGCTGTTCCTTTGATAGATCTGCCTTGTCCAGTGCTTTGTTGTACTTCAGCAAAGCCTCGGTACCAGTTTCTCGCACGTCCTGGCAGATCGTGGTCACAACCTCAACGGGCGTCAGGGCCGCCCCAAACACTTCCTCCGTCAAGGCTCGCCCCCGTGGACTCACGACATCGCCTTGAGGACTGAGTTTCAAACGCAACTCTTGAAGAATCTCGGCGGATCCTTGGCGAGCGTCAACACGCTGAATTTGAAGGTCAGACAAATCAGAACTCTTATTTTGGGATTCGTAGTGGACGAAACGGCAGAACAGCAGGGTTGAAACTTGGAAACCGGGCGAAAGGTAACACGTCTACGATTGCCATCATAAGCCGGTACAATCGAATTGTTTACCCGCATACCAATCAACTCTGACACCCAATTTTCAACAAATGCCCGCAGAAATCGATCTTCGCAGCGATACCGTCACCAAGCCAACTCCCGCGATGAGGCAGGCAATGGCAAAAGCAGAGGTAGGCGACGCAGTCATTGATGTCGATCCGACGGTGGAACGCCTGGAAACGCTGACCGCCGAGATTTTAGGCAAAGAAGCCGCCGTATTCATGCCCAGCGGCTCCATGACGAATCAAATCGCCCTCCGGGTACATTGTGGTCGAAGCAGCGAATTCCTTTGTGAAGCAGACTGTCACATCTATCATTACGAGCAGGGGGCATTCGCCCAGCTTTCGGGTTTGGTCGCGCAAACGGTCGCTGGCGAAGGCGGTGTGCTTCAAGTAGACCAACTCCGAAACCTGATTCGGCCGGAAAACGAACACATGGTGCGAACTCAACTCGTATGCCTCGAAAATACCCATAATCGGTGGGGCGGACGAATTCAGCCGCAGCAGACCGTCCAAGAAATCTGCGACTGGGCGAAACAAAACGGACTGAAAAGGCATTTGGATGGGGCCCGGCTCTGGAATGCGTCTGTCGCCACCGGCCTGAGTCCTNTGAAGCTGGTTGAGCCCTTTGACTCAGTCAGTGTCTGTTACAGTAAAGGACTTGGTGCTCCGGTTGGATCTGCATTGGCAGGAGATCACCCGTTCATTCTGGAAGCTCGCCGCGCGAGGAAACTGTTTGGAGGAGGCATGCGTCAAGCAGGGATCATTGCTGCCGGTGCACTCCACGCGTTGGAACAGCACCGCGATCGTCTGGCAGAAGATCACAATAATGCTCAGCGTCTTCGGGAGGGCTGCGAAGCATGTGGTCCGCTCTCGATTCGTGGTAACCGAGTCGATACCAATATCGTCATCTGTGAAGTTGATGAAGACTGGACTATGGCCGACAAGCTGGCAGCAACACTCGAAGAACAAGGGGTCAGGTGTTTTGCGATTGGTCCGCAAGCCATTCGGTTTGTAACCCACTTGGACGTCGATGCCTCCCAGATTGAGTCCGCGTGTAAGATCATTCAGAGAATCACAAACACCTCGGCTACGAATCTCACCTGATGGATCGCCAACCACCCCGAGCATTGTTTACGCTGCTGATATCTCTCACTGTCTTCACAATCGCGGTCCTTCTACGACTGCCATCGTGTTATGAAAGCTTGTGGCTTGACGAATTGCACTCAGCTTGGATCGTGACGGATGGCATTGGTAGTGTCTACCAGCGTTCTATTATCGGTCATCAATCGCCCTGTTATTATTTGCAGCTTTGGATATGGAAGCAGATCGTCGGTGGTTCCGAATTGATGCTGCGGCTCAATAGCGTTTTGTTTGTGGCTGGTGGCTGCGGCGTCATTACCTATGGCATTACAAAATGGACCAGTAGTTTGCTTGCAGGTCTGGTGTCAGGACTCACTCTCGCTATCGAGAACAACTCGCTCTTTTTTGGAACTGAACTACGTCCTTTCGCTTTAGTAATTCTGTGTTCCGCAATCTCGATCATTCTTTTTCTACAACTGCTGTCCAGTGAATCACGCCACCAGCGTGCAGGCAGTTGGTGTTTTTTGATTATCACCATTTTAATTTCGACAATCTGTCAGCCTACTTCGCTGGGCGTATTGGCATGGCTTCCGCTTGGCTTGTGCGGAACATGGTTAATCAAAAACCCCCGCGAATTCCAACGAATCACGTGGCTAGATGCAGCTCTGATCACGATCACTGCCTTGGCCATGCTGATCTTATGGAAAACAACTCTTGATCAAAGTTGGGCAGAGAAATCGATGTGGGGTTCTTTTGCGACAGCAACGCACTGGCAACAAATATGGGACATATGGGACTGGCCCAGCCTGCTTCTCATCCCCTTCATCCCGCCACTGCTAATCGTGATAATTAACAGCATCAGGAACAGCGATAAGCAATCTGGCTGCAAACCCAGTCCGACCATCATTGGATTGTGTTTCTTAGCAACGTTGCCCTTGCTTGCAACAACCGCCTATTGGTGCCTTTCAAGCTTCGAAGTGGTACCTGTTTGGCACCGCCGTTATTTCATCGCCGTCCTTCCCATATTGGCATGTTTCGGTGGCGGCTGCATTGGATACGTTCAAATCAGACTTGAAGGAATACACAAGCCGACGATCGCAGGTCTCGCGTTGGCGTTCGCCATCCTACTCTGCTTGGAAGTACAGCAGCGAACATGGCGGAGGCTTCGACTCTCTCCCGTGGCACTGGTCAACCGCGGAGAAGACTGGCGCCGAGCAAGCGAGTGGTTGCAACAAGAATCGGAATCCGAGAGTCTGATCCTGCTCGATTCAGGATTGATTGAGGGCCAGAATTGGATCACACCACAACTATTCAAAAATAAAAACACCGCCAAATTGGATTACCTTTGTTTTCCGCTTCGCGGGCCCTACCACCTCGACCGTGAAGTGATTCCCGTCAGTGCGTCATTACAACCAGTGATCCCACTGGCAGACGTCAAGCGACCGACTTACATCCTGACCAGAAATGGGGCTAGTAAAGCAAAGCAACGAGTAGCGACTGGAGAAGTACTGGGATTCGGCAGACTTTCAGTGGTCCGTCCCGCCAAACATTCCTCCCTTCGCACAAAAGAACTTTCGATCGAACAGTGATACGGACGGCTGCCGGGGAATAGGGTTTCGTGCGGGACTCGTTATGCAGACAACATTGCCAGCGGTGTAAACTAACAGGGTCGGTATCCTTTTCCGCGTAATGAATGAATCTACTGATGCGATCGAAAATATGCTGTTTATGTTCAATCTGCATCGCGTATGCGAGCATTTTCATCGCTAACGCTTTGACTTTTGCTGAGACTGCTATCACCTCTGCACCTTCGAAGGTAGAGAAGTCGGATTCAGAATCGGCACAACGCGGATATCGCGTCCTGACTGAGAAAGCGGTTTTATCAAGCGATTTCACGCAGGAGGTGTTCGACAACCTTTGGCAGTGTTGGCCTGAGTCACTTCGCTTGAAGGCCGAGGCAGCAAGTGCTAAACAGCGTCGCGAAATGGCTTTTGCTCGTTACGGTCTGACCCCCCGACCGGAAACTCCTGAAAAACCGCTTCAGTACGTGGTGGATGACAACGGGAACTGGACTATGAACTGTTTCTCGTGCCACGGTGGATCTGTTTATGGAATGCCATTTCCCGGAGCTCCCAACAATCGCTTTGCCCTGCAAACGCTGACAGAAGAAATCCGCAAAACAAAATTCAAGCTCGGCAAACCTCTCTCGCGGATGGATGTCGGTTCGTTGGTGATTCCTTTAGGTACCACGAATGGCACGACCAACGCTGTAGTATTTGGCATGGGACTGATGAGCCAACGCGATGAGGATCTGAATATCGTTACCGCTGCCCCTCAGAAATTTATGCATCACGACATGGATGCACCTGCTTGGTGGAATTTTCACAAAAAGCCGAGCATTTACATCGATGGCTTCGCCCAGAAGGGTCATCGTGGGCTAATGCAGTTCATGATGATTCCTGAAAATGGGCGTGACTTCTTCCTCAATCACGAGGAGGACTTCCGTGATGTCTACGCCTACATCTCCTCGTTACGACCACCGCAGTATCCTGGGAAAATCGACGCGATGATGGCAGAGCAGGGGAGGGTAGTTTTTGAGCAGACGTGTGCTGAATGCCACGGGACCTATGGCAGCACTCCCACCTATCCCAATCGACGCATCGCGATCAACGACATCGGAACCGATCCTGTGCGTTTGAACGCATTAGAAGTAGAGGGGCGAAAAAAATATGCTCGGAGTTGGTTCGCTCACGCCAACGAGGATGAAGAACAGACTACGGTCGTGGATCCTGACGGATACGTTGCCCCAGCGCTGGACGGGATATGGGCTTCAGCACCTTACTTCCACAATGGCAGCGTGCCTACTCTCTGGCACCTGCTCAATCCATCGAAACGCCCCACCGTTTGGCGGCCTGTCAGCGAGGCGTTCGATAATGAAAAAGTCGGCCTTACCACGGAAGTTAAACTGAAAGTACCATTCGATGAGCTTGATGCTGCAGTTCGCCGCAGCTACTTCGATACAACTCGATTTGGGAAAAGCAACATCGGTCATGATTACCCCGCCGAATTGGCCGACGCGGAAAGGCGAGCTGTGCTGGAATATTTGAAAACGCTCTAGCTTATCACGACTAAATGCTGCCACAGAATAGATAGGAGAATGGCCGATTTTGCAGCAGGGGCGGATTGAAATAGTGCCAAATGCAAATCACCGCACGGATTTATCGCGTGGGCAAATGAAGGCAATGGTTGCAGTTGCCGACCAAAGAATAGAATTGACGTTCAGTGGCTGTCAGGCAACGCAAAGCATTCGCTGAATGGACCTCCCCTTTCGCAACAACGATGAATGAGGTGAGCTCGTCGGGTTTTGAACGGCTCCCCTTTTTTGATCAACCGCTTCGATCAAAAATCCGTTTTCTCTTCTGCATTTTCATTGCCGGCTTCGCCTGACGTGTCGGTGTTTTCTTCTGTTTTTAAATCAGAAATACTACGATCGGAAAGACTGACGTCCTCATTCATACACTCAGTTGCATCCTCGTCCTCGGACAAGGTCTCATCTACTGTGTTCGCATCAGCGACTGAGTCAGTGGTCAGCGATAATCCTGAAGCTCCACCACCGATCAGTAAGCCTGTCCCGCGAAAAGCCCAAAGGAAGTAAATGGCGCCCACCAGCATCAAGCCACTGCAGAAGTAAAACATTTTGTACTCTTCCCCCTTAAACCCAGGGGCTAGCACTAAAACGACGAGTGACGCGAGCGTTAAGAACATGAATGAAACACCGTTAGCAGTTCCGAGAAACCGCCCACGTTCCCCATCGGGTGACAAACTCTGCAAGAGTGCCTGCAACGGCACGATGTAGAAACCTGCTGAAAAACCGGCGCACAGAATGAAGAAAGATACGCTCGAGAACAACACTTCGTAGGATTTGGCCTTCATTCCCAATACTGGCGGTGTAACGAATGCCAGTAAGAAAAAGAAAACGATCAGCCCCAATGCTCCCAGTGGAATCAGACGTGGCATGATTCTGTGACCGGAAATGAATCCTGCAACACCACAACCAAGCCCTATCGCAATCCCAAGAACACCCATCAGAACACTGGCATTTTTACGCGTGATGTCCATGATCTCTGTGTATTCGGGCACAATCAGCAGGGCGATTCCAGCTAGAAGATAGAAATACCCCCATGCCATCATGACCATCAATAAGCGAGTTTTGGACATCTCCTTGATGGTTTCGACATAGGTACTGAAAGGATTGAATTCGAATTTCAGTTGTGCGTTACCTTTTGGTAGTGGCGTAAGCAACAGCGATGCCAGCCATCCCAAAACCGCCACAAGTACAAGAGCAATCGTGGGCAACGCCTGCTCACCAAACGGATTCAACACTGCCAACTTATATTTATCTTTTTGCCATTGAGGCATCGTCGAATCGTCTTGTTTTTGAACAGGCTCGCGATAGTCGGCGACATCAAGCACTTCGCTTTTCTTTTCATCGTCGACTTTTTCCACTCTTATCGTGGCCTTCTCAAATCCAAGGTTTCTGAGAATCGCAACTTTTTCTTCACCCTCACGCAAGTTGGGAACATCATAAGAAAGGGCAAATTCATCCATGCCATTATTAACTTGCCGATCAGCCAGGGCCGGATCCCGATGCGGAAGCGGGCAGTATGCATCACTCACTATTCCGGCCAGTAATGTGCCGATGATCACCGACAAGTTGGTCAGCATATTAATGCTACCATTGGCGCGGCTGAGATCTGAATCATCAACCAACTCCGCGATCATGCCATACTTGGCGGGACCAAAAAAAGCGCTTTGGCAAGTCAGTGCAATGAGCGCGAACAAAGTCATCCAAAGGTTTTGAACGTAAAAACCATATCCGGCAATCAAAGCGATTGGAATCTCAATACTCTTGACCCACCAGGTGACTGTTCGCTTGGAGTACCGATCTGAGACCTGACCAGCGAAACCGGAAAGCAGTATGAAAGGGATGGTGAAACAGAAAGTTACAATGCTTGGGCCTGACTCCCCAAGGACTCCGACCCACGCACCATTAATCACCATGAAGATAAGCACAGCTTTTAAAATATTGTCATTCATGGCCCCAAAGAATTGGGCCATGACAAGGCTGAGAAAACCTCGCTTGAAAAGATTACTTTTCACAATACGTCAATCCCGGTGCTTTGGTAGAACTACAGAAGACGCCGTTACGACTTCTATGATGCGCATCATATCTGAAAAGAGAGCAATCGCTAATAACAATTATCAGCCGGTGATCGCAGCATCTGACCTTCTGGTACCCGCAGAACCAATTCCGTTCGGAGCACACTGATACTGTTTACGGAGCCTCAGCCACGTCGATAACGATCAATCGCCTCGGGCAGAGGATAACGGGTTACATCGCCATCATGTTCACTTGCTGCAATTTCCTGCAGACGCAAATAGCCTCGGGTGACTAAGTTGATGCGATTTTCGACAAATTCAGGATCGAGAGCCTCGGCCCCAAAATCACCTTCCACAGCAATACTTTCAAAACCATCGCATCGAATGAACTGGGAAAGAACGGGATTGCAGCGAAGGTGACGTTCCGGGCTCGTGTGAAGGATTTCAGGATCCAATTCTCCAATCACAAACCGGAGGTAAAGATCACTGTCAATGATTGAAGTCACATCACCGCCGCACACTTCACAGCGATATCCCTCATCGCACTTCGCCATCAACACGCTCCCAATGATGCTACGAGTCAGGCTCACAGATACACAATCGGACACTACCGGTCACGATAATCCCAGCACATCAAACATGCTGTAGAGCGCATTAGGCTTCCCCTGCAGCCAGCGAGCTGCTGCAAGAGCACCCGATGCGTAACAATCTCGATTACTTGCTGCTACGTTTAGCTCAATACGCTCACCCATCATTCCAAAAACGATCGTGTGCTCCCCCGGGTTGTCACCCACACGAACAGCGTGGTAGCCGATCTCATTCCGTGCTCTCTCGCCGGTCTCACCCTCGCGACCCTGCACATGAGTTGTATCTCCATCCATTTTTTCAGCAATCAATTCGCCAAAGCGAAGTGCTGTGCCACTAGGAGCATCCGCCTTGAAACGATGATGTCTCTCGATAATTTCAACATCCAGGCCACCGGCAACGCCTTTCAACGTCTCGGTAATTTGCTGTGTTAGCTTCATTGTCAAATTCACAGCCATCGACATGCTAGGTGCCCAACAGATTGGAATCGACTTGGATGCTTCTTTTAAAGACTCCTTCTGGGAATCACTCAATCCGGTTGTCGCAACCACTAATGGGAAATTTCGTTGCAATGCCTCCTGCAGACAGGCGTCCACTGCGGTGGGAAGTGAGAAGTCAATCACAGCGTGAGCTGCCTCGGGCCAGTCCGACCCCAAGACAACACCGCTTGAAGCAATGCCTGCCAACAAGCCTGCATCTTGGCCTATCAGCGGATTACTGTGATGGTCCACGGCCGCGATCAGTTGAAAGTTGGCGTCGTCTGCGGCCAAGGCCACAACCCGTCGTCCCATTCGCCCGGCAGCGCCGTGCACGATTAGTTGTATTGGATTGCTCATCCCATGAATTTAGCGGGGAATCGAGCAACGGAGCAGGGTAGGGCGGATGAAAAAGTACCGACAATCGGCACTTCGGTGTACGCAGCTACACAAGAAGCCAAAGATCGGCTGTCCTGATTAGGCATTCGCAAATCAGAAAGACGCTGCTCAAGAATACAATTGGATCGTTTTGATAATGTCATCGAGCTCATTCGGTACAGCAACCGCTCGATTTGCATGACTGGCCTTCTGCACTCCACGGCTTCCCAAGGTTTCATTGAAAACTTGCTGGTCGGTCGTGTGATAGGCGACCGTCGCTGTCGGATCCTTGAGTTCATGACCTGTCAAAATGCAGACGACTCGATCGCTGGGTGCGATGACTCCTTCTCGTCGCAACATTCGTGCTCCCGCTACACTTGCCGCTGATGCAGGCTCACAACCAAAACCCCCCGAGCCCACTTTTGATTTGGCATCGAGAATATCCTGATCGTCGACCTGCCTAACCACACCATCCATGAACTCGAGTGCTCGCAAACACTTCTTGAGATTCACTGGACGATTAATCTCGATCGCACTTGCAATCGTGTCTGCTTTCTTACTTTCACGATCCATTTCATCGTTGTATTGAACGATAGGATCCATATCGACATTACCGCCATTCCAACGCACACCACGACGTTCATACAACTCATAAAGCGTGTCGGCACCTGCCGCATTGATGACCGCCAATCTTGGTACTCGATCAATCAGGCCATGGGCTTTCAGCTCCATGAACGCTTTTCCAAACGCACTACTGTTGCCAAGATTTCCACCTGGAACCACGATCCAATCTGGCACTTCCCATCGCAAAGCCTCGAGCACCCGGAACATGATCGTTTTTTGCCCTTCAAGACGAAACGGATTCACGCTGTTCACCAAATAGATACCGAGTTCCTGAGAAACCTGCCTCACTCTGATCATCGCATCATCAAAATCACCCGCGATCTGGACGGTCAACGCGCCATAGTCGAGCGCCTGACTAAGTTTGCCGTAAGATATTTTACCGCTACCAATAAAAATCACAGCTTTCATCAACTGCGTCGCACTGCAGTACAACGCAAGCGAAGCACTGGTATTACCAGTGCTTGCGCAAGCCGCTCGCTTGGCATCCATCATGTTTGCATGTGTAACAGCAGCACACATTCCATTGTCTTTAAAACTTCCCGACGGATTCATGCCCTCGTACTGCAGATGCAAACGACCATGATCCATACCGACGTAGGCACCTACCAAGTCGGTTTGCTGCAGGAGAGTCTGGCCCTCACCAACAGTGATGAGCTCTTTTTGAGAGGCAAACGGCAGCAGCTCATGAAAACGCCAGACACCGCTGAAACGAACGGGATTGGTCCGTTCACTCCATGCCGCTTCGAATTCTCTCAAACTCGAGGGTACCGCGGCTCGGTCCCATCGGTAGTCAATATCAAGCAGATCACCGCATTTATCGCATGAAGTGCGAATACTTCTCGCCTCATAAGTGGCCGCGCACCTCGGGTTGATGCAGCGTTGAAATGCGAGATCCGTTTGAATCGAGTTGTGCTCTTGGGCTGTCTGCAGCATGGCTATTACGTCAAAATCGCAAAGAAATAGTGGAAACCAACTTCGGCTCTCGTAGAAAGTTAGATCGGCAGTGAGACTCTATCGCTGGATTCGGGTTTGGTCCAAGGTCGAAAATTACAGTCTAACTTGCTAATTCGACTGGGCATGGGGCAACGAGTATTCTAACGTCCAATCGTTTTTCGTCCGAACTCTTTTTCCACATCAGCAAGACATGGATGGATCTAAAACCACGACTGAACCCAGCCCCAAAGTTGGAGGCTCATCCGCGGTCGGGGCTACCGAACGAACAGATTCAACGGATTCGTTTGCTCCAACAGGACATCCAACCGGCAAATCATTTGTGCCCCCCTCACGACTCATTTTGTTCTTGAGCTTGGCTATTTTGGGGGGTATCGCTGACCTTTGGTCAAAATCGTTCATTTTCAGTTGGCGAGGCCTGCCCGGCAATAAGGACATTTGGTGGATCGTTGATGGATACTTCGGGATCGAAACCGCCGTCAACATTGGTGCTGTTTTTGGCTTGGGCGCTGGAAAAGGGACGATTTTTGCAGCTTTTTCGATCATTGCAGCAATCGGTATCTGTGTCTGGCTGTTTTGGTTCAAAGCAGCGGTCTCACTGTGGCTGACTACCGCCTTAGGTCTGGTTACCGGTGGGATTATCGGCAATCTATATGATCGTTTAGGACTTTGGTGGGTGGATGAACCCGGCTATTTCTTAGAATGGCAAAGTGGGGTTCGCGATTGGATTCTATTTCAGATCCCCGGTGTTCCGTTTCTGGATCCATGGCCAAATTTCAATATTGCCGATAGTTTGCTGGTAGTGGGTGCAGGAATGCTGCTCTATCAGTCGTTCTTTCCAGGCAGTCTCGCTGGTTCGATTGAAGAAACCACACCAAGCCGCCATAAGAATGAATCTGAATCCAACTCCGTGAAAGCTTGAAACGCCGCTTAAATCAATTCACTTACCGACATGCAAGAAAGTCTCCCAGTTTCGTGTCACCGCTGACATCGGCCGCTTTGGCCCGTTGCATTGCCGCCTCGACTTCTGAAGATCCAAATTCACTTCAAGGCCGCCTTAACCCGGCATCGATTTAGAACCTCGAGTACGCCATTACAATTCGTACGCTGGCACGTCGAGGATCCCAGCGTATTCAGCAAATTCAAATTATCAGAATACCAGCTAGATCGAAGCTCGGACGCAACCACCCCCTCAGAAGAACTAGTCATGGAAAACATCACCGTCGGTAATGAAGGTCCACACGCGTGGGCAGATGAACATCAAGGCCGTTTAGTTGCCATGATTGAAGTCGCTCAGGCAGCTGGAAAACACACCTTGAGCTACTTTGGTCGAACCGACTTGGCTGTCGACGCAAAAGCAGATGCTTCACCAGTGACGGTGGCAGACCGTGAGGCGGAACAGCTAGTTCGACGGCAAATTGGCTCAAAATTTCCAGATGACACAATTCAAGGAGAAGAATTTTCAGAACAGCCAGGCACTTCGCCTTACCGCTGGGTAGTTGACCCCATCGATGGGACCAAATCGTTTGTCTGCGGCGTGCCACTTTATTCGACACTTTTGGCGTTGGAATTTGAGGGTGAACCGTTGGCGGGAGTCATCTTCATTCCTGCAATGGGCGAAATGGCTGCCGCGGCGTTTGGAAAAGGCTGTTGGCATCGGCAATCCGCCGCGGACAGCTGGAAACGCGCGACTGTTTCCAATAAGTCCAAACTCACAGAAGCAGTGTTCGTAACCAGCCAAGTCGACTCATTTGACGCTCGAGATGCGGCGGAGAACTACAAAAAGCTTGAGAGAGAGACTTGGCTGACGCGCAGTTGGGGAGATGGTTACGGCTATTTGATGGTATCGACGGGAAGAGCCGATGTGATGGTCGATCCCGAATGCAACGCTTGGGACGTAGCCGCGATTCTGCCTGTCGTCACAGAGGCAGGCGGAAAATTTTCGGATTGGGCCGGAAATATGACCAGTCGTGGAGGAGATGGGGTGGGCACGAACGGCAAATTACACGGGTTGGTCCTGTCGGCGCTGCGTCCGGAGCAATAAACCTGCAAATTACGACAAAAATTGGCGTATGGCCTCCATTTACAAAGCAAGCCCTCGAAGCGTAGACTGTCGCGTTGCCGGACCACACCGCCCCAACATGGGATGGATGTTCTTCTGTTCAGTGGTCCACAGGTGGCATCTGCCGCTGACGTCTTGGTCCCCCAGTCTTGTGTTGAATCTTCGTGTTTGAGTCCCTCTCTGACGGTCTGCAGTCGGCTTTCAAGAGCTTGTCCGGTAAGGGCAAGCTGACCGAGGGCAATATGCGTGATGGGCTCGAGATTGTCCAAAAGGCAATGCTCGAAGCCGACGTTAGCTATCAAGTTGTTCAGGACTTCATGGCCCAAGTCTCAGAGCGAGCACTTGGCAAGCGGGTGCTATTGAGCCTGCGACCAAACGAAGAATTGATCAACATCGTTCATAGCGAACTGGTCTCGATCCTTGGCCCCGTTGATCCTTCTTTGCATTTGAAGAAAGAAGGTCCGACGATCATTATGCTCTGTGGTCTTCAGGGTAGTGGTAAGACAACAACTTGCGGCAAACTTGCGCAACTGTTGAAGGAAGAGAACATCAAGCCCTTGTTAGTTGCGGCTGACCTCCAGCGTCCTGCTGCGATCGATCAGCTGCACGTCATCGGTGATCAATTGGGGGTGCCGGTTTACAGCGACAAAGAGAATCAGAACCCTGTCAAAGTTTGCCAAGCCGGTGTGGCAAAGGCCAAGGCTGAAGACGCGCGGGTCGTCATTCTGGACACAGCTGGACGCTTGGCGATTGACGAAGAGTTGATGGCGGAACTGCAGCGCATCGACAAACGTGTCAGCCCAGATCAGGTGTACCTGGTAGTTGACGGAATGACTGGTCAGGATGCCGTCAACAGCGCTGGTGCTTTCAACGAGGCATTGGAGCTTGATGGCGTTGTGATGACCAAACTTGACGGTGATGCACGTGGCGGTGCACTGCTGTCCGTGAAGCACGTCACTGGCGTCCCCATCAAATTCATTGGTACGGGCGAGCACTTTGATGCTCTTGAACCGTTCCGACCGGAAGGGATGGCCGGTCGTATTTTGGATATGGGTGACATCGTTGCTGCGGCACGAGAAGCTCATCGAATCGTCGATGAAAAAGAACGGGAAGAGCTAGAAGCCAAAATGGCCTCGGGTGATTTTACGCTCGATGACTTCAAGACGATGATGGAAAAGGTAGCCAAGCCAGGGCTGATGGGAAAAATGATGGGCCTGATGCCGGGAATGGGCCAATTCAAAGATGTTTTAGAGAGCGACGAAGCCGCGGGTGGGATCCGCCAAACCATCGGTGCAATCAACAGCATGACGATGGAAGAACGTAAGAACCCGAGACTGATTGATGCACAACGCCGAACTCGTATCGCAAATGGTGCAGGAGTTCAAACCCCCGTTGTCACGCAACTGATCAAACAATTTGACGTGATGAAACCTCTCATGCAGGGGATGGCTGGCAAAGGTGCTGGTGACCGCATGAAGATGATGCAGCAACTGCAAGCAAGCGGGGCGATGAATGACCCTAGCATGCAAGGCATGAAGGTTAAGAAGGGAACAGGCAAACGCTTGACTCCCGGTGAAAGAGCCAAAATGAAAAAAGAACGCGAGAAAATGAAACGCAAGATGAAGCGAAAACGTTAGTCGCGTTTCCAACAAACCAAATTGCCGGGCGTACCGGCATCGACCCGGCATTGAAGATCAAAAATTTAGACTTGAGATTCAGTCCCAGGAAGTCAGACTGGAAGTTGATTACCAACCCTTTGGAGTGAAAGCCGTATGGCAGTTCGCATTAGAATGAAAAAGATGGGCCGGACCCATCGTCCATTTTTCCGAGTTTGTGCAATGGACCAACGCAGCCCACGCGATGGTCGTGTTATCGAAGAACTGGGAACATACGATCCCATGTGTCCCGAGACCGATGCACGCGTCACACTGAAAGCTGAACGAATTGATTATTGGCTCAGCGTTGGTGCTCAACCCAGTGACAAAGTGGCAACACTGATCAAAAAGTACGGGACCAATGGCAGCCATTTGGAAGCTCATCAGGAAGCTATGGATCGCTTGAGCAAGCGCAAAGATTACACGCCTGCTCCAGCACCAGCCAAACCAGCCAAGAAGCAGGAAGAGGAACCCAAGGCCGAAGCGGCACCTGAGGCGGAAGAGGCAGCTGCCGAACCCGCAGCAGAAGAAGCTTCGTCTGAGGAAACCGCCAGCGAGTGATAGAGGAACGCCTGGTGCGGCGGGATAAGTGGGCTGTCACAGCCGATGTTCAATGGGAACATCAGCGTCACAGACTCCGTTGTGTTACTTCACTGATCCAAGCAACTAACCATGCGTTTTGACATCCTCACGCTGTTTCCTTCGATCTTCGACGGATACCTGACCCAGGGGCTTCTGGCAAAGGCAATCCAACGAGATCTAGTCCAAATCGAGCAGCACAATCTGCGAGACTGGGCCCCCGAGACTCCACACCGACCTGTCGACGACAAGCCATTTGGTGGAGGCCCGGGAATGCTGATACAAGTAGAACCCACGGTGAACTGTGTCGAAGCAGTGGAAGCCATGGATTCGAGACTGGCCAGACGGGTGTTACTGACCCCCCAAGGGAAAACACTCAACCAGCCAATGGCAGAAAACTTTGCGACTCAGGAGCGAGTAATCGTACTTTGTGGTCGTTATGAGGGATTTGACCAACGGGTTGTCGATATTTTACAGCCCGAGGAGATCAGCATTGGCGATTTCGTCTTGAACGGAGGCGAAGTTGCAGCGATGGTATTGATCGACGCGGTCGTCAGGCTTTTGCCGGGCGTCCTCGGAGATGAGCAAAGTAACATTGACGATTCGTTTAGCCGGGGCAACCGGATACTCGAATTTCCACAATACACAAGACCAAGAGAGTTTCGAGGCCATGCCGTGCCTGACGTCCTGCTGGGCGGAGACCACGGGGCAATCGCAAAATGGAGAGCAGAACAAAGCCAACTGCGAACTCTGGAAAGAAGAAGTGATTTGCTAGCCAATGAAAACGGAACCCACCAGACACACGATCCAACCAATACATCGAACCCCAAGAGTGAGTAACTGATATGTCCCAAGCCATCATGGATTTGGTCGAAAAGACCTCTCTGAAAGAGAACCCTCCAGAATTTGAAATCGGTGATACTGTTGATGTGCACCTGAAAATTTTGGAAGGTAATAAGGAACGAGTCCAAGTTTTCACTGGTGTCGTGATTGCCCGTAGTGGCAGCGGTAGCCGGGAAATGTTCGCTGTTCGCCGCATCGTGGCGGGCGAAGGTGTTGAACGTAAGTTCCCGGTTCACAGCCCAAGAATCGAAAAAATCGAAGTCAAGCGAAGTGGGGTCGTCCGACGAGCCAAGCTTTACTTCCTTCGTGACCGTGTCGGAAAAGCTGTGCGTTTGAAAGAACGTCGACGCAACTAGACGAAACACCCCGACAAGCTCGAATGCCTCGATTCGGATCGTCCAGTTGGGCTCTCTCAACTGGGCTCTCTCAACTGGGCTCTCTCAACTGGGCTCTCTCAACTGGGCTCTCTCAACTGGGCTCAAGGTACCGGACTCACCGAGAAAATCCGGATACTGTAAAACAAGTGATCTAAAGAACGGTGTGAAGCATACAATGCTTCTCGCCGTTTTTTTGTTGCCTTTGCCAGATCAGGGGAAGTGCATGTGGACGCCGAGCTTTTTTCGCTGCCGAGAGTTTTACGTAGGCTGGCGTTATGGACGCATCGATCAGGCAGCAACAACTGGAGAGCGTGGTGAACAGGCTGCGGCACGAATGCTGCGTCAACAGGGCCTCGTCATCATCGCTCAAAACGAATCCGACGGTATCGGTGAGATTGACCTGATTGCCGTGGATCGAAGGAAGCGCACTGTGGTTTTCATTGAGGTCAAGACACACAGTTCCGTTAAGCCAGGTCATCCAGCCGAACGTGTTGATCGCAATAAACAATGGCGAGTCACGCGGGCTGCAATGAGGTATCTACGACGCAAGAATCTTCTCGGTGTGGCAGCCCGATTCGATGTTGTTGCGGTCTGGTGGCCCAGTGGACAATCCACGCCCACGCGAATCGAGCACTACGAGTCTGCTTTTGAAGCCTTGGGAACCCACCAATTCTATTCCTGAATCGCCGCCACACAGCGTCAGCGAATCCTGATGACTCTTCTCAGATCACTCACTGGTTTCGTTCAACGCTCACTAACGCTGGATCCTGAATTCCATTGGTTGCAAACCCTCTCGCTCTTAACAGGCAGGCGTCACAATGTTCACAGGCACGGCCAGAATCGCCGGGATCATAACACGAGAGAGTCAATCCGTAATCGACCCCCAAGTCCAATCCTCGGGCAATGATCTCAGCTTTTGTAAGATCAATCAGAGGTGTGTGTATCTTTAGCCTCTGAGATTCTTCGACTCCAGCTTTGGTCGCCAGATTTGCCATCTGCTCAAATGCCTGTATGAACTCGGGGCGGCAGTCTGGATAGCCACTGTAATCAAGCGAGTTCACACCAATAAAAATGTCTTTGGCATCGACCGTTTCTGCAAATGCCAAAGCAAGGGAAAGAAATACCGTATTTCGAGCCGGGACATAGGTAACGGGAATTGCCTCGCCAATCGACTCCACCGTTTCTGACTTCGGAACATCAATCGCAGCATCGGTCAGTGCTGAACCGCCAAATTGCGCCAAATCGATATCGACAATTCGATGTGAAGTTACATTCAACTTTTCTGAAATGAGCTGAGCCCGCTGCAACTCGTATTGATGGCGTTGACCATATCGAAACGCAACCGTGTGTGTTTCGAAACCTTCGTTCCGGGCAATTGCCAAACAGGTCGCGCTATCCAAACCCCCCGACAATAGGATGACCGCACGTTTGCTTGATGACATTTGATTCCTCTTTCTCTCGCTCTAGTCCCGTTTCTTCCAGAGCTTGCGACCAATGGAAGGGTTGTAGTTAGTCCAATTGCCATCGGCAGCAACATCAGCCTCAATCACACTGGTGTAGGATGCCAACTTCGCATCAAGATTATCAAGATGATGCAATGCCACGGCTTCGAGTGTGACGGGCAGCTTAGGACTTCCAAACTCAATTTGCCCATGATGACTGACAATCAAGTGCTCTAATTGCAGTCGCAGTTCTCCCGGGAACGCCTCGCCCGTCGATTCAAGAGATGCAATCTTATCTCCCAGAATCTGTACGCCGATCACGATATGGCCAACCATCTGCCCGCGATCGGTGTAGGAAACTTCACCTCCTGAGGAGAGTTCCTCGACCTTACCCAGATCGTGAAGAAAAGCGCCAAACATGAGCAGTTCAACATCCAGTTGTGGATATCTGGGACCGACCAGAGACACTAGTTCCATCAGATCCAAGCTGTGCTGCAGCAGTCCCCCGGGGTAAGCATGATGATTTGACACAGCGGCCGCTCCAACGGTCAATTTCGCCATGAAGTCATCATCACTCAGATAGGCCTCGCCCAAACGCCGCAAGTGAACGTTTTTCATTTGCCCCATGATTTCAGAAAGACGGGTCTGCAACTCTTCTGACTTGTCGGCGTCAAAACGCTCAAACTCCGAGATATCGACATCTGATGGATCCTGACGTTGAATATGGGTCACAATCACCTGTAAATTACCATTGTGAACCTGTGTTCGACCACGGCAAAGGACATAGTCACCGCGTTCAAAGGAATCGAAGATGCGTTCATCTGCGTTCCACAACATACCTGCGATGACCCCTGTTCGATCTGACAAACGCAGTAAAATGTATTTACCACCTTGACGGTTAACTCGGAGCTGTTTATCGGCAGCCTGGAAAGATTGTTCCAGATGTTGTCCGTCCGACAGGTCCAGAATGTTGGTACGATTCACTTATAACGACTCAAACGGGGCAGGGTGGTGAAACAGACAAGTGTCTCACACAAAGATGATCGCGATAGCGATGGCTTGGCAAGCCCCATCAGTCTCTTTTGGTTCTGTAACCCACTCCAAACACTAATTGGAATATCCGAAGCCCAACAAAATGGTCGACACTAGCCAAAATTAACCGCCAAGAGCTTCCTGCAGCCCATCATGAACGCCCAAAACCCAAAACACGACCTCCTGGAACCACCTCAAAGGGATGGTGAGATTGGGCGTCTGGGGCTGTACAGAGTCCTAGCCCTGATCGGGAAAGGCGGCATGGGGCAAGTTTTCCGGGCCGAGGACATGCGTCTGAAACGCATCGTCGCTTTGAAACTGATGCAGCCCAAGCTGGCTTCCACAGCAGCCAGCCGAAAACGTTTCATCGAAGAAGCAAGATCCATGGCTGCAGTGCAGCATGACAATGTCGCCACCATCTTTGAGGTTGGTGTCGAAGACGGTGTTCCATTCATGGCGATGGAATTGCTAGAGGGCGAATCGCTCAAAGATGCATTACGTGCGGGTCGAAAATTCGAAACCAAGGAAATCCTGCGACTTGGCAAAGAGGTTGCTTCGGGCCTGGCCGCGGCACACGAATGTGGGCTCATTCATCGTGACGTCAAACCGGCCAACATCTGGATTCAACAGCCTTCCGGTCGCGCAAAAATCCTCGATTTCGGACTAGCCATTGCCGGCAACAGCTTCGACCCGTTCGTCTCTCGCGGAACTCTGGTAGGAAGCCCCGGATTCCTTTCCCCCGAGCAAGCAAGAAACGAAGCTCTCGATGACCGCACCGATCTTTATAGTCTTGGAGCAGTTCTCTTCATGCTGTGCAGCGGAGGACTGCCACTCACGGCAGGATCGATCTCCGCACAATTGATCGCCATCATTTGTTACACACCAACATCACTCACCGACTTCAAACCTGAAATACCGGTCGCTCTCTCAGAGCTGATTGATCAGTTGCTGCTCAAAGAGCCCAAGGATCGACCAGCAACCGCAAGTGCAGTTGCCCAACGCCTCAACAAAATTACGGAAGAAACTGGCGACCAACGCACGATCAAGATCGTAATGGATGCTGGCAAACCAGGAACATCGGAATCACGCCTATCCAACGGTAAACAGGAACGGGATTCGAACACAAGTCGCAGCGGAACATGGGCAATGTTCGCCATGGTGTGTCTGGTCTGTGCATGTGCCGTAATTTATGGATTCACGAAATTCAATGGTGTTGGAAATGGATCCGCCACTGATACTCAGCCTCCGAAATCCGTTCCCGCGAAACGAATCACTGCAGCCTCGCTGCGACCATTGACTCTGATCAACGGAGGCGTTGGCAGCCGGAAGGTAATGAGTGGCCAAGCAGCTCGCTACAAACTAAGAATCGCTAACGAATCGACCAGTGCCGCCGATGACCCTCGCATCATCAATTCGAGTGCGAAGGTGGTAGTCCAGCTGACAACCCTTCTACGACAAGAAAACGTGGCTCGTATCGAACGTCCAACTTTTCCAATGAAGATATCACCGAGGCAAATTCCTCGACGAGGCAGTTCACAGGAATTCGAGGTGCAATTCCTGACTGCTAATTTGGTTCCTGATGCGTACTTAGTCGAATTTCAACTTCTAACCCCTGACGGTGATTTGATTGCGTCCATCACCGACAACCTCCTGATCCAAGAAGATCTTTCGAAGGCTGACCTTCTCGGCTTCGAACTGCTAAGAACCCATCGGGGAAAGGGAGCAGACACCTACGTTCAAAAAAACAACGAGAATGATCTTGGTGGACATAAACTGATTCAGGGAGTACGTGGGCCGAGCCCCCCAGCTCAGCATATCTATCTTCGTTTTGATCTTTCAAAGCTATCGGAGGACATGAGGCAACTTGATCGAGCAATGGTTTTACTCACGGTGGCTCAGGGCGGACAGCAGACGCCCACGGCTTTCACCGTTTACGGGATCATAAAAGACCTCAAACCCGAATGGCAGGAAACTGGCCTGGGGCATTTGAATTGGGAGACGGCACCCTGCAGAAATGACATCAGCGGACAAAAATATCTTGGACGCCTATCGATTGATAACACCAAAGATCGCCTCAAGAACAAGTCCGACGCTGTCCGTTTTGCAAGTCGCGAACTTGACGACTTTATTCGTGAAGCAAACGGCAAACCCGTCACTCTCGTTTTCATACCGAACTCCCACTCCAACCAACCAATGCGGTTCAAGTCCAAGGAAGGACAACCCGAAGAGTCTCCTGCGATTGCGATCAGATATCTGCAAGCGAATTCTGAACCTGGAGATCGCGAGCTTACACAGAACACCAAGCTAGACGACAAGAAGTGAATCCATGGTCGCTCGAAATGTTTTTTCTCAGCTAGCTCAGAACTCCTTTATCGAAAATACTTTACCAAGATTGAAACGTTGTTGATTCATCCAAATCACCCCCTACTGCGACGTAATGCCCGCGACTGAATCGCTGAACGAAGATTCAAGCATGACGTGAGACTGGTTAAACTAGTGGCATGGCCGATTCCACCCCTCCAACACCGCCAAACAATAGCGCCATCGCACTGGTGCGAACCTCTCAGGCATGGTCGCAAGCCGACAGTGCCGCTGGATTCGTCCTGCGATATCTTGCTCCAATGCGCCGCCAGCTCGCGGTCTTATTGAAGTCAACGGAACAGGCCGATGAAGGCCTGAAAATGATCATTGCGCATCTTGTGAGCGCGGGATTTGGTGCTCAAGGACATGACCGACTCCGGGACTTTCTGCTACTGAGCATTCGCTCTGCCGCTCGTAAACGCCTCAAGGAAATACCTGAAAGAAAACGTCCCAAAATCGATTTTGATCAACTACAAAGCGATTCCAAAGACTGGCTCCGATATTGGCGTGAAGGACTACTGGAACGGGCTTGGCGAGCTTTGGAGCGGATTGAACATGCCACCCCGAGCCGTCCCTTGTATTCGGTACTGCATTGCGCGACCGCAAACCCACAGGCAACACCTAGCATGCTTGTGATTCAAGTCGCAACGGAAACAGGTGTGCAAATTGATGAACCCAAAGCAGAGGCGATATTAGCGGAAGCTCGTAGGATGTTTGCTCAACTTGTGGCTGATGAGATTTCGGAGACGCTAGAAAAACCAAAATCAACGGATGTCAAGCAGGAAATCAAGATATTGGGCTTGGGAAAAGCATTCGCTGGCATCATGGTAAAATAATAATGCCAGCGTCAGCCACCTATTCCGGTGAATGGTTCAACATCCAAAATCACCGTGGCCAAGATAACCGGAACCTTTGCAAAATCCGCAGCCTCAAAACTGATCACGAACCTGGCGGCAGCACTGGAACCCGAAGAGACCTGAGACGACAATAAGGTTGCGGAAGGTTCTTCACAACCAAACTCACATGTTTCAAAAAAACCGTATACATCCGCCCCGCACCCTGTCAGGGTACGTTCTCGCAATTAAAGCGTTTCCCAATTAGCTGCGTCTGTTACTCCTACCCCGATCACTCCCCTCCAACGAAAGCACTTTTGACATGCACAAGTTCGCTAGAAAGCCAACTTTGATGAGCATCATCCTAGCATCGAGTGTCATTTTCGTCTTTTGTCCGCAATGGTTGGCGGCTGCGCAAAACGAAGAAGCTCAGACCCCTGCTTCGACGCTCGATTCGGATGGTCATCTCGTGCAATTCAAGCGTGACATCGCTCCAATCCTTCGACAGCGCTGCCTCGAATGCCATGGGCCCGATGATGCGAAGAATGATTTTCGTGTTGACGATCGTGAAATAATGCTCGACTACATCGAGTCTGGCGATGCAGCAGAAAGCACTCTCTACATCGACTACATGACAACGGATGACGAAGACATGCTCATGCCGCCGAAATCTCACGGCGGACCTTGTTCTGTTACCGAACTTGCATTGATCCAAGTTTGGATCAATGAAGGAGCCAACTGGCCTGAGGAGGTTACTGTGTCTGATGAGAGTGTCCCAGTCAAAACCGCTCTTCCTGAAGCACTTTCTGTTCCCGAACGCGTTTGGTTCGCACAGGGTTTCCTCCACCCGGCAACCGTCCATTTCCCAATTGCTCTGTTTACGCTGGGTGCTGGCTTCGTGGTACTCGGGTTAAAATGGCCTGCACTCGGCAAGCAGATCCCACTGGCTTGCCTGCTGCTGGGAGCTCTTTCATCGATTGCCGCCACACTCATGGGTTGGGCATTAGCACCAGAGCTTGGATACGGAAGCAACTGGAGCATCATGGACTGGGGGAAAGAGGTCGATGCTCACCGCTGGAGCGCAGTGGTTGTCACGATTTTTTCCGGAGTATTTGCCATCGTCGCGTTGGTCGCCGTAAGAAAAGACAACGAAAAATTGACTAAGTTATGGAAAGTCGGACTTGTTATCTGTGCTGGCATGGTCGGTGCCGTGGGACACCAAGGTGGTGAAATGAGTTACGGAAAAGACTTCTACCCTCGTGCTCTGAGAATTCTCACCGGTGCTCAAGCAGAACCCGCAACATCCGACAGCGACCCAGCGACCGAGAAGTCATCCGCGGCACTGAAACAAACCAAGGATTCTGAGCAGGAAGCGAGTCAAACGCAGGAAAAAGCAGCAATGACACCTGCCGCTCTAAGAAGGAACGCCTGACCCCGGAAACTTCTGTATTGTTAATGTGGATTTTTCAATGAAGTGAAACGGCGGCTGTTCTCACCAACCTCCTCCACACGTTGCATGGTCAGCCAAGTGCCCGTCTCGACCGCAGCGCCCTCCTTTAAGGTCACTCCATCAGCTTCGGCATAGATCGTGCGAATAATCGAAACAGGATTTGATGTGACGGGTTTGAGTGGATAATTCTCACCGCGGGTGACGAGCAGCCAAGTGTTTTCCCGGAACCCATTTAAAGTTCTCTGGCGAACAAATTCAGCTATTTTCTTGCGTTGCTCGGGTAAAAACTTGTCATCCGTGCTGACCTTAGCCGCAAGTTTCTGCGTTTCACTTAAGTCATACGAGACCCAGCCATAGGGTGGCATAAAAACCTCAAGCTTGCAGTGCGATGGTGACCCTTTATCAAACATCTGAAGGCCGTACAGTACTCGAGATGGNTAACCGATTTCGCGAGCGAATGTGCCGCAAAGCCCATGATAATCGCTNCAATGTCCTCGACGATAAATTAAACCATGGGCTGGATCTGCCGTCAGCGAGGCATTAGANGAGTCATAGGTCAAATTCNCGTCTACCCACTCGATTGCCTTCATGAACTGCTTCGACTTTTGATCGGAAACTGACTGAATCTGCTCCACGATCTCTGTGTAGTCGTTCGCCCGTTCAGAACGCCTATCTGGCGTTTGAAAAACCTCAAAGGACCGCGGCCACGAGGCTGTGTTAACAACTTTGGCATAGTCAACGCCCCAATCTAACTGAGCGATCTCTGCCGTGAATGTGTGTCGTATCTCCAACGGACCATCGGGTGCGTTGATTTCAAAGTAAGCAAAATCGTTGCCAAACGTAGGCTCATGTGTGAGTTGCGGTTGATACACTCGAGGGAACGTATGGAGCTTACGATCCCACACCCTCTGATTTTCANTGGAGGGTGGCAGCGGTACCCAAACACGCAGCTGCTTCGTCTTTGCAGGGGCCNTGATCGCGACCCTGAAATCCACTTTAAATTTAGCAACGGCTGTTTTTGCAGGNACCAATTCCGGCTTGGTGTATTGAACCTGTCGCTCCTCATCTTCCCAAGCCATCAAGCGGGACACCGGATCTAAGGCAGATCCAACAAAAAGAAAAAAGACCAAATACCGGAAAAACATAATAGAAAACTCTCAGAAACAAAGTCTGTACGATTGTCGGAGCTTAACGGAAATACACGTTGTCGAGTATTCTGTGTGGATAATCCCATTATATGAAGCATGGACGTTACCACTACTGCAACATGGCCGTTCATGTCCACCGATGATAGTTGACAAACCACATTCTTTTGAGACCCTCTCGCCCTAAACGGATTGTCCGGTGAAATNAAAAAAAGTAGCGAGCCAGAACCCAGCCTCCGACAAACGTGAGCAGTTGCCTGCAGATAGATTCATCAATCGGGAATTGAGCTGGCTTGAATTTAACGAACGCGTACTCGACCAAGCTGCAGATCCATTACTACCTCTTCTTGAGAGGGCGAAGTTCCTAGCCATCAGCAGCTCAAATCTTGATGAATTCATGATGGTGCGTGTTGGCAGTTTACAGATGCAGTATCGGCGAAACAGCATGGTACGGGATGCGTCAGGCTTAACCGTGAGTGAGCAATTGCTTGCCGTAGCACGCCGTTGTGAAGTTTTCACGACTCGTCAGTACAAGGTTCTGTCTGACTCCCTCGAACCATTACTCGCCGAGCATGACATCCGCCGGATCGATTTAAACAACTGCACTGATCGCTGCCAAGATGCTGCTGAACGTCGTTTCCAAAACGACGTTCTGGCGGTGATTTCACCGCAGGCGATATTTGAGGAACGTCCCTTTCCTTTGTTACAAGGCTTGGGAGTTCATCTTTGCATTCGCTTGAAAACCGATAAGAAATCCGACGACACATCAAACCCAAGCCCTTGGGATTTCGCGGTCATCCCACTGGGCAGGACAGTACCACGCGTCATGCTGATGCCCTCTGATCGGGGACACTCATACGTGTTATTGGAAGATCTCATCAAACACTACATCAACGATTTCTTCCCCGGTCGTGAAATCGTTGAGTGCATTGCATTTCGAATTACTCGGAACGCTGACATCGAATTGCAGGAAGACGCCGCTTCCGACCTGATGGTCGGCATGGAGGAAGTACTGGAGAGTCGACGCCAATCCCTTGTAACACGACTTGAATACAGCCACGATGCAAGTGATGCAATACTTGCATTTCTATCAGAAAAAATGGAGGTTCGAGGTCAGGATCTATACCCAATATCCGGACCGCTTGATCTCACCTATCTATTCGTGCTCCATGGCCTTGAGGGTTTTGATTCACTACGAAATGATGCCTGGCCATCCCAACGCATACCGAGGATTGATCCCTCAGAAAACATGTTTTCATCGATCAGTCGCGGAGACATTCTGCTGCTGCATCCCTACGAGAGTTTTGACCCTGTTGTCCGCCTCATCGAGGAGGCGGCAACCGATCCGGACGTTCTTGCGATCAAGCAGGTTTTGTATCGCACTAGTCGTAACAGTCCAATCGTGTCTGCTTTAAAACGAGCTGCAAAAAACGGAAAATACGTTTCGGTCATTGTCGAATTGAAAGCGAGGTTTGACGAAGCCAGAAATATTGAATGGGCACGTGAAATGGAACAGGCGGGTGTTCAAGTCATTTATGGGATTCGCGGACTCAAGACCCATGCCAAGATTTGCATCATTGTTCGCCGTGAACCACAAGGCATTGTCCGCTACATGCATTTTGGAACTGGCAACTACAACGAGGTGACGGCCACCATTTATGGTGACGTTTCGTTGCTGACCTGCAACGACGAAGTGGGCTCTGACGCCTCGGCCTTTTTCAATGCTGTTACGGGAGCCAGCCAGCCACAAAAACTCAGGCACTTGGATAGCGCGCCAACCACGCTACGCAAAAGAATCATTGATCTTATCAACGCCGAAACACAACGCTGCATCGAGGGACAAAAGGCAGAAATATCCGCAAAGATCAATGCTCTAGTCGACACCGAAGTGATTGATGCGTTGTATCGGGCCAGTCAAGCAGGTGTAAGAATCCAGCTCAACGTCCGTGGTGTCTGCTGCCTACGCCCCGGCGTCCCGGGTCTCAGCGAAACAATCCGCGTCACTTCCATCGTGGACCGCTNTCTTGAGCATGCAAGAATCATTCATTTCCGGCATGGTAGAGATTCCGAACTGTTTATCAGCAGTGCCGACTGGATGCCACGAAATCTNGATCGAAGAGTTGAAATCATGGTACCCGTCGATGACACTTCCTGCCGCGAAAAACTGATGGCTTCACTTCTCACTTATTTTCAGGACAACTGTAATTCCTGGGAAATGCAAGCTGATGGTTCCTATATTCGAAGCCAACCTGAGAAGCGTGCTGTCAGAGCACAAGCACGACTTTATCAGCGCGCTTGTCAAGCGACTGAACAGATAAGTCAAAAACGCCGATCAACATTCGAAACTCACGAGCCACCAAATCACCGATAGCCGAAACGACTCGCGAAATTTTGAACTTTCAAATGCCCTGTTTCAACACATTATTCCCATAGCATTTACAAGTTCCAGGCAAGCAACGGCTCTGGTTTGAGACAAATCATAAAGCCAACATCAATTTACTGATCTACAGGATTGCACTTGGTCGATAGCCGGCAGCTTCTGGAAATCGATCTGTCAGACACTTGATTTTCTGAAGCACATTTTGAATTTGCACGGGGGCATTACCAACAAACTCACTAGGGTGACCAATTGCCTTCTGCAATTTAGCTGCGTCCATTGGAATCCGCTCGTCAGCTGACAGACGCTCAATCAAATCATTGTCATCCGTCCCTGACTCTCGCATCGCCAGTGCAGCCGCAACCGCATGTTCTTTAATGGCTTCATGAGCTGCCTCGCGGCCTACACCAGCCTTGACGGCTGCGACCAATATTTTGGTCGTAGCAAGAAACGGCAAGTACCTTCGCAACTCACGATCAATGACTGCTGGATACGCCCCAAAGTCCATCAGCACGGTCAGAAATGTCTCCAGCTGCCCATCAATTGCAAGGAAGGAGTCTGGGACGGCAACCCGNCGGACAACGCTGCAACTGACATCTCCCTCGTTCCACTGGTCACCAACAAGACCCCCGATCATGCTAAGGTATCCACGTAGAATNATGCTGAACCCATCAATCCGTTCAGCAGATCTAGCATTCATCTTATGAGGCATTGCTGATGAGCCAACCTGTCCTGGTTTAAAGCCCTCGGTGGCAAGTTCAGCCCCAGCCATCAAACGCAANGTGCGAGCAAAGTTAGCAGGACCAGACGACAATTGCGTCAGTGCTGATACAACGTCGAAATCCAATGATCTTGGATAGACCTGACCCACGGAATCGAAACAACTTGAAAAGCCAAGATTTTTTGCGATGCGTTTATCAAGTTGTTCCAGTTTTGCCGGATCTCCTTGAAACAGATCCAACATGTCCTGCTGCGTGCCTACAGGTCCTTTGATCCCTCGCAAAGGTATCCGGGCCAGCAATTCCTCAAGCCGCTGAACCGCCAGAAGAATTTCCTCGGCGATGTTGGTGAAACGCTTACCAATCGTCGTCACCTGGGCAGGTACATTGTGACTGCGACCAGCGATCGCCAGTTCTGCGGTTTCAGCAGCGCGTTCTGCAATTAGCCCCAACGCGGCAACACTGCGATCCCGAACCAACGTGAGTGCAGAGCGAATTTGCAGTTGCTCAACGTTTTCAGTCAAATCGCGTGAAGTCATCCCTTTGTGCACGTGCTCGTGACCTGCAAGTGCATTGAATTCCTCAATCCTTGCCTTAACATCATGTTTTGTGACACGCTCTCGAGCATCAATCGAGGGCAAGTCAACTGATCCGATTACGCCGCGATAATCATCCAAAACTCTCTGATCAACGGTGACCCCCAAATCGTTCTGGGCCTCCAAGACAGCCAGCCAGAACTCACGCTCTAACACAACCTTGCCGGATGGTGTCCAGATGTCTACCATTGTTGCACTGGCGTACCGCGACGCGAGAATATTTGGAAGATCGCGTGACACGACAAACTCCTGAAAATCGATGATTAGGAATACAGACCGAGCGAGAAGCCAGAATGTAATTTCCGGCTGCAGAAGAGAGTAGGCGGCGTTCACAAAGACCATGGAAAGTCCTGAAAATGCCAAAACTGCCCACTTTGACGCCATAATCTTCCATTTTTCACCATGGAAGCGGCATCAAATCGCCAAAAACTGCCGAAAGAAAGGGGTAGAGGGCGGTGTTCTTCACCAAGATTGTGAGGATTTCCCTAGTGGGAATCCTTCGCTCCGAAGGGCTCATTGAATCACTTCAAAGCTACTCAAGTGGCTTTCAGAGCCCCCTCGGTTGGGGTCATCACCACCTCGTTGGATTGCCATTTAGCGGTATTCCGGGCTAAAACAGAAGGTTAATTAATCTGAAGCGAGGCCCGATCGCTAATTTTGAATCATGGGTCTTTTCTTAATTTTGTCGGATTTTGAATGTACAACCTCGTTAGTTCATTGCCTCGGATCAAAGCATTCAGCAAAACTATGCGAAGACGGTTCGTTTTCAAACTGGTGTTCCTGCTCGGTTTCTATGCTGGGGCTACGCAGTTACGCGCTCAAGAGGCGCCACAGACTGAGATCTACAAGCCAGCGGTTGAGCTGCTCCCAGATTCTGTTGCCGGCATGGTGCGAATACCCAACTTGCCAAGATTCTGCGAAGCTTGGAAAAAGACTTCCATCGGAAGACTGGTTGACGACGAAGCGATGCAACCCTTTCTTGAAGCACAACGCCAACGAGCCAAGAATTACCTCGAGGCCTTTGACAACAAGGTCGGCGTTCGTCCCGAGGACCTCTACAAGATGGCATCTGGCGAACTTGTGATCAGTTGGCTGCCGTTTCCTAAGGATAAACGTCGCCCCTTTGCACTCTGCGTCATTGCTGATGTTCGGGGCAAGGCGAATCAGGCGAAAACAGCGATCAAAAAGCTTGACGAAGACCTAAAAGTTGCTGGTTGGATTCGTAAAGATATTCAACATCAAGATCAAATGGTTCGAATCTATAACACCAAACCAAAACCCGGTCAGCTCAAGGTCGAGCAGATTGTGATTGCACTTGATGAAACACGTCTTCTTGCGGCAGACCGTGACCTCGTCGTGACAGACCTTCTTGATAGGATTGCTGGAGATACTGACAGCGACCCCATCGTCAAACTTGAAGAGTTTCAAAACGTTCTCAAGAAGTCAAGTCAGGCGATCTTGGAACCGGTGAAGACTGGTGGTGGCACCATTGCACTGGAATGGTTTGCGAGACCATTTCAAATGGCAAGAATTCTGAGGGAGTCACTGGAGGTCGATCGAGGCAATCAAGTCGACATCGTCAAGCTCCTTGAAAATCAGGGCTTTGACGCCGTCAAAGCGGCTGGCGGTATTTTTGCACTCGCGGGTGAGAAATACCAATTTCTCCACCGAGGATCGATTTTGGCCCCGGCTGTGACCGACAAACCCAGTAAGTACGAACTGGCAGCGAAAATGCTGCAGTTTGAAAATGCGCCACTCGCTCCCATTCCGGGTTGGGTGCACTCCGACGCTGCCAGTTTCAGCCGAATCAATCTGCGATTCGAAGAGATATTCTGGGCTTCCGAAACCTTGTTGAACGAGGCTTTTGGTGATGACATTTTTAAAGATATCATCGAAGGTATTCGAGATGATGAAGATGGTCCGCAGATCGATATTGCCAAAAACGTGTTACCCAATCTGGACAACCAGTTGATATTGGTCACCGACAATACACTACCGTCTGAGCTTAATTCTGAAAGAATGTTGATCGCCATCCGAATTTCGGACGCCGAAGCCATCGGCAAAGCAATTAGCAAAGCGATGGAGGTTGAACCTGATGCGAGCATCATGGATGCAGTTCCAGGCGTTGACATCTGGCGTGTCCAGCGTGGTGGAGGTGACGACGAGCTTGATGAGGATTTGTTCGGAGACTTGGACATTGGTCTCGGGGACGAGGAAATCGAAGAAAGTCCACCATTGCTGGATCATTGGGCGATTGCGATGATCGACAAGGGAGCGAATTCCGAAGCCCCTTACCTGATGTTCTCCAATGCCCCTGATCTGTTGGTATCAACTGCAACGCGAATTCGCTCAGGAGCGAAAGTTGGTCTAAACGACGAACCAGAAATCAAGGCAATCGTAACTTCACTGAAAGAACTTGGCTGTAACTCACCAGCACTCGATCGAGTTATTCGTACCAAGCTATCACTTCGAGCGAAGTACAACCTTCTCCGTGCTGGAAAACTCAAGGACAGTGACTCTGTCCTTTCCTCGTTCTATCGACGGTTTCTTGAGGATCAAGAGGCTGACACTGAAGAGGCCATCAACGCTGCCGACCTACCACCCCTGAGTGTCATCGAAAAATACCTTCCTAGCGGTGGCGGATTTTCGGAGACAACTGAAGATGGTTGGTCTCTGACAGGTTTCTTGCTAAATCAGTGATGATCAATAAGTAGCGCCGGCACTTCGGCATCAACGCGGGCATTGGTCTCCGCAGCGTTGGCCAACGAAATGGGGCTTGCTGCGTCACGACTTGCTTTTCAGCACTGACCAAGAGCGACGCGCATTGCCTGTCGGACAACCGGCAGAACGCGACCTTGCACTTCATCAAGCGTGCCCTCAACAAAAGCACCTGCGGCGGCTTTGTGCCCTCCGCCACCAAATTGCTGAGCAACTTCGTTACAGTCCATTTCTCCTTGACTGCGAAAACTAAGCTTGAAGCCTCCTCGCACCTGACCCACAAAAATCACTGCGGCTTGAGCCCCTTTGACTGCGAGCGTGAGATTGATGGCATCCTCGGTGTCGTTCGGTGCAGCACTCATCGCCTCGAAGTCTTCTTTCTCGACATAGGTATGCATGAGTGTGCCGTCGATTTCAGCTGTGGTCCGAGACAACACTAGACCTCTCAGACGTACACGCCCGAGAGAATCACGCTCATACAAGTCACCGTACACCTCACAGGGAACGACGCCAGCATCAATCAGACGCGCAATCGTGCGATAAGTCTCGGCCGTAACGCTGCCAAAGCGAAACCAACCGGTGTCAGTTGCGATAGCAGTAAACAATGGCACTGACATGGAACGCGTCAACGCGACACCGAGAGCATCGGCGGCCTGCACTACCAAGTGCCCAGTGGCCTCTGCTTGATAATCTTTATACATCGTGGCCTGCAGATCATCCTCGCCAACGTGATGATCGATCACAATTTTGTCTGCGCGGGACGAGCGTATAACATCACCCATATCACCCAGCTGAGCCCACGCACTGGTGTCCAAAACCATGATACAGTCAGCAGCAATATCTTCTGGCTCAACATCGTCACCCAACACCTCAATATTGCCAGCAGGATCGAGGAATTGCAGTGCTTCAGGTGTTCTGTGTGCATTAATGATGCGTACTTTTTTCCCGACAGTGCGCAACACCTCCGCCATCCCTAATTCGCTGCCCAAAGCATCACAATCCGGCCGAATATGACTCACCAGAACAAAGCTGTTGTAGTAGCTGATCTGATCTTTGAATGCTTTCCAGTTAACGCCCATTTTGATCCTTAAAACTGATGAAACGCAGAATCCTACGATAACAACCTGCGAATCTCTGCGATGTCTTGATGTACCTGCACCACCAGTGCTTCGGGAGACTCAAATTTAACGACATCCCGAACATGATGCAGGAAGTCAACCTGCACACTCTGATCGTATAGATCGCCATCATAATCCAGAGCGTGAACTTCAACTTTAGAATCGCCGTTTGATTCAAAAGTCGGATTGGGGCCAACATGTATTGCAGCCATATATCTTTCCTCGTTGGCACGAAGATATCCAGCGTAGACCCCGGGCCCCGGAAGCACTAACTCAATTTCCGAAAGATTCGCAGTAGGAAAACCAATTTTACGGCCCCGTTGGTCACCACTCGTCACCTTACCACTGACCCTGTGAAAGTGCCCCAACAGTTCGGCAGCTCCACCGACGGCTCCATCGGCAAGCAACCTGCGAATTCGGGTACTGCTGATCATTTCCGGGCCAACATGCATCGGCTCAACAATTTGCAGTTGGATACCTCCTTGACCACACAACTCGTCCAGAACCTCGATATTACCACCACGGTCTCGGCCAAAAAAGAAGTTAGGTCCTTCGATCATCGCTTTGGCTTGAAGCCGCTGTTGCACAAGAGAGGAAAAAAACTGCTTCGCAGTAAGGTTTAGAAATTGACGGCTTGTCTTGCACACCACCAGAGCGTCAATCCCCAGCTGATCCATTAATTCAGCTCGTGTTTCGATTTCAGTCAATCGCTTCGGTGCAAGTTCGGGACGAAGAATGATTGCGGGATGAGGATCGAGCACCATGGCTACCGCAGGACCGCCTAAATGATCCGCAAGTTCCCTCACTCGACGCAGCAGTGCTGCATGGCCTAGATGCACTCCATCGAAATTTCCAATCGTTATCACGCCGCCCTGAATGCGACTCCAGTCAACATCAACACCTCCAATGCGACTATCGCCTTGTGCTTTTAGATCCGCTAGCTGTAATTCCCCCTCAGAATCATGAGGCCAAACATTTTGAAGAGAAAAGATGGCTGTCACGATGATCAAAGCAGAGCAGGGCAGGGGACTGTATTTACAAATTATGCACTACAACGACGAAACTTCGTAGGGCTACCACAAATATGATCGACCGCATCCACATGCGACTTATTCGTCAGTCGCAGACTGGATTACGCAAAATTACACCTTGCGGTATGAAGATATTCACAGTTTTTGCCGGCAGTTGCTGATGTATCAGAGGGAAACCCTCAAAGCTGAGCTAATTCAACTTGTTACTAACTTGACTGCTTGCGGCAAACCGCCGCAGATTTCAACCGCAGTCATTCCAGCTTGCCCATGCTGCTGTGCGGCAAAATCTCCTGCGAGGCCATGCACCCAGACTGCCAGTCTCGCGGCATCCCATGCCACGAGACCTTGAGAAAGAAAGGATGTAATCACTCCTGTCAACACATCACCACTTCCTGCTGTCGCCATACCGGGATTACCTGTTGAGTTCTGCCAAGACGCCCCTGAGGGACCGACCACAACCGTTTGTGCTCCTTTGACCACGATGAATAAACCATAGTCATCACACAACTGGCTAGCTGTCGATATCTGAGCTTCACGATCACTTGCAGCAACCCCTGTCAAAAGAGCCAGCTCACCTGGATGTGGCGTGAGTATGAGTGGGGCAGACTGAGCTCGATCCGCTACTTGTTGTTTCCACACCGTTTCTTCCAATAGCGATAAAGCATTGATCGCATCAGCATCGAGAACGCAGGGAAGTTGCCAATGCAGTAGTCGCTCAACGATTCGAATGGAGCCCGGACACGTGGTCATACCAGGTCCACAGCCAATCGCCGAAGCAGTTGGCAGAATAGAATCCAAAGCTACTGCAGCATCCAAGGCAAACCGTCCCTGCGGATCATCTGACAAGGGTCTGGTCATAATGCAGGGATGAAAGATAGCTACGGTCTCGAGGCAGCGGTCCGGAATCACTGCGGTCACAAGCCCGGTCCCAACCCGCAAAGACGCGATCGCAGAGAGTGCAATCGCCCCACTCATCCCACGTGACCCTCCCAGAAGCAAGGCACGCCCAAAATTGCCTTTGTGGGCGGCAGCTCGCCGCGTTGGCAAATGCACCGGAGGCTCCAATGTCATTTCGATTCCTCCAGAGACAAGTCTTAAGGTGCAGCCCGTTGCAAATTCTTCACAAGCTGGTGAACCACAATCCCAGCCATGTACCCACCTTTGAACCCAGCATCGATGTTGACCGCGGCCACATTGGCGGTGCAAGTGCTCAGCATTCCCATCAACGGAGTCAATCCACCAAGGCTGGCACCGTAACCAACACTGGTTGGTACAGCAAAGACAGGAACGGCCAGGTGTCCCGCCACGACTGCCGGCAATGCCCCTTCCATACCGGCCACAACGACGATCGCTGAGGCCAATTTAAGGTCCGGGATTGCCGCGGCGAGACGCTGTGGCCCCGCCACGCCAATATCATCAAATCTTTGGAAATTTATTCCCATCCAAGTCAAAGTCTCGATGGCTTCCTCAGCGACAGCAAGATCTGTGCTACCGGCTGTTATGACGGCGGCATGAAAGGTCTGCTCCAACCGGTCCGCAGTCAGTGGCTGTGCAGCCCCGAGCTCCGTGGTCGAGACCCGCAAAGTGCGGGCAACAGGGTTGTGTTGCGTGTGCGTGAATGATTGGCGGACCTGAAAAGCAACTCCACTATCAATTCTTGTGATAAATGCCGACTGTCCTCGGTCCAACTGCGTCTGGATGATCCGAGTGACCAGTTCAGCGGATTTTCCTTCTCCAAAAATCACCTCACCGAATCCACATCGCGCTGCTCGCCCAAGATCAACCGTGGCCCCATCAATCCGACGGGTTTGGTCATCAACAGGTTCAGAATCTGTGCTTTTCAATGTTTCGACGTGTTTTATTAATTCTCGGCGTGATTCATCGTCATTCATGGCTCTTGCGACGAGTTCCAGCAGGGCAGGGGAGAGCTGATTCATTGGGCGGGTTGCAGTAAAGAGGAATCAGATTTCAAATTAGTAATGCAGACTAGGGTAGTCCATCATTAAATCGCGGATGATATCGTAATGAAAAGTTGTGTGCTTGCTTACTCCGGTGGCCTTGATACGTCAGTAATTCTCGGTTGGCTCCAAGATCAGGGCTATGAAGTCCATGCAGTTTACGTGGATCTGGGACAACCGTGCGAAGATCGTGAAGAAATCATGCAAAAGGCTCGTAATGGCGGAGCCGTTTCATCACGCTTGATCGACGCTCGTGAAGAAATGTGCCGTGATTTCGCCTTCCCCGTGCTCGCTTGGCAAGCGAAGTATGAGCAAATTTACCTCTTGGGCACATCAATCGCCCGTCCGCTGATCAGCAAAATATGTCTTCAAGTAGCCCGAGAAGTGGGTGCCACTGCATACGCTCACGGCGCAACCGGCAAGGGAAATGACCAATGCCGATTCCAACTGGCGGCAGAAGCATTGGACCCCAATGTGCAGATGATTGCCCCCTGGCGAATCAAGGAATTCCGCGATGCATTTCCTGGTCGAACCGAGTTAATTGCGTATTGCGAGAGCAAAAACATCCCTGTCAAAGCTTCGACGGCGAAACCCTACAGCAGCGATGAAAACGTGCTGCATATCAGTTACGAAGCTGGACAACTGGAAGAATTGGACGTTAACGGGGTAGAAATGGTCGATTTTGGTATGGGAGTGAGCCCACAGGAAGCGCCCGATATAGCCGAAAAGGTGACAATCGGATTCGCCTCGGGGATTCCAACCTCATTGAATGGCCAACAGGTAACAGCATTGGAAATGGTCGAGCAAGTCAACCAGATTGCTGGTCGCAATGGTGTTGGACGAATTGACATGGTTGAAAATCGGTTTGTAGGCATGAAGAGCCGAGGTGTTTATGAGTCCCCAGGAATGACCGTGCTTTACGACGCACTGATGTATGTAGAACAGCTCGCGATGGATCGTGATCTCATGCATTTGAGAGATAGACTCGCTCCTGAAGTTGCCGAAATGGTTTACTACGGTTTCTGGTACACCCCGAAAATGGATGCATTGCTCTCTTTCATTGATGAGGCCCAAAAACCTGTCAGTGGCGAAGTCACCCTGAAACTCTACAAAGGCAATATTAGCGTTGATTCCAGAAGCAGCCCAAACAGCTTGTATGATGCAGAGATTGCGACCATGGAAGGTGGTGGCTCTTACAATCAAGATGATGCCGAGGGATTTTTACGAATCCAAGGCTTGCCAAGCCGAGTTCAAGGAACTGTGCGACCACGCCAATACTAGATACACCCCGCAGTATCGCCCGCGCGCATCAACTTTAACGCATCAACTTTGGGAAGCTGATCAAGCAGAAGATGCCGCCTAGGCATGGTGGCCTCAACGGCTGCCAAATCCCGGCTAGTGACAACTTAGCCTCAGTCAAAAACATCACTGGGCAAACGCTCACCACCATTTGCGCTAATCACCGCCCTGATCACCAGCGGATCAGTAGAATCGGCCATGAACCGCGCCTTTTCGTCGACGGTTGCAAAAGCGAATCCTTCTTCAAGAACACCGCCGAGTTCATCGTAGCCGCTTGACTGCAGAGTGTTCATCTTTATCTCACTTGGACCGGTCCAATAACTCAGTCCTTGACCAAGGACACGGGCCTCGACCAACAGTAATGTCTGCCCCGCATCATCGCGTATTTGGTCTGGCGATAATGGTCCTCTACTCGGAAATAATGTGCCCGCTCCCGTGATTAAACAATAGTCTGACTGAAAACTCAACGCTCCCCACGCTCCCTGATCCTGCTTCGAATTTCGAAACACTGCTGGAATACTGCCAGCGACTATCATATTCGCCTCCGAGTCCCAGGATTTCTCAAAATCGTATTGGTCATACAAGGTATTTTCATTCAGATAGGGCAAAATCAAAACTCGCCAAGAATGGGTATTGGCCCCCACCTTCAGCACTGGTGGCGGATAAGTCCCATGATCACGTGCATAAGCATTAAGAGCAGCGGCAATTTTCCGTAGGTTCGACGCTGACTCGGAACGGACACGATTGGTTGCCATGCGCTGTATCGTATCGCCCCCAGTTCGAATCAGTAGGAACCCGAGGCAAATCAAAATCAACAAGAAAAATCCGATACTAAGAAACATCGACAAAGAGTACTTTCGGCTCGGTTCAGCCTTCTCTTCCCCCCCAGATTCAAAATCTGGTATCTGAATCGCCTTGCCACAGGTCACACATGCACCCTCGTGACCGCTGTAACAATCATCCACCTGCGTCGAAGTGTGGCAATGTGGACAAGTGAATAGAAAGGACATGGTCAGTACCGAAGCAGAATCAATTGGAATTGACGGGTATTGCTGCCGGATTCCCCAACCTGAGTTGGAAAACCCATACAGCAAGACACCTCGCCAGATTCAGTTTAACAAGTGAAACTGCACTTGCCAAAACTCATCAACGCAGACACGCCGCTCAATTTTCCCGTCTTTCCAAACGCCGATTTGTAAAATGCGAGTTGTATTACAACGAGTCACCTCCGCCAGTGTCACCGTCGACCAACACACATTGGGTCAGATCAGCCGCGGGCTTCTGATTCTGGCAGGGATTGCGCAAGGAGATACGACTACCGAGGCTGATTGGCTGGCAAACAAGACGGCTGAACTGAGGATTTTCGAAGACTCGAATGGAAAGATGAACCATTCTCTCCTTGAAACAGGTGGATCAGCACTCGTCGTTAGCCAGTTCACATTATTGGCCAACTGCCAGAAAGGACGACGCCCTGCATTCACACACGCAGCAGCTCCTGAATTAGCCGAACAACTTTATGAGTACTATGCCGATGCGCTCCGATCGAAAGGGATCAGGGTAGAGCAGGGCAGTTTTGGTGCAGATATGAAGGTTAATCTGACCAACGATGGACCTGTGACAATTGTCATCGATCGAGAACCATGAACTGCATAGCAAACGCATACAACCAATCCCCGGGGATGACCGCAAAGAGCTTAACGCCAAGGCATCCACTTCTCAAAATCAATGCCTTGTCTTGGTTGAGCAATGTAGGTCTGCTCCTGACGCGCGCGATGACGAATGCGATCCACCACTCCACGATCACCCCAAGCAAGCCACAATAAAATGAACAGCTTGCCGTAGACGGAGACATTGCCAAGCTTACTCTTGCTAAAAAATTTCAAGGCCGTGCCAAAAGACTTCTTCAATCTGAAACCATGACTCATGTCAATGCTCCAGATCTCATCCATACTCAAATGCACAGTAAAGCCCAGCACCACGGCGAGACTCTTGTAAATACGCACAGCCTCACTCTGGGATGGCATCAGTAAATACGCCAACAGACCAGCAGATGCCGCCGCTGGAATGCTATGCCACATTCCACGGTGTACCGTGTAACGCTTAAAGAAATCGATGGCTACAAACCTGATTCCCAAGTAAAGCAGCATTGCTGCCAACGCCATCGCTTCATGCGAAAAGCCAAGGTCCTTGAAACGTTCGATCATCAAGATCGGCACAATCGCCGCGACAAACATACTTGTCTCTCGTAACGGCACTCCAGAATCACTGTCCAAATCAGGTAGCATCCCACTCACAGCACACAAACCAGCCGCAAGCATGCCATTCTCGATGGACATCGACTGCGTAGCGATACCCCAGTATCCGTAACCGATACCGACGAGAGTGCTTCCGGTAATATGGGATTTGAAATCAGCCAAGGCAAGTTTGAGAGAAGCGGTACCAAGGAAAATCGAAACAAGAGTTATGCACAGAATGCAAAGGCAACTCCCTTCAGTCATATTAAAAGTGCTCGCTTCACGCCAAGCCGAATTAGCACCAAAGTCGCGCGATTGATCTACGACTGATGCCCCACTATCGCTATAGTCCGACTGTCGTTGGGTATGACGCTATTGCTTGCATTTAAAACACCCTTCCCCAAATTCCTGCTCCTTTCTTGCACGGATGCGATTAATGGAGACCTATGACATCATCATGCTCGTCGTCATTGTCGGAGCGACCTTACTCGGCGCTATCAAGGGTTTTGCGTGGCAACTCGCATCCATCGCTTCAATAGTGATTAGCTATATCGTTGCCTACAAATACCGTGAGCCCATCAGCGAGTCCATACAAGCAGATCCACCCTGGGATCGCTTCCTCGCGATGCTGATTTTATACATCGGCACTTCCTTGCTTATCTGGGTAGCATTCCGGATGGTGCGAGGCAGTATCGACCGAATGAAATTAAAAGAATTTGACCGTCAGATAGGTGCTCTATTCGGTCTGGCGAAAGGTGCTTTGTATTGTACTTTGATTACCTTATTCGCCGTGACTTTATCGGGTGAACGAGTCCGCGAGGCTGTCGTCCAAAGCCAAAGCGGAAACTACATCGCGAACTTGCTCGACCGCAGCGATTCGGTAATACCGGAAGAACTGCACGAAGTGGTTCAACCATATCTGGATCGTTTCAACAAGAAATTCGATGAAACCGACGGCGACTCCACCAGAGCCACAGAATGGATGGCTCAAGGTGCTAGAGACCTAAAAATCTAAATTCACCAGGCATCGCCTCTCAGGGAAACTCATTCCAACCCGCTGACACAACGGATAAAACAGCGTCCCACAGCATGCCTTGGCCGTCCAGCAAACCAAGCAACCTGAAGGAAATACCTCCTAAGGCTGAACTTACAGACGACGGCAACAGAAGCCTGAACACCGACCTCGGCAACATGCTCTCCACACAGCAGATCACACGATCCAATACCACAGAGTCGGCATCGGCATCGCCTGAGTACAGCATGGTTTTTCTGGGGCCCAATCACCAACTAGCATCAGGGCACCAGTAGACACTGCAACATCCAGAACTGCTGCAACACGGGACTTTCGACACCCAAAATACAACATAAGGGTCATTATCGGACGTTGGATATACGGTAAAAAACCCCTAACAACAGCGTTCAATGCCTGCACCACTTTCGAAGATGTCACTTCGTTGGCACCGTTCAGGCGGAAGCTCCCAGCAATTCGCTAAATCTTTCAGCAGTCAATATTAAACCGCACAGCTTGGACAAAAAGACAACACGGCAACGAGGAAAAGCGACTCCAAGTTGTGAAGCGCAAACAAGCGATCCAGCCGAGTTACAAAAGGCGATCGCCAGGCAGCCATAGGCCGATAGCCAAAGTGTTATTGCACAACAAATCAATGCTACATGCACAGCAGCCTTACTGATTCAAGGACTGAACCGATTCTCGCTGGTGAAAAACGTGATTCAGAGAATGCCAACCCTTGTAGCTAATTCAGGCACCCGCCTGTGTTTCTTCAAGAAACACACCAATACGTCGAAACTTCTCATAACGCTCATCGACCAACTCATCTGCGCTTTTGGTCTCCAATTCCCCAAGCGTTCGGGAAAGATATGACTTCAAGCGTGAGGCCATTTGGTGGTGATCGCGATGCGCACCGCCCAAAGGTTCTTGAAGCACATCATCAACCACTCCAAGACGCGATAGATCATCGCTGGTGAATCGTAATGCGGCGGCAGCTTTGGGAGCATGTTCGTGGCTTTTCCAAAGGATGCCAGCACAACCCTCGGGACTGATGACGCTGTAATACGCATGCTGTAGCACGGCGACCCGGTCACCAACACCAATTCCCAAGGCTCCTCCTGAGCCTCCTTCACCAATCACGATACAGATCACGGGAGTTTTCAAACGGCTCATCTTGAACATGCTTTCGGCAATCACCTGTGCTTGTCCACGTTCTTCAGCACCGATACCTGGATACGCACCGGGCGTATCGATGAAGCAGATGAGGGGCAACTGATACTTTTCTGCAAGACGCATCTTGCTCATTGCCTTTCGGTAGCCTTCTGGATGCGCGCAACCAAAATGGCATGCTGCCCGCTCTTTGTAGGTCCGGCCCTTCTGATGCCCCAGCACCAGTACTTTAAAACGATCAAGTTTGGCAAAACCGGCCAACATCGCACGATCGTCGCCAAAGTGTTTATCACCATGCAGTTCGACAAAATCATCGAAGGCAAGATTCAGATAATCTCGGGTATAAGGTCGATTCTTATGGCGTGCGACCTGCACGGTCTGCCAAGCATCAAGCGAGCTATAAGTTTCTCTCAACTGCTTAACCAATTCCAACCTGAGAGTTCGAATTTCATTTTCGATATCTCCACTGCGATCGGTTTCCCGTTCGAGCACAGCAATCCGATTCTCGAGATCTGCAATATCGTTTTCAAATTCCAATCCTGGACCGGCACTCATATCAACTCATCACTTTCAGGCTGTTGTCTATTCTTTCAAATCCAATCACCGCTATCATACCGTGAACTCACTTGCGATCACTCTACATCGAGCCCTGGATCTGGTTTACCTTTCCGAAGCATGTCGTCAGCACCTTTGAGGCCCGGCATCGAATCGAATACGGTGACTTCAGGTTTTCGTGGTCGCTTTCTGAAGACCTGCGTACCCCGGAAAACCTTGAGGAACTCCCACATCGAGGCGGGTCTTCCATCTGGCTTCTTCGCCATCATACTTTTCACTAAATCAGCGAACTCACGAGTCACATTGTCATTGTGAACAATCGGGCTCGGAATTGAGGCATTGAGATGCTTCACCAGCAAGTCATTCGGAGTATCACCAGTATACGGTGGCTTACCTGTACACAGCTCATACAGAACACACCCGAAGGCATATACATCAGTGCGTTCATCGCACTTTTTCTTGCGAATCTGCTCCGGAGCCATGTAGCTACGAGTTCCTTTGGCCACCTTGCTCTTGAATAGTTGGCCAAACCCACTTTTTTTCTTTTCAGCAATCGTGAAGTCAATTAGCTTGACTGTACCATCGCGACCAACAAGGAAATTATCTGGCTTCACGTCGAGGTGAATCCAATTCTTTGTGTGCATGTAGTACAACCCCTCGGCGGCCTGCTCAACAATCTTGTCAAGCATGAACGCTAGTGACTCGGGACCACGACGCAGTGCCTGTTTCATGTTCATTTCGCTGAACAACTCCATTACCAAACAGGGACGTCCTGAATCCTCACGGTATTCCATCACATTGATTACACGAGGGCTCTTGAGATCTTTGGCAACGTTGTACTCGTGTTTGAGCAGCGCAATCTCACCTTTGTTTGTCGCCAGCGACTGCTTGAGCATTTTCAGGGCAACACGTCCCTGCTCATGCTCTTCAATCGCCTCCCAAACCTCGGCCGTGCTTCCTACTCGAATCAGGCGAGCAAGTCGGTAGGGGCCAATAAAATCGCGGCTCTTGGTCATGTTGTCTTTCGGATGCCGGGGGATCGAAACGGGGAAAGCCGGGCCAGACAACAAGAACTGGCCCAACTTGCCCCGCGTGCCTCTATGATACTTGAGAAAATTGGAAACCCGAAAGGCCACCCCAATCCAACAATCCCGAATTGCAAGTCAGATTTTGCTGCCCCCCCTGCCCTACACTACTTGCCCTGATCGACGCACGTTCCGTCAAATCAACTCAACAAGGTGGTGAAACACTGCAAATTGGAGTAATGCTGCAGATTTGAACCGCTTCAATTCTTCGCAATCTGCTCCAAATACACATCTCGCACTCTGGCAGTCATCGTTCGATGATCGAATTGTTCAGTGAATCTCCGCTGACCCTCTGCTCCCAATTTTTGGCGTAGATCGCCGTCCGAGGCCAATTTCTCAAGAGCTTGTGAGAGCGACTGAACATCCTGAGCTGGAACAAGAATCCCCGTCTCTCCGGTGATCGTTACTTCTCGCGCACCATCAACGTCATAGCTGATAACAGGCAAACCAGCAATCAACGCTTGCGGTAACGCTCTGGCCAACCCTTCGCGATAAGAAGCATGAACCAGCGCATCCATCCCACCAAGCAATTCTGGAACCTCACTTGGTGGGACCAGTCCCGCGAAGACAAAGTACTTGGACAAACCTAGTTCCTCCAGTTCATGCATGAGCGACGCCTTGAGTATTCCGTCCCCGACGAGCAGAAACCGTACGTTGGGATGACTTTTCACAACTGCGACTGCAGCCTTGATGAGGTCATAATGCCCTTTGAGATGAAACAAGCGGGCGATTTTGCCAATCACCACATGTTCGTCTTCGAATCCGTATTTATCACGTACTGTAGCACGATGCTGCTTCGCCCGAGTGAACGGCTCAACATTCATACCACTGTAGATCGTTGTGAATTTTTCGCGGGGAGCAACGCCCGCATCGACCATCAAGTCCGTCATCGCATCAGCAACTGAAATCAGGTGGTGACACCGCGCAGAAGCCCAACGCTCACATCTCCTAAAAAACTCTCTTGCCAACAATGACTGATGAGGGTGAAACGGTGCACCATGAATCGTATGAATCACCGCGGGCACATTCAAGTTCCATGCTGATCGGCGTCCTAGCAACCCACCCTTGGCACTGTGAGTATGCACGACGTCAGGCTTGAACTCCTTCAACGCATTGCCAATCTCACGGGTCGCCAACCAATCCCACTTGGGATGAATATCACGGCGCAAGCTGGGCAACACTTCCACCGGTAACTCCCCTGCCCTGCCCTGACTTAGCAGGTCACCCTCAGGTCCCAATGCTGGTCCAGTAAGTAACAGCACGTCATCTTCATATTCACGAATTAAATCAAGACAATTCAGAAGCGTATTTTCCTGCGCGCCGCCAATAATCATTCGGGTGATAACGTGGGCAATCCTCACTTCATACTCCCTATGAAAAAGAATGCTCTACAACAGTCGACATTGCACCGCACCACTTGAAGAACATTCAACATCCGGCATGACTCAACACAAGACATCACAGCATGGTTACTGAAAACATGTCTGGCAATGTGAAAGCATTGAATTGAAACGAAGGGATATAAAAAAAGCGTCCTGCCACATAGACAGAACGCTAAAAATACCAAATTAAACGGTGCCGAGAATGATCAGGAACCAAACTCGATTCGTCGATAACCCAACTGCTGCTGCAGTCGATTGACGATCGAAGTGTGCATCTGACTCACGCGGGATTCGGAAAGATCCAAGGTTGCCCCGATCTCCTTCATCGTCAACTCTTCGTAGTAGTAAAGGATAATGATCAATCGCTCATTGCGATTTAGCCCTTTCGTGACCAACCTCATTAAATCGTTCTTCTGAACTCGACGAGTTGGGTCTTCTCCCTTTTTATCCTCGAGAATGTCGATCTCTCGAACATCTTTGTAGCTGTCTGTCTCGTACCACTTTTTATTCAGTGAAACGACGCCAACGGCGTTGGCGTCAGACTGCATTTTCTCGACCTCCTTGACTGGCATTTCCATCTGCACAGAAATTTCTGTGACAGTGGGAGCCCGTCCAAGTTTTGTTTCCAGAGTTTTTTTGGCTACTGCCAGCTTGCTGGCCTTGCTTCGCACGAGACGTGGAACCCAGTCCATGGTGCGAAGCTCATCGAGCATTGCACCTCGGATACGAGGAACACAGTAAGTTTCAAACTTGACGCCACGTTCCATATCGAACGCATCAATGGCATCCATCAGTCCGAAGATCCCCGCGCTGATGAGGTCATCCAGCTCAACGCCATCAGGAAGTCGCTGCCAAATTCGCTCTCCATTATAACGGACCAGCGGCATATATCGCTCAACCAGACGGTTGCGTAGCGATTCGTAATCGAGTGAGTCCTTGTTAAGCTTCTTGAACGTCGTCCAGACTTGCAGGATCTCGTCGTCGGCTGTGGCTGTCGCTGCCATCCAATCCTCCGTGATGGGTATAAGTACCGCGGCGTCTTGCCGCGGAGCACAATCGAGTCAAAGACCCGATTATTCGGTCATGTTTGCTTTGCAGTTCAGACAGCTTCCTTGCTGTAAAAACTCCGCCGCGTTCTGTTGTCAACGTAACATTGGAAACATCTCTGTCCCTTAATTACGCTTCGAACCTTCTTCAATTAGTCCCGCGTCGCTCAGTCCCTCTCGGTACCATTCAACACGTTTACGAAACGCTTGCTCGACTGCATCGCGGACAAGTATGTCTGCGATCCACCCAACTAATCCACCAACGACAGCAAAGACTGCCATGGCCTTGATTGCCTCCAACGCAACACTATCTGTAGGTTCACCAAGAATTGCACCGCGTAAAGCGACCAATCCCATTGCAAGTGCACCAAGTGAGGCTGCGAAGTTGCGAAACAAGATTTGATGGGTGGAATGAGTTGCAAGCGAGTAAATTTCCTAAGTTAAGCAACCGGTCGCTGAAAGATTACGCTCAAGTCGTTTTCGCTCAGCGCGAGCCGCTTCCTTTCTGTCATCGGCGAGCCGTCGCACAGTGCGTTAGCTCTTTTTGTGTTTTATGCTGCATTTAAAGTTGAGACGGATACCTTTGTCGTCAACAGCCGGGACATCAGCATCTCTGCCTCTGCTTGGGCAATGTCATCCGGGACCTGCTGACCATTTGTGACGTAGCTCAACGGTATTCCACTGTACTGATCGCTGCTGGCGAGTGTTGAAAGCGGACCAACCGTATGGGGAGCCTCATCCAGCTTGGTGAGGATCGCTGCTGTTGGACGTACGGGAGCGAATCCTTGAAGCGCCAAACGAGTTGCCGAAGCAGAACTGGTCGCATTGAGTACCAAATGAGTCTCATCGGGCTGCGCACTCCTGAGCAATTCCACCAGCTGTTCAATTCTGGCGTCACTTTTTGGGCTGCGCCCCGCTGTATCAATCAAAACCAGATCAACATCACCCAATCGGTCCAAAGCTTGCTGCATTTCCCCGGGCTTTTCAACAACCTGCATCGGTAAGTCCATGATCTCGGCATACGCCTTCAATTGCTGGACCGCTGCAATTCGGAAAGTGTCAATCGTCAGCAGACCCACACGGCGTCTCGCTTCAATACGAAATCCGGCTGCAAGTTTGGCCACGGTCGTGGTCTTGCCAACACCTGTGGGCCCCACAAGTGCAACCACGCGCCTTTCGCCGGGGTGTGTCAAGATGGGGCTGCCAATACGTAACTCTCTGAGCACGGTTCGCTGAAGATGTTCCAACCAAGGAGTTCCGACAGCCATCGGACCGCTCACCGCTTCCCCCATGCTGGCCGCAAAACTGACCGTTGTATTTAGCCAACGATCCACGGTATCCGTGTCCACTCCAGCCGAAAGCAATTCCATCTGGTAAGCCTGGAGCTGCAGCGGCAGAGCCGGGTCTGCCAGCGTTGGAATATCTTTAAGGAGAAGCCTAGACTCCATCTCTGGCACAGCACGCGAGTCCATACTCGGCTCAGCCAAGTCGGTAGAAATGCCACCCTCTTCGTCTCGTAACCCGGCAGTCACCTCCACATAGGTTCGGCCGAGCCAGCCCATCCAGCCATCACGCACCTGGCGAGTATGCAGAACAGCAGCCTCAGACCCCATCTGATGACGTATCTGCTCCAAGGCCTCCTGCAAGTTTGCGGCTCGAAAAGTGCGAATGTGCATCGGGGAATCGTTTTCTCTCAAGTAAGTCAAATGGTTGTTGTCTGATGGTGCAAAATTCATTGGTCGCTAATCACACCATAGGATTCGATTTTCGTATCCTGCGTGATCTCGTTGTAAGACAAGACTTTCAAGCGAGGCATGGATGCATTCGTGATCTGTCGCAGACCCGGTCGGATTCTGGGACTCACTAATACGACGGGTGGATGACCCGCTGTAACAAGCTTCTTAACCCCTTCTTCAATTTTGTCGCAAGTGAGGTCTACGGCAGAAGGGCTCATTCGGACAAATAAACCTCGTTCTGTATGCTCGATGCCTGCCGCAATGCGATCTTCCATGGCGGGATCGAGGGCCAGCACATGTAAACGCCCCTCAGTATCGCGGTAGCGAGAAGATATCGTGCGTGCAAGTCGATGCCGTACGTACTCGCACAACCAGACAGCATCCTTGGTTCGTCCAGCAAAATCACCAAGGGTTTCCAAAATGATCCCCAGTTGGCGAATGGGAATATCTTCCTTCAGTAATAAATGCAGCACCTGCTGTACTTCACTGACCTTCAGGACTCCCGGAATCAATTCATCCACAACCGTTGGGGAAGCTTCCTTCAATTCATCGATCAGATGTTTCGTTGCATCTCTTGTAAGCAATTCATCTGCATGCCGCTTTGAAATTTCTTGCAAATGTGTCGCCATGACAGCACCCGGCTCAACAGTCATATAACCATAGATTGCTGCTTGCTCGCGTCTCATGGGTTCAATCCAAACGGCAGGCTCTCCAAAAGTAGGATCGCGGGTCGGCTGACCCTCGATCACTCCCGTCGTATGGCCACTATCAATTGCGAGCAACTGATTTGGTAGCAAAGTAGCTTTTGCTACCTGACTGCCTTCAATGCGAATTTCGTAATCAAGTTCCCCGAGTGTCATTTCATCCCGCACTCTGACCTTGGGAAGAATGATTCCAAGATCAGCCGCCACAGCATTTCGAACACCGGTGATTCGCTGCATCAGATCGCCGCCGCGACTTGGATCCGCTAACCCCAACAAACCCAATCCAATTGAAATTTCCATCGGATCGATAGTAAGAAAATCCTCCACCCGCTTCGGTCGAGGAGCAGCAGCCTCAGCTTTCTCCACCTCAGCCTGCTCTGCCTCAGCATCCTGACGACGTGTTGTCTGTCGATTCATCACCACAGCCAAACCAATGCACCCCAACCCGAGTGTTGCCATCGGAATCGCGGGCAAGTTTGTCACGATCAACAGTGTCAGAAAACCACCAGCAACGGCCAACGCCTTGGGATTTCCAAGCAGTTGCTGCAAGAACTGGACGGGCAAGTTAGCCTTCTGAGCACTTCGGGTGACCAACAGACCCGCGGCAAGCGAAATCAACAAAGCAGGCACCTGACTCACCAAACCATCACCAATCGTCAGCTTGGTGAAAAGTGCTCCTGCCTCGCCGAATGTCATACCAGCTTGCATTACTCCGATATACAAACCGCCAATCACGTTCACGATTGTGATCACAATTCCCGCAATAGCATCCCCACGAACGAACTTACTAGCACCATCCATCGCTCCGTAGAAATCCGCCTGAGCATTAATTTCTTGACGACGTCGTTGAGCTTCTTTCTCATCGATCAGTCCAGCATTCAAGTCAGCATCAATCGCCATTTGACGGCCAGGCATCCCATCCAAAGCGAATCGTGCTGCGACTTCACTAATTCGAGTCGCCCCCTTGGTAATCACAATGAATTGAATCAGCACAATGATCACAAAAATGATCAATCCTACTTCGATCCTGTCACCAGCAACAAATTCGCCAAAACTCTTAATGACACCACCAGCTGCGCCCATTCCGAGTGAATCGGCACCGGTCAAAATCAATCGCGTCGTAGCCACATTCAGCACCAAGCGAGCCAAAGTTGTTGCTAGCAACAAAGATGGAAAAATACTGAATTCCAAAGGAGTCGCCACATAGACGGTCGTCAACAAAACAATCACACCGACTGTGATGTTGCCGGCCAAGAGCATGTCCATCAGCAAGGGTGGCAGTGGAACGAGGATCACCACCAAGCAGCCAATGATGCCTAATGGCAGCACCAAGTCTCGATAGCGCATCAATAATTGCATTTACAATCCCTCGCCCTTGTCTTTCGCATAACCTCTTTATGCGTGGCAGTGGGACAGTACTGGAATTTGCCTGCATGGGTCCAGAGCGGAAGACGCGTCTAATTCTTCGGGTTTCACATGAAGTTTCACTGCACATGCCAGCGAAAACCCGACCAGTTGCTGGACGGGTTTTCCACCCACAAAGATAGCAACTGAAAAACAAGCACACTCCCCTGCCCTGCAATTTTTCATGTGGTGCTGCTCAAATCAGCATGCTTGGAAGACTCATGGCTCGCCATCTTTCAGCGTTAAACACTTGGTCAACGCCGCTACGATGGCTGGATGTTGAAGGTATGTATCGCTATTTTGCTTTCCATACTGTTGCAAGGCTTTGGCCAGTCGCTGAGTAGCCGAACCGCTTCCAGGGCGGCGATAGAAGTTCAACAGCTCATCAGGATCCTGTTCGGCATCAAATAGCCAAGGCTGATCATTTACAGACAATACGAGCTTGAAGCGTTCATCAACCGCACACACCCACTGCGGCTCAGTGCCCGAGTTGCGAAGGAAAGTCACTTGATTAACCTTCTCTGCCCCGCCGCCGACAAACTGGGCAGTCAAATCACGCCCTTGGAATTCATAATCCGTCTTGATCCGTGCCAGTCCAAGTAGTGTTGGTGTCACATCGACCGTTCCCACTGGTTGTATGTGAACCTGACCGGCTGCAATGCGCTCAGGGAAACGAATCAACATAGGTACACGCGCCGATCCCTCATACGGGTTGCCTTTATTCAAACGATCATGCTCATAGCAAAGATCACCGTGATCAGACGTCATCATGATAATGGTTGAATCGAGCTTACCGCTCTTTTCGAGCGTCATAAGAATTCGACCCAGACTATCATCAATGCATTTCACCATTCCAAAGTATTGGCTCATTTGTGATCCGCGAAAAATCGCATGATTCCGTGTGTTGCCTAGCCACCTTGGTATCGCCACATCGTCTCTTCCATAGGTCCGCGGCGGCAAGAATCGCAAATGATCATACATGCGGTCGTAGGGCGCCCTAACTGTGTTTGGGCCATGCGGATCGGGATAACTTAGAACGGTAAGAAACGGTTGATCACCTGCCTCAGCCATCAACTCAATCGCACGGTCCGTAAGAAAATCAGTTGAGAACGACTTCTCATCGGCATCTGACAATCCATAACTGAGTGAACCTGCCTTATCACGAGCATCAACCCTTGCACCTGTCTTGGTTTGAGCAAACTTTTTCCAATGCCCGCGATTGAACATGTAAGTTTTATTTTGAAATCCACCATCGATTTTTGGGGCCCACTCTGGTTTTCCGGTACCGCCCAGGTGCCACTTTCCAACAAAACTCGTTCGGTATCCTTGATTGGCCATGATTTTGGCAAGCGTTGGAACGTCCTCACGCAATTCAGCATTGTTGGTCGGCACGCCCGTATTCTGTGGATACATTCCGGTAATCATTGCGGCGCGACAGGGAGAACAAACGGGAGCTGTTGCATAGGCTCGCGTGCACAAGACTCCATCTTTTGCAAGACGGTCAAAGTTCGGTGTTTCTACAACTGAACCAGGACCCCAAATTTCTGCTTGCTCCCTCGCCAATGTGTTACGGTAGCACCCAAGAGTCCTAAAGTTGTGCTCGTCAGTAATAATAACCAGCACGTTGGGGTCATGATCGGATCCGTGAGCATAACTTTGTTCCCCAACAAGTAGGCAACCGACAACGCAAAAAACCAATACAATCATTTTCATTTATTTTCTCTACTCTATCCACCACTCGCCAAGGCGACAAATACTCGACACGAAACCCGGTGTCTGGTTTCAGGGATTCTGTCAATGCTACACGAGCCCCACATTTACTTACCCAACGCCCACACCAAGGCATTGCCCAAGAGTGCGGGTAGGACAAGGCCGCGAAAATCTTCGGTATTACCCAGTGATGTGTAGAACGATTTCCCTCCATCAGCACGCCTGTAAGTCCATGCAATCGGCTCAGCAGGATGTCCTTCCACCTGCCCCCACATCACGACCTTGGTACCCTTCATCAACGGTGAGACCCGGTACAACGAACTTGAAGATGAATAAGTTCGCTCTGCATCGATACCCTTCAGTAATGCATCCTTCAAAGCGGCATCTACGAAGCCGAGCTTAACTCGCAAATCGTTACCATGATGATTTGTGTAGTTCCCACCAAAAATCACGTTGTCAAAATCCTGCCAATCAACTCTGCCGTTGGGTGGCTCTTGATTGCGTAACGAGAAGGCATGACTCGCAGTGCGAATCCCAATGACAGGCTTGCCCTGCGAGACAAATTCACGAATTGAAGCTAATTGATCCGTGGGTAGCGTTCGTCGACGCACACTTACCAACATCACATCAGCAGTTTGCAGACTATCGAGGCCAACCAATCGATTACGGTCATTGGGATCCTCCGCCACGATCGTAAAACGATAGGCTTTCTTTCGATCCTCAGAGAATCGTTTCAACGACTGCATTGTCTCATACTCTCGTTCAGCGATGAGCATTACCACATGCGGCGGATCGAATTGTCGAGCACTCGACAATTCGTCTGCGCTGCCCGATTGAATGACAAACAACAGACCGAGAACCAGCCACAGCAATCGCATATGCACCATCATCATCGCACCGTTACGGGAAAATCGAAGCTGAACGCTTCTATGATAACCTGAATGCGAGGCTTGGCGACGATGACCAGATGCCAATGTTACGTCCGGATTCCCATAGCATTCATAATGCGTAGAAACCTCATCAGCCAAATGTGATTCAGAACAACGCCATTCGCCCCCGGTCCAAGACCAGCGTTGCAAGCAGGTCTATCCCCTACGAGGCAGATACCGCAGTGCGAGAACACCCTCGATTGCACGAATCGAATCGAGTGTCGCCTCGCTGATATCGTCATCCAAATCGATAATGGTATAGGCGACATCCCCTCGCGACTTGTTCAGCAAATCAGCAATGTTCAGCTGAGATTCCGCGAGGATGGTAGAAATCTGGCCGACCATATTTGGCACGTTTGCGTTGGCAATCGTGATTCGGCTACCACCATTTCGAGGCATGATGGCTTCGGGGAAATTCACAGAATTACGCACGGTCCCATCTTCCAAGAACTCACGCACACTATCTGCCACCATCACAGCGCAATTCTCTTCGGCTTCAGCAGTGGAGGCTCCCAAGTGTGGAAATGAGATCACTTTTGGGTGTTTCAACAACTCACCAGTTGGAAAATCAATCACATAGGAGTGAAGATGCCCACTGTCTAACGCAGCCAAGACAGCTTCGTCATCGCAAATACCTCCGCGTGCGAGGTTCACCACTATACCACCTTTTGGCATCATCGAGATGCGTTCAGCACTTGCTAAACCGCGCGTAGCGTCCAAGAGTGGGACATGCACAGAAATCGCATCACATTGGCTGAACAAATGGTCGACACTGACGGCTTTTTCAACACCGCTGGAAAGCTGCCAAGCACTTTGCACGGAAATCAGCGGGTCATAACCAACCACTTTCATGCCCAGCGACAGAGCCGCATTTGCAACGCGCAATCCAATGGCGCCGAGTCCAATTACACCCAGTGTCTTGGAAGGTAATTCCGAACCAACAAAATTTTTCTTGCCTGATTCAACAGCAGTGGAAATTTCTGCATCAGTCCCGTCCAGACCATCTGCGAATTTCATGGCTCCATTGATATTCCGCGAAGCCATCAACAAGCCGGCCAACACTAACTCCTTGACCGCGTTGGCATTTGCACCGGGAGCATTGAATACAGGAACCCCCATATTGGTCATTTTCTCGACCGGAATATTATTTACGCCTGCCCCAGCCCTTCCAATTGCAGCAACACTGTCTGGAATGTCCATGTCGTGCATCTTGTACGAGCGCAGTAGTACGGCATCGGGATGACTTACCTCGGATGCCACCTCATAATTTTCACGCGGCAGACGCTGCAGGCCTTTGACGGAAATGTTGTTCAGGGTGAGGATTTTGTACATGAGACGACTGGCTACTCTAAGTTGATTGTAAAAGAGGGGAACAGATAACGAATGCTACTTGGCTCAGCCATTTTTAGCAGCAAAATCCTTCATGAAATTAGCAAGAGCTTCCGCACCTTCTCGCGGCATGGCATTGTAAATGCTTGCACGGATACCACCGACACTACGATGCCCCTTGAGACTCACTAAAGAGTGCTCGGCAGCCTCGCTAATGAACTGATTCTGCAAATCGTCGTTGGGCAGTGTAAAGGTCACGTTCATTAATGAACGACATTCTGGCAGGGCGTGACCTTTGTAGAATCCAGCATTGGTATCGATTGCATCATAAACCAACTGGGACTTTTCCTGATTCTGCTTTTCCATGGCCTCCAAACCACCAATGTCATCCGCCAACCAGCGGGCCACCTTGGCTAACACATAAATTGCAAAGGTTGGTGGCGTGTTCCACATTGACCCTCCCGCGGCATGATTGCGGTACTGAAGATAGCCCGGCAATGATTCGCTACCACGGTCCAACAGGTCACGCCGCATGACCACGACAGTGACTCCTGCAGGTCCGGCATTTTTCTGAGCACAGGCATAGATCAGACCATATTTATCAATCGGCAACGGGCGGCAAAGAAAATCGCTCGATGCATCGCTGATCAGAGGAACAGCCTTGGGACAGTCAGGTTCAGCAGAATACTGCACCCCTTGAATCGTCTCGTTACTGCAGTAGTACAAGTAGGCCGCGTCATCGCGTACCTGAAAATCACCAGCAGAGGGCACCCGATCGTAATTTGAATCTTTGGCGTCGTAAATCGCCTCGACTCTGCCTTCCTTACGACCTTCGACAATAGCTTTTTTGCCCCAAGATCCAGTCAGCAGGTACTGCCCAGTGGCTTCGGTACCACGCAGCAGATTTGCAGGAATCATGGAGAATTGAAGGGCGGCCCCACCTTGCAGAAAAAGTACTGCATAATCTTCGGATACACCCAAAAGTGAACGAAGTGTTGCCTCAGCGTCCTCGATAATCCCAACAAACGGCTTGCCGCGATGGCTAAGTTCCAGCAATGAGGCCCCTGCACCCGGTAAACAGAGGAACTCTTCCTGTACCTGCTGCAGAACCGGTAAAGGCAAGGCAGCAGGCCCCGCAGAAAAATTAAAGGCTCGTTGAGCGGCGGCTTTAACGCTCATTTTGGTGCTTCCTATCCTGAAAAAACTACTGACTGGCACAACGGCTCACCCATGGTGTAAACGTTCAGCGAGGATTCTAAACTTCCGTGGTTCGATCGGGAAGGTTGCGACAACCCGACAACGGCAATCCGATGAGGAAGATTGTAAAAACCCGACAAATCCAGCTTGCTGGCGAGCCGCAGAAAAATCCTCGCTCTTTGAAGCGTAGGGATTGAGCAACAGCAGAACGCTGATTGATGCAAATAGCCGCAAGTGTCGGTGTGCCAATAAAACATCTGCTTGCATTCTCCCAGGGCTTTTCGCATCCACTAGAAGCCAAACTCCTTCAACCACCCCTCCACCTGTTCTTCGCTGACAACACGATTTGGCTTCTCGGCTTCCTCAACTGCCCTGCCCTGCCCTGTCGGTTGATTTGACTTGCAAGCTAACGCTACTTTTCCATCCAACAGATCATCCAGCCAAGCTTGAGAATCACGAAACCCGCAGCCACGACGCTTTGCAGCAGCCTGAACTCGATGATCAGATGAGACCACCATAAGATTCCTTGGTGCTGAATTTGATGCGATCATTTCTTCAAGCAAATCATCCGCCTCCGGATGTTCGACAGCGAAACACACCGAAACGCCTTCCACTAGAAAACTGCTGGGTCTACCCTCTGGAGGCTTTGCCGCATCAAAGACAACACAGGTGTTTTTGCGTTGCAAGTCCGTCAGATGATCCACCAACCGGCGAATCAGGTTCATTCGTTCTCGTTGCAACCACCGGCCATCAGGATCTCGATTCGGTGCCGCAACTGGTGCGAGGACGTTGTATCCGTCGATTAATAATAGTAGTGACAACAGTCCAACTCCCGGAGCCAATGCAACGAACTCACGAAGGTCCCCCAAGTTACCTCGGTGAGACTAGCTACTAGCAGAGTAGCATGGATCAGGGTGCCTATGACATCATCCGTGACGACAAACTCGCACTCAGAAGCGAGTCCAGTCCATTTTCCAATGCAACCTCAGAATAACACCAGCGTCAGTTTCGCATGCACGACTTTCACCCCGCTGCTTCAAAGTCAACGGCACAAAACGAATCCTGAGTTGCCTCCACCCTCGTCATGCGGATGACACGATGCAACACGGAGAGTGGGTCAACAGTCAATCTATCTCTTGTAGCACCTTGGCCTGAGGACCAGAATAGAAACTGTAAACGCTATAGCAGAAGAACGTAAGCACGGTTGCAACTAGCACAGTAAGGCCAGCAACTTTACCGCGTTCCAACAGATCACCCTGACCAGCTGACCATGCAGCCAGACCAGGTTTCTTGGCTGATTTTGCAGGTCGCGTTTTGCCTGGCACTTTGTTTTTCTTAGCCACGCGTTTCTCTGCCTTTTCACTTCCCCGCTTCGCAGAATCGCTCTCAGCAGCCACCTGTTTTTGCTCTGATTGAGACTCAACATCCGATTCCACCTCATCATCGGCGGTGGGCTTTGAAGACCGAATATTTTGATAACGGACTTCTCGATCAGCGTGATCTTCCGATTCCAAGAAACCTGCTATGTCAACATCCTGCCAAGCAGTTCCACTAACTATGGAAGGATCTCTTTGTGTTTCCCTTGGTTCAAAATTTTGACAACCGTCGTCAACCCCCTGCAAATCCGCTTGAACGCCAACATCATCGAACTTAACAACAAAGAGCACCTTGCCGCAACGCACCTCATCGCGGTCACCTACCTCATACCACTTGCCAGGCTCGACACGCGTGTCGTTCTTAAACGTACCCGCAGTACTATCCAAATCGAATAAACGGAGCACACCATCCTCGTTTTGCAACAAGCAGTGCCGCCGACTGACGGAACGACTCTTGGGACGAATCTGGCATTCCTTGTGGCGTCCAATCATGTAGTAACCATTCTGCAACGGTACTGCCAATCCAGCACGGCTACCCACAGTCAGAACGAGGCTAACCACTTTCAAATCAGGACTTGTTACGCGAAGCACTTGATCTCCACATTCGAACGAATCTCTATAAACACGAACTATTGATCCACAACAATGATCTTCTTGCCGCTTTCTATTGCCTTCAGTCTTATCGGCCCGTCAGCGGCGGGCTGCATCAACGCATAAACAAGGACCACCAAAACGGCAATCAGTGCCATAATCGCGAAAGCCAAGCCAAACCCCAACAACAAAGTCTGGCGGGAACTGGCATCAAGTGAATTCGTAGCCTGCTTTGCACGCCCAGTTTCATTTTTCGCGACTAACGCCAGGTTATCTTGTGCCGGGAATTGCTTGACTGAATCTGGAAGTAGAGTCGTTGTATCAACGACATCAGCATTTACCTGTAACTTCGAAAAATCCAACTCATCAAGTAGCGGTAGCGGCGCAATCCCCGCCTCCGAGGAAAGCGAACTATCCTCGAACGTAACTTCCGAGAAAGACTCATCCACTGCCGTGTCACTAGCGGGTGCAATCGGCCGCCAAATTTTTCTCGATGAACCATTATTGGAAACAGGCCCCAGTCGCTGAACTTGCGAAAGCAGCTCCACCGCGGATTTCGGTCTATCCTGAGGCCGTTTTGCGGTCATACGTTCAATCAAATCAACAAGCGACGCGGGGCAATCTGGACGCCACTCCCGCACATCAGGGATCGGTATTGTTTGGTGTTTTGCAAGCCGCTCTGCTGCAGTGCCAGTGAACGGAGGACGCCCGGTCAACATGTAGAAAACCGTGCAACCAAGAGAGTAAATATCGGCAGTGAAGTCTACAGTTTTTCCGTTGATGGCCTGCTCAGGTGAAATGAAGTCAGTTGTCCCCATTAATTTTTTCCTGATCGGCTCACCAGCCTCCCCAACCCCTATCCGCGCCAAGCCGAGATCACTCAGTTTAACAACACCATCAATACGAACTAAAAAATTGGAAGGTTTAATGTCCCTGTGAACGATCCCTCTTTCATGTGCATGAGCAAGACCGAGTGTTGCCTGCATCAAAGCATCGATGGTATCCGCCACCGTCATGACGCCATCTCTCCGCACCGCTCGGTGCATGTCAATGCCATCAACGTATTCCATAACTATGTAGAGCTTTTCCCCGCTCTCGGCAAAATCGTAAGCCCGGACAATATTTGGATGATCCAATTGAGCACAGGCGCGCGCCTCTGACTTAAAAAGTTCGATTCTTCGCCTATCAGTACTTGCTTCCGGTGGCAGGATTTTCAGTGCCATCAAACGCTTCATCACATGGTGCTCAGCAAGATACACCACCCCCATGCCACCTTTGCCTAGGGGTCGCAGTAGCTTGTAACTTCCGAGATAAAAGCCACCGCTTTTTCCTGCCAGCAGTTTTGTGGCCTGCCACTTCGTAAGCAGGCCTGCCCCGATCAGTCCCTCAGCAAGACTTTCCGGCGTGAATCGCTGATTTGCGGCGAGCAGAGACGCCACAACTTTCTTAATGTCGTCTAACTCCACCAACCCCGCACCGAGCGTCCGTTTAATGAACGAGCGTGTAAGATCATCTAGGAGGGACGTCGCTTCGGCTTGCACTTGCATGTCGTATCGATATGGGTCATTTCACGTGCTGGCAAACGAAATTGCTGCACAGCTCATTACCTCATAGTCTAACAATCGTCGCTGATATCGCTTAGCCTTGGTTTACCCAGTATCGACCGAAAACGCGGGTATTTACACCGCTCTATTTGAAGTTTCTGTTAACTTACCGTAAAGAAATGGTCGACTTCGTTAAATGTCTTCGTTACTACAAAATCCCAGCATCAACCATCCTGCTCATACATTCGATTTCAAAACAGAATCCGGGTAATCAACCCGCAATAAAAACAGGCCACATGCCGGCGCTGTCGGCCCCGCTGCATCACGGTCGCAGGCATCAAGAACCTGATCAATCCATTCCACTGCCTGCTTGCCGCGACCAACTTCAACCAACGTGCCGACGATGTTGCGAACCATGTTGTAAAGAAAACCATCCGCTTCCACTTCGATCAAAAGATCGAAGGTCGGCCCATCATTGACTGCTAGGACAATTAATTCACAGGCACGAATGGTTCGAACAGTTGTCTTTCGATCTGCACCCGCTGCCTGAAAACTTTTGAAGTCATGCTCACCAATGAGACGCTTAGCTGCAGAACACATTCGCTCCAAATCCAGTTCTCCATGAAGATGCCAGTGGTATCGATAGTCGAACACATCCCTCACGCCACCAATTCTCAACTGATAACGATAACGTTTCCCAATCGCATGCTGTATCGCATGAAAACCCTTGCACGCTTCCTCCGCTCCACAAACCACAATCGACTCAGGCAGTTGCGTATTCAGTGCCCGCAGCAAATGCTGCGGGGAATCACGCCAGGCAAGACTGCAACTCGCCACCTGCGCATAAGCGTGCACACCAGCGTCTGTGCGACCGCTGCCAATCACCTGTATCCGATTGCCCGTCAGGCGTTGGAACGCGTGCTCTAGATGCCCCTGAATCGTCGGCAGATTGGGCTGCACCTGCCAACCTGAAAAACCAGTGCCATCGTATGCAATCGTCAACTTGAAAGAACGAGTCACGTTTGCATTCATGCTGAATTACTACTTCTCACCCGACGATGCCGAACGCTTGAGCAACAACTCAGCGATCTGCACTGCGTTGGTTGCAGCACCCTTTCGTAGGTTGTCGCTTACACACCAAAATGCAATTCCATTGCTACAACTGAGGTCTTTCCGAATCCGCCCAACAAATACATCATCTTTCCCATCACAATCTCGAGGCATGGGATACTGCTGATTCTCAAGGTCATCAACGACCGTTACACCATCGGCATTACAAAACAGTTCACGTGCCTCCTCGACCGACAACGGCTCTTCGGTTTCGACAAGAATGGATTCACTGTGGCCGATGGTTACAGGAACGCGCACGCAGGTTGGACAAACCAGGATACTTTCATCACCCATTATTTTCTGCGTCTCGTACACCATTTTCATTTCTTCACTGGTGTAGCCAATATGTTTCTCTGATCCAATCTGAGGTATCAGATTAAATCCGACAGGATGCTGAAATGTGTTTGGTGGATGTACCTGCCCGGCAAGGGCACTACGAACGCTTTGATGCAGTTCCTCATTACCAGCGAGTCCAGCACCGCTTGTAGCCTGATAAGTGCTCACAATCACGCGTTTAACTTTTGCAGCCTGATGCAAGGGAGCAAGCGCAACCACCATCTGAGTCGTACTGCAATTCGGGCTGGCGATGATTCCCGCATGCGACTCTACCGCCTCTGGGTTGACTTCTGGGATGACCAACGGAACATTAGGATCCATACGCCAATAGCCGCTTTCGTCTACGACAACCGCCCCTTCTTCGACAGCCCAAGGTGCAAAATCAGCTGAAACCTCATCGGGTGTGCTGGCGATAACCAAATCAATATCTTTGAACGCTCCTGGCTCAAGCAGTTCGACGGTGATTTTTTCACCGCCAACGCGGACCTCACGCCCGACCGATCTTTCAGAAGCCAAGAGCTTAAGCTTTTTATAAGGAAACTCTCGCTTCTCAAGTTGCTCAAGAACAATTCGGCCGACGGCTCCCGTTGCTCCAACAAGTGCTATGGTTTCGTACACAATTCTACATGGGTCAAAAGGGTTGAAATAAACGCAAATCGATGACCTGCACTTCACAACTCGACTTGCAAAGAAACACCATCGATCACTCATAAACGGCGATCGAACTATTCTTTCACTTTGAGTTCCTGATTGCCTCTGGCAACGTTTCATCTACCTGCCCAACGACGCCTCGCCCGCCCAGCAGACGAGCCTCCACATCGTCCACCACATCCTCAGAATTTGCCTTCCAAAATTTTTCAATCGCCTGATCGGAAAGTGGTTTATAGGAGCGAAACAGTCGAAATCCGACACCTCGAGCGGGATCATTCGTGAACCACCAAGGACTCTTGGGAAAGTTGGGGTCCTCTTCCTTCCACTCTTCGTCATCAGAAGACAGACGAGCGGCGCTTCGAAGCTGTTCTGGATCCATTTCCCAGGACCCCCCTCGAATAACGATAGGGGAAGATGTTTCGGGCCACACAACGAATTCGATTGCATTGATGGGCTTACCATTCTTGAATTTTTTGTAGCCGTCCTCGGTGTAAGCATTCACAGTCAATTCAGCAACACTACCGTGCATGTCGAAAAGACCAAATCCATTGGGCTCCTTGGTACCTACTGGTAACGTTCCATCCTCTGCATTGTCGAAGTACCACGCGTAGTCTTCGATATCATCGGGACTATCCCCCCAGCTGTAGGCAGTATCGGTATTCGCACGACAGGCGTACTCCCATTCAGCTTCGGTAGGAATTCTGTATTGCTGGCCCAAAATACGACTCAGCCACTTAGTGTATTGCTGAGCTGAATACTGAGTCATTGAGACCGCTGGCTGATTGAGTTCTTCACCGTACTCGAAGGTATAGCTGGGGTCGTAAAGCGGCGTTGGCGCCGTAATTGCGTCAACAGCATCAACACCAACGACTCTGAATCCTCGTCCCTCAAAATCCTTAAAGATATGGTACAGCTTCATAAACTCTTTGTACTCAGCCCAACTGACTTCCTTCTCTGCAACCCACATCGGGTCGACGGTAACCTCCAGCTGAGGCCCTTCATCGTCGCCACGGTCCACCTCACTTTCAGGGCTACCAATTTTGCACTTTCCGCCCGGTACAGGAATCATGCGAAAAGTGACATCTGTGCCTGGGATCGCGACTGTGTACGGAACCATGTATCCGTTCGAAACTTCTACACTCGGTCCTGATTCTGGTTTTTTCTTCGCTAACCCTGGTTCATTTTTCGATGCCTCTGCCGCCTCAATACTCTGGAAGCAGGAGACAGAAATTACACACACAAATAAAACAAACAAACGCATTGATGGAGATCCAACGAGAACTTGAAACATTCAGCAAAATCGACACGAAGAGGCACAGACCTGATACCGCTTAAGTCCGCCTAGCAGAACATACCCATGCCAGACTCAGACCTTATCTTACTTGGTATCCCCCCATTTGATGAAGGTGTCAGGCACCAAGAGATCGAATTTCATCGCGAAGACGCCGATTTTCACGCCCGCAAGAGCTGATCTTCAAGAACCCAGCAACTTCCGTGTTTACTCAACATCCTGCTGCGGGCATTTGAGGCACCCAGGACCGAATGTCCCACCCAGGTTTCCTACTACGGCTGGTCAAGGAGTTCAGGACGAGCTCCCAGTATTACCGTCACCGTAAGCGGCCTACCCTGACGCACCAGATCCAGCGTGATATCTGTGCCCGCCAGTGAACCACCGATCAGACGCATCAGATGTGATAGATCTCGAACAACCTCGCTATTGACCATCAGGATGTGATCCCCCAGCTCTAGTCCTGCGAGGGCGGCCGGTGAATTCTCATTTGTTAGACCACTAACAAGTGCTCCACGCATTTGAAGATTGTCACCAATAAGATTTTCGTCCTCCACCTCGCTGAGACGCACTCCCAACCAACCCCGATCGACCCGACCAATCTCCTTCAGCCGTTCGTAAACCTGCTTAGCGACATTACTCGGCACAGCGAAACTGACTCCCTGGTAACTATCACCAACAATCGCTGTATTGATACCCACAAGCGTTCCGCGAGCGTCGACAAGAGGCCCCCCACTATTCCCCGGATTCACCGCGACATCACTTTGCATGAAGTCCTGATAATGCGTGCTGTCTTGAACCATTCGGTGCTTTCCACTGAGGATCCCAAACGTGACCGTTTGGTCCAATCCGAACGGACTACCCACAGCCCACACCGGCGACCCTACTCGGCAACGATCACTATCCCCCCACGCGATTGGAATCAGATCATTAGCGTCTACCTTCAAGACAGCCAAATCAGTCTGTTTATCCGTACCGATGATGGCAGCACTCAGTCGACGACCGTCTCCCAATGTCACATAGATCTCCTCACCGCCATCAATCACATGGCGATTCGTAAGCACGTACCCATTATCAGTAACAACTACCCCACTGCCCTGATCGGTTTGCGGTTGGTAGAGGGGGATTACCCGCCCCCGAATTCTGACGTCGCCAAGAGCCGAAGGCTGCTTGACATCAATATGAACAACACTTGGCCCAACGGTTGAGGTAACCATTTGGTACGCTCTGCTCAACGTTTCGAGCGAGACGTTACGCAAACCCTCTGACCCCGATTCATACTCGGCTCGCAGTTCTCCCCGATGCCAACTGTATCGAATTTCCTCAACAACGCGGGGTACGAAATAGCGAGCCGCCAACAGCAGCACTGCCATTGTCGCCAGCAGAAACAAACTTTGACGTAATGGATCCTGATAAACACTGCGGCGTCCAATCACTGAATCAGGATACCCGCCTGCTTCTGTGTGAATTTCCACAACGGGCTGTGAACCACCCATGAGATCTTCATGACCAATCCTCAATGTAGGATGGTCTGGCGATTCACAAAAACCCGAAAGTGACAATTCCTTCCGAGATCGGCTTGGCCACGCTTCGTCACATGAGCCCTCACCGGACCGCTCGTGTTTCGCAATCAGTTGGCCTGTTGAGTCGGCACCCGCCAGTTGTTGGCTATCTACCTGTTGCTTAACTGCCCTCCCGGAGGGCCAAGACTCGGTCTCATCCTCTGGCACGTTTTCATCCAAGCCATCTGCAACTTGCTCCCGGTTAAGGACGTCATCTGATGTCCCCGGGACCGAAGCATCTACACCATCATCCGATTCAGAAAGAGGTCGGTTTGATGATGGATCATGGTTCATTGAGGCAGCGCTGAGAACATTAGAGAAAACGACGTGGAGTGAGACTGCTCGTGTCAGGGGGACGCACCCCATCTTACAACGGCGTTCCGGTTTCGTAGCATCTTTTAATTGTAGCGCAGCGGCGACCGCAAAATGACATGAATTCCCAAAGAAAGCTACCAACCCTCTCGATTTCTGCGACGCAAAACATGCCTAATCCGAATGTTTGAGTTCCTCACCCTATTGTTGAACCTCCAAAGCTCGAGAAACTTGTTGCTACGGGGCACCCCGCCGGTTGCCAAAAATCGGTATCCTGTGGACTGTAACTCGTGCCGATGTGGGTTCCATCTATTTCTGACTTGTGGCCAAAATTCCATCCATGACTGATACCGTTCGCGATTCCATCTACGAAGCAATTGCTTCCATTCGCCTGATCGATCCACACACTCATATCAATCCTCATGCACCAGCATCAAACACGCTGGCAGATCTACTTGGATATCACTACTACACTGAACTTGCGCATTCAGCTGGAATGCCCAAAGATCAAATTGAAGAAGATGGTCTCAGTCATCGAGAGCTCGTCCGACGGTTGGTAACCAACCTCTCTCCCCTTGCAAACACAGCTCAATATCGGTGGCTGATTGAAATTTGCCGCAAGTTTTTTGGTTTCACTGGTGAGCGGCTGGATGAATCCAACTGGGAAGAAGTGTTCGAAACCTCTGAAACGCAGATGAAACTTGCTGACTGGCCTCAGATGGTCCTTGACCAGAGTAATGTCGAAGCTGTTTTCTTGACCAATGACTTCGACGATGAGCTCGAGGGATTTGACAGTGATACTTACATTCCATGCTTACGAACTGACGACCTTGTTTTCCATCTCTCCAAATCCGAAACAAGGGAGCGTTTGACCGCATGCACTGGCATCGAACTGAATGGTTCACTTGCCAATCTTCGTGAATCGCTGCGTCAAAGGTTCGAACACTTCGTCGGGCGTGGAGCACGTGCATGTGCGATCTCTTTGCCTCCAGACTTTTCCCCCACACGTATCAGTGATGGTCGCGCGACAACGGCGTTGAACGATGTGCTTCTCCATGGCATCATGGCAGACCCGGCTCACCAGACAGCTCTTTCCCGCAGTGTGTTCTGGACACTGGCAGAATTATGTGATGAGTACGGCCTGCCATTTGATTTGATGATCGGGGTCAACCGCGGGGTCTATCCGGAGGGCGTTTACCAAGGGCAAGACCTGTACGACAGCAGGGTTTCCCTGATTCAGTATCGCGAACTCTTCAACTCATTCCCACAAGTGAAATTCCCGATCTCTGTTTTGGCGAGTGTCACGAATCAGGAACTTGTCAGTTACGCATGGATTTTCCCAAATGTCATAACCAATGGACACTGGTGGTATAGCAACACACCTTCATTCATCGCGAGAGACGCGACAGCAAGGCTCGAGGCAGTTCCACAAACGAAACAGATTGCCTATTACAGTGATGCCTATAAGCTGGAATTTGTCTGGCCCAAGTTTGACATGTACCGGCAGATTCTATCCGGCATCCTCACGGATCATTTCGTCAAAGGAAATGGTTGGAGCGAAGAACGTGCAATCGAACTTGGCCGCCAAATATTACGAAGTAATGTGGATGAGATATTCCCGCGACCGCGGCCTCTCACCGAAAACAATGCTGAACGAGCATCAACTGAATCTGTCAACAATGATTCAATCACGTCCGAAGAAAATCCGGCAGTAATCTCGATCATTAGCGATGATGAACTCGATCCTCTCCCCAGCCACGACGAAATTCAATCTGCCAACGCCGGCGACGTGCAACTTTTTGATGACTCCGTCGAACATCGTCACCCGACGACGGATGGACTCGCGTCTGAAATTGATCCAGAGCCATTGGATGTAGGGGATCTCCTGGGCACGGACTCCGAGCCATCGACAAATCCCGACATTCGCATGCTGAGAGGCGAAGATTCCTTCGAAGTCGATGAAGAATCATTACTGCTTCAACCTGACCCAACCACGGGAGAACTAAAATTCCCACCGTCCAGTAGTGACGAAGAGGCTACATCGTCCGATGATTAGAAGGACGTTTTGACAGGTTATCTGCGGTTTTAAAATCCATCTAATTCAAATCTAAAACTTGCAGCGTAGCCACATTGTTGACCCAATCAACTTCCCGCGGAATCAGCCCGCGGCAGCGACTTTTCAGAGATGATCCTGTTGATTGCATTGAGCATTGCTAAAATCGTGCTCTCGACACTGTCAGTGCTCACCCCGACTCCACGGTAAGTACGTCCTTTGTGCTCAACTTCAAGGTTCACCTCGCCGATCGCATCACGCCCAAGAGTTGCGCTTCGGACACGAAAATCTTTGCAGACCACTTCAATCCCCGTGATTTTTTCGACGGCCCAAAAAGCTGCATCAATGGGGCCATCGCCCAATTCAATACACTCCGTCGCTTCTTCATCACCGCAGCACAGGGTCAGCTCAACATGAGGCTGGCGTGACTTTCCGCTGGTCACGACATAGTCCACGAGTGTCCATAGCTCATCAACACTCCCACTAATTTGCTGCTGCACCAGTGCGATGATATCTCCATCATAGATTTCCTTCTTTTTATCAGCCAATGACTTGAATTGCTCAAAGACGACCTGCAACTGTTCACCAGTCAATGTGAAGCCAAGTGTCTTTGCCCGATCAGCCAATGCTGCTCTGCCACTGTGCTTTCCGAGCACCAGATCTGTTTTGGAGAAACCAACCTCTTCAGGCGACATGATCTCGTAAGTGCTGCGTTCTTTCAGCATGCCATCCTGATGAATTCCTGATTCATGCGCAAACGCATTTTTCCCAACAATCGCTTTGTTACGCTGCACTTGAATTCCAGTTGTTTTACTTACCAAACGGCTTGCCGGAACCAAACGCTTGGAATCGATATTCGTAGTACACCGATAAAAATCATTTCTTGTTTGAATCGCCATCACTACCTCTTCCAACGCAGCGTTACCCGCTCTTTCGCCAATTCCATTAATGGTGCATTCAATTTGGCCCGCACCCGCTGCAACGGCGGCCATGCTATTACTCACTGCCATTCCCAGATCATCATGACAATGCGTACTCACAACCGCTTTCCCGATATTCGGCACGCGTTCCTGCAACATTCGAAAGCGGTCATAAATCTCGCCGGGTGTCGCATACCCAACCGTATCAGGAATATTTACGGTTTTCGCCCCAGCGTCGATCGCTGCCTCAACAACCTGGCACAAAAAGTCGTTCTCAGTACGACAGGCATCCTCAGGTGAAAACTCGACATCATCACAATAGCTGACAGCACGCTTCACACCAGCAACAGCCCGTTCGACAATTTCATCAGGGCTCATTCTCAACTTGAATTCACGGTGAATCGCACTGGTCGCCAAGAACACATGAATGCGCGAACTGGGCGCGAACTTGACCGCATTCCACGCAGCGTCGATATCCTTATCATTGCAACGCGCCAGACCACAAATCGTTGCCCCCCTGACGGTCTGGGCTATCTGCTTAACCGCTTCAAAGTCGCCGGGTGATGCGATGGGAAAACCAGCTTCGATAATATCGACCCCCATCTCAGCCAAGGCCTGGGCCACCTCCAGCTTTTCAGCAAGATTCATACTTGCACCAGGTGACTGCTCACCATCCCGGAGAGTGGTATCAAAAATACGAATCATTCGTGGCTCGGACTGACCGGTTTCATCGCTATTGGCTGCATGGGCCGGATTCGGATGCGACATTTCTGGTATTACCTTTGAACAGTTGTGTATTAGCCAGCTACAAGAACAAAAAAACCCGAGTCGCTGGGCGACTCGGGTTCGTTGTTTTGTCGTGCGAAAGACCTCAGCGGTCTATCCAAACCCTCATCACCCGCCTGTTTGGCGTTCAATTAGCAGTAGCAACAGATCGAGAATTTGGTCACGCATAACAACATGTTAGGCAAGAGAGCACGTGAACGTCAACGGTTCCTTGCTTTTTTTCGAAAAGCAATCAAAGCCTGCTCGGAAAGAGTCTCAGAATCGCTGAGCGGCATTTCGAAAAAATTCCGAGGATTTGCTAAAGCAAGATCCCACCAAAGTCCGAGAGCCCCCTCTTCCCAGCGTTGAAAACCTAATTCGGCTGGGGTCAGGCTGCAGCCTTCGGAACATCCTTCCCCTGCAACTGATAAACATATCTCAACACCTCGGCCACGGTCTGATAGTGATCGGCGGGTATCACATCACCCACCTCAACGGTTTTGTACAAAACCTGAGCCAATGGCTTACGTTCAACCACAGGAATTCCATTTTCCAATGCCAAACGCCTGATTTTCTGAGCCAACCCTCCTGCCCCTTTGGCGACGACGACCGGTGCAGGCATCGTCAAAGGATCATATTGAATCGCAATTGCCAACTCGGTTGGATTACTGACCACCACATCCGCGTTGGGGACTTCATTTTCGGCACGTTGCATCATCATTTGCCGTTGCACCATTCTGCGTCGGGCAGCGACCTGTGGATCACCTTCCGTTTCTTTCAACTCATCCCGAACTTCCTGGTCTGTCATCATCAAATCCTGTTCATGCTTCCACTTTTGAAAGGCAAATTCAAGAATTGCCAACACAAACAGGGCCAAACCAATCCAAACGCAGGTTCCAATCAGGCAGCTAAACAAAGTGGATGCAATTTGCGGGACACTCAATTCGCCCATTTGCAAAATCGCGTCGCCGTAATAGGTAATAGCAAAGAAGGCAACCACAGCGATCACAGCCACCTTGAAAAGCCCAAATCCCAACCTCGCTACACCTTGAAGTGAGACAATTTTTTTCACTCCGGAAAGTGGACTTATATGACTCAATTTGGGAATAATTTTCTTGGTACTGAAAACAACACCAGTCTGAGTCACATTAACGAGCACACCAGCTACCAGCATTGCAAGCAAAAGCGGAACAGCTGCAAGAGCGAGACGGCCCGCGTACCCCAGCAGCCAATTCGCAGCGTCATTAGTTCCGGGCGACTGCATGCGCGATATTGATAACGCATCAACAAGAGCCCCTGCCAGACGCTCCGCTGCTGGCGGCCCAAACATCCACAATGTTCCTGCAGCTGCCAGCAACATACCAGCAGATGTCAAATCCTGACTGCGAACGACCTGTCCCTCTTCACGAGCCTGACGTCGTCGCCGTTCGCTTGCTGAATGCTTTTTATCACCACTGGAATCAGCCATTTTCGATTAGCTCCTAGCTCGATTCATGGCTACCAAAGGCGACTTAATTTTGCAGCGACCGTCGCCAACTCACTTTGGAATACGAGCCCGACAGATCCGACGGTCACGCTCAAAACCACAAGCATCGCCAAAGCATTGATACTCAATCCAATCGCCAGAACATTGATTTGGGGTAATGTGCGACTGATCAGTCCGGTCACCAGATTACTCAGCAGCAAGGCCGCTATGACGGGTGCTGCGATGCGAACCCCCGATGCCATTCCCGCGGATAATTGACCCACGACCAAATCCATCATCGAATCATGAAACACCACATTTCCAGCTGGCACCGCATGAAAACTCTCAAGCAACACGCCCAATAAAATCCGATGGCCGCCCACAAGTAACATCACCGCTGTTACTAACAAACCGACCAAACGAGCAACCGATGGCATACTGCTGGATGTAGTTGGATCAACCGCATCACCTAATTGCATTCCACCCGTACTGGTAATCATTTCACCACCCATTTGCAGTCCAGTGATTATCAGCTGCACAGTGGCGCCAATCAACAAACCGACCAACCCCTCTCTAACGATCGCAATCGCCAGTTCAAGCAGATTGTCAATTTGCGGAAGATCGTGAATTGGTGTTTCACTCGCCACTGGAGGAAGCACTAATGCTGTCAAAGTAATCGCCAAGAAAGCGCGCACGCGTTTTGGAACGCCCACACCCACTGATGGCATCGACATCAACAGCGTACTCATCCGTGTCATGACCAAAACGCCAAGCACAAGATGTTCCATCAACCAATTGGTCAACGTCTCCATCAGGGTGAACCCGCATTCTCAAAAACAACTCTCGTGAAATCAACCATCCTTGTCAGCAACCAGGGAAGGCAGGCAACAAGCACAGCAGCCATCGCCAGAATTTTCGGGACAAATGCAACCGTTTGATCCTGCACTTGGGTCAACGCCTGCATTAATCCAACCAATAAACCTGCAGCCATACCAACCAATAGAACTGGCGCAGCAATAATCACCGCTGACATAAGGGTTTCACGACATAAATCAACTGCTGTAGCAGCATCCATCAATTCTTACACTCCGTCAAAGCATGGTCCCAAAGCTGTCCATCAACATTTGCACTACCAAACGCCACCCATCAACCAACACAAAGAGCAATAATTTGAAAGGCAGGGAAATGACCTGCGGTGGCAACATCAACATGCCCATCGAAATCGTGACGCTAGCCACCACAAGATCCACAATCAAAAAGGGAAGATAAATCTGAAAACCCATCAGGAATGCTGTCTTCAATTCGCTCAAAATATAAGCGGGAAGCAACACTCGTAGAGGCACATCTTCAAAACTGCTTGGCAAGGGTCCATCTGGATCCATGTATTGATAAAAGAGATGCACGTCATCATGGTTACCCGCAACGTCAATTTGCCGGGACATGAATTCCCGAATCGGGATCGAGCCAGCCTCATAGGCTTCCTCCATCGTCATTGATATCTCCGGATCCGTGTACGGTTTGATTGCGTCGTTGTAAACACGCGACCACACAGGTGACATGACAAATAAGGTCATGAACAACGCAATGCTTGTCATCACTTGACTTGGAGGTAGCGACTGCAGGCCAATGGCTTGCCTCAACAAACCCAACACAATGATGATACGGACATAGCAGGTCGTCATCAGCAGCACAGCAGGCGCCAAACTCAACACAGTCAACAACAATAACACTTGAAGACTGCTGCTTAGCCCCTCGGGACTGGTCCACGACTCAGGCCCACCACCCAGACCCTCTAACGGAGTATTTTCCAGAATGGGAAGAGAACTGCCACTCCTGGAAAAGATTGTAGGTCCTTGCCCGCTCGTAACGTCCTGCAGCGATGCTGAACCCTGACCTGCCGAAATACCCTGCGCGAGCGCGCACGTTGTTCCAGTAAGAAACAAGCAAAGAACTAATCGAATGAAAAATAGCCCGTTCAACCGCGTTCGCTCCATCGAGTCAGGTAGACGACTACAACGGAGATTAGGAAATCACGAGATTTGGGCGGAAGGGGAATATCGGCAATAAGTGCGAGAAACTTGAGCCGAAATCAAAATTGCTTCCTATTCAGCCGTAAAACTGATACAGCATCAAATAAACAAGTACCCCAGTAACCGAAACATACATCCAAGCAGGAAATGCGAAACGCACTAATCGCTTATGCTCGGCAATCCGTCCCTTCATCGCCAAGAAGATCGCACGTAGTGCGAGAACAGGCACAATGATTGCTAGCATAAGATGCGTGATCAGGATTCCATAATACGTGTAGCGTGCTGACAGCGGGGCCACATCAGTATCGGTCGGGAACTTGTTATTGAATTCGCCGATCGTCATGTAGAGTGAAAGCTTGTGCAGCAAATACATCGACAAGAAGACTGCGCTGACCGCCAAAGCCGAAAGCATCATGGTCTTATGCCGCCGTGCCCTGCCACGTCGAATACTGACCAACCCTATCAGCAAAAGAACAGTGGCGGTCAAATTCAACGCCGCAGTGAGATGCGGTAAATTGTCGGCTAGAAATTCCCACATTATGACTTTTCTCCGTTGATCATTTCTCGAATTTTCTGCTGCAACTTCTTAAATTGCGGTTTATCTGGCCAATTATAAAAGCCTTCGATTTTCCCCTCTGGATCTACCAGAACAAAACGCTCCGTGTGAAATTGCTTATTCACCGGTTGTTTAAAAATCTCACCTCCTATCCGTCGGATGTAGGTGAGATCCCCTGTCATGAACAACCACTGTTCCGCGTCCGCGCCAAATCTTGCCGCATACTCTGTAAGCACCTCTGGGGTGTCCGTCTCTGGGTCCACCGAGATGGCAACGAACCGGACCCCTTCCCCTCTAAAAGCTTTCTGAAGCTCTTTCAATTTCTGATTTTGTTGAACACAAATACTTGGGCAGGTACTAAAAAAGAAACTGACCACATACGGCTGGCCCAATAGTTGTTCACTTTTGACAAGCTGTCCGTTCCGTTCGATCAATTCAAATCTGCTGAGCCATTCTTCTTCATCTGGTGGATGACTGGGGTCAGGATTTTCTATATCAGAAACAGAATCGAGATCATCTTGTAGATCGCTACCATCATTCCTGAATACGACATCCGCTGGTCCTGGTCGCTCTACCTCCGATTGTTTCTGGTAGGAACGGATCAACAATCCGAGTCCAACACCCGCCATTAGAATCAATGTAATATTCCAAACAGTTCGCATCACAAGCCCTTTAAACAATGACATCTACTTTGCGACTCCCACTCATCAATTGCCATGCAACGGCCAACGTAATACTGGCTGCCAACACAGTAACGGCCCAACAAATGCCCGAGGAAGGTGCAAAACCCGCAGCGGAAAAATCGATTTCCGGGAACAGCAAACGACGCATTTCAACCATTGAGTAACTCAGTGGATTAGCCCGCATGATAGCACCGAGGATCCATTGCCCAATACTTGCATCAGCTCCTAATGCGGGAATTGGAAAGAAGGTACCGCTGAGAAGCCACATGGGCATCAAGCCGAGCATCATAATGGCATGAAATCCCTGAGTGCTCTCCATTGGCCAAGCAACAATCATTCCCAGGCCGCACATTGCCAACGCTACCAGCGCCAATAGTCCCAACAAGGGCAGCACTGCTACGCCAGGAGCGGCGGTCCCCACTACCCAGACGAGCATCAGAAAAAAGATAGCCTGAACCCATGCGATCGCTGCACCGCCAAGAACTTTACCCACCAGCACTGGCCAACGCCCCACCGGTGCAACCAGAACCGCCTGCATGAAACCCTCACGACGATCTTCTATAACGGAGATCGTCGAAAAAATCGCCGTGAACAGAACAATCAATGCCAGGGTACCTGGCAGAAAAAACTGCAGGAAATTCAGTTCACCTGCACTCTGAAAAGCTCCGCTAAGACCTGTTCCGAACAACAACCAAAATAATAGTGGCTGAGCGATGGCAGCCGTGACCCGATTCCTCTGTCGAAAAAAACGTACCCATTCGCGTTTTGCCAACATCCATGCAGCAGCCATACCTACACTAGGTTGAAGTGCAGATGCCGCCTCCACAATATTTGTGTCGGGCGATTCAGAGATGGATTTGGACGCAGTGCTCATTTACTCAAAACTCCATGGCCAACTGCTTCCCTCGAATGCGGTTTCTTAATCGGCGGGTCATCGTGCCGTCGCCACTGTTCGAATTCAAAATTCTCATGCATTGAATACCTCCCCAGTCTTGGCAATGAAAACATCTTCCAAGCTCGGTCGCCCTAGATTGATCGACTGCACTTCCTCACCGAGTGTTTCAATCAAAAGAGGCAAGAGTTTCGCCGGCGACTCTACGTTCAAGCGAATTTGATGATGTAATCGTTGTGGTGCCAGTCCAAGTTGGTTGCGAAGAATACTTTCCGCACGCGAAGCATCATTCGCCACGATGGTAATAACCCCTTGGCCCATTTCTGCTCGCAGATCACTTGGTGCTCCCTCTGCAACCAATTTCCCCTGTGACATGATAGCAACATCATCTGCCTTATCAGCCTCTTCCAGCAGGTGTGTCGTTAACAGCACAGACATCCCCTGCTCTGCCATGGCGCGAATAGCATCCCAAAGTTTCAGACGCGCTGACGGATCCAATCCAGTGCTGGGTTCATCGAGCAAAAGCAATCGGGGTTGATGCAACATTCCTTTGGCCAGTTCGACCCGCCGCTTAAGTCCACCAGAAAGAACCTGACACCGATCATCACGCCGATCCAGAAGGTCCAGTTGCTCCAGCAGAGCGTCTCGACGCTGACGCAGCATTGCGCCGCGAATTCCATACAGTGCTCCCTGACAAGCAATGTTTTCATCGACTGTCAATTTCAGATCGAGGCTTGGAGACTGAAACACTATTCCAATTTGCTCACGCACATGAAGTGGCTGGCAAGCACTGTCATAGCCACCGACCAGAACTTGACCCTGCTGAATTGGTAAAAGCGTGCACAAGAGGCGAAAAAGAGTTGTCTTCCCGCTGCCGTTGGGACCCAGCAACGCGAAAACCCGCCCGGGGTAAATATCAATATCAACACCGCGAAGTGCAGGATGCTCTTCGTAGTGATGGTGCAAGTTTCGCACAGTGCAAACGGCTTGCGGCTCTTGCAATCCGCTCTCGCTCACCTGATCACTCACCAGAATAGACGCAATGTGACGACGGCCAGCACTGCAGGAAGAACGAGCAAAGATGATCGCAACAACTTGCGAGCAGTCTGGTCATCAGGGCAGCCTGCAAAACGCACCGACGCAAGCAGCATCGGCCACGCAGCAGCAATCACAGCGATCGATCCCACGACTGCGCCGCCAATCCCAACGGGCAACCAGCACAACGTGACTCCCATCCCGATCAGGACCGCAGAACCAACAATGCTTTGCCAGCCCGCGCTCCGCCCCGTCGGTTCTTCTGTAGTAGTCATTTTGAAGCCTGCTTCCTGATACTGCCGCCGATACATCCATGCAATTGCCATGAAGTGCGGGTACTGCCAAGCAACTAGAACCCCGACCAACAACCATCCTGTCCAGTCAGTAAATTGACCACCGGTCGCGGTGTAACCTATCAAGACAGGAATGGCCCCCGCGATTGCGCCGACGGTCGTATTCCAAGCTGTGCGAACCTTCATGGGTGTGTAGACCAACACATACAACAGCCATGTCGCAACCCCGACTGATGCAGGCCTTGCCCCGAAACACACGGCCAGGATGGCAGTGCCAGCGACTCCGAGAATCGCCGCGAAAACGACGGCTGGCAGGGGTGACATCCGCCCCGACGAAATCGGCCGGTTCGCCGTTCGGGTCATTCGCGAGTCAATCACACGTTCCCAAATCTGGTTGCCCGCACCAGCGCTGCCTGCGATTGCAGCGGTGCCAAGCAATAACCAGAACATAGTAACCACACTAATGAACCCAGAGGCTCCGATCATTGCGGTAGCAGAGGTAGTCACGAGAATCATGACGACAATACGAGGCTTGGTCAGTTGCAGTAGATCGGACAACAAAAGCGAACGCCCTGATCGTCCGTCGACGGAGACACGGTCCTCAGCGTTGGAATTTGAACCGCCCTGCCCCCCCCCGCTACCGGACACAATCTCAGTGTCTACCCCGGAATCAGTAGGTGACAGATCTACAGGCACACTACCCGGCTGCGGCAGGGCCTCACCAGGGCGTAATGCGGTACGCGCCGTTGTCGCCGTTTCAGCTGTAAGTAGGTCCGTTGACATGGTTTTTGTAAAAGCCACCTATGCGGTGGCTGGTTCAAGGAGCGATTCGTTTGTTTTGTCTTCGGTTTTAAACGACCGGGTGGAGGCCGGTTGTTCGGTAATCAGTCGTTCGATCGCACTATCACGACAATGACGCACCCTCAGCAGCCGAATCCAAAGCATAACAGAGACTGCCAAAATTAATGATCCGGTTGCCACATGAGCAGTCACGATGATCGAATCCGAAAAGCCTTTGGCACGGACCAGAAATCCGGCCGAACCCGGAACCCAAGCCAAAATGGACGGCCACCCGTAGTTCACAACCCATGTTCCCACGCCCAACGCGATCTGAACAGCCACCAATCCTATCAGCAATCGTGCTGGCCGCGACAGCGTCAAATCGCCGCAGCGACGAATCTTGAACCACGCCGCGAAGGTGACGACCCAGAGCAAAAAGGCCATGAATACATGAGTAGCGACAATCATTGCAAAAATCCCAGGTGCGGCATTTGGCTGCACATGCCTAAGCTGTGCACCTAAGAGCAACTGTGAGTAGCTAAATACCGGAATAGCCGCAAATAACGTCGCAACACCGGAGCCGATGTTCGTCGCTTTCTCACGAGTCAAATAATCGTTCCAGCGTCGACTTGTAATGACTGCAGTGGCGGCGCAAAGCGCGAAGAATGCTGGTCCGAAACAACCGTGAACCATCGCAAGGGTGCGATCTCCCAAGACGACCCGCATCCCACCGAGAAGACCCTGTGTGATGACAGCACCAAGTAGACCAAGCGTCAAAAAAAACACCCATCTTCGTGACTCCTTAAAATACGCAGTAATCGCGATTGCGATGGCAACCAAGCCGACAACAGCGCCCAACAAGCGATGACCGTGTTCGATAAATAAGTCAAATGGCCCCAATAACCAAGTTTTATAGGGATACAAAAACAGGTTGTAGCCGTACGTCCCCGGCCAGTCCGGAACAGCCATCCCGGCATCATAGGTCGTGACCAAGCCACCGACCCAAATGAGAGGCCAAACCAGACACACCAGTAAGACACTGAGGCGGTGGACGAGCTGCCCCCTACCTTTCTGCTCAACGAGATTAACTTCGGATGCCATATTTCGCTCAACGACCTTGATTGCTGTTCCAACGAAATACTTGCTCAGCCACCATTCCACCCACTACACACCCGGTTCCCCAAAATACGGCGGATGCAACCATGCCGGTAAGCCCGGTAAGTGACATAACGCCATAACCCAAGCCCAACCCAACAATCGCGCCGCTGGAGCGATAAAACTGTTTTGTTCGCTGTGGCTGATCTGTCATCAATTTTCCGATCTTGGACCCCTGACGGCCCACACGTAAAACTTTAGTGCGAAGTCGAGAGTTGCTGCACGTATCTAACGAGATCCCAAATTTGCCCATCCGTCAATCCTTTTCCGTTTGATTCACTGACGACTTCCACAGCTGGCATCGGCGTACCGGCGATGCCCTGCGTGATACGCCGATAAAGCGATGCTGAATCACCTCCGCCATGAAATACACCGTCGCCAAGTGTGCGGGGAGCGATCGTTCGAGGTCGCAAAGCCCCTGCATCTCTGAATGGCTTCATCGCTGCACGGTCATCCGGGGTCAAACCAATCCTGGTGGTGTACTCTTTCGTCCAATCATCGTAATCGAGTGTTGGAAGGCTCCCGTCGCCCGCTGGCCCGTGACAACCAGCACAATTGGCGACTTTTCCGTGGAAAAACGCTTTACCCCGCGTGACAGAAGCTGCTAGCTGCTCCCCGGACAGTTCCGGAAAATACGGCACAACCACCTCGTGCTCTTCCGCCTCCGCCCAATCCGTATGAACCCGACCCACGACATCTTGGACGACTTGACCTCCCTCCGTACCGCTCTGACTGCTCAACATTAGTTCTGCTACTGGCGAGGTCTCGCCATAGTCCAATTCATCAATAGCCGCTGCGGTCACTCGGCGTTCAACCTCTCCCCGCGCTGACAGAAAGACGACGTAGTCAACCAAAGCATCAAGGTCTTCCGGCTCAAGCAATGCGAACGACGGCATGGCCGTTCCCGGAATGCCTCTCACTAACAATTCCCGTATGTCGCGACGAGTAGGTTTGTGTCCCCGCTTTGTGGACTTCCACTTAAAGACTCCGTGTCGAAAGTCACGAGGATATGGGTTCTGAAAGGCACTAGCGGGCCCCGCGCCGCTTCCTTCTAAAGCGTGACAGGTGACGCAGTGCTCACGAAAGAGCCCCAGATGAGTCCCGTCTTTCTCGCTGCTCACTGGCCCACTTGAACGAAACAAATTCCGCTCGTCACTCACCGCTTTTTTTGCTGCTGGCAGATCTGGCCAAAGTGGCTCATCCGGTGTTCCGTACAACTCCTCGACGACACGGCTTGCGTCCTGACTGGCTAAGTCAGTCGACGTTGAACGTGTTTTCGCTAGGGCTAACGAAAACACCTCGTTCGGCTGGAAGGTATCGAATCGGGAATCACACCCAACCATGAAGCAAACAACGGTGAGTAGAAATGCAATACGCACAGGACTGCCAAAAAAGAAGCTGCTAACGAAATCGAGAGGCAAGCCGCTCAACCTTCATTGAACCGTGAATGCTCCCACACCGCAAACGCTACCCATTGTCGCACCCATATCTACCATTACCTCTGCGGCCGACTCACAAAGTGGTTTCCCGACGGCACCGAGAACCTCTGCATTACGCGGTATTGCCGGATATTTACGCAAGAAGTTGCAAAAAACGTTTGGCGACCGACACCTCACAGCAAAGAAAATGCCCCGTGCGGGCGTCAATCCGACGAGAGAGAATTCCGTGACTGGTTCGGTCTGTAACGATCTGGGAAGCTGGAGGACTCACACCGCATTGAGAGATCGCCCCGAGGTCAATCAACGCGTAACCGGGAAAGCTCTGGTGGAGAAATCGCCACCAGAAGCTTGAAAAATTCGCCGCTAAACCGATCGACGATTTATGGCCTAGCGGCTGGTCATAATCAATCAGCACTCAAGGCATCAGCTGGGATCACCACAGTGCCCAAATCATTCATGCCCGGCTTGACATCTACCTTAAATCGACTGCGACTCCACTCTTCCGACTTACCATCGATCTCAACTTCTTTGATGCCACCAGCCTCATGGTAAACGCGGAAAACAAGCTCCTCACCGGCTGGTAAACCTTTGATTGTCAGGACACCGTTTTCATCGCTGACCGCAGCGAAGGGATGATCCAATACGACCACATAGGATTTCATCCAAGGGTGGATATTGCAGTCCACTGGGATCGGAGCTGGCTCACTTTCCTCGAGAGCGACGGTTTTTTCCTGACCGGCGGGGATCGTGAAGTTCTGCTGTTTATTGTTGAAAAAACCCAAGTTGGCATTATGGCCAACCGCGTCAGGATTGGTAACTTTCAGCGTGTCACCAGTTTGCGCGATAACGATGTGTGGCTCGAAGCGGCAGGCGTTATTCGCCAATGTTAGAGTCTTGTTTGATGCTGGAACGGCGTCCAACTTGGAACCACCGCGGCCGGTGTAGACGTACACAACAACATTCTTCACACCCTTGTTTTTCGGGTTCACCAACAATCGCTCGTTCATGAGCTTGGATTTGCCGCAGAACTGAACATCTTTATTCACGTCGATGGCACTTGGGGCCGGTGCATCGCCGCCGTATTCGAAGTGAATCTTAAGATCGCCTGTCTCTGCCATTGCTGGCATGGAATGAATCAGCAACAACGCGACAGCGGGTAGCATCAAAATCTTCAACGGTGTCTCTCCTCTGGAGTGATCTGATGGGCTTTACATTTGGATGGGTTGGTACTCGACCATTAAGTCCCACCAGTGTAACCGACGAAATTGCGTTGCAACCGACGAAATTGGTTCCACAGGCGTCAAATCGCAAGTGGCGAACATGAGATCAGGCGATGGTTATTTCTGCAAAAGAGGAAGAGTGGCGACCGAAAAGGCATCGGAAACCCTCGATCGCCACTCATTCAATTAGTCTTTTTCGAAGAAAGCGCTGCCCAAGTGGTGGGTTAGTGGGATGAGCAGCAGAACAACATTCCTCGGTAGGAACTGAGAATTATATTCCATAGCGGAAGATTGTCTACCTCTAAAAGCTCCTAACACGAACTTTAAGACCGCTCCATCGGTTGGCTAGGTGTCGGCTGTCGAAGCATGCCGTCAGCCCTTAAATTGCTGCTTGTATTCGATTTGCATGCAAATTTGCCCGCTAAATTTAGGTAGTCGTGATGAAGGTTTTGGTGGTTGGAAATGGTGGACGTGAGCATGCCTTGGCGTGGAAACTTGGACAAAGTCCAAGAGTGGAGCGGGTGTTTGTGGCACCCGGTAACGCTGGAACGGCTCAAGATGCAGAAAATGTCGATTTAGCCGCAACGGATATCCCAGGCCTTATTCAATTCGCAAAAGAACAGTCAATCGATCTCACAGTGATTGGGCCCGAAGCTCCTCTCGTCGCAGGCCTGGCCGATGCCATGGACGCTGAGGGATTAAAAGTCTTCGGCCCTTCGCAAGCGGCGGCAGAACTGGAGGGTAGTAAAGTCTTCTGCAAGAACCTGCTTCACACTGCAAACATTCCGACAGCAAGCTACCAGACATTTAGAAGCGGTGAAGACGCCGAGCGTTACATCAAGGATCGTTATGCCGAACCCAACGAACCGGTTCCTGTTGTGGTCAAAGCGGACGGCCTGGCAGCAGGGAAAGGTGTGATCGTCTGTGACACGCGCAACGAGGCGCTTGAGGCTATCGACAGGATCGCATCGCGCCGCGAATTCGGCGAAGCCGGTAATGAATTGATCATTGAGGAAAAGCTGGTCGGCCCAGAGGCAAGTGTTCTGGCCATCACCGATGGTGAAACAATATTGACCCTACCAGCAGCTCAAGACCACAAGCCAGCCAACGATGGTGATACCGGGCCTAACACGGGTGGTATGGGAGCCTACTGCCCAACACCTGTTGTCGACGAGGACTTAATGACGAAGATTGAATCTGATGTCCTCGTCCCCGTCGTCCACGCAATGAAACGTGCGCGGCGGCCATTCAAGGGCATTCTCTACGCCGGTTTGATGCTCACCCAAGCCGGCCCCAAGGTCCTTGAGTTTAATGTCCGATTTGGTGACCCTGAATGCCAACCACTGTTAATGAAGCTCAAATCAGATTTGTTCGAGGTATTGGACGCTGCTGCTGATGGTCGCTTGGGAGAAATTGGCCCGCTGGAGTGGGATGAGCGACCCAGCACCTGCGTTGTGATGGCCAGCGAAGGCTACCCGGGTGACTATGACAAAGGCCGTGAGATCAGCGGACTGGCAAACGCAGACGCATTGGAAGATGTCAAAGTATTTCACGCAGGAACAGAGATCAGCGAAGACCAAGTTGTGACCAATGGTGGCCGTGTTCTGGGCGTCACCGCCATGGGAAACACCATCAGCCAAGCAAAACTCAAAGCCTATTCTGGCGTCAAAGAAATTCGCTGGCGTGGTGCTTGGTGCCGGAAAGACATCAGCGACAAAGCACTCACGAATAGCTAGCATGAATCATGCGTGATTGAATTCGTGGCTAAAGCCTAGGGGCGTTTCCATTTCTCTGGACTTCGATTCAAAAACACTGATGCACGACAGATCGCTTCACCCGAAGCATGATTGGATAGCGATAGGGTTCACTTACGTTGCAGCGAAAGAATACGACGATGGCCGTCGAGATCCTTAATGAAGCGTAGGCCACCGAATGCAGAATTTGCGAGAGCCAATGTTTGGCAGGCATCAGCGATCATTGGGCTGAGTTCGATGATCAAACGCCCGCCGATGTGCAGTCGATCCGGAGTTTGCTCAAGCAACTTTGCAATCACCTCTGTTCCATCAGGGCCTGAAACCAAGGCTCCCCGAGGTTCAAAGTCTCTCACCGAAGGAGACAAAGCTTTGTATTCAGCCTCACTCACATAAGGTGGGTTACTACAAATCATGTCAAAACGTTCGGGTTGGTCTACTGCCGACAAGAGATCGCTTTGCATGAATTCAATACGATCGGATACGTCAAGTTTCTGTGCATTCCATGCCGCAATTTTCAACGCGGCCTCACTGATGTCCACCGCTGTCATCACTGCGTTCTTACAACTTTGCACGATACTGATCGCAATAACTCCGGACCCAGTTCCCACATCGATAATCTGCAGGGGTCGATCTAATGAGAACTGCTTTGCACAGTCAAGAGTTTCGACAACAAGGTGTTCCGTTTCTGGTCGCGGAATCAGGGTAGCATCATTGACTCGAAACCGGGAGGAATAAAATTCCCTGTAACCCACCAATTGTGCAACCGGCATCCCCTCCCCACGGCGACGTACCATTTCACGAAAAGCAACGCGTTGCTCTTCATCTGGCTCCTCGGCAAAAGCAGTGTAGAGTTCGATTCTTTCACAATCACGAGCATGGGCAAGCAAAACCTCGGCATCAAGACGTGGCGATTCGCTTCCCTTGCGTTTAAAAAAGTCAGTCGTCCAATCCAGTAAACGCAGCACGGTCCAGGGCTGGTCTTGACTTTCGGACATTTTCTTTCCCTCATTCAAACGTGCAGCGGGGGGTCGCTTTTGACATTTGAAGAGCAACTCCGTTTTAGGTCGTCAGCTTTTTCAGTCGATCATATCACCGCGAAGTTGATCACGGTCATACTCAATCAAAGCATCAGTTACCGGTATAAGATCGCCGGCAATCACCTGATCCAACTTGTAGATAGTCAGGTTGATTCTATGGTCGGTCAAGCGGTTCTGAGGAAAATTGTAGGTGCGGATTCGCTGACTACGATCGCCCGATCCAATCAAACCTTTTCTTTGCTCAGCCTGCTTGGCAGCCTCTTCTTCGCGTTTTTTTTCATAAATTCTGGCTTTCAGAACACGCAGAGCTTTGGCCAAATTCTTGTGCTGACTCTTCTCGTCCTGACACTGCACCACGATCCCGGTTTCGTGGTGAGTCAAGCGGATCGCGGACTCTGTTTTATTAACGTGCTGTCCGCCCGGACCAGATGCCCCAAATTTATCAACTCGGTAATCATCCGACTTCAATTCGACCTCGACATCCTCCGGTTCCGGCATCACTGCAACCGTTGCCGCAGAGGTATGAACTCTTCCCTGCGTCTCCGTTTCTGGCACGCGCTGTACACGATGCCCGCCGGACTCATACTGCAAATCACGATAGACCCCCTCACCCTCGAGAGTCAGAGTGACTTCCTTGAAACCACCCATCTCGGTAGCACTCGCATCCATGACCTCTGTCTTCCAGCCGCGGTGCTCAGCATAGCGGCGGTACATTTCGTACAGATCACGAGCGAATAGTGCCGCTTCGTCACCCCCTGTTCCAGCTCGGACTTCCATAACACAGCGTGTTCTGTGGCTGTCATCACCTCCCACAGTGAGCGAAAGCAAATCTTCCCAGATTTCTTCCCTCTGACCACGTAAGGTTTCCATTTCACCCTCGGCCATGTCACGCTCTTCGGCATCTTCTGCCGCTTCTGCCATTTCCTTGCAGTCATGAATTTCATCGGTCAGCCGCTTGAATTCCCGATACTTATTAGCAAGCTTTGCCAGTCCACCATGTTCCCGCGCAGTCGCACTCATCCGAGCGCCGTTCCCCAAAACCTCAGGGTCGGACATATCACGCTCCAACTGCTCAAAGCGAGACAGTTTGTCTTCCAACGTGTCGCGTATTGATCCACTCATGGTGTTTTTTTCATGCGATAGAGAGCGCTCGTTGTCACATTAGCCTCGATTTCGGGGCCTCCGAGACCCATCCACCATTCACTTGAGAAATCGCTCATGGATTTTGACCACACACTTCGAATACTTCTAAAAAAACAGCCGCTACGGTCGCTGTTGCGATACCCGCGCGGCTGTGATGGTGGTTCGTGCCAATAGCAGTAGTTTACTTCTTGCCCTTTGACGCAAGGCTGCCATAGGTACCCGCTGCAAACTTCTTCTGGAACTTGTCGATACGCCCAGCAGTATCAACGTACTTCAGCTTTCCGGTATAGAACGGGTGACATTCATTACAAATGTCAATCTTCAATTCTGGCCGCACGCTGCGAGTCTTGAAACTGCTACCGCAACCGCAGGTAACAGTTGTCTCTTGGTAATTTGGATGAATGCCGTCTTTCATGGCGTCTTTCAGATGGTTTGAGGGAGTGGGCGCTGGCTTTCGTACAGAGCCACTTAGCCCCGCATGGTACGGTAGATCCCCCATTTTGTTCAAGGCCTTTGAGGCGGAAAGCGGGATTCAGCTCTACGATTTACCGCAATAGCCCGCTAATCTCGCCCATTTATTGACAAGGATCCTCGTCTCCACTGCACCCCAACCCCTCATCGGGATCAACAAAATGAGACCAGACACCCCGAAGACAGATTTGGCTGATGTGGTGATGGTCGCAACGATAGGAGCTGGAATTACCAAACCAATCACGTTGAAATCCCAGAATCCTGCCAAATCAAACCACCATGATCAGGGTAGTCAAATAAGCCATGCGCGATTCACATCGCAAGTCACCTTTCTCCTGCAGTCTGTGAGGCAGCTATTTGTGTCCAGGTTTATCCTCCGAGATTGCTGTCAAAAGACTAACGATCCAAATCTTCCGAAATGGCAGACTCGCTTGACGAGTCTGCGGAAGGGTCAAGTTCGGCCGAAGCGTCGATTTCGCCAGATCTTGCAGGTTTGCGTTGGGGTACCAGTACCGAGGCTAGAAAATCGTGAGCTTTCTTCAGAGCACCGGGATCCATCGCCGCCTGCATGTGCCCCGCATTTGTGATGCTGTAAAACTCGGTCTTCACGCCGGCTGACTTCAATGCAAAATAGCAAGCCTTGGTCCAAGCCTCCGGAACGAGCATGTCAGCAGAACCGTTGAAAAAGAAAAGCGGAGCATCTCCTGCATCAACAAATGCAGCTGTTGATGCAGCCAAAAACAATTCCCTTTTACTGGTCAAATCCCCACCCATCCAAAACTCTGCCCAACGTCCGTTATCCGGAAACCAGCGAAAATCTGTTGGAGCTCCCCCGGCAGCCGCTACCTGAATGCGTGTATCGATGTTTCCATTCGCATCGCTCGGTGGTTCTCCGGTCGTCGCCAACAACGACACCAAATGACCACCAGCCGAATACCCAATTGCGCCAAGTCGATCAGGATTCACTTTGTATTGCGAAGCATTCTTTCGAATCCATCGGACCGCCATCCGACAATCCTCGATTTGTGCTGGGAACTTGTGCTCCGGAGCGAGTCGGTAGTCAATCGCAAAACAAACAAATCCATGCTCGGCAAGCGTAGTCGCATAAGCTCTCAACTGTTTTCGATTTCCGCTTCGCCACGCTCCACCATGCACAACCAACACCGCTGGATGTAGTCCATCTGCCTTCGGAATGAAGGCATCCAGCAAAAGCTCGCGATCGCCCACCGTCGAATACGTTATTTTTTCCCTAATCTCAAACGCAGGCTTGGCAACTGCAACCCCGGCAAACATCAACAAACAACCAAAAGCCGCCAACCGTAGCATCATCGATAGATCCCTTGCCTGAGTAATGAAACAGTCCTTCAAAACTTGGTAGCAGTCGCTCACTCTACGACTGCTACTAAAATCTTCCTATCTCGATCTGTAAGCGACACCAAAAAGCTCAGTAAGTTACAAGATCAGAAATATACCTTGGCAATTGCAAACGACCTACTTTCCGCAAACTTCCATCGTAGGCAATTTCATAGGCCAACAGCGATTCACCCTCGAAGCAACTCACTAATAGGTACCGCCCGCAAGGTGAAAGCGTCATGCCCCAAGGAACACCTTCTGTCTCAGTGAAACCCAACAAACTCAGGGTCCCATCATCCTGTACCCGGTACCCCACCACTCGGTCGAAGTTCTGGCGACGTCCACGAATTGCCGAAAAGAGAAACTTGGCCTGAGGTGTGATCACAATATCAGAAGCTGACAAACCTACTTTTGATTCCCTGTCGGGTATCACGTCACAAAGTTGCTTGAACGTCAATTGGCCAGTCGATGCTTGATCATAGACCGACACACCCACATGCTGTTCATTGCTGAAGTAAACAAGTGGCAAAGAAGGATGGTAGGCAATGTGCCGTGGTCCGGTGCCTTCTGGTGGCCCTGCATTCTTGGGAGTCATCGCCGAGACCTGACCGGTCTCACTGTCAAACGTGTATTGAAATAACGCGTTGGTCTGTTTCACGTAAGGAATGTACAGGAAGCGATTGTTGGGTGAGGTCAAAATACAGTGAGCATTGCGGCGATCTTCATCCACCGTCACGACATGCTCAAAAAGCAAACCATCAGGCCCTAATCGATAAACGTCAAGCTGACCATCGTGATAGTTTGACCCCAGCAGAAACTTCCCTGTCCTGTCGACACTCATGTACGCGTACCCATGATTCAGGGCCACGGTATCTACGTTATCACAACTACCTGATTCATCTAATTGAACTGTTGCTCCGCGAGTGATGCTCGCCGAACCATCCCACTTAGTTTTCGATGGTGCAATATAGAGCACTGCCTTTTTAGGATGCCGGCAGATAGTGGCTCCTGCGAACCCGAGCGATACCCGCTCAGACATTTCAAGTTCGAAACCCGCATCACCAAATTCCGCCCTGATTACGAGTAATTCTTGAGTCGACCGACTTGCGGCGTAAACGTGAAATGAGTCTTGCGCAACGACTGGATGAATCCCTAACATCCAGATAAGAAAGTTGCCCAGCAGGACACGCACGCAATGCTTATTCATTTACAAACTTCCGGACAATGGATTGAACCGACGTTCACGCACAAAATCAATAATCAAATTCTACAGCAATCCCAATCAAGGTTGTGCCATTCGGGCACAACCTTTTCTCAAATAGATCCACGTAGGCACATCAATTTGAACGCACTGATTCAAAGACTTAAATCTTTGATGGCAAAGCTCGTCAGAACAAAGCAATTGACTTACAGCAGTAACAGGAACATTTAGACAACAATGCACTAAACAGTACAACCAAAACACGAAGACATATTCGCTACGGCAGCAATCTTCGCTTTGCGTAATCCCAAAGTAATTTCAGTACTGGCAACCATGCAACAACCTCCAACACAAAATCGCTGCAAGCAGATTGCCAGTCCGTTTCACAAGTGTGTTCGCATGCCCCTTCCCGGATGCTGACAACAATACATTCGACACCTTCGCCCCCGTGATCATGTGTCGCTGCTTGCCATGCCCACTGAAGCAGTGAACCCAGCGGAGGCCTGAACCGAACGACAGCAAGAGCAGTTGCTGCTGGCTGCGACAGTGGAAAACCAGTCCCCAGTAGATCCACACAGTACCAGTAGCGTATGGAAATGAGTCTCAATGGGTTGAATGGCAGCGGAACAAATCTACTCCGACAACCGCACTGCTAGTATCAGAGCTTGGATACAGGGTGGTACTCCTAAAGTCCGGACACTGCATCTATCTGACATAACCACAAAGACGACCGCTCGCTGCTCAAAATTGTCGTCAGGCACCACAACCGAACCCACAAAACACCAGTGACAGTTGCTAGCAAACCATGTTCGGATTGGTGTTGATGCTGGTTGCACCGTTTTGCTTCAAGGTCACCAACGTGGCGAGATTGGTCGGATAAATGATTGCAAAACCAACGAGCACCTCAGAAAACACCTAAAAGTTGTGGTTTTGGAAGATATCGTTGGCGACTGCAAGCCAATCCACAAACGTTCCAAAATCAATGCTTCGTCTATCTATCCCCCACCCATGAGCAACTCAAAACGACCTATCGGTGGTTCCGCCCGTGGACCTAAGATCCACATGCTTTGCAGGAAAGCCGTTTGCCTTCCTTCTGGCTTCTACCATTCCGCGCGTCCAGGTTCTGGCGTTACGGACTGGGCGATTCGCCAACAGGACGAACCATGCACGAACGAATTCAACGAACGATCGCAAGATTGCTGTTCGTGTTCTGCTGCGCGGTTCCCACTTGCTTTACCTGTCTGTGCATATTAGTGACGTGGACGCCCTGGTATCACCACCGTGCACTTCAAAATCTGGAGGCTGAGTTTTCCCTGACGACTGGTCTTTCGATCGAAATTGAGGATTTTGAAAAGATAACACCATCGAGTTTGTGCTTACTTGGTGTCACGATCAGAGAACCAGAAACGACTCACGAAATCGCCCGAATCCGCAAGGTTGAACACGTCACGGAAGGTGGTGAAGTAACCATTCTTTTACAACAGCCCGAAATTCAGGCAGCGGAACTCAAGGGAATCTGGCAATTACTTCACCAGCGTTTCCTTTGCCGCCCCGATTTAACGGCGATGCCAGTACGAGCGTCGGCCAACGACTTGACGCTGCATAGTCGCACAGGTGCGGTGACCTTGAAGGACGTGGATGCCTGGGTCGTTCCTCAAAAGGATGCAGTAGAAGCGACCTTAGCCTGCCTTCCTGCCAATTCCATTTATGACACCCCTATCAACATCATGGTCCGCCGTGATCGAAGCGGTAAAAACCCTGCAACAAGATGGTCATTGGATACGCGAGGTACTGCCCTGCCCTGCTCGGCGATCTCGGACTTCCTGCCCGAAATGGCACAACTTGGTGTTAATGCTGAATTCGCTGGCACCATGACATGGCAGATAGAAAAAAACCACTGGTGGATTGATCTTGGTGGATCACGATTCACCGATGTTGCGCTTGATCGGATATTTGAACGAAACTCCCATCGTCTTAGTGGAACCGCAACCTTTGAGTTTGATCGCTGTCGCATTGATCCGCACTCTAAACGAAGCGATATTTCAGGCTCCATTGTTGCTAAAAATGGCCAGATGGGTCGTAGTCTACTACTGGCTGCGAATCAGAATTGCGGGTTCGAGATTCGACTTCAGGATCGCCTAGTCGATCATCACGGCGATATCCCTTTCGACCTTCTGGGCGTCGGTTTCAATGTCAATAACGCTCAGATCAACCTGACTGGAACTTGTCGTAACGAAGTGGGTTATGAGGGATTACCCGCCAACGCAGCACTATGCCTCGATGGATTCCCAATTGTCTTTTCAACACCACAAACGTTGGACTCATTGAGTGTCTTGAACGTTGTAGCACCCAACTACAGTGTTGCAGTTCCAATGTCTGATCAGACTGACTGGTTGATGAATTTTTTGATTCCTCCCAGTCGACCGATGCCCACAAATGAGCCTCGCATTCGATCCGCAGATAACTGGCGTGGCGGCCCCACCATTTCACAACCTCGATGAATCTAACTTGGCGGCCCTCGAGTCCACAGCACCTTGCTACCGAGAACTCTCGTAGGAAAGCTCATCTCGCTCGCTGAGCGAAAACGAAAAGCAGATCAACCTGCCTTGAACTCAGTTAACCATAAAGTGTCATGCCATCGCTGCATCCTCGGTCTCGTAAGCAGATGACATCCGCACTGAATCGTATTAGTGCCTCACGCGACATTAACATCCGGAACGCTAGCGTTGAAAAACTCACCATGCCCCGAAAACGCAATTTCACTGCAGAAACGCAATTGCGACCCCTCGTTATTTTCTCTGACAGATAAACATCTTGCCAGTTTCGCTCGCTAGGTAGGCGAGGCATCCGAGCCAAACCGCACCTTGAGCGATCGCATGACCAGATCGGCACAGACAAAGGCTAGCTGCATGAGGATGTAAATGGACAACCACATCAGAACACCAGACGTAAAGCCATAGCTGTGCATTCCGATGCCTAGCTCATTGGTACCAAACCAACTCCACGCAGTAACCACATTGCCTCCGATCGCAAGGACGGCGAATCCTCGTCCACTCACCATGCCATCCCAACGAGCATGCAGCATGAGTGCATTCCAAATCACGATTAGTAAAGCCCCATTCTCCTTTGGATCCCAACCCCAAAACCGACCCCAACTGTCATCAGCCCAGAGACCACCCAAAACAGTCCCGACAAAGCTGAACAGGATTCCAAAGCAAGTTGCTCCATAGATGCAACGATAGACGTCTCTCAGTTTTTTCTTCTCGACGCCGATCCAACCCGCAAGTAAATATCCTGCCCCCAGAGTCCCGGCAACTAGCGTAGCAACGTACCCCAGGGAAACAGTGATCACATGGGTTGCTAGCCAGAACTGCGTATCGAGTACCGCTTGCAAAACGGGCATGGTGTCACCAGTATTTAGACCATAAGCGACCAACAAGGTCAGGGCACCAGCGGCAGAAGCCAGCAGATTACCAACACCGTACCGGAATATCCTTTCAACCAGCACGCCAAACAACACAGCCGCCCAACCGATGAACACTGCGGACGAATAGATGTTGATCACTGGTGCTCTACCAGTGATGACAATCCGACAGGTAATCGCAATGGTATGCACAATCAATGCAATTACCAACATACCCCAGACCGCTTGACGCAGTCGCGGCAGGTTGACAGCAAAGTAAACCAAGCCGAGTACTAATGTGACCAGATACAAGAACATTGCGACTCCTGTAGGCCAAGACGCTTGCATCCAGCGTTCAAGGGACACCAGTCCCGGCGAGAAGCCGACAATCGGATAGGCAGCCAATGCAGAAGCATGTTCGTCGACTGCTTGATTAAACAACTCGGTGTCTTCATCACCGTACGCTGAAATCATATCCCCAAAACTGGCAATCGACTCGGAACGTTCAACATCGCCCTCTTCACCAGCTCGAGCAAGCTTTTCGATCTCATCAAAAAATGCAGCTGAAAACGCAGTCCATTTTGGCTGATCAACAGTCGCTGAGGCGACCTCAGCATCAGGTGGAATGACTGCTGCCGCAGGCATTTTCTTCAGTTGTTCCATCTTCCCAGCAAGTTCTCGCATCGCAAACATCGCTCGAGAAGCTGAATCCGACGGTTGCCCCGGGCGGAACCTCTGGAATTCTTCCTCGCTCATCACTCGAGGGCTTGGAAATTGGAATGCCGCTGCGGCAACGGTGTATTGTCGAGTACGCCGGTCGAGTTCCAATAGCTTTCGTTCCTTAAAAGATTGATCAGCCCCATCCTTCGCCATCGCTTCATCAACCATACGGCTAACACGACCCCATTGACCTCTTATTTCCGTGAGCGAATAAAGCTTACTTTTCCGCCTCGGAAGTCCAAATTCACTGCGAACTTCCTCAGCATCAATCCGGAACATTCTGAGTTCCTCAATTTCCTTGCTATTACTGGCAACCTCCATCAGCCACTGCATCGCCGACAGCTTTCTCCCATCTACTCGGTCCTTGAGTTCAATAGGTGCTCCTTCCAATGGAATGGATTCCTTGCTGCTGATGGCTTTGACGGTCTGCCTGGCATACGCATCCAACGGCATTACTCGACCACCGAACTGTGCAGCAATTTTTCCAGCAGAGTAAAAATCAAATTTGGTGACGCGTTCTGTCGGACTCATCTCATCCTTGAGGGCAGCCTCGGGAATAAGCAAGCCCCCAGCCAAAAGCGCAAACCCCGCTACGCTTGCGAAAACAGGCCACATGGAGGGGCCACCTGAACTTGAGCCATCGCTCTCGGAAGCTTCTTTTTTATATTTCCTCGTCTCACGCTCGCGACGCTTGAGAAAGCGCGTCAGCGTTCCAAAAAAGTGTGCTAACATTCCGAGTGCTGTAATGCTGCACGCCAAGTATGGAATAAGCCAGCCTGAATTCTGGACAACTTGAATACCTGTTCTCTCTTTACCGCTTGGCAGAGGCGTGTAGCTACTCTGATAAAAGGTTTCGCCACGATACCTCAGCGGATTATTCATCCAGACTCGCTCACGACGGTCCTCGCCAGTCGCTTCATCCACAATACGAATGAAGGAAGAGTAATCGCGTGGTGTATCTGTGCCGCTGTAATTGACTCGACGGACGTCGACAAGCTGCACCCAGTAGGGTTTCACTTCACGATGAAATTTCAAACCAATTTCGTAAGCAGTACCGTCTATCGTGACTGAATCGTAGCGATCCTGACTTTTACCATCCCCAAGCAGCATCACACGATCCGACAGCAACTGGCTCACCAAATGAACACCGAGCGAATCGCCAGACTGTTTATCTATAAGATCTACATAAGCAGACGCCAAGTTCAGTTCACTATCTGTACCACCGGACTTCCTCGAGCGAACAGCCTCTGTCTCCAATCCGAATCCTGCGGTAGCGAAATTCTCCCCCTCCACCTCACGAAGGTTTGAGTTTTCATAAAACGCGACGACACGAACGTCTACCGGTAGAGCCTCATCGCTGATCACCACACCTGTCTCTGCAGCAGAACGCAAACGACTGCCAGGAATAGCGATAACCTCATCGCGTTCCTCACCCTTCGCGATCAAATCCAATTCGACCAGATCGAGATTAACGAGAGTATTGGAAGACTCACCCTCGATCAAACTAAGCCTCTGCTCCAACTGACGATCGCCAAAAGCAAATTGCCCGAACATCAGCAGGCCAACGCCTAAATGCAATAGAACATTGCCACCCTGCTTGCCAAAAACCATCACACAGCCGGCAAGAAGGATGATCCCCGCTCCCATTCCCTTCGCCAATTGCCAGACAATTCGGAGCCCAGGGTCACCAATCCGGAAATCGCTTACAAGTGCATAAGTGACGAAAACAGCGAGCAAGCCTGAAAAACAAAAAGCCAAAGTCTTTATTGTTTTCTGCGATACCATCGCGCCCATATAAACCGAACCAAATATCACGACTGTCAGACTTGCCAACACAGAGGCCCATAAAGATTCATAGCTGATCGGGGGCGTCCCCTGTAAACCTTCGCTGCTGTGACCTGCGGCTACAACAAAGAATGCCAACAGTGAACCGAGAGCAATGAGTCCGACTCCGAACAACAGACGCGAGCCTTTCCCACTTACTCTGAATCGGGTTACCTTCGCGGCAATCAAATTGATCATTAACAGCGCGCCAATCAGTGCCCCACCGGGAAAAGGAATGCTGCCACGGACCGGTTCCTCGTGTGGGTAAAAAGCCTGAGGTAAGAGATCATCGAAATAAAGTTGTGTGAACCAACAGGTAAAGTAGCGTTGCTTCACCTCGAACATATTCATCTCATCCTGTGCCAGCGTGCCAACCAGAACGGTAACGAGCGACAGAGCAAACAAGACTACAGTGAATTTCAGTGAACCTATCGCGGAAAAGATACCAAGCAGAGAAAGACTGCCTGCCTTTTCTTTTGGGCCGCGTGCGGAATCTACAATCGTCGACATGGTTTCATCACGTTTCGAGTGCGGGCGAATTATTTACAAATTCAATTTCAGAGTTTTCAAGAACAAAGCGATGTCCTCAGCCTGATTCTCTACTGTGTCGGCAGGGCCGAACATCTTAACGAACAAACTAGCCGCCCCCTCAGGTCCGAGAGGTACAATGGTGGCGTCGATGGCCATTCTGGGAGCCATATCCTCGTCACCCAGCAGGATAAACCGTTTTCCCGGCTTGCCGGCAACGGTTACCCCAGTTGCGTTTTCCAACGCTTGGTCAACTACCTCATCCACGACAGCGTCTTTTCTGATCTGCCCCAGCCATCTGGCAACATTTCCACGAATATCACCCCCTGCAGTAATGACGGTAATCTCAGCTGAATTATCTTCCGGGCCAACCTTAAAAGCGGCCAGCCTCATAGTACTGAGGCGACCATCTCGCCATCCTTCCGGACGGTCATAGGTAACGGTGTTGTTTTTTTTGCTGGGCTCCGTGCCGTTTTTGGCCTGACCAACTCTCGGTGGGACAGCAACCGGCATTGTCGCAGAACGGTTGCCAAGTTCGCCCGACAAATCGACCCATACTGACCCTTCATCTGCGGTCGCCACGTCAAGTGGCTGTCCGCCTGCCCATTTCTCCGTTGAGGGTGGCAAACCCATTTGTCCTCGCCAACGGTTCACATTCATAACGACTTGTTCGGCCCATGACTTATCCTCCTGCCGAACAAGCTTGGAGATGCTGACATCCAATTTCCCGGCTGATGTTGCGACATTCAAGGTTGCATAACGAAACGGTCCTCCTGCACCGCGAGTCCAACTTTGAGGGAGATTATTCAGGTTGGGCGCACCCTGCTCGAACTGAATGCCCTCGACAAAAACACGCAAAGTCTTCGTCAATAAAGCCACTGATTCCTTTGCACCTTTGACCTTGAAAAACCAGATATCAGATCCCAATGGAACCATCGCAGCCAACAACCGCTCATCAGAAACAGATGTGGCTGAAGGGTTAGCAGACTGCGACGACCGTGTTCCCAATGAACCTGGTGGCGGGGTGCGTTTGGCGAAGGGAGGCGACATAGAATTAGCTGCTCCCGTTTTACCCACAATGTCTACCCAAACTGCATTCGGGTCTGCGGCTTGGACGGAGAGAGCTTCCGCATCGGCCCATTTTTTGTCGGACTTGGGTAAACCCAACTGCCCACGCCAGCGGTTTACATTGTCTTGCACCTGTTCGTCCCAAGAATTCTCTCGAAGTGGCAGAGACGAAACGCTAATCCCAAGTTGTTTGTCGGGAGTTTCTACGTCCAGCGTTGCATAGCGGAAAGGTTTTTCTCCCCCTCGCCGCCACCCAGCCGGTAACTCGTTGAGTTTTGGAGTACCATCTTCAAACTCAATCTTCTCCACAAAGCTCCGGAACTCAGGTCGAATTGAGTCAATAGCTCCTTCGGGGCCGGTGACTTTGAAAAACCAAATTTCATTTCCCTTTGGCAACATCGCTGCCAACATACGATCCTGCCCCGGAACCAACTTTGCGGGAACCTGCGTTGGAACGATGTAAGTCGAGACCGGATCAAGCCGGTCACAACCGATAAAGCTGGCTATGCAGCATGCCAAGAGCATCAGGCTCCAGCCTCTTAAGGACAAGTATCGGAGACACAGCGCAGATAGCCGCGGTAGCTGATTCTGGAAGATAATGGTTGGACCCAACATTTCTACCTAACTAGTACACGATCAAAACCGGCCAAACCTGACCTGTCCCCTGACCACGTCAGAGAGCCCCATCACCGCCTAACTGAAGAACTACAGAAGAGCACTTCTAGAGCCACTCGGTGCCCCGACTCTGGCGAGAGACTCGACTGAGGAAATCGATCGCCAAACGGGCTGGGTTATCAATTAAACCCTAACTATAAACGACACTTCACTAATATAAAGGACGAGACATTAAGGTTCGTACCCAACATTTAAGTGGAAAGCCGCAAAGCAGAAATAATCGCTACATAGCGATTATATGACTACTGTCGCGCAGAATTTCCCTGCTCACTGGAGTGGCTGAAATCTTGCGTTATTCGCGTCTGACACTGTGTTATGAGCCTGGCTTGCTGTCCAGCCACCCGGTCAGTGAATCTGTGAGGGAACTGATTGGCGCGGCAGTTTCGCTGTAGCTCCACATGTTTTGCATCAAGTCAGTGACCAACATGCCACCGACACTGAGCACCGCCAGCACCATACACAGGGTGATGCACTGCATCAGCGTGAACGGCACTTCGAAAGCATTGTAACCACCGACAGCACCACCAATCGCAGAAACAGCCGCCGCTTCGTCGACGGAGATTCCATCTTCTCCCTCGTCCATGCCCAAGACTTCCACAGCCTCGGGTTCAGCACCAAACATGTCACCAGCTTCATCCACACCGGCCTCGGCGAATTCGATGGGCTCACCGATCGCCTCTGATTCCTCAACTTCGATCACTTGCGAGCCACTTTCGAAGTCAGGTTCCAAGCTGATACCGGAGGGTGAAAGCTGGAATTCTTCATCGGCCTGAAAGTCGACCATCGATCCGCTTCCACCACCACTACTGCCGCCCTCCGATATTTCCTGCCCCAGATCAAGAGCTGAAATACTACTTCCAGCGAGATCTAATGGCTCGCTCTCAAGCGATAGACCACTGTCAGACGGACTCATCAAGTTAATACCGCTGTCGCCAGCGACAGAGATATCGCTCCCAGCGCCGCTGATGACCAAATCATCGTCATCATCAGCAATTACGAGTTCATCATCCGCCAAGACGTCGCCCAGACTGGATCCCAAACCTGACCCAATCCCACTATCTAATCCGGAACCAAGCAGACTTCCGCTATCTCCGGAGATAACACCACTGCCAGACTTTTCTGCTCCCAGTAGGTCCAGCTCGCTCAGAACATCTGCACCCCGCGACCCCGTCATATCTGCTGGTTCATCTAGATCGCTCATAAGTTCCAGGCTGCTCACTCCAGCTGAACCGGCTTGCGATCCAGCAGGGTCAATGTCGCTCCCGAGAACATCCATCGCACTATCTTCATCAACACCGATAAGTTCTTCCCCGCTATCTTCATCGGGCCCACCCGAAGCAAAACTGAGGTCACTGCCGGCTTGTAAGCTCAATTCACTTTCCAGCTCCAACATGCTGCCGCTCCCGTCACCAGCACTAACCTCTTGAGCAAGTACATCAGGGTGTGACTCGGAAATTTCTTTCAATTCCTCGTCGGTGACCGGCCCGGTACTTCCAGCATTAGGCTCAATGGCCAAATCAAGCTTTGCAGAATCGTGCATGATCGCAGGGTCATTGAGCTGCAACTCAGCCGAATCAATCTCGAGCAAATCTTCGGACATCTCCAGATCGCTCTCACCGGACACGACCTGAACATCTGCATCGTCTCCCCGGGAAGCCACGAGGTTAACATCGCTGCCCGGACCTGAGGCAACAGGATCGCCTCCAATACCTAGATCACTCCCCTCACCATCAAGCAGATCGCCGGCGGCGATCTCGTCGGCGAGACGTCCGAGATCATTTTCGGCGAATTTCCAACTCGCTCCATCACGAAAACCACGCACCTTACCTTGGCTACGCAAATCAACTAGCTGATCAGCGGTGACTCCGAGTTTTTGGGCAGCTTCTTCTAACGACAGGTAGTTAGCCATTCGATCTTCGGCTCCGATAGACCCCGGTTACCCGGGATCGTCGATTAGTAGTTGTGGACACGGAAAAACAAACGTTTTGAACGTACTTTATGGTTCATCCGTTGCGGCCCAACACCAACTACCATCACCGTCGATTGATCTCACGAATCTCGTCAGGCAGTGGGGATGTAGCGTTGAGTTGCAATGAAAAATCAGCGTCGATTGGACGACTGCTGACAAGTCGGACCTTCCCCGACCTGTCAATATGATACACGGCCATCCAAGCTTTGCCGGTATGAACTAGCGTAATTATCTGAGTTCCCGAACTGTCAGAATGGGAAAATCCGATCATGTCGCCCGAGGCACCCACCCTTGCCACCGTTTCGGCGAGCCCCAGGTGGGAAATTTCGGAATTTATCGGTAGTTCATCAATCTGAGGCGTCGGGTTTTGGCTCACCGCCACCGTCGCGATGCCAATTACCATCAAAAGCACCAATCCGGTGCGGATTATCCGGTTCCCCGCATCACTAGTCGCGACATGGGTAGTTTCGACCATTTCGGCGTTCATCATCACAAATGCTCCAATTCCTGCAGAACACGGGCAATTGCAGGTGGTTTTGCGTACCGAAAACTACTGCGTTGGCCCGAAATCAAAATCTGCCCAATGGTACGAAGATGCTCGAATTCGCCGCAATATGAACTCAGCAGCCCCAACAATATTGGATATGGCCCCAACGGAGAGCCTTACTTGCATCCAACTCTCAATTCCAGCCACCCAAAGGTCAGCTGGTAATTTCTGACGATGGGATAAAGTTTCGGGTTCCTAGCGGTCGATTCGATTATGTGGGGGCGTTGCCCTCCCGCCGAAGGTGTCGCCATCGGTGGTGGGCCACCTTTAGCAACTTGGCCCATCTGATTGGCCGCTTGCGGACTCGCCCCGCAATGAAACTCCCGATAGAGGTTGACCGTGGGAATTGATGTAAAAAGCAAAGGTTTTGAGCCCAACTTCAGGCCATCAGAAAAATCCGTTGGCGAGGAATCCACGGGACCTCCCCAGTCCCAAACCTCTGGGAATGCGGCCTTGGCAGCTCTTGCGGGTACGGCCCTGAACGCAGGCTTCTACAGCTTGGTCTACGCCATGTCCTGGCAGCCATTACAACGATACTTTCTGGGGCATCCCATCGCGATTGCTGCGACCATTCTGTTTTGGTTCGCGGTAGCCGTTCTGTTCACGAAGTGGCTTGACGTGCTAACGCAGGTCAAACAATTGAACGCAATCCGAGACGAAGATCTACTGCCACCGACGGCGGAAGACTCGCCAGCCGATCGCTGGCTGACCGATAACGACGCTGGCTTCGTTTCTAAACGATGGCTACAAGAGCTTCGTCGACTGCCGTCCCAAACGCGGAAAAACCGGCTCGTTTCAAGACTGGAAGAATTACTGACACGTCAATCTCAGCGTGGAACAACAAAACATCTGGCTGACGATCTCAGAGAGCTGTCCGGACGTGATGCCGATGTTGCCCACGACTCGCTGGGTCTTGTGAGAATCATCATTTGGGCGATTCCCATGCTTGGATTCCTCGGAACGGTAATCGGCATTACGCAAACATTGGGTGGGCTCGACTTTGCCAACGGCAGCGCGGCAGTCGAGAATCTGAAGAGCGGTCTTTACGTCGCATTTGACACGACGGCCTTGGGACTTGTGCTTTCTGTGGTCGCGATCTTTGTGCAGTTTCCGATCGAGCGTGGCGAGCAGCAGTTGTTAGCAGATATTGATGCCCGCGTTGGACATCTCGTCTCTGCCAGCCTGCCCAATGATGAAACGTCCGACAATCAGACTGCGTTAATCGCTGACTTATGTCAGGGTGTGCAGGCTGCGGTTGCCGAATCGCTGGACAATCAGACACGTCTTTGGGCGAAAACCATCGAGGAAGCTCAGGAACACTGGCAAAAAGTGCAAGAGGATAGTGCCAACAAAATCAGTGAAGCACTCGAACGAACGCTCCTACCCGCGTTAGACAAACACGCGGCAAGTATCGCTGGAGCATCAGAACATGTTGGCGCCCAGATCATTGGTGAGTGCAATCGTTGGCATGACCTTATGACGACAAGTCATCAAGCATCCACACGAACACACGAACAAATGTCTCAACAATTGTTAATCGATATCGAGACACGCTTATCACCAGCCCTTACTGAGCACGCAAACGCAATCAACACCGTGGCCGAACAATCATCGGTTCATTTTGATGAGCAATGCCAGCACCAAGCTGGTTTACTGGCACAGCACGCTGACCAGTTAAGGACAGTCCTGAACGCTCTTTCCCAACAGTATGAAAACCTTGCGGAAACTCAGGGCAATGCTGCCGCTGTCACAACGCTGCAAAAATCTCTTGACTCGAATCTGCAAAGGCTTGTTGCTACCAACGCATCAGTTGATCGAAGCGTCGCAGCCGCGGGGGGAGATGGAATGGCAGATGCAATGCGAATCTTGGCTCGCGCCGTAGACGTTCTGTCTAGTCGAATATCAAATCCCAGTCATTCGACGGATCATTCTTCGTCAAGGCAGGCAGCATGAGTCGGAGAGATCGCAAAGGGCTGTCACCATCTCTGTTCCCTTTCTTAGCGGTACTCGTCTGCACCCTTGGAACATTAATCCTGCTACTCGCCCTGGTTGCTCAAAACGCTACCAACGCAGCAGAACAAACAGCACGTAAGCAGCTACCCGAGCCCACACCTCAAGTGAGCGAAGGTCTTTCAGCCAACGAGGTTAACTCCCTGCAAGAAGAACAGCTTTTTCGCGTGAAGGAATTGGTTTCCTTTCGAGAACAGCAAACCGAAGAGTTGGGTGAACGCCGTGATTCCCTCACCTACATCGAGGAGCAACTGGCAAAGACACGTGAGAGACTGACTCAACTCAATGAGGAAATTACTCGATTGAATGACGCAACCGCGGATACCGAGGAAATCGATCAGCAAATGCTCACGACAGTTCAACAACAAGTTGATTCCGAAAAGCAAGCACTTGCAACACTACGCGAGGAATCGGAAAATCAATCACCGCGGATCGTGATTGTGCCACACAAAGGCCCCAATGGTACGGACCGGCGGCCGATCTATCTGGAGTGTACCAGTAAAGGATTAACTATTTTTCCCGAGGGTAATCGGGTCACACTCTTGGAACTAGAGAGAGCAGGAGAGTCCGCCAACCCGCTGGATGCTGCCTTGCGCACCATCCGACTTCATGCGTTGGGACAATACAACGACGCCGCCCCACCCTACCCTCTGCTGGTTGTTCGACCGGATGGAATCGAATCTTACGCTGCCGCTCGTGCCGCAATGCGAGACTGGGATGATCAGTTTGGATATGAACTTGTACCTGCTGGAATCCAACTTGCATACGCTCAACCAGATCCTGTTCTAAAGCAGAAAGTCGACTTGGTGATCCGCCAAGCAATTGCACAACAGAGAAGTTTGAATTCCTATGCTGGAAAGAACGGAATGGGCGGCAGAGGTTATGCGCAAGGTTCCAGTACCAATGCGCAGAAAAGCAATCGCCGCCTGCCTGTTCTATCGGCCGCGTCATTGGATCGCCAGGGAAGAGCAAACGGCTTTCGGTCTCAGAACGAACCAACAACCGCTGCAGGTGCTCAAAATGCATATCCGACCACATCTGGCTACGGCAATCCCGGGTACCAAGCTCGATCAAACTATGCCAATCGGGCACTTGGCGTTCCGCAGGTACACATCGACGCTGGAGATGAAGCCAGACAATGGGCAGCAAAATTACAATCAGTAACAAATGACATGGAGCGAGTTTCCCAGAGCGACGAATTTCGGCAAGAGTCCACCTCTTTGCCTCCCGCAAGCTCAACCACGAGATTTGGCAACTCGGACGCGACACTGCCAACAAGTTCAGGAAAACCGGAGAACTCCGGGGCGAGCCGTAGTGAACAAAACAAGCTTGCTGCTTTGGCTAACTCTCGTGATTCAAAACCAGGCAGCGAATCATCTACCGGCTCTGCTGAACACTCAAATGGCAACGAAGGCGTGACTACAAATCGGGAAGCGTTAGCAGATCAAGGTAGCGGTGAAACAGATTCACAGCTCACGCTTGGCAGCCAAGGTGGCCAAGGTGGGACCCAAAGCTCGGGTGGTCAATTTGCTCAGCAAACACAAGCGGCTCATCCCGAGCAACGGCCGAGCTCGCAACAGCCCCCACCCGCTGCAGTGAAGAACAACCAGCGAGCCCCATTACGACGAGAAGGAAGAAATTGGGCGATACCAAAACGCATGGTGGGAATGCAGGGCAACGCCATCGTTCGGTCAATTCGCATCGAATGTCATCCCGACCACTTTGTGATGCTTGCATCCGGGGCAGCAGGCAGCACCGAGGTGTTTGGATTTACTGGCGGGGAGGTCAATTTCAATCAAGCAACATTGCAACTGGCCTCCGCCGTGCGGGAAAGAATTGAACGTTGGGGACCCGCATTACCAGGGGGGCGTTGGGAACCACAACTACAAGTAACCATCATGCCAGGAAGTGAGCGTCGATATAGCGACCTGCAGGAGGGGTTTCGTGGAAGCGGCATTGAAGTCACCGGGAGACGTTCACAATGAGTCAGCACCGCAAAAAAAGAACAATGCTCGAAATGGGGCACGATGCATTTCTCGACATCGTTGCCAATCTTGTTGGCATTTTGATCATTCTGGTCGTGATTCTTGGGGCGCAATCAACCGCAGTGATTGAGGAAATACAAGATCATGTCGAGCAGGAGTACAAGGACGATTCTCTGCGGGCTTCTGAAGAGCAAATATCGGACTTAGCTGCTTACTCAATGAAAGCGGCGAGTGCCCAAGCCGATTCGCAACGTCTGGAAAATAGCATTCGAGAATACGATGCAAAGATACAACGACGCCAACAGCAGCGGGCATTGATGCTGGACCTGCTAGCACAAGTGGAAAATGCTTGGACGGAAAAAAAGAAAGAATTCGATGCACAGGCTGTCCAGAATGCTCAGCGAGTCACCGAGTTCAAATCAGCACAGAAACAATTAGAGCAATTGACTGGCGCACGACAGCATCTGGAAAATCAGCCAGCCCCCGTTGTCGCCGTCGAGCATCTACCCACGCCGATGGCAAAAACCGTTTTCGGTGATGAAATCCACTTTCGCCTGAAAGAAAACCGTTTATCGATTGTTCCAATCAAACAACTTCTCGATGAGATCAAACGGGATTTCGAAAGGATGGCAGCTGGTGCCCGCGATGGTCAGACCGAAGCCGCAGTCGGACCCATTCGAGGCTTTGTCGCCAAATACCGCATGAGCAAGGGCCGCGAAATGATTTCGCGTGGCGGACAAATTCAGATGGCAACTCGAATTCAATTGACTGGCATGACCGTCGAGCCACTTCAAACACCGCACGGTCAAACGCTCGAGAAGGTCCTGTCCAATAGCAGTGAACTCGACATTGAACTGGCCGGCCGTGACCCCAATGCGACCACCATCACCGTTTGGGTTTATCCAAATAGCTTTGCTGCGTTTCGCAAGCTCAAGGAACACCTCTACGCCCGCGGCTTTGCGACTGCGGCTCGGCCACTCCCTCTGGGACAGGAAATCACTGGTGGACCGCAGGGATCGAGGTCTCGGGCCCAATAAACAGGTACACAGATACTTTCGCAACAGCAACTCTCTCGCGAGGTCACTTACGTACCGCACCAGACTAATCCAATGATATCAAGCATGGGATAAAGCATGCCTTCGACGCTCTGCTGGAAATCAACCGTGGCAACAATTCTCGGCGATTGCGGGGCAGCCATAAATTACCCACTTGGGGAACCGGATTTTGATCGGATGCTAAAACTCACTCACCATCCGACTGGGCATCAGTTTTTTCGCTTTCTGTGACTCCCCGCTTTGCCCAGGTTTCCTGCTTTGCCCAAGCGCACGCTCCCAAAACAGCAGCATCGTCCCCTAATTTGGCCGCCACCACGTCGAATCGATCCCGAAGACACTCATGACACTTTTTCGCGCGGTCTCACGGACAGTGCCGACGATAAGATCTTCCATCGCTTCCACTAAGCCACCACCAAGAACAATTTTGTCAGGGGCCAGTAAGTGAACAATATTGACCACTGCTAAACCGATGGCAGCAGCTGCCTCCTCAACTAGATCCTGAATCACCTCGTCACCATTGGCAATTGAGCTGGCGAGGGCCCCACTTCGGATCTCGGCAAGATCAGTTCCAACTGTTTTTGCCAAATAAGGCGCGTCTCCACGATGAGCTGCCTTGGCCGCCTCAGCAGCAATAGTCAAGCGACTACCTTCTGCCTCCACTGTTCCCGGCAGTTTATACCCGCTGGATCTACTACTGCTACTGATTCGTGTATGCCCGACCTCCATACAACTAACGCCGCCACCCTGCAAGATACGTCCTTCATAGACACACCCGCCACCGACACCGGTGCCAGGAAAGATTCCCACCGCACAACGCGAATTCTTGGCAGCTCCAAATCGGTATTCTCCAAATACTCCTGCATCAACATCGTTGATGACTCGCACAGCACACCCAAACTCTTTTTTCAAACTCTTACCGATCTCTACGTCATCCCAGCCCAAATTTGGCGTGGTTAGAATACAGCCATTATCCAAATCGATGGGGCCGGGGCATCCAATTCCGATACCCGCGATGCGTTCAGAGTCAATTTGGCATTCGTCTAACAAACGATGAATCGTGGTGATGATTCGCTGTACACCGCTTTCCGCACCATCCCGCCCTCGTGTCTTACGGCGTCGCCGACCGAGCACCTTCCAATCGTTCTGGTACGCGATTGTCAGCATCTTGGTACCACCAAGATCGAAGCCAATCCAAACGTCTTTTTCCGTTGCAGCCATCGGTTCTGTTTACCTTCGCAAAAATCAGCGAACGGACATAATTAATACCCAGAGGAAATCCTCCCAGTCACGCCGGAGAATCCGACCATCTGACGGCAAAGCAGACCGCATCACCAACCTGCATTCAACCCGTCTGACAATGGCAGGCGTCGAACCTTTTCCACCTCAACAAACCCACAATCTTCCCAGACCACGCCAAAAGTAATGCATTCCGCCTCGAAAGTGCTAGCTGCAACCGCTTTCAGCATGCCATGTTCGGTAAAACTAGTTACCACGCTCCTAAAAATGTACTATCACCGCTCCCATGCATCTAAAGTTTTTTTGTTGGGACTGAAATAAGCGTCACGCACGGCGCATCTCTCTAATATCCTTGAAACGATGTCCTCGGCCCCACTTCCCGATAAAGATGAAAATCTGGCCGCTGAAACAGCGACTGAGGGACTCGCCCGCAGGCGGAAAGTGTATGACGAAACAAAAGTCGGTTTGAGGTTTTTTTTAAGCAAACGGCTACCGCAAAACTCGGACATTGACGACTGTCTTCAAGTAGTTTTCGTCAAGCTGATGGAGAAAGGGGATGCAGTTGCTCCACCCGCCTTGAGATCGTGGTTGTATCGAGTTGCCTCGAATGAGTCAGCGAGATTGTGGCGAAGGAAGGCAGCGACAGAAAGAATGTATCAAAAGCACGGGGAAGCCGGAATTCCCGTGCTTGACCCCACAAAGGCAGCAATGCAAGCGGAAGCAACCGAGCAACTTATCAAAGCCCTCAAAGAACTCCCCGAATCTTGGCAGCAAATCGTTTCCTTGCGGATTTACGAAAACCTTACATTTCAGCAGATTGCGGACCAACTTGGCATTCCTCTCGGAACGGCCCTGACACGAATGCGACGAGCCCTAGAACGCCTAAGAAATGACTTGAGTAAGTGACGACTGATGGACAATCCGGATTCAAGCAAAGATCAACAAGGGCAGAAGCACGTCGATTTGACGGAGACCTGCAAGAACCAGTGTCTTCAATACCTGCTCGATGAATTAGCCCCTGAACAGGTTGCATTGTTCGAAGAAAGACTTGGCAGGTCAGATCAACTAGCCGTTGAACTGCAACGGCAAGCGGAGATGATTGTCGACCTATCGGAAGCATCAACTCTGCCGGAGACGAGCGGCAAACCCACCAGCTCGATAAACCCAGAGATGTTAGGACCTCAGGAGCGGAAATTACTGATCAAGGCTTTCGGTATCGCACTTGCTGTTTGTATCGCAGGATTCCTCTTTCGGACATTGTGGTCCACAACGAGTCCACAACAAGGCAACGCCTCCCTCAGTGACCAATTCGCCAGTCGCGTGATGGACGATAAGTTGAATATGACAAGGGTGTCGGAATCAACACTGATTGCCAGAGCATGGGCCGCTGCTCAAGTTGCTGACAAGGATTTCAACAACGCTCCCCATGCTCTCCTCACGGGAACAGACGTACAAGCCATCAACTCCCTCGACGATGAATTAGAATTGAATGATCAGAAGACCCGTGATACTTTCGATGACTCGTTTTCTTGGATGTTCACAGCAACATTCGAAATTCATGATATGGAAACAAATGATGGCTAAATCTGCACAAAAAACATTCCGCAGTGGTCTGGTTTGTTGCATGCTGCTTGTTGCTCCAACGTTGTTGTACGGTGAGAATTCTGAATCAGATTCAAACACAAAAAATGTAGTAAAACCACAGAAATCCAGCCAGCCAATGAAAAGCCACGAATTGGCTACCGAGAGTGACCAACTCGCCTTGCAATTGACACGTGAACATCTGCCACAACTGACGCCTCTTTTGAAACAGCTAAAAATCGATCAGCCACGACAGTACGAACGAGCCATTCTGGATTTGGCGCGTTCAGCAAGAAAGCTCAGCGTCGCTCAGAAACGTGACAAGCAACTCTACCAAGTCGAACTGGAACTTCTCAAGGCGGACACGGAAGCCAATCTCATCGCGGCAAAACTCAAAGTGCGTGATAAACCACAGGACAGAGACAAACTTCGTAACGCTGTTATTCGCTTGCATACTGCAAAGAAGCACAAAATGCAGTACGAGGTGGACCTGTTTCGAAAGCGGCTCGCACGTGACCAAGCCTTGCTTGCCACAGCAGAACAGAACCTTACGGCCTTCGAAGACGATTCAAACAACACTGTGGATGCATTCTATTTAAAGTTACTGCGTAAAGCGGACCGAAAACCCAGTGCCGGTAAAACGCAAAAGACCACTGATTTAAAAACGAAAAGACAAAAGACCAACACCAGTTCATCTGAACAGTGAATTTGGTCTGCCTCACCCTTTCCCACCAGATCCCCTCATGACGAAACCCATGATCCTTCTCTGCAAGAAATATCTGCCGGCAGGAATCCTATTCCTGATCTGCATGTGCATGATCACTACTGATGTCACCATCAGTCAGGTCTCTGCTGAGCCAGCTAAATCCAGAAATGGCGATGCTTCAGCTAACCCGACCGATATATTGGATCCACTCAGCGAAAGGTTCGCCAAGGAAGACACATCAGAGGTTCCCGATTTCCAGAAACATGTGATTCCACTTTTAAGTCGTTTGGGTTGCAATGGAAGGGCCTGCCATGGTTCGTTCCAAGGCCGAGGCGGATTCCAACTTTCACTATTTGGCTATGACTTTAAAACAGACCATGATGCATTGCTTGATGATTCCGCAGGACGCGTCGATGTCGACGATGTGGCCGAAAGCCTGATACTTTCCAAGCCGAGTGATGCAGAGTTGCACGAGGGTGGAAAACGCTTTGAGAAAGGCACTTGGCAGCACCATGTATTGCAACGGTGGGTCGAAGCCGGGGCATCTTATGATTCCACTACTATTCACGACTTGGATCGAGTTGATGTCAGCCCTGCAGAAATAATGTTTCATGATGAAAATGAAATTTTGAATCTAACCGTCGTCGCACATTGGAAAGATGGCACTTCTGAGGACGTGACTGAACTATGTCGCTTCAGCTCAAACAATGATGCGATCGCTGACATCGATGATGCCGGGCAGATCAAATCCGGTGACCGTGGTGATACACATGTTGTTGTTTACTATGACAAAGCAGTGATCCCGGTACCCGTACTGAGACCGGTGGGAATTTCGCCCATTTCAAAATTTGCCAAACCCAAACATGCCATTGATCGACTGGTTCAGGAGAAACTGAACAAGCTGGGAATTGTTCCCTCGGGCATCTGCACCGATGCGGAGTTCATACGGAGAGTTTCTCTGGATATCTCCGGCATCCTTCCCGATGCGAGTGCAGTTCGGGAATTTTTGGCCGATGACTCACCTCTTAAACGTGAAAAGTTAATCGAGCGTTTACTTGATTCCCCCGGCTACGCGGCTTGGTGGGCGACTCGATTTTCTGACTGGACCGGCAACAGTGATGAGCAGCTCCAAAATGTTTTTCCTATCCGCAATGCTGCCACCCGACTCTGGTATGAGTGGCTACGTGTGCGTCTTGAGAACAACATGCCTTACGACGATATCGTTGAGGGCATCGTTGCGGCTGACAACCGTCAACCCGAAGAAGACTATGTGACGTATAGCGAAACAATGACGGAGGCGTGCAAACCTGGGAACGAAGAGCTATTCGCCAAGAGGGATGGGCTTCCGATGTTCTGGGGTCGTCGCAATTTCCAAAAGCCTGAAGAACGAGCCATTGGATTTGCCTACACGTTCTTGGGTGTTCGCATCGAGTGCGCACAATGCCACAAACATCCGTTCGACCAATGGTCGAAAAATGATTTCGAACGTTTTTCCAAATTGTTCACGCCCATTCGCTACACCGGAACACTCGTAGCTAAAGATGCCAAACAGGTTCGCCAGAAACTGTTGGATGCTCTGACTGACGGTAAAAAACTGAAGGGTGGAGATTTGCGCCGGGCAGTCCAAAAAGGTGCTCAACAAGGCAAAACTGTCCCATTTGGGGAGTTGGTCTTTGATGACAGCAGCATTCAACGACTACGAAAGTCACAAGCAAAACGCAAAGGAGGCAAATCAAGACCCGTCACTATCCCCTCCGGCAAAATCCTCGGTGAAAAAGCAAATGTGACTCTGGATGCTGATCCTCGCGATGCATTGATGGCGTGGCTACGGTCGGCTGACAACCCTTACTTCGCCAAGGCGATCATCAACCGTGTCTGGAGCAACTATTTCGGTGATGGCATCGTTAGTCCCACGGACGACATGAACCTTGCCAATCCCCCTGTCAATGAACCGCTGATGAACCATCTGGCGAGTGAATTCATCAAACACGAGTACGATCTCAAGTGGTTGCATCGAAAAATTGTGACCAGCGAAACCTATCAGCGTTCTGCAGACACCAATGCTACGAATGCTATGGACCGCACGAACTTCTCTCATCATGTTCCAAGGCGATTGCCTGCCGAAGTGGTTTACGATGCTGTCATTCTTGCGACTGGCTCAGATAGTCAAGCAAATAAACTGCGAACAGAAGTGCATCAGATGGCGATTGCCGAGGGTAAACCCAAGCGACGAAACCAGCAGGATTTTGCGCTTGAAGTGTTCGGCCAGTCCATGCGTGAATCCAACTGCGACTGCGATCGCAGCGACGCCCCTAGCCTGCTTCAATCTATCTACCTACGCAACGATGCAGACATGCACAAGCGGCTCAGCGACAACAACGGCTGGGTAGCGCAAGCTTGTTCCGAACTCGGCGTCCAAGGACCACGAAATAGTGTCGACCCTCGCGCTGCGATAGCACAAAAGCGTGCAGAGAACTACCGCAAGCAGTTTCTTGCACGGATAGACCAGTACCACAAAATGCCTCTTGAGCGGCAAGCGAAGGCCGAGCCACTGCTTCAACGAGATCACAAACGGTTGGTTTCGAAGCTGAAAGCCTACAAATTCAAAGTGCCAAAACTATCGGTACTCCTGAAAGACAAGAATGCATGGCCGGAACTGAATGCCCCCGCTTCGCTCAGGAGTCCTGCCAAAACTCTGGGACAACTCATTGAGGAAGCCTATCTGCGAACCCTCAGCCGCTATCCGGACCCGCAAGAGACGGAAATCTCCGTGGCATTTATCGAGGAGTCAAAGACGCCTGCTGATGGTGTGCAATCGCTACTATGGGCACTTGTGAATACGAAAGAATTCATTCTCAGTCATTGAGCTGACTTTTCCATGCTGGCACGGATGTTGCGACGCAACGCCACCAAGCTTTTCCTATGTCAACCAAATAAACCCTGAATCAACTGTCAAACAACGAGTCATTTTCATGAAACTACATCGCACATGTGACGGGATGCAACGTCGAGATATGCTGAGGGCGGGAGTATTGTCCCTCGGTGGATTGACCTTGAGCAACTACATGCAAATGGCACATGCCGGACAAATTCAGCCCGGACGCGCAGACCGGGCAATCTTTATCGAATTGCCCGGTGGCCCGTCACATTTGGATACGTTCGATATGAAACCTGGCGCGGCCAGTGAATTCCGTGGCAGTTTCAATCCCATCGCCACCAACGTGCCAGGTATTCAAATATCGGAACACTTGCCAAAGCTAGCTGCCGTTGCCGATAAATTTGCAATTCTACGAGGGGTGAGCCATACACTGGCCGCTCACCGTCTGGGGCGCGAATATGTCAATACAGGCAGCAAGCCAATTCCGGCGCTCGAGTATCCCAGTTACGGATCCGTGCTTTCCAAAGAACAACCAAGTGAAGATGACATTCCAAGTCTTGTTGCTGTTCCAAAAGCCGGGCAAGGTGCTGGCTTTCTTGGAATCCGATATGCAGCTCTCGAGACGAATTCATCGCCAGACTTTGGCGAACCATTCTCTGTGCGTGGAATCTCGTTGGGTGGAGGCATTGGTATTGATGAAGTACAAAGACGTCAAACCCTACTGAAAAAATTGGATCGTCGATTCGCTGGCTTGGAAAAGAACGATCAGTTGCTGGAAGGTTTGGATAAATTTGGCGATCAGGCTTACTCGATGATCACATCGGCTCGCGCTCGGAAAGCTTTTGATATCAGCCAAGAACCCGAAAGCTTCTCCAAACAATTTGGTGAAGAGTCATTTGGTCAGAGCTGCATGCTAGCTCTACGTTTGGTTGAATCCGGAGTTCGACTTGTCAGTGTGCAACTTGGTGGATGGGATACTCACACTGACAACTTCAGTAAGCTGAAGGACAATAATTTGCCCAAGCTGGATGCTGGTCTCAGCGGCTTACTGACAGGCTTGGAGCAAAGAGGTCTTTTGGAAACAACCGCCGTTTTTGTGACCGGTGAATTTGGACGAACCCCCAAAATTAACTCCAGGAGCGTTGAAGGTGGACGGGATCACTATCCGCGTTGCATGTTCATGTTGATGGCTGGCGGTGCCGTCAAGGGTGGCCAAGTCATTGGCGAGAGCGATGACAATGCATCAGGCCCACGACATGAGGGAATCTCACCTGATGATGTTGCTGCCAGTTTTTATCACAACCTCGGCATCGACCCCACAATGGAATACGACACCAGCACAGGACGACCCATCACGCTGGTACGAGACGGTGGGATCATCGACAAGCTCTTCTAATAATATCAGCTAGTCAAAATCAGCAAAACGAAACAGCCGTCAGTTGCTTGTTGCACTGGCGGCTGTTTTTTTCGGTGTCTCTGTACCTTAATGGACGCCGAATCTGATTTCCTGAGAGCCAATCAACCATCTGGCTCGTCAGCCCTTCTCTCTTGTGCCGTCGAGTGCTTTTACATTCAGTAAAAGCAGAGTGACCAAATAGAGAAGGGCCATGGTGAAGCCCTCCCTGCCTCACCATGGCCCATCAATGCTGGAACGATGGCACCGATCGTTCCACCCTCCCAATCCATGGTATGAGTGTCATCGGCATATATTGCGAGGCGACTGCAGCAGAACTAGCGCAGCATGGAACTTTTTTTGAGACAGCTAAGCTCGGCTGTCTGTTTTCCAGCCTAGCGGCGTTTTTGGATATCGCAGCCTTGGTAGCCAGAATGTTTCCCTTTGACACTGCCACACTCACTGTGCAGCTGTGAATGGTGTGAGCCGCAATCGTAGCGATATCCATCCCAAACGTTTGAGTAACAAGGATTGCCCCTGAAATACTGCAAAAATGTGGAAGTTGGCAGTTTAGGCGAGACTCGAGTCCGACAAACGATTCCGCGCTCGTAGGCGCGGGACTCGCAGGCCAGGCTGTATTGGCGATGCCCTACTGATGTGGTCTCAGTTGGCTGCATGAGAGCCACCTTGGGTGGGCTTGCTTCCGTCACCTTGGAGAGCTTGATTTCCACGAGTGGCACAGTTGCGGGCACCGGAAGTTGCAAGACAGCTTGGGGACCGTTTTCCGGTGGCAACTGCAAGATAGGTCCCGCTGCGACGCGTTTAGAGAAAGTTGGTAAGCCGGCAAGATTGGGAACGGGATCTGCTTTCGCGATCGCAGCTTTCTCAATCACAGGCTTTGCAACCGGCTGCTTAGCTGGTTGAAGCCTCTTTGAAACAGATGTGGCTTCATCCGATGTCATTGCCTCGCCAAAACTTAGGTCGGCCAAAAGACGTGTGACATTATCGTTGGCAGTCACACTCGAGATGAGAGTTGCCAGCATCAACAGCGTGAGAGCTTGAATACGCATAGAAAGACCGTCCGTGTCTGGAAAAAACGTAAAATTTCGGGTTTCGCTGTATCTTCAATTGCAATCGACCTCACCATGGCTTTTCGCCTTTGATCGAATCATTGACTCTGGTGATAGAAAGAAGGATTTTTATAAAGCAAAAAGAATCCCAGTTCAGCTGCTACAAGGCATCAGCCAACAATCACCGAGCACGAACCAATTGAAGCATCGCCGCGCCTTTCATTGTCTGCAAGCGAAATCCCTAGAAAGGGATGTAAACCGACCGATAAACGAACGACTCATCCTTGTGAATCGCCAACTCAACTTACGCGGCAGTTCACTCATTCTTTACCTAACCCGTACTTCCTCTGGCAGGACATCGGGTTTTCGACCATTCAGGTCACCTGAGAACAGATGCTTAATAGTTCACTTCGGATCTCTGCGCGTCTTTCGGGGTTAGTGAACTTCGAGCCATTCGGCTCAGACACGTAAAATACGTCAGCTACCTGATCGAGGTGTGTATCAATCTTAGCAAAATGGAGTACGACATTCATTTTCGCCAGCGTCACTGCAATTTGATATAACAGCCCAACCTCGTCATAGGCAAAGAACGAGAGAATCGTGTACCGCGCGACCGTCTCATTATCGAAGACGACTTTGGTTGGAAGGACGTTTACACTCTCTCCCTCGCGCGGATTCTTGGAATCCCACCTGCGTCTATGAGCGGGAAGTGGCTCATCGGGTGAATCCAAGAGATGACAAACGCGAGCGCAAATGGTTTCGTGGCGTGACTCGGCCGGCTGTCCGTCGGGACAGTCTAGGTCTGTTACCCAATAATTATCCCATGCCAAGTCACCAACGGTTTCGATCTGAGCACGCAAAATTGTCAAACCACTGGTGCTAAGCACACCCGTCGCCCGAGCGAATGTTCCGATGGAATGTTCATCCTCGCGTCGAATAACCGTGTAACGCATGGCATTGAATCGTTCATCGTAGCTGCTTGTGCACTTGGCTCCGTCCCCGAGATTACAAACGACAAGTTCGATCTGCTTCGCAAGATGATCGGAGTCTGCGCGACTAAGCAATGACAATGGCATCCGATCAAGCAGTTTTACACACTGCTCGTAGGAGTTCAGTTGTTGTAAATGCGCGCGAACTGCCGAGCGTTTCAATTCAATCTCGGGATCATCAGGACTGCCTGGTAGACTTCCTGAATCAAAGTAACGACGCGTGCGTTTGTAAAGATCTTCTATCAGATTGACCTTCCAGTCAGTTGCCACCCCCGGTCCTACAGCCACCAGATCCGCGTACGTGTGGACAACCAACAACTCCAAGCGGCGGATCGACCCGACCTCCGCCGCAAATGCCAGCACGATTTGCGGATCACTGAGATCATGTCGAAAGGCAACTACATTGACCGCCAAATGCTTGAGTACCAACCACTCAAGTGTTTCAGCCGTCACAGGATCTAGGTTCAACCGCTTAGCTGTTTCCTTTGCAATTCTTGCTCCAACGATGGAATGATCTTCCTCATAACCCTTTCCAATATCGTGAATCAGCAATGCCAAGTGCAGTAAACGTTTTTCGGCAAGCCGGCGGTACCGCCGCCCCATGCCGCCCTCGGCATGCTGCAACTCCGTAGCAGCTTCTACAGCCCGAAAACTGTGCGCGTCGACGGTATACTTATGATACGCATTGAACTGAAGCAGTCCCCGCATGTGTTTGAATTCAGGTATCAATTGCTCGATGACCCTTAGCTCATGCAACCGCCTAAGAAGTGGGGCCAGACGTCCAGGGCGACTCAGAAGGGAAAGAAACGCTTCAATCGTTTCCAAATCAGGTGGTCGTGATACACGATCCTGCATTGCCTGTCTGATCGCCTGCCAGGTTTCATGGGTGATTCGTCGACAATGTTGATTAGCAAGACTCATCAAACGCAGAATACTCGGAAGGCTGGCAGCGAATTGTTCGAGGTAATCCTTGGGTACCCAAATATGAGTTGGTCCCATGCGGATGTGCTCAGCCACCTGCTTTGATAACACCGATTCAATCGCACGATGAACCAATGGTCGACTTTGCGCATCGTCAACAAAGTAGGCGGCAGCGTACCGCACATTACGTGTGTTATCAAAATAGTCCTGCATGAATTGCTCAACGGGCAAAATGCCTTCACTGCCCTCATACCCCCACTCGTCAGCAATCTCCAACTGCGTCCCGCGATCAAGCACATCGAGGGTCTTGCCCTCACGAAAATGTAGCTCATGACGAAGTCGCAGCATGAACGCATAGGCTTTCCTTAAATAGCTATAATCTTCTTCCGGCAGAGCACCCAGCTTGACAAGCCTCTCCAACTCAGTCTCACCATAGCGTGCAAAACCGATCCATCGGATGAGCTGAATATCTCGCAATGCACCACGGGACCGTTTGACATTCGGTCTTAAGAGATAGGCCGTGTCACCCCATTTGCCGCGTTCTTCACGACGAGCGGCAACCACTTTTTTGACAATCTCTGAACTGCGTCGCATTGCTCCATGTCGGAACGCATAAAAATACTTGCTGTAAAGTCGCAAACTACCTGCAAGCAAACGTGACTCGGAAAGCGAGGAATAAATGACCGGATCCTCCCAGGCCATTCGGCATGCTTCGTTGGCAGTACGGAAAGAAAACCCGGGATCAATTCCCGAATCCCCGATATCCTTTTGCAGATTACCAGCAATCTTAATGGCCAAGCTCTCAGCTTTTGGCGTGGCCAACAGCATCAAATCGGCATCGCTGTAGGGAGCCAAATCACGTCTTCCAAATCCCCCATGAGCGATTAACGAGAGTCCGGTCAGACGTTCATCCGTCGCGTGCTCTCGGATTGCTTCATGCCAGATATCGAGCACAACATCGTCATAGAGATCAGCTAGCAGAGTCGAAACCTGCATCCCGGGAGTGCCCGAGCTATGTTGCTCGAAGGCTTTTCTTCGTCCCTCTTCGAGTACCGCGCGACAGCGCAAGACGATCGGTCTCATCGACATGGGAGGCTACTCAGAGCGGGCGCAGAGAGGGGCATCTATGTCCTAACTCAGACATTTCATGGGACAAGCACACCGCTGGTTGAAAACATTCCGTCTAGCAATCACTGCGTTCACAAGCGATCTACGCAACTGGGCATCAGATTCACCATGCTCACATCTGTGAGACCACGTCTGTAATTCTAACCCAGTCTACGAAACCAACGGTTAGACCACGGCGAACATCTGTCCGTTACAGAGCATCTTCACCACGTTCACCGGTACGAATCCGAATCGAATCCTGCAAGTCGGTGACGAAGATTTTGCCGTCGCCAATTTGGCCCGTTTGAGCTGTTTGCAGAACGGTGTCGACGACCATTTGCAAATTATCATCAGTACAGATGACCTCGATCTTGACCTTTGGAACGAAGTCAATGGCGTATTCGGTGCCCCGGTAAATTTCCGTGTGGCCTTTCTGACGACCGAAGCCCCGAACTTCGCTCACCGTCATCCCATGAATACCCTGATCAGTAAGGGCATTTTTCACATCTTCCAACTTGAAGTGACGAACAATGGCTTCGACTTTTTTCACGATATTTTACCTCACGACGGGCAAAGGTTGCTTCTTTCTTAGACGGCTCATTGTACACCCGACCGGCCATCGAACCAGACGGGCAAAAACATGAACATGAGCTTCGACGTCAGAAATCCATAAAAGAACCCACGAATGTCGTGGATCGTTTGCGATACCCCAGATGGAAGCCTCAAAATTGGAATTCCAACGGGTATTTCCGCACATCCGCGGCCTAGGAACGCTTTGACAGACCATCAGGCTTCACCCATTCTACATCTTCTACCCCGCGCAACTGATTCACGGAACGCGTGAGCACAAAAAGTAAATCACTGAGACGATTCAAATAAATGATCAACTCCTCGGAAACGCTTGTTTCGTGCCTGCGAACCAACGTGACCACCCGCCGTTCAGCTCGGCGGCAAATCGCTCTGGCAAGGTGCAAATGAGTTGCACCGGCGTCGCCAACGGGGAGAATAAATTGCTGAAGGGGCTTCAGATCGCCCTCGTGGTCATCAATCCACTGCTCCAATTGGCCAATGTGAGCATTCGAAATGATCCTCATGCTGTGATCATCGGGCTCGGGAGTCGCCAATTCGGCACCAATTGCGAATAGTGCATGTTGGATGACCTCCAGTTGCGAATCGACGACATCCCCCAAATCCGCCGATCTGGCGGTTCCGATCGCCGCATTCAACTCATCAACCGTGCCATAAGCTTCGATTCGATCATCATCCTTGGCCACTCTTGGCCCGCCAAATAGACCCGTGCTTCCAGTATCGCCAGTCCGCGTATAAATCTTCATAGATGACTCATGAGGTAAGACCCACTCCAGCAACCTTTGGCTGAAGATCACGTAAGATAGTCCTTTTTAGGGAACTCGTGATAAACGACAAGGCATGAAAATCTCTTCCGCGAAAAGAGTTACGGCAGCAGGTATTTTATTGATGACGGGACCACCAGATTCGCTCGAATTTCTACTGATGCGTCACCCAACCCGATGGGATCTGCCAAAAGGCCATTGCGATGAGGGAGAATCATTTCTGGAAACTGCTCTCAGGGAAACTGAGGAAGAAACTGGGATTGCTGCTAATGCGATCGAGATCGACCCAAAATTTGAATTTGACCTGTTCTACCAAGTTCAATATTCAGAGATGGGCAGCCAATGGTATGAAAAACAAGTTCGCTACTTTTTGGGTTTTCTGGACAAGAAACCTGACTTGATTCTGACGGAACATTCTTCTGCATGCTGGCACCGATGGCAGCCACCCCATCACATTCAAGTCCAAACCATTGATTCCTTACTGGAATCGGTGGCCCATCATCTCGATCTCGGTCAACGCGTAACCACCCCCAACTCAGCTTAATTCCGCTGCTGCGACTGGATTCGACGCCCACAACATCTACCGGTTGAGTCCGATTGCACTATTTCATGAGGACAGGATATCGGGGGCAAAGTGATACGTCGTTTCCTTGTACGGCTCTGGGAAACAAGAAGCATGGCTGCAATAAGCTTTTTTGCAGGCTATTTGCCAAATTCTCGTTGACGGGAAAACCGAAGTTGCAACTTTGATTGTTGCGGATTTTGCGGACAGTAGCCGCTGAAGCGGTTATCCGCCTTTTGCGGTTGGGGTTGGCAAACCTTTCCCGGAAGCTAACACCGGTTCGGCAAACCTGCACGCTGAAGTGACCTAATGTTGGGTGTCAGCGATTCGATGTGAGCGGCAACGCAACCATCCACTCGCTCCTCAATTTCTAGTTCGCAACCGAGATCGGCAATTCATCATGGGCTTTCTGAAACGCATCCTTCGCAGTGGCGTGGCCAACGACACTATCAAGAGCGATGCAAACGGCAGTTTTGAGTCACTCTCAGACGATGAACTTCAGACCCACATGGGAATTGATTCTTACGGTGTCTTTGACCTCACGGACGCGATTCGGCCATCCTACGATCTTCAAATCGTTCCCAAGCAAGGCTACCGCTTTGACGAGTACATCAATGAAACCAATGGTACGCGAACACCGGTCATCATGGCTTCAGCTACGCGTCATGCATTGATGAGCTTATTCTTGGACCTGATTGAGCCGCTTGGGTCGACCGTCGATGTTGTTCTGGAAACAAGCCATCACGCCGGAAATGATCAAGAGGACCTCTACCGTGAACATATTGACATCTCCGTGCTCAAGAGCATTCTTCTGGACTTCGAGGATCTTTTGCTCAACGATGGGTGCACTGGCATTGCTGTGATCAATCCGACNAAACGGCANGAAGTACAATTGGATGAACACAAACTACTGATCGTCTATGGCGATCCACTGGCCGATTTCGAGCAGACATTGATCAAAGGTGACGTCTATCCTGACGATGACATACAGTTTGTCACGGAAGCGGAGCACGTGCACAGCAGCAGCGAAAGCATGTACCGACAGTTCTGCATGCTGCAAACTCGTCTTGGCATGGACAGTGAATCGAACGAGCTTGCCTGGTAGTGAATTGATTAGCGATCGATTTGCTTATATCAAAAAGTCGGGCAAAAGAAGCTGCTGTCTGGTCGACAATCCGATCGAGTTTTGCGAGCATGACAATCGATCCAATTCCAATCCACCGGCAAGGTACTTCTCCAATGATCCTGGTGATCAGCTCCAGCCTCCACCCTGGCAGTCGCAGCCGCATCATGGCTCGTGCCTCTGTAAACCGACTACAAGAACTCGCGACTGCTGTCACACTATTTGATTTGGCGGAGTCACCACTTCCACTCTGCGATGGCGCGACGGCCTATGGCGACAGCAACGTTCAGCAACTCAGCGAATTGGTCGAGAAAGCAGATGCAATTCTGCTCGCTTCTCCCGTCTACAATTATGATGTGAATTCAGCTGCAAAAAATGCGGTGGAACTCACAGGCAGAGCATGGACTGGAAAGATTGTAGGCATGATGCTCGCAGCAGGCGGCCAGGGTAGCTACATGTCAGCAATGGGACTCGCCAACAGTTTGATGCTTGACTTCCGATGCCTCATCGTTCCACGGTTCATTTACGCGACCGGTGAGTCGTTTGAGGGCGAAGCACTGGCAGATGAAAGCATTCAGGAACGTGTGCACCTACTCATTGAAGACACTCTGCGGCTTGTAAATGGTCTTAAAGACCCGGGTCTCCAACGAGGTTCGTGATTTAGTTCACGTTCAACGATTGCTTTCCGGGGGTGCCTGATAAAGCTTCTCGGCTTTGATGTAGGCCTCCACAGATCTTGATGTTCGAAAACGGATACTGTGACCATTCTGCAGTCGCTCGCGAATTTCGCTACTGGAAAGTTCAATCAAGGGCATCATCACCTGAGATTCGCGTATTCGATGAATTTGCGATTCGCTTGCTAATCCTGACAACACATTGAAATCAATTTCATCGTCAGCACCTCGCTGCAAGACTACCAAGGTGGCCAATTGCAACAGGCGTTTTGGTTGATGCCACTTTTGTATCGATGCTAGTGAATCACTGCCCATGATCAAAAAAAATTCCGCCGTAGGAAATTCTGTTTTCAAATCCTGTAACGTGTCGACGGTGTAACTAACATCGCCCCGATTAAGTTCACGGTCGTCAACGAGGTACTCCGAACATCCCGAGATTGCCAAGGCCACCATCTGCCGTCTTTGCTCATTCGAAGCGACCGGGCCATGGGGCTTCAACGGAGAAATGGCAGCGGGGATCCAATGGATTTTGTCGAGTTTCAAGGTTTCACGAACTGCCTCAGCGATCCACAAGTGTCCGATGTGTGGTGGGTCAAATGATCCTCCCAGTATTCCGATTCGCATGTAGTCTGTCATTTTCTGTCAGAAATTCGCGTATTTTACAGGTTCTATGACCGAACTTGTCCAGCCCGAGAGTCACGCCAGGTAGCACTTAAATCACCAACAATTGCTGGCCGCGACGCCGAATTAGGGCGAACAGGCAGGAAGCAATGACTCAACGGGTTGGAAGTTTCACTATGTTGACGGATAACTTGCCCCATACCAATCAGCCTTCTCATTTTCTTTCTGATCTCATGACCAGCCCAATTGAACCGCCCGACGCGGAATCGGGGCATGAAAGCACAGATGAGGCAAGAGGGGCTCGAGGGAGCAAATCGACGCCGCGTTCCAGCAAGTCCCATCAGACGGAATTGTTTGAAACAGACATTCCGCCGTGGGAATTACCGGCAGAATCTTCGATTGCGACCGCAACCATCGTTTTCAGCGAGGCACCGCACGGACCGTACGACTACCGAGTCCCGGACTCCATACGCGACAAATTGAAAATTGGCATGCGAGTTCAGGTCCCACTTGGACGACGCCGTAAGCCCATCACAGGCTGGTGCACCAAAATCGATCTTGAGGCGAAGGCACAACGATCGCTTCGGGACATTGCAGAGATCATTGACACAGAACCTCTCTGTGACGCATCGTTGGTGCGACTTGTTCTATGGATGAGCCACTATTACCAAGCTCCTGCGGGTCAGGTTTTCGACACGCTGATTCCATCCAGCGTTCGTAGCAATGCCGGCACTCGCGAGAAAACCTACTTCCATCCACGCATGGAGGCGTTAGATGATGCCACCATCAATGGCCTGCCCAAGAAACAGCAGGCAGTTGTACGGCATCTGATCGCTGCAGCCCGACCATTGACAGCCGTCCAACTGATGGCAGAGGCAGGATGCACTCAGGACCCCATTCGGAGACTTCAAAAGAAGGGACTTCTAAAATCCGAAACACGTCGGGAAATGACTACTGCGAATCCAACACGCTGGCAAGTGAGCGATGGAGAAACAGAGCGGTCCTTGACTCTGACCACGGACCAATCCTACGCGTTGCAACGAATCACTGCCGCCGTTGATAGTGGAGAAGGTAAAACGCTGGTACTTCATGGTGTGACCGGCAGCGGGAAGACCGAAGTTTATATCCGCGCCATCGAGCACCTTGTCCGGTTTGGTCGTAGTGCTATCGTTCTGGTTCCAGAAATTAGCTTGACTCCCCAGACACGAGGTCGTTTTGAACGCCGCTTTCAATCAGTCGCGGTTTTGCACAGTCAGATGACGCCGGCCGAAAGACATTTTCAATGGCAGAGAATTCGCAGCGGCGACGTGCAAGTCGTGATCGGACCACGCAGTGCCGTATTCGCGCCACTTCCGCGTTTAGGAATTATTATCCTTGACGAAGAACACGACTCATCTTTCAAGCAGGACACGCAGCCAAGATATCATGCCCGCAAGGTTGCTCACGCACGCGCCATGTCTCTTGGTATCCCACTGGTCCTTGGTTCAGCAACACCATCACTTGAGTCATGGCAAGCAACACAAACGGGGCATGCAGAAATGGTCCCGCTTCCTTTCCGGGTCAATGACCTACCGATGCCGGACGTACAATTAGTTGACCTGCGGGTGAAAGATGATAGGTCCTCCGGCGCGATCAGCCGCCCTCTTCACGCAGCCCTGCAGGAAACACTCAAGGAACATGGACAGACCATCCTGCTGCTGAACCGGCGAGGTTTTGCGACGACCATTCAGTGCCCTGCGTGTGGGGATGTTGTGACCTGCCCTGACTGCGACATGCCGCTCACGCACCACAGGGATGGAGGCAAGGCAATATGCCACTACTGCGACTTCNCCATCCCCACGCCGCCAGCATGCCCTACCTGTCGATTCGATGGAATCCGATATGGTGGACTGGGAACACAACGACTTGAAGCCGAAGTCAAAGCCAAATTTCCCGAGGCAAGAATCGCTCGGATGGATAGTGATACCATGAGACGTCCTGGAAGCCACCAGAAGGTTCTCACCATGTTTCGACGTGGAGATATCGACATCCTGCTTGGCACACAGATGATTGCGAAGGGCCTTGATTTCCCTAACGTGCTATTAGTGGGTGTAATCAATTCTGACAGTGCCCTGCACTTCCCCGACTTCCGAGCCGCTGAACGTACATTTCAATTGGTCACACAGGTAGCCGGCCGCACTGGACGAGGAGATCGCAGTGGACGTGTCATCGTTCAAACTTATTCACCCGAGCATCCCGCGATTCAAGCTGCATCACGTCACGACTATCACCAATTCGCCAAAGATGAAATGGTGGTCAGAAGCCGCTTCAGCTATCCACCCTTGGGAAGCGTCGCAAGGATTATCTTACGCGGATCAGTCGAAGATGTCACCGAAGCAGTCGCCGATTCGTTGCTCACACAGCTGGATGCTGCTCGCAAACAGCTTGGCTACGAAGTGCGGGTTCTCGGGCCAGCGTCTCCCCCTATTTCAAAGCTGAGGGGCAAGTACCGATTTCACATACTGCTACAGTCCACCGACGCCGCGCATCTGGGAAGCACGATTCGAAAAGCGGTCGAAGGATTTACGATTGCCGACAAAGATGACGTTCAATATGTCATTGATATCGACCCGATGGACATGCTCTAAAACATAAAAGCATGTTGAGGCACGCGCACCGACTTTTTGCCAGAAGTGGAAGTGGCTGAGTTACGTAATAAGTCGGTATAAACCGTAACATTGCCTGCCGCATTCAATCGGCCACTACTGCGATCAAGGCGATAGACGCAACAACTGCCATTGCTCACCACCCCAACGATAGCAGATCCGATCGTGTAACCGACCAGGCCTGCCCTGCCAGAACTCAAATCTGGTCGGTTGCACTTCATAACCTCCCCAGTGATCAGGACATGGAATTTCTTGCTGGCTGTAATTAGATTCGAATGCCGTGTACCGCTCCTTGAGCGTGCGGCGAGAATCAATCACAGAAGACTGTCGGCTCACATGTGCCCCCAACTGACTTCCTCGGGGGCGACTATGAAAATAGTCCACCGACTTGCTGCGATCTGACTTTTTCGCACTCCCTTCAATCCTCACCTGCCGCTGCAAATGCCCCCACAGAAAGCAGAGAGAAACCTGGGGATTCTCAGCAATTTGCTGCCCCTTCTCCGACTCATAATTCGTATAGAAACAAAGGCGTCCACTTTCAATTCCCTTTAACAAGACGATTCTTGAGGTGACTTTTCCTTCAGTATCTGCAGTTGCCAATGTCATCGCGTTAACTTCCATCCAGTCTGGTAAATCAGGCTGCTGAGCTTCCTCAAACCAACGCTGGAACTGAACCATTGGATCAGCATCAACGTCACGTTTTGCAAGGCCCGACATGGAATAATTCTTGCGCATTTCGTGTATGGACATGCCTGTATAAAGCCCCGAGGAGTGAGATTTGTGGAAATTTCGGAAACACGCTCGTAAATAGCGCCACTGTTTGGCGCGCCGCTTGCCCAGTTATACGCAAGCGGCGTTTTTACTGCCAACCTGACAGCATCGATGAACCATGGAGCACCAAATGAGGGAATCGTACCTTGGCCAGTTATTAGTCGCCTCGAGCACCGTGACCGAACCACTGTACGCCAACGGGGTATGCCTGATCGTGCACGATGACGAAACCCGTGTGATTGGCGTCATGCTCAACCGCCCAATCGAACCAACCGCCGAAGCGTTTGAAGCCATACTCGGTGGGACGAACTTCGAAAAACCAGCCGAACCATCACGTCGATTCTCGATGCATACGACAAAAACAGAGGAAAGCGAGCCTAATTCATCCTTCCACGATTCGGATCTTCCCTCGCCTTCGAGATCCCTGCACTTTGGAGGTCCCTTATCAGGACCGATTGTCGCACTTCATCAAATCCGTGATTATGCAGAAGCTGAAACAGGCGAGGGGATCTACGTTGCCGCCCAAAAGCAACACCTCGTTGACCTGATCCGTGACCAGAATGGGCCTTTTCGATTGATTGTCGGTCATCTGGGGTGGAATCCCGAAGAACTCGAAGCTGAAATTTCGGATGGCAATTGGCACGTGTTACCCGCCAATGTCGATGATGTGTTTTCGTCAACTAGCGATATGTGGTCCTGTGTGATTCGCCGAGCAACCAATTCATCGCTTGCGAAGTGGATTGGTCTCCCTGATGCAAACTCGGCCGGAGAGTTAAACTAAGACGGTGCGTTTCGTTTAACTCGTCGACGGATAGCCTATCCCACTGAGGCGACAGTTATTTCTGGTACACACCCACTCGCTACGAATTTCAGCAATCCAGCAGCAAGAGCCAAATCGTGGATGACGCCGACCAAGAAGATGGGATCAAGAAAAAGTTTCGCATTCAACGGCGACGACTTGGCAAGATCATGTTCATTGAGAAAGAAGGTAGTTACGGTTTCATCCAAGCCGAAGACTTCACTGATGACGTGTTTTTTCATTCCGTCGATTGGGAAGGAAACGTCGTCAAGAATGGTGTCACACGAAAAGTTGCCCCAGAAGTTGAGTTATGGGTCGAGTTTGAGCTCGATGACGAACATCGTGAGACCCACGATCGCCTGAGAGCCAAAGTGGTTCGCCCAACAACACGGCCTACGGGACGCAAGCTTTCAGGTCGAGACGCGACGTTCCGAATCATAACGCATCACCCAAACGCACGGCGAAAGCGACCCAACTGGCGTAAGTAGTGATGACCAAATCTGTGAGGTGCATACTACGCCCCAGATCATCGCGTAACTTCTGTTACTTTGGTGTTTTGCCAGCCTTCTTCTTGGCTGCAATTACCTTCGCCTCAAGATCGCGAACAAGCTTGCCATTGATGTGTGTCGTCAAAAGCTCTCGAGTGATGCCAAACATTTGATCGACCTTCGCCCGTTGATTCGCACTACGAGCGAGCAGGTTGTTGAAGTAGGTCTGTCGCTTGCCCATATCATTAGCAAGTTGTTCATTGCTGGGTTGGTTCCGTAGGGCTTCCATAAGGGTTTGGGCTTTATCAAATTCACCGCGTTCCAACCGCAATTCAATTCGGGCTTCAAATAACGCCCGTACGGCAACGAGGTCGATAATCGCATTCTGCACACCACGAATATAAGCTTCTGCCTGCAGTCGTGTATCATCACCCGACAAGTCAGCCACATCGAACTCATGCAAACCCGGGACGATCGGCAAACGAGCAAGGACAGCACCACCATTCTTGACATACAACAATCGGAAGGGGTCTTTGGTGGGCTCAATCCTCAAACGCCCGTCCCAATCTGTTCGCCCGATAAAGGTCATTTTTGTGGACTTCAATTCCTTTTCATACAATTCATATCCAATCATGGGTGTGCTGGGATCGCGTTGCAAATGGAGACGCACCGTCGATGCCTCTTGAAACGGACGGACCTTCAACGCCATCCTGAAAGTTCGCTTATTCTTCCTTCCCTGCAGACCACCAGCTCGCCCTGAATAGAAGTCCATTTTCACATTGCGACCCTCGAATCCTGTCACGTTCAGGAAGGCCCAATCAATGGGTCCGATCACAAATGGCCTTCCATTACGATCATTTTTTCTCGTCATNGGCTCAAGNACATCGCCAGCTTTCAACTTTGCTGGAGAGTTTTCATCCATTATCAACCCGCTTGCTCGCAACAAGCCAGTTGCACTACGTGCACCGGCGTTGTCCACCCGAACAACCGGTGCAAAAGCCCGCGTGATCGTCTTACCGATAGTGGTTGGCAGGGTATGACGCGTCCCACCCTCAGTTTCTGCCACCGGGCCAAAATGCTGCATCAACGTATCCATCTCTACCACGCTGACTTTTGTCGGCACTTCATTGGCCTCTAGCCGGACAATAAAAATTTTGTCATAGGCTTCCACCGCTCGACTCACCAAATTCGCCAATTTCGGGAGAATTACCTTCGCCTCCGGTTCATCCAATGCTCGTGCGGTTCCACGAGACACAAGCACGGCTTCGGTTTTTTCATCAGCCCAGAGTTCACTAACCGCAATAGCATCACCATCAACCGCTTTCAGTTTGGGACCAACACCAGAAACTGTCTTGTCCCCAAGAAGAGCAGACCGCTGCTTCACTTCCAGAATACGACCCCGCGTTCCATAAATTTCTTGAATGTATTGGGCTACATTCTCAGCGACGCGAATACGTATGGCATCCTTGTGATCCCTTTTCACGGCCAACACAGGGTCCGCTGCCGTAATCGTGTCGTAGTCCATACCTGCCATGTTCCGCTGAGCTGCGGTAGCAACTGCGCGAGGTGCATTGGCAATCGTAACTCGCCAGATAGCGGAATAGTCACGATCCAAGAACTTGCGAAGTGGCTGTTCAATAGTCGAAACCGAAATTTCCGGGTTGTCAGAAACTAGCCAGATCAAAACTTTATAAGGAGAGTAGTCCCAAGGAAGCTCCTGTTTAGCCGATTCGTTGAGCTTCTTGTAGTTCTCAATAGCAATCTTGACTGCATCTGGGTCAACCTCTACTGACTCGCCGCCGTCACTGAAGTCGCCATCTGCTCCTATCGTCTCGGCATCTTCGATTGCAGCGTCACTGTCGGTTGCACCACCAACTTCCGAATCAGGCTTCTCACCGGTTTGCTCCGAATCGGTTTGCTCCGAATCGGTTTGCTCCGAATCGGTTTGCTCCGAATCGGTTTGCTCCGAATCCTGCGCCGCCTCCATCGCTAACCCAACCCTGTTCCAACCAACGTTGTGATTGAAAACGACGATTAAAAAACCGATTATCAATAAATTCCAGCGCATCATTGTCCCAGCCGCCAATTGCCCGCGTTCTGATAAAGCGAAACGATGTCAGATCCCATTCCCACCAGTTCCCGCCGATAAGCATACGACTCCACCATTTGCCACAGAGGCAAGACGGGAAGTTCGTGATGGGTGATAGAATGGAGATCCAAGAGTCTATCCCGCACTTCACGCCAATTTTTGGCATGCTCAAGTTGTCTTAAACCGAGTCCCACAAGTTGGTCTTGGCTGCCGGCAAGACCCTCCGGTCCAAGCACACGTCGCGCGTCAATGATCGGCTCCCACACTGCTGCCGAAACGTAAACGATATCGGCTATATCCTCATCCGGATCCGGAAAAGTTCTACCCACAGGAAGCTGGACCAATTCAACCTCTAGTCCCAGCAGTTTCCACTGCGTACTGATTGCTTCACATGCAACCCGCGACAAATTATCAGGAGGAAAGGCCAACCGAATGGGTTTCAAGTCCGGCATTTCGAGTTTCTTGCGGGCTGCCATTGCCTTCATCTGATTTGTATTCATCGCCAAAAGAAGCTTTGCCAACGGCGGCTCATAGGGTCGCGGCTCAATCCTTTCATCATAGCCATATCCCAATGGATCATTGAGTTCGATACCAGCGGGGAATGGACCTGAAAGCACGCGACAGCCCTCAAACTCGAGACCTTCCAGTAGTTCACCCTTCAAGATGTCCTTTCGATTAATCCCATACAGCAAGGCACGTCGAAACGTTCTTTCGGCCAGATAGGCGTGATCTGAACACGGCACCAACATGTGGACGGTTGGCAACGGGTAGTTTGCTACCTTGATTGACTTGCTACGTTGCAGCCTCACAGCATCAGCAGGGAACAGTTGATCCAGAACGTCAACTTCACCTTGCAGAAGAAGATTGACAGCGTCTGCCGCGGAAGCACACCGTATTTCTACAATTTCACGTGGCTGCGTCTCCGTCTTCGGGGCTCCTGAGAGCACGTACCGAACTTCGTCATCGTCGACTTCTTTTCGACGGTAATCACCAGTGGGTGACAGTGGCTTATCCCCAAACCAACTGCCATCGACCGGAATTTGCAGCAAGCTGGTCGGCAGTACATTGGGACGCCGCAAATTGAAGGAGACCTGTTTCGGGCCTTCCAAGCCGATCGAGTCGACAGCTGCAGCCCAAGGCGAAAAATAATCACCCGAACTCACCTGTGCTCTTTTGGCCATTACATCCGCCAAGAATGGACCGCTCACCTTATCCAAGGGTGGCTGCAACTTTTCAGGCTCAAGCAACAGATCGAAGTGCATGCGATCCGGGCTCATTTCTACATCTCCAAAGATGAAGTCATACTCTCCACCTTCTGGTCCGGGGCCCTCCATTTCAAACAGAGTGCGATACAACAAACGCCCTGACCTTCGAGCTCCCCAATTATCAAGTCGCGTTGGCTCCAGCACGGTGGCAGTCTGTAGCACTCCAACATTAATCAATGGATAGATACGATCGACCAACTTAACGAGCTCGGTTCCACCGGGAATATCTGGCTTTAAGTAAACACTTTCACGTGAGAGCTTACGAGCAGCACGATAGTCCTTGGCGTCTAACGCTACCTTGGCTTCATTCTGTTTGATAGTTGCCATCCGTAGGAACTCAGCATTCCATTTTTTGATTGATTGCAAATTATCATTCGCATAATCTTTCTCGAGGCGTGCCAGCATCTTCTGGGCCAGGTCCAAGTCGCCCGCATCCATCAATTGTTGCATCAATTGATCAGTCGTTCGGTCAATTGCACCAAGCACCATGGACCGTTTGTATTCCGGCGCGTACCGTCGCAATTCTTCAAGCATTGCCAGAGTCGGAGCCAACTCTTTTCTCTTTGCACGCGCGACTGCATCCAACCAAAGAAACTCGCATCGCAATTCTCGCAATCCGGCCCGGTTTGGAAAATCTCGAATCAGAACAGACATGAAGGGGTAAGCCCCCTTAAAGTCACCACGCGCGATCCGCTCTTTCGTCTCACGCTCGAGTCGAAGTTCCCAGAAATCGATCTTCTCGATATCAGACCACTTGGCTGTAAAATCTTTTCCCTCAATACCGAGGACATTGAGCTTCAAAGAGCCGCTTCTATCCGCAGGCATCGTTCTGCCCGGCAACTGCAACAAAAGCGTCTTGGCCCAACCGCCACCTGCTTTTGCAGTAAAGAAAAGAAGATCATGCGGTTCTTCTTGCAATAGCTCGAGTCCGGGATCACCAGGCACGCCTTGCTGCGCAAAATTGATTAGCTGAGCATCCGCTGGCCGAACGCTAAACGATCCAGTCAGCCAAATGACCAACAGACAAAGCAAACTCGTAATTCGTATGCTCATTGAAGTATTCCAACTGAACAATGGGAAAGGTGTGGACTCAATTAGTTGGCCGGGACAGGTGTCCGGTAAATGACACCCTCCGTGCCAGGCACCACTAGCATGCCATCATCGACCAATGGTGTAGCTGAAACTGGCTGACCCAAATCGGTTGTCCCAGTCACAGTTCCAGTTTCAGGATCAAACACCATGATCCAGCCAGCCTTCCCTGCAAGCACAATTCTGCCATCGCTCATGATTGGCTTACCGACCGGCAAACCAGCCGGAGTTGGAATCTGGTACAGAGATTTTCCTTCTGCATCAATCACTCGCAACTGAGAATCATCAGTCTGATAGAGACCGTATTCACCCGCGGCGACCGGTCCCCAAACCACTCGCCCGTCGAGCAGGACTTTAAATTTCGGCTTCAAACTCACGAGATCAAAACCAACAATGAAATCAGCCGCTGGACCAGCAGTAGCGCCCACAACCGTGTTGCCAACCCCTGCGATTTGATCTAGCAGGTCAAACTCAAGATCCGTGGATGCGAGTTCGCGAATCTGATCACCCACTCGTAAGCGGTACATCTTCTTGCGGCTGTCAGCAAGAATTACCTGGTCAGGATCACTCGGCAGTGTAAGTGAATTGGTCCAATTGACTTGTTTATTCGGGTCGCTCGCAGGTTGAAATGGCGTTCCAATGGTCTTTCCGGTACGCCAGTCGACTAGCACAGCTCTGCCGTTGTTCAACGGCAGGAACAAACCACCTCCCGCCACGACTCCTCCGTCTGTTGGCTTTCCGGCAGAGAAGCTCATGGTCACTTGTCGAAGCTTCCCAAGCTCTCTTTGTGGCTCGTAAACAATGATGGACTGACCATCGACTTGGTTCAACATCAGACTTCGACTCTCATCGATAGCGATTGGATCTTCGAACCTGATAGCGACTGACTTCGCGCCTGGATTGTCGATGGGACCATTTGTCGAACCCGCATTTTCAGCCTGGGTGTCGATTTCGAACAAAGCGGCCTGGGTCGTGACGCTCTGCAATGCATCGCTGCCTGGTGGCATGCTCAGCAATGCGACCGGTACTCCCACGTCCGTTCGCCAGATTTCTTCTCCGGTTTTAGGATCAGCAGCGGTAACGCGAATAGCCGATGTTCCCCGCAGTACTCTCGCGTACACCAAGGCATCATCTGCCGAGTAGGGTTTGCCGATGAATGTATCAAACTCATGCTTGATCCAATCACGGATCACTCGACCGGTATTGATCTGCAGTTCATAGCGACCGATTCTCGTCCCCGTAATCCACATTTGACTTCGGCCCACAGCCATTTGTGTGGGTGTAGGTTGCTCATAAAACGGTGGTAGTTTCGCAGCCTCGGTAACCTGATTGGTTTCAGCCGTTGGTTCAATATCGTAAACCACTACCTCGCCCAGATCAGTCAACACGATCAGTCTGCGTCCNTGNATGATNGGTGGTACACGGACNTTTCCNGTAAGCCNGAAANNTTGCGTTTCCTGAACCTGCCCACCAGTTTCGTCAACACGAAGCACCCTNAGGTTTGCATAGTCACTNCCAGNATTNACNATNACAAAAACATGNCCCAGCAGAGGGAACNGGTGGAACACTGACAGTNCCNGGTTCATGCCCNACNTANAANCTTTCGACNCANGATCCNTCACGCGTNTTNAGCAGATAGAGATTGCTATGATCCCCANCGACGTAAGCCCTTTTAGCTCGATCATCGACACCGGGGGCAATATCGAGATTCTGAGGGACTTGGGTGACCCATTTTGCATCACCAGTTTCGACATCCAGACAGATCACTCGGCCGGAATCCGTGGATACGTAAATCTCATCACCGTTACTGATTGGCTGCGAGAAAGGCTCACCTACTGTTGTTCGCCATAACACACGGCCATCGTCTTCACTGCAACGCAAAACTTCGAGAGTCGAGGATTCGCTCAGCAGCACGCCATCTTCGAGTCGCAAGGGTGGTAGTTCTTTCGAATATCCAACAAACTTCCGCCATCTAAGTTTTCCGTTCTCGCCATCAAACGCCAAAATTGAGCCGCCGGCACGGAAGTAAAGAGTGACTCCACGCAACTCCGGAGCAACTTTTCCTGCCAAGGTGGTCAACAAGACTGACTCTACACCACCATCCTCTGCAACTGCCTCACCAGCCTCAGGCAAATCAGCTGAGGGTCCAACCAAACTCTGCTGAATCTCACTGGCTTCCAGAATCAATTTGACAAGTCGTTCATTTTCCCTTAGGTCAGGAAAATTTCGCAGCAGCTCAGTACGGGTATCGTAAGCCTCTTTAGTATCCTTGCCCGCGAGCGAGGCGATCATCGCCCCCTCAGCCTTATCGAGACTAATATTTCGATTGATATCACGCTCAACGCGAGCCCGATCCTCTTCCAACGAAAGCAATTTCCCTTCCAAATTCGTGCGATCGGAAGCAGACATGTAAGCCGCGTTGTTCATCAATTCCCGCTGCTCATCAAGCACTGCTAGCAGCTCCTGCTTTCGAGTCGTCTCTTTGGCACGTCCCGCTGCAGATGCAAGATTTTGCGCAATCTTCACCATCAAGAGGGCAAGGTTCGATCGCTCCTCATTCATCCCCTCCTCTTCCGCAATGGCAGGCAACTTTTCTTTGGCCAGATTGACTGCCTGCTCGGGCTCCTGCTTAAACTCTGCAGCTTTGTAAAGCTCAGTCATAGTGATACGAGTACGAGCCAAAGATGAATACTGATGATCATCTCCGAACATTTCCAAGAAGGTGACATAGTCATCTTGTGCAGATTGGTAAGTCAGACTGTCGTAAGCATCGTTCGCCCTCGCGATGAAGGCATCAGCATCTTCTCGGCCCAAAATCCACCAACCAGCCCCCAAGGTCAGTAACAAGAGAATGATGATCGCGACATAGCCGTAGATTTTGAACGAGTCCCAAACCGACTTCGGCTCCTCCGGCTTTTTACGGGAGGGCGTTGGCCGCTCTCTCGGCGTTTCCTCCACCATCCCGCCCCCCAGTGCCTCCACCTCAACCGGAGCTACTTCGACGGCAACAGCTTCGACAGGAACAGCTTCAGCTTCAAAGACAGGAATCGCGACTGGCTCAGCCTGCACCACTTCCTCAACCACAACTTCATCCACACCTGCAGTCAAATCAGAGTCCTGATTCTCTTGCGCGACCGGTTCGTCATATTCACCACTGCGCAATTCACCAATTAACTTGGTTGCCTGAAAATGCGTCAATTGGCCGTTATCAACTAACAGTTTGGCCACTGCCTCAGGCGTGATTCTCGTACCGCTTTGCTCCAATTGTTCGCGAAGGGCTTCGATGATCTCCTGGTCAAGCAATCCCAGTCGCTCTATGCGGTCGATCAATTCGTTTGCAAGCATGTCTTTGTCGGTTTCTACAGTGAAAAGTTATCTGTCAATTTTTTCTGCGTTGGCACCGCCGGGGTTCGATCCAGGCTGATGCTGTTGATTAAGGCAAAAGGGCTTCAGTTGGTCATCAAGTTATATTCGTTGGTCATTAATAAAACTCCTCAACTTGCGTGACTTCCAGTTCGGTGAATCCAGCGATGGTCCCCGCATCCATGGCATCGACCAATGAGTGCAGTTTTGCCATCTCATGGACTTTGACAATCAATCGCATACCGTCTTTACTCGCACTCAGTGCATCTTTAAAAGCCGTAACCAAACCCTGCTTTCCAACCGTTTCGCGTTCCCAATCCTGGGCGATGACCAGAAAGCCACCGAATTCATCAACCTCAACTTCGATTGATTCCAATTCGTCATCCTCTTCCTCAACCACGGAAGTACTCGGGGCATCAGTTTGCTGACGTGGCATTTCAATTGACTTCTGCAAGCTGAATGCGGCCGTCACCATGAAGAAGATCAAAAGCAGGAACGTGACATCCACCATCGGCGTCATGTCCATTTCTTCTTCGGGACGTTTTTTCCGAATCAGAACCTCATCAATTTCATCATCCTCTTCAACAGCAGGCTGCACTGATTGGGGCACTGCGTTTGCAGTTTCCCGCAAGGCAGTGCCTCTTGATGCTGCTTCTTTATCTACGGAATTCGAGGCCATCGGTTCAGCAACAACAACCTCGATTTCACCTTCACCAGCACCATGGCCGGCTGTCGCCGCACCACCGATTTCCGCTTCAACCATTTTCTCGGGCACAGCCACGACTACATCGCAGTTAGGGCAACGCACGCTACGCCCCGCCAACCGATCATTGACGTGGTGGCTAGCCCCGCACTCCAAGCAACTGACTTCGATCGACATTAAGAAAACCCGGTTTATTCCGTATACAACGTTTCAATAACAAATGCATCCACTCAACAAATGCGTTCCACGCCCTGACAAACGCACAGGAACGACTCCAAACTGCTTAACGAAAAGCCGATGCAAAATCGCTGCAGCATCACAGAAGCCCTCATTCATCGGGCTTGGGTTCCGTGACCGACCCTCTTCTTCAAATCATTGCTCTTTCACGGCAATGTAAGTCGAATCCAGATCTTCAAAAGCATCTCCGATGATTTTCTGGACACGCGTTACCTTCCCAACTTTTACATTTGCATCTCCAAACAGCATCACATGCTGTTTGCTCGCCCCCAAAGACTTCTCAAGTTCCTCAGTGATGTACTCAATGATTTCAGTTGCTTGAATTTCTTCATCGGTACTGAAATTCGAACCATCCATTCGCGACAGGATCACCTCATCACCCGCGCCTGGGTTGATAAAGATGACGGCGGAGTTTTTCGCTGCAATCGCAAGACCGTTATCTGCTTCTGGAATCGTACCGATTTTTGTGGGATCCATCGTTGAGCAAACAATGAAGAAGATCAACAGCAGAAACGTGATATCGATCATGGGTGTGATATCCATCTCGTCATCGTCACGTTTCTTGCGAGGCAACGCGAAGTCGTCCTCGTCGTCTTCTATCAGATTTGGGTTATCACTCATCTTTCAGTCAAATTGGTATCAGAAGTTTCGCGTTTGATCATTTCCGTTCTTCAGTTCGACAGAGTAGAAGAATGGTTTCCGTTTCACCGACTAAAGTTTCACTCAACACGTGACTGTGACGTCATGGGCTCGGCCGTTGAAGCTGCTGCGCCACCCCGTGAAGACGAATACTTTGTCAGTGCTTCCCGGTAAACTGTCATGAAGCGGACCAGACCTGCACCTACCAGATCTTCCATTTTTGCGATTCGAATATTGACGTTCGCAACCAAAATCATGAGTGGGATAGCAATAGCCAATCCACAGGCGGTGGTGCGAAGAGCAATATTAATATCCGATGCCAAAGCGGACGGCTCAACAGACTCGGATGTCGCAAGCGTTTCGAACGCTCCCATCATTCCGAACACGGTCCCAAACAACCCAATCATGGGGGCACTTTTGATCACTGTACTAACCCAACTGAGCCGGTACTCGACATCACTCATCACATCGCGTTGGAAGCGGTCCATCACGAATGTCCTAGCCTTCTTGTAACCCATTTCACGATGTTCAACGGCCATCCCTACAATTTGGGCAACTGCACGCTTGTCACCTTCGCAATATTCGGTGACGCCTTCAAAATCTCCGCCAGCAAGCATCTGTTCAACATCATCCATGAAGAAGTCTTGCTCTTCCTCGGACTTAAAACGCTTCTGATTCACTCGTGACCAGACAATGACAATGCAATACAACCCCCAGAGAGCGACCCCAGCGAGGGCACCATAAGTAGCATTGGAGATAATTTCGAAAAGGGACATTTCAGCAAGTAGCATCGGCGGTCAGTTCCTTAACTTCGTAGCCAGAAATATTAAGTTCGTTGTGATGAGCTTTCAGACCAGTCACTGCGGCCCAATCGCATTTTGAAAAGTAACGGACATCATCAATGCCCATCAGCATCAGAGACAACCTAAAACGAGATTCGAGGTTTTGGATGACCATGATGACGGTGATCCGACTAACAGTTTCCCGCCGTCGGCTCCTAACAGCATATTCGAGTTGAGTTTTTTCTTCTTGGTTCGACGGGCCCTGAACCGCAATTTTGAACAAATCTCGCAGTTTCAGGGAGGAGCCGTAGGGGTGAATCGTCGATTCCCCCCTGTCGGCTGTCCATCGATTGCCATTGTCCGTATACCAGCTTCTGCAACATGTGCTTTCTCAGATCGACTCTGGACATTGGATGACTAGGTCATTTGGTGCCTCATTCGGAACCAATCACGGGTAACTTCTGCGACAGGCCGCCAAGCACTCAGCAACCTTTGGCAAGGTCAAGCGTGCGATGGGCCTACTTTTTTGGTTTTCGATAACGCTGACTAATGACCTCAAATTTGTAGCCGCGTCCATCTGCTTTACTCTCAAAGACCGTTTTCGCGATTTGAGTCACGGAGTTATATCCTTTTGACTCCCAATAATTCTTTTCGATTTGAGCCAACTCATTTTCCAACTGCGTTGGAATGAATTTGAGCATTTGACGATTCGGCAGCGGAATTCCGGCCTTACCCAGCAATTGCCTGTCAAACTGCATCAGAGGACTTGGACTATTCCACATGAAATAAAGCCTTTTCTCATCCTCGGTCTTCACAACCCGATATTTCTTAGGGCTACCCGAAAGATTACTCGCAACATCGACCCCCTGAATCGACCCACCGATCGCTCCGAGCTCAATTTTGTAAAAGTCCAGTTGCTTTGCATATAAGCCAATATCACGTGCAGTGAAATTCAGCTGCCATCGTTCGAACCGCGGGATAATATCCTCTCCTTCTCCAGGAGGGCCCGGGGGACGACTATCTCCCGCCCCTGTGCCGGCTGTCGTTGCAGTTGCCGTGGTATCGGTCGTGACGAGAGTGGCCGCTACCGAACTCACAGCATCTGTCACAGCCTCGATCGTGTCTTGCAGCGTCGGCTCCATCAACTCTTCAACTTCCTCTGCCCCTGGTGGCTCGAAATCGCGTTCGAAACCCTCTGGATTTTCACCCCGTCCGGCTGGGTTCTCAATGATGGGCTCAATTGGCCGAGGCGGAAATGCCCAGCGGGTCGTCAAGAAGATAATGACGACCATCAGCGTCAGCGTACCGATGAACAGGATCAGGGCCATCAGAAACGAGGTGACTAGATCAAAACGGCTGGTCCGTAATTTCTCGCGTTCAGCCGCCCGTTGATGAACCCGCGACTCAGTCTGTGTTCGGTCTGATGCGTTCTGGGCTGGCCCATCAGTCGTTTCTTGGCCCATAGCTGATGCCATTTCAAAAACCTATGAATCTGTTCTTAAGTCGAGTCTGCCGTTAAATAAATCGATGCTGTGCACGGCCTACAGATCGTAGTCCAAGAAAACATATTTGGGATTCATGGTGCGATACCAATCCCGCCACTTTCCCTGAACCTGATCGACCTCAGCTGGTGTTGGGTCATTCGATAGATCGAATCCATCGAAGCGGCGGCTGATAAACCTGAGGCCATCTCTTGCGTAACGTCTCACCGAAGTATCCGGATCACTGAGAGCATAGATTAGGGACGGTACAACACGGAGCTCATCACTTTTTCCCAGTAACCGTGCTGCTACTCGCCGCGCCTGCCAAGACTGGCTGCCCCTCACCAATCTTTCCAGGCGATCCATTTGAGCAGCCCTTACTGCTGGGTCGGTGTCCAACTCAAGGTCATCGGGAATCGATTTGCCTTCCGTTTCGCCGGCACCGTCTTTCTCAAGGATGTCGAGCATATCTGTGACTTGAGCAGCCACCGGACGACCTTTGATCTGCGTGCCATCAACGCGAATGTCAGTGGTATCCTTGGGCAAACCGTAACCACCTTGAAGACTACCCTGACTCATCGTGAAGATTGTTTTCTGTGTACTACGGATCAGGAACAACAGCGCAAAAGCCGTACTCACAGCAGGACGAGTCTGTGAACGATCCGTCCACCCTCCATCTGCACCCTGCGTCTGCTTCAATTCATCAACAACTTGGTTGTACCAAACAGGACTAAGATCCTTGGGCGCACCGTTGGCGATTTCAACGAAGCTCTCGAATCTCTCGAGGGTGTAAATTCGGTAGTAGTACCAATCGATCCCCGACTTTTTATATGGATTTTTTTGACGCCAACCCCGCATGAAGCCAATCGAACGCTTGATCGGTGTCTCGCTCATGGAACCCCGCTTACGGCGTTTGACGTTCTTGTCCTCTTTGTAGATTTTGATTGCCTTAGGCAACCCGGGGATTCCCGTATCCGCGTCAGCATCCGTGTTGCCCCACAACCTCAGCGCATCACCACCAATCAACAGGCTACTTCCGCCAGCCAAGGCCATGGAATCAGTCATTTCACGCGTGCTTTGGGCGATATTCCCCTTGCCTGCCCCTGGGTCCATCGCATGGTAAGGCCAACCACCACCCGGATCCTGCACACGTAACAACCACTGCAGACTTTCAGTCACGCGATTGTAATCAAGAGGAATGCCATTCCGGTCGAGCGTCCAGATGGCCAGCATTCCGTACTGACTCATCGATATATCGCCACTTTTCTTGGGATCATCATCTGGGTAGCAAAACGCGCCGTTCCCGCTCTGATATTGCACCAGATACTGCTGCAGAGTTTGCAACTCGCTGCGATAGGCGTCCGCATCAACTTCCGCGAAGAGTAGAACACTGATTGCGATCACGTAAGTTCGCTTCTGAGGTGTTTTACCACCACCTTTCGCCAAAGCGTTCACAACTGCCTTGGCATTTTTAAGCCCTCTTTTTACAGCCGCGCTGTCAGGGTCGTGCCGACACTTGTGGTGGGCGTATCCAATCAGAATCGCCTCACCCGCAATCGATGAAAAAGGATCTCCACCCCCAAAATCCTCATCCTTCAATTTTTCGAGATACGACACTCCCTGGTTGACCATTTTCGTCACCACCGGATCGGTCGGCGTGTAACCAAACAGTGGCTTGCAAGCGAGGACGACCAGGCACAACGCCATCAACGTTGCAAAATGCCGAACCTGCGGTGAGTGACTACTTTCACGAATGCTCATGGACAAGCCTGTTCAAACCTTGAAAACAGAAGAATTTTTTTCTCGCGGGGATCGAAACCCGCAAATGGAGAAGAGGTGAACCGATTGACGACCTTACGCATCATACCCTACGATCGCCGTTCGTCGAATTGATCGACGAAGGTGCTTCCGATTTGTTTTTGTCATGATTAAAGTGGCAGCATTAAAGTACCTAGGTCAGGTAGCTCAGTTGGTAGAGCACGGCCCTGAAAAGGCCGGTGTCGGCGGTTCGAGCCCGCCCCTGACCACTTCTTTTCAGCTTCTGGCGTGATGCCGCCGTACAAAGCCCTGAAATGCGGTTTTTTAGCTTTTTTCTGCAATTAGGTCTCTCCCTCCCTCAAAACACGACTGTTTGATCCCGCTCGAGCAACGTACCGCATTCCAAGATCGACTCCGAACGATGTTTTTTACAGTTTTTTACTGTGTTTCCCGGCAAATCTGAATTCCGAACTGCAATTGCACGATCTCCGCCCGTCCTCAAAACATGCTCGCACCGGCTTCTACGCCGACTTCGCCCCATCTCCGCCAAAGATAGAGACGTTTATCGTTCTCGAAACGAACAAAAGTTGGGGAAGTTGGAAGGTTTTACCCGCATTCTGACCATGGTTTCTTCTTGCGTGGTGTCGATTTAAGACGCAAAAGGCTTTAGCCTGTGTCCCAGCGGGTGATCACTCCCGAAATTTAACTCAACCCACAGCTGCTAGTGAGTGGACCATGCCTACCCCACGTCTCGCACTTCTTTTGCTGGCTCTTGCCTGGCTTCCTATCGGATCTCTCGCGGCTCAAACCGACGAGCCAACCACCTCGGATCAACCTGTCGCCAGCGAACCAGCCGGCGAGGCTAATTCTGCGGCTGACGCTTCTCAGCCGAGTTCCGAACAGGAGTCGCCAACATCTGAATCCTCATCAGAGGCAGTGGGAACAGCAAAAGAAGTAGAGGCAAGCGTTGCAGCAAGAATCGACGAAGCGTTCGGAAACTGGATTGTCAGTCCGTTTGCTACCGTTCTGTTTTTTGATTTTTACACTGGCCCACGAACGAAAGAAGTTACTGACGAATTTGGCAACACGGTGCTGGATCAAGCCACGGGAGATCCTCTGAAAGTGATAACCCGGCGAGGTTGGTTGCGCACCGAGGCCAATCCAGATGGAATCAGCATTCCGTTCGTTGTCGTTTGGTTACTAGCAGGTGCGGTCTTTCTGACTCTCCGAATGGGCTTTATCAATGTTCGTGCCTTCAAGCATGCGATTGATCTGACTCGCGGGTTATATGACAAGCCAGGTGAAACGGGTGAGGTTTCTCACTTTCAGGCTTTATCGGCTGCCCTCTCAGCCACGGTTGGCCTTGGAAATATTGCCGGGGTAGCCATTGCGATCGGAACAGGTGGTCCCGGAGCGTGTCTTTGGATTATCGCGATTGGACTTTTGGGCATGTCTGCCAAGTTTGCCGAATGCACACTCGGGCAGCTGTACCGAACCAAAGATGAGGGTGGAAACGTTCTGGGTGGACCGATGCGTTACCTGCAAGTTGGTTTGGCAGACATCAACATGGCACCCCTTGGAAAATTTCTGGCAATTCTTTTCATGCTGCTCTGTGTCGGAGCCAGCTTCGGTGGCGGCAACGCATTTCAAATCGGGCAGTCACTGGAAGCTATCCGTGGTGACGTCCCCATCTTGCAAGATTTCCCCGTCATCTACGGTGTCATTATGGCTGCACTGGTCGGCATCGTGATCGTCGGCGGCATGCGAAGCATCGGTGCAGTGGCGGGCAAAATTGTTCCTTTCATGTGCGGAGCTTACGTTCTTGCAGCCCTATTCATTCTGGCAAACAACATCGCGGGCATACCGGCCGCGATCAGCCTGATTTGGTCGGAAGCCTTTGAGCCCAACGCAATGTATGGTGGCTTCCTTGGCGTGCTTGTGATCGGTGTTAAACGAGCCGTATTCAGCAACGAGGCTGGTGTGGGCTCAGCTGCTATCGCCCACTCTGCGGCCAAAACAGATGAACCGGTCAGCGAAGGAATCGTTGCCCTGTTGGAACCGTTCATTGATACCGTGGTCGTTTGCACCATCACTGCTCTGGTCGTGATCGTGACTGGGGCCTACAACGCACCAGAAATGACCGAAGCGATTGCACAGAACCAAGGCGCGAAAGTCACGCTGTTTGCGTTCATCACAGGTGGCTACGACTGGTTTCGTTACATCCTCTATTTTGCCGTCGTGCTATTTGCTTATTCCACCTGCATCAGTTGGTCTTATTACGGTGAACGTTGCTGGGTGCAACTCTTTGGGGCAAGACTGTCGATCGTCTACAAAATTCTGTTCCTTGGTTTCACGGTGTTGGGTTCAATCGTTACCGCTGGTCCCATTCTCGAATTCAGTGATTTGATGATCCTCGGGATGAGCTTTCCCAACTTGCTGGGAGTGTTCTTACTGAGCGGCATCGTCAAACGCGAACTGAACAAGTACTGGACAAAATACAAAGCTGGCGAATTGGATATTGCAGAAGACGGGAGCGCAGGAGAAGCTTAGATATTCCCTGCAGAACCATCCCTTCCTGAAACCAACTGTATGACAAGCGTTTGCATCATCAATGCTGTCGGATTGACACCCGAATTGCTGAAATACGCTCCACGCATTTCAGCAATCGGTGAGTCACAGCCAATGCGATCTCCGCTACCTGCTGTGACATGCACATCACAGGCCACACTGCTGACAGGTCTATCTCCGGCTCAACACGGTATTGTTGGAAATGGCTGGTACTACCGTGACACACAGGAAATCCGCTTTTGGCAACAAGCCAACTCGTTGATCTCGGGTCAGAAATTCTATGAGGGGATTGAAACTGCCAAAATGTTTTGGTGGTTCAATCAGTCTGCGCCTGTGAAGTACAGCGCGACTCCAAAACCACACTACGGATGCGACGGCTCGAAAGTATTTGACATTCTCGATCACACCCAGTGCGATCTGGTCCGTCGTCTGGGACCCTTCCCGTTTTTCTCGTTTTGGGGCCCCAACGCCGGACTTCCCAGCAGTGAATGGATCGCTGACGCCACCGCGATTGTAATGAGAGAAAATCGCCCGAAACTGACGATGGCCTATCTGCCGCATCTTGATTATGACTTCCAGCGACTTCCGGATCATGCCCCTGAAAGAGTCGCCGAATTGGATCACTGTGCTGGCAGAATGATCGACGCAGCAAACGACATTGATGCACAAGTCATCGTTGTTTCCGAATATGGATTAGTGCCGGTCCAGCGGCCTGTTCACCTGAATCGCTACCTGCGAGAAATGGGCTGGTTGACTGTCCGCCCTGGTCCCTTTGGTGAACTGATGATGCCCGGTGAATCGGATGCCTTTGCAGTCGCCGACCACCAACTTGCACACGTCTATGTGCGCAATACTGAAATGATCGATGAGGTCGCCAAGTCGCTGCTGTCTGTTCCTGGAGTTGCCCGCGTTGCCCGCCCCGTTGAATTTGAACTTGATCACCCGCGCAGCGGTGAGCTGATTGTGCTTTCGGAACCGGATGCCTGGTTCACGTACTATTATTGGCTCGACGATTCTCTCGCACCCGATTTTTCTCGAACCGTCGACATTCATCGCAAACCCGGCTACGACCCTTGCGAGCTGTTCATGACAAGCAAAGTCAGGGCCATGTCGCGTCTGGCGCAAAAGAAAATTGGAATGCGATACAAGATGGATGTCATTCCTTTGGATGCCCAGCTGGTACGTGGAAGCCATGGCCTGCACACCCTACCTGAAAAGGGACCTTTGGTTGTGGGACCCGGCGAACTACCGGATGACATGCGGAATTTCAAGGCTTATGTGCAGCGCTTGTTGGCTTGAAGACAACGATCAAAGCCCATCAGGCAGCATTGAGGCACTCTCCCGACTTGGGATAAATCTGCCTAAGTAGCCAATTCTGTCGAAGCCGCCTCGACTGGTTCTGAACCAGGAAAATAATCACGCACTACGCTGTAAAACTCAGCGGAACCTGAAACTTTTGCCACATGCGTCCGAAAGAACCTCGCTCCACGTTTCCCCTGCGCGTAACAGCAGGCGTACTTGCGCATCAGAATAGTCCCCTTCTCTTCCCCAAAACGATCAACCACCAGACGGTAATGATTCAACATCACATCCCGCTGTTCATCCAAGGTTGGCTCAGGTGGAATAGCATCACCCCGCAAGGCGGCGGCAGCCTGAGCAAATAACCAGGGCCTGCCCAAACAGGCTCGGGCGATCATCACCCCATCCACATCGTAATTCTCGAAGGCTGCTACAACCTTCTCCGCAGAGTCAAGATCACCGTTTCCGATCAGTGGTATGTTTCGCAAATGCTGCTTGATTTCACTGATCCGGTCCCAATCGGCATTGCCACGAAACATATCACGAGCTGTTCTCCCGTGCACCGTCAATGCTGCCGCTCCTGCCTCCTCAACCACCTTGGCGACCTCATTGCAATTCACAGAGTCGCGTGAGCATCCAAGTCGAATCTTGGCAGTCACCGGTGTCGGAGAACAAGTTTCTACCAGTCGGTGAATGATCTGGAACATCCGCTGAGGCTCGCGTAGCAGATAACTGCCGCTGTGCGCTTTTTCCGTCACCTGTTTGACCGGACAACCAAAATTGATATCGACCACGCTGACCTGATATTCCTCTGTCAGTCGGCGTCCGACTTTGGCCATCGTTTCTGGGTCGTTATCCCAAATCTGAACTGCCAGTGGCCGAGGCTCCTCAGCCACTCCCCACAAACGGTCTGGATGCTCGGCGACGTGTTCGTCCATCCAAACAAAGCCCCTAGCATTGACCATTTCGGTGGCCAACAGACCAACCCCACCAAACTGGCGAACCACCTCTCTAAAAGCCGCATTTGTGAACCCTGCCATCGGCGCCTGCAGAACGGGAGGATCGATTACCAGATCACCAATATGCAGGGGCGGCACAAGCATTCGAACTCAGTTAAAAAACAGCAGTGTGAGAATCAAGAAACGAGAAGTGAAAGTGAACTGGCATCAGCCAAATCCAACATAGCCACCGCGTCATTCTTGCCCGACAAATCGCTCATGCCAACAGCATCCTTTGGAAATCCAGCTTAATTCCGACCAACTCAACCTTCTTAAACCCGCTCGACAACTGATACCTGCTTCCTAACAACGGGGATCTTCGCGAATCTGCTCCGCTTGCATGTCATATGTCCCCACTGAGCTCCATCCATTTTTCTTCGCACAGACTCAGTTCCTCAATGATTTCGGTGAGTTGCTGATGCAGACGAACAGCCTCATCGGGGTCCGTTTCCGAGAGCAATTTATCGTTGATTCCACGTTTTTCATCATCCAACCGCGCGATCTTCTTTTCCAAATTTTTCAATTCTTTTTCCGCACGCCGCTGATCCCGCTGAGCTTTTCGGTAATCTCCCACGCCCCCCTTAGCAACTGGCCCGCCCGATCCTGCTTTAACTTTCCCCGTACGTTCACGTTCACCATCATCAATCTCTTTTTCAACGGACTCCAGATAAGTCTGATAATTGCCAAAATAATTTTTCACACTTCCATCACGCACCTCGATCACGCTGGTGGCCACTCGTTGCATGAAGTGCCTATCATGACTCGTGAATACGACCGTGCCCTTATACAGCTCCAGTGCTTCGGCCAATGCTTCAACCGTTTCCACATCGAGGTGGTTACCTGGTTCATCCAGCACGAGCACGTTAGCAGTTCCTAGCAACAAGCCAGCCATACACAAACGCGCGCGTTCGCCTCCACTGAGCACTTTAATCTTCTTTTGGATATGCTCATCGCGAAATAACAGAGCCCCGGCCATCGCCAGCAGATCCTGTCGTGTCGTATCGCTATCCGATGAATATTCGAGTTGTTCAAGCACAGTCAGACGCTCGTCGAGACTGCTATAAACATGCTGGGCGTAGGTTCCTATTTCGACCCCATAGCCCCACTTCATTTGTCCGCCCAACGCATCGAGAGAATGCACCAGAGTTCGCAAAAGAGTAGTCTTACCCTGACCATTGTCTCCCACGATTGCGGCCCGCTCACCGTGCTCGATTTCGAGTGTGATCTGGTCCGCGACCACATGGTTTGGATATCCAATCGACATCCCATCGCATCGCACGGCAGTACCCTGCCTCGGATTCACTCGAGGTGCCCGGATATGCACAGTGGGCTCATCAACCTCAAGTTCCGTGGTCTGAAGTTTTTCCAGTTGCTTTGCTTTACTCCTCGCCTGACTCGCGGTTGACGCGTTGGCGCGATTCTTCTCGATGAACTTCTGCAGTTGTTTTTGCTTAGCGACGACAGTTGCGTTGACCCGCCGATCGTGCTCCCGTCGCTCTTCACGATATTCAAGAAAGGGGTCAATTTTACCCGGATACATTGTCAGCTTGCCGCGAGACAATTCCAGCGTTTGCGAACAGGTAGCAGCAAGAAACGAGCGATCGTGGCTCACGATGAGGGCCGCTTTGTTAAAGTCCCTTAGAAAGTGCTCCAGCAAGATTTGCGTTCGCAGATCCAGAAAGTTGGTGGGCTCATCGAGCATCAACAGATTAGGATCCTTGAGCAGTAGTGCCGCCAATTTGACACGAGTTTGCCAACCCCCTGAAAGTGATTTGACCGGCCCATCCAAATAGTCCCCCTTCAACTCAAATTGCCCAGCCACCTCGCCACAGCGCCAATCCGGCTCGCTACTGTCCCTCATCAGGAAATCAAGGGCGGATTCGCCCGGCTCAAAGGGGTCATGTTGCCTCAAGTAACCGATGCGGAGCGATGGATGATGCAAAACTTCGCCTTTTTCAAGGTCTTCCTCACCCAGCAGGACCTTGAGCAACGTCGATTTCCCTGCCCCATTTCGCCCAATGAAGCCGACTTTAACGTCGTCCACCAGCGATAACTCGGCATCATCCAGCACGAGCTGGTCTGCGAACCTTTTTTGTGCATCACGAACTTGAATCAATACGGCCATCGCATCCATCAACCGGAAGTCTGGAAAGAAAAAAGCAACACACTCTGGCGAGCTCCAAACTTACCACCCGTGGCGAAGACCAGAAATGCCACAAGACAAACAGTTTTCGGGTAATTCTATTAAGTAAAGTCATACTGAGCCGCTACCACACTCGATGGTAATTCTTTAAATTGCAGCCTGCTCAGGCGAACCCCAGCCCGTTCCGAGAGTTCAATCCATTACAAACCCCATCTGATCCTTGAGCAGGTCGTCCATCCACTGATGATCTAGCTGCTCGAATCGGCCCACTTTCATTGGCCCTGCTGTCACCATGAAAAGCTACAGCTTGGACTACATCGATGATTTGTACGTCCAGTACATTCGCGACCCCGCCAGCGTTTCAGAAAACTGGAGAAAATATTTTGAACAGTTTCTCGTGGGGAGCGGCAGTACCGGCAAGAAGAGGCCTTCGCCCGAGGGCGGCAGCGTCAAAACCGGCGGTAACGCAAATCTTCAGAGCTCCTCGAACGACTCTGCCGCCCAAGCCATGTGGCTCGCTCGCATCCAGGATCGAGTCAACAACTTGGTACGGGAATACCGTGTCCGCGGTCACTTGGTCGCTAACTTGGATCCCTTGGGTTTTGATCGCCCAGATAGCCCAGAGCTGAACCCAAACGTCTATGGACTGAATCAGGAAGATCTGAGTCGTCCGTTCAACGGTGCCTCGATTGAAGCAGAGCTCGGTGGCACGATTGATGCCATTTTGACCCGATTACGAAATACTTATTGCCGGAGCATTGGTGCACAATTCATGCACATCGACCGGCGTAATATCCGTGACTGGCTGCAACGCCGCATGGAAACGACTGAAAATCGCCTTGAATTGTCCCACGATGTTCAAAGGCGAATTTATGCCAGACTCGCAGACGCGACCATCTTTGAGGAATTCGTGCGTCGCAAATTTGTCGGTGCCAAAACTTTCTCACTCGAAGGCGCCGAAACTCTGATTCCAATGCTCGATCTCGCGTTGGAAAAAGCGTCCCAGCACAACGTCAAAGAAGTCGTGATGGGCATGGCACATCGCGGTCGGCTCAACGTGATGGCCAACATCCTGAAAAAACGGGCGATGAACATCTTCTGGTCCTTTGACGATCCCAACCCGGAAATGAACCGGGGTGGCGGAGACGTTCGTTACCATCTTGGCTACAGCAGCGATTGGACGACCGCCTCAGGAGATAATCTGCACATCTCACTGTGCTTCAACCCCAGCCATCTCGAATTCGTTAACACGGTCGCTCAAGGGCGAACCCGATGCAAGCAGGATCGCCGCCGTGATGAGCGACGACAGGAGGTAATGACGATCCTGATCCACGGTGATGCAGCGTTTGCGGGTGAAGGAGTGGTTCAGGAAACACTGAACCTCAGCGAACTTGAGGGTTACAAGACTGGTGGCACACTGCATGTCGTAATTAATAATCAGGTCGGTTTCACCACTGAACCAAAAGAGGGTCGTAGTACAACCTACGCGACCGACATTGCAAAAATGCTGCAGATCCCGATTTTTCACGTCAATGGTGAAGATCCCGAAGCAGTTGCTCAGGTGGTTTCTCTGGCGATGGATTTTCGAAAGGAATTCCAGCGGGATGTCGTGATTGACCTCTACGCATTCCGCAGATGGGGCCACAACGAGGGCGATGAACCTCGCTTCACCCAACCTCGCATGTACGCTGAAATCGATCGCCGAGCCAGTGTGCGAGAACAATACCTGAACCGACTCCTTGAACTGGGAAAAATCAGTCCAGAGGAAGCCGAAGGGATCCAGCAGGAAAGAACAGAGAAGCTGGAGTCGGAATTTGCAGCAAGCAAGCATGAAGCCTTTGTCCCAGACACTCAAACACTCGCTGCCAATTGGAGCGACTACTTCGGTGGCCCGGAACCGGTGGAAGATACCCCCACTGGCTGCGAGACGGAGAAGCTTTCCAAACTACTGGATGCGTTGACACGACTACCAGAAGACTTTTCTGCTAACAAAAAACTGAAACGCCCCATGACACAGCGGAGGGAGATGGCCGAAGGCAAACATCCCTTGGACTGGGCAAGTGCAGAGGCAGCGGCCTTCGCTTCACTGCTCGTTGACGGTCACCCCATTCGGATGACAGGTCAAGACTGCCAACGAGGTACATTCAGCCAACGTCACGCCGTTCTTCATGACACAAAAAATGGCAGCACTTATACACCGCTCGCCAACCTTAGCTCTGATCAAGCAAGACTTGAACTCTACAACAGTCCGCTTAGCGAGGCTGGAGTTCTGGGTTTCGAATATGGATACTCTTTGGATAGCCCTGATGGCTTGGTTGTCTGGGAAGCTCAATTCGGTGATTTCTGGAATTGCGCTCAGGTGATTGTTGATCAATTCATCGCCAGTGCAGAAGACAAATGGAATCGACTTAGCGGATTGGTAATGTTGCTTCCGCACGGTTTCGAAGGGCAAGGACCTGAACATTGCAGCGCTCGTGTTGAACGATTCCTGGCGATGGCTGCTGAACACAATATTCAAGTGTGCCAGCCAACGACACCCGCCCAGTATTTCCACCTGTTGCGTCGCCAAGTCATCCGCAAATGGAAAAAACCACTCGTGGTGCTATCGCCGAAAAGTCTTCTCCGACATCCACGCGTGATCAGCCCATTGTCGGATTTGACTGATGGCACCTTCCAAAAAGTCTTGCCAGATGAACAAGTGTCTCTCAGCAACGCTGATCGCCTGATCCTGTGTACGGGCAAGGTCTACTACGATCTGCTTGAGGCACGTCAGGAAAAGAACCTAAAAAATGTCGCTATCATGAGAATTGAGCAACTCTACCCACTCGGCGTGGAAGAACTTATCGCATCAATTAACGGATTCTCAACAGGTAAGCCGGTGTACTGGGTTCAGGAAGAGCCAACCAATATGGGTGCTTGGCCATACATCAAGCAAGCCTTCAGCGACGATCTATCGGAAAAGTACAAACTCAAGCGGGTAAGCCGCGTTGAGTCGGCAAGCCCCAGCACGGGCAGCATGGCGGCACATAAGTTGGAACAGGCCGAACTGATCGACGAGGCGCTGGCTGACCTATAGCCTCTGTTCTATTCAGTGCCTTCGCGGAGCTGATCGAAGTACTGCTGAGCGTGTTCCCGCTCGGCTCGTGGAAGCGTCTGGTTTTCGCTGGGATCACTCTTTTCAGACAGCGATCCCTGAATAGCCTGCTTGACGTCTTCCCGAGTGATTCCTTTGCGGTTAGGCCCATCAGCAAACCCAGTAATCACGGACTTTCCTTTTTTCACTTTCCCCCGCACCTGCGTTTCGTAGGTATTGGTATCTGTATCGGACTCAGGCCGATCACCTTGTCCAGTGCCGTCACCGAGCCCCTGCCCCTGCCCCTGCCCCTGACCTTGACCTTGACCTTGACACTCTTTACACCCACCGCCTTCGCATTGCTGACAACGCATCTGGCTCTTGGATTCCGAGAGAGAATCCAGTGCTGAATCAAGATCTTCCAATTCTGACATTTCCTGCTGCATCTGTCCTAGTTGATCAGACATCTGCTGCAATGCATCAGCAGCTTGGCTGGCATCACCGTTTTCACATGCTTCTGCAGCGTTCTTCATGGACTCTGCCATTTGCTTCATGTTCTGCATTTGTGAATTCTTCTGCTGCATCTGATTCAACTTCTGCTGCATCTTCGCGGCATCACCGCTGCGTCCTTCTCGACGCGCCTGCTCGATCTGATCTTTTAGCTCTTGCTCTTTTTGCTTGTGTTCTTTGACTGCGTTTTCCAAAGCCTTCTGCATTTGCTGTACTTGATTCTTAAGCTGTTCCTTTTCCGCCTCATTGAGCTGTCCCTGACGCATCTTGTCCGCCAGGTCTTTCACCATATCTTTTGCTTTGGCCAGATTCCCCTGCTCTATGGCCTTGGCAATCTTGTCACCGGGCCCCGCTTCCAAGCCCTTCATCTGCGCCAGCGCACGTTTCATCTGCTCAGTGGACCCGAGTTGGCTGCGACGTTCTTCAAGTTGCTTTTTCAAATCGTTCATCTCGATCATGGCATCCTTGCGATTGATATCGCTCGCCTTGGTGATTTTATCGAGCTGGGATTCCATTTTCTTGAACATGTCCTCTGCTTCTTTCAAGCCCTCTGCCTCAGCCTTTCGACGCTGCTGCTGGATTCTCTTCTTGAGTTTGGAAGCAGCGGTTAACACTTGCTTCACCTCAGTCTTATCCACTTCGGGAGTCGTGCTGGCGCTGCTCTCGCTCATTGGCTCTGCTAACATCAAGACAACGACCAGCACAGGAACCACCGACATGGGAAGCCATCCGATTTTAGTAGGCTTGATCCCGAACTTCTCAGCGACATCAACCTTGGCGGCTTTCTTATCAGCATCGGCGAGAAGTGCTAACCCGAAGTCACTATCACGATCGACCTCAGTCATTGCGATCGAGCTACTAAGTCGCTCGCGCAGCCCAAAGCGTCGATCTAACTCAGCTGCAACAGACTCCACCGAAGGAGCTTTGACGAAAGCATAGATCCCAGCTGCAACAAATGCTGCAGCCAGACAGCCTCCGATCCAACCGTAATTCCAATTACTAACATTGACATCCATGAACCGAATCGCCGGAAGTGCGATGGCAACAATTGCAACCAACAGCGCTGCAAATAAAGTAACGCAAAGTGCCTGCCCAAAATGCCCAAGAATCAAGCGACGGCGAGCACTGCGAACTTTGACTTCGATACGATTCATGGTTTCGATCCTGAGAATGAATGGAGAACTGGTAATTCACAGCTCCCGCTCATAGCCTGAGACCTGCCCATAAATGTACGAAACGACCGGCAAACGACTCTGGCTAATTGATATATCTATCGTACAGTTAGTATACGAGGCTTGACCCCGGTTCTTTGAGGGCGAAAGACCCCGTTTTTGGGAATTGACGGCGATTATGCCCATTTTGGACTCAAAACTCATGATACAACAGAACGAACTGCCCGATCCTGACAAGTTTCCCAATGCAGACGTCGTGATCTTTGACGGACAGTGCAACTTCTGCAAATCGCAAATCAAAACTCTCCAACGCCTCAATTGCTGTGGAAATCGACTCGCATACATCTCGCTTCATGACTCAAGGGTAGCTGAGAACTACCCTGACCTGACCCATGAAATGATGATGGAGCAGATGTATGTGGTGGATCAGGCGGGATGTCGCCACGGAGGTGCCAATGCGGTTCGATACCTTAGCCGGCGTCTTCCGATGCTATGGCTGTCAGCGCCCTTCCTGCACCTACCGGGGACAGCACGTCTTTGGCGTTGGCTGTACCAACAAGTCGCAAAACGACGTTACAAACTGGCAGGGAAATCCTGTGATGATGACGCATGCAGCGTCCACTTTGATTGAACATCCTTGCGAATGGAATCATCAGCTGTTGCAAAATCGGCTACCGAAAAACTCGCTCGCCTGCCGAAACCCGCAGACGATGATCACGAGCATTCAGTGAGATTAGCGGCATCGCTCACGACTGCTCACGAATGGCCTAGAGCTTTGAATGCAGCAGGTGACAAAGCAACGCGTAGCTTCAAACCCAAGTACTTTTCCCAAACGGTGGTTCCGGGCTTAGGCAAACCAGTTGACAGCATTTTGAAACATGACCATGCCATCACCATACTCCGGCTGTTCGCTGCGGCGTGTCCAACTGGGATGCTGCATGGCATCAATATGCCTTTCGGGATGCGGCATCAGACCGAATACCCGCCCACTGGCATCACAAACACCAGCGACATTAGCGTCAGCTCCGTTAGGATTATGGGGAAACGCTAGGACGTCCTCTTGAACATTACCCTGCTCTCCCTCGGCATATCGAATCGCCAACCTTCCTTGCTCACCAAGCTGATCAAGAATCTCTGGTTCAGCTGCTACAAACTTGCCTTCAGCATGGGCCATCGGCAAATACATCCGCTCGACACCCTGAAGGAAAACACAAGGGGTTTTATCCACCGCCAAGTGAACCCACCGATCTTCGAACCTACCGTGATTGTTCCACGTCAACGTTGCCGGCGTCACCTCGTCCCCACCAACCCCCTCAGTCAATACACCAAGACGCATCAACACCTGCATCCCGTTGCAAATACCGAGGACCAATCGATCTCCGTTTCCATGCACGAACTCCTGCACCAGATCTGCAAGATGCTGCCGCAGTCTCGTTGCCAAGATTCGCCCGGCTGCAATATCATCGCCATAGCTGAAACCGCCGGGTACGCAAAGTATCTGGTACCGATCTTTCAATGCAGGATTCTCAATCAGGCGATTCACATGCACTCGCTCAACTGACGCTCCAGCTCGCTCAAAGGCAAACCCCGTCTCTTCATCACAATTTGTTCCGGGTGCACGAAGGACCAAAACTCTGGGAGAAGTCATTTCAGATCACTTAGGTCGCTGGTCTGGTAGATCGCTGAACTGGCAAAGATTGGAAGTTTAGACCGCCGGTGGCAAATTGAGAACCACGTATCCCACAAACCCATTGAAGTGTTCTGTATTCCCCACGAAGCAGTCACAATCAGGGAGCACCCGCACCATCGCTTGCTCAACTGATTGAATCCAGCTTGATTTGCAAGCGACCGTGCAAACTGTCCCAGCCAACGATCACACCTTTGCCCGTCCAAATCCCTCTTCCCAACTGCTCGAACTCATCTCCCAGATCATGAGGCACATAGAGCACTAAAGGGAGCTTAGGTTCAGGATAGAATGCCCATACGGCATACCCATCCCGATAAACATGTGGATCCTCATCACCAGCGTATAGCAGGCGTCTTTCGACTTGGGCCTCGACAATGAAGGAAAGTCCCGTCACAGCATCAACCACCATTTCAAGCGGACCACGATCACCGCGAACGGCCCAAATCTGGGCAACCGTCTCGACAAACGTCACGCCTCCAGCCATCGCCGGGCTCGAATCTTCTTTGGCTGAGTCATCAGCTTTCGATTTTTCTGTTCCAAACTGCACTGACGACGTCGTCACCCCTGCGACTGATTGATCACTCGCTGCATCGAGTCTTTTCTCATCAGCAGGTACGATGAAAATCGGCTTGCTTTTACTCCAATCTGGCCACCGAGGGATATCCACCTCAACTTCAATCGACCAGATCAGCGAATTTTCATTGACGTCTACAGACAACGCCGCATCCTCAGGCAATTGGAAAGAAAAAGGACAGCGACTCTCACTCCCGGCCTGAAGGGGAGTATTTGATTGAAGTTGTTGTAGCTGTTCAAAAATTACATTCTTGTGGGTTCTTTTATTGGATCCACTCCCACTGACACATACTTCGGTTCCTCGCAACGCTATCGTGATTGCATTTGGTACCACTGTCTTTCTGGTTCTTACAATGAACTCACCCACAAGCTCACTACCAGGTCCCAAAGTGTCTTCCTGAACATGAAGATTAGGGGTGCCGAGTAGGTACCTCGGGAGAAACTTTTGCTTCAACCAGTAGACGGCTGCAACTGACCCAAGAACAATCAGCACTGCTGCCCCGACCCAACCTGTGAACAGCAACTGCGGAACGAAAAAGACTGCGAGAAGCACCAACCCGATAATCTGGGGCTTGTTTGATTTTTTCAAAATTTGGCGAAATTCTTCAGCATGCCAACTTGGTAACTGCGTAACGCGTAACATAAAAGGAGTGGCAGCCTTGGGATCAAATGCCCAAGGTATTTTTGCCTTTGCTTCAACGTAGTGATCGATGGAAAGAAACTTTCCATGATAAGTCTGCGGCCAATCCCCGGCGGGTAACGAAAATCGATATTCATAATGCATTCCCTGCGTCCATTGTCCGGAAAACACAGTGGTCTCTTCAACGGACCCACTGGCAACATTCCCACGACCATGCGTTTTCCAACCTGTCGACAGAACCAACCCCTTGCAGTTGACACTGGAGTCCACTTTAACATGAACGACCCCTTCCACCTTTTCGCCCTCGTGATAGACTCGATTCGGTTGATCCAATTCAATTGACAAATCACATTTCGCCATCGATGCGCCCCTCCAAAATTTCTTGGAACTTCAAATACAAATTGTTTTCCATACCCCTGATGTCGTTACCAAACTCGGCAACTAATGACTCAGCATCTTCAATCGAAAGTACAGGTATAAGGCCACTCCGCAATCGCGAAGCCTCAATTCTCCGGTTCAATAATTCACAGACAAGCTCTGGGCCATTGCCCTTACCAATGTGCTCCGTGTGGACGCGATAGCCGTGCTTCCGCAGTGGCTTACTCAAATCCTTATGGGTGGCAAACACGAGAGGACATTGACTACGCAAAACACTGCGTCGAGCAGATCTGGGCAACCGTTGGGCTTCATCAACCAGAATGGGATTCCCATAAACAATGGGCGGACAGGGCGGGAGCTCAGGAATGTAGGTATAACTTGACTTCGGTAAATTTGCGCGCAATTTCAACATTCTAGTCGTCTTACCACGACCGCATTCACCAATGAATTGTATCGCTTGCCTGGGATCACCAAGCATCCTTATAAGGTAATCAACCTCCACAACTGCTAGCTCTGCCCGCTCATCCTGCGTCAGCTCACCAAATGGGTTACGGTGCAAATTGAAGCGAGCCCAAGGCAACCAATCAATCGATGGCGATTTATCATATGGCGTGAGCATCATTTTCTGGCAGATCTATTCTTTGGTTCCTGTCCTGACAGTATCATGTTCAGCGTAACTCTCCCAATGCAAGCCATCGTGATCGTGAATCGAAAAACTGGCGGTAAATACATCTCACTTCGTTTCCTGATACCACTCAGCCTCATCACTTGTGGTCTCAGTCTCCTGATGAGTGGATTCGAATTCTCTGATCTGCGTAACGAATTGGCTCGTGATGGAGAATGGACACCAGTCCTATTCATGCTTTGCGGGGTGGCCGCCATGACTGTCTTGGTCCCAAAAACCGCAGTTTCCTTGTCTGCAGGTGCGATCTTCGGAACTCTTACCGGCGGCACCCTGATGCTCTTCATTGCTGTAATCGCCGCCAGCCTTAATTACTGCATTGCCCGCTGGTGGCTTCATGAAGCGATTTGCACCAAGTTGGCCCGTGAGCGACAAAACCGTTCTTCCAATCGACTCCGTGCCATACACAATTTAGCTGCTGACGCAGGGTTCCTATTTCATCTGATGGTGCGTTTGACCCCAATTCCAACAACGCTGATCAGCTACACGATGGGTGCCAGCGGCAGTCGTCTGGGCCCCTTTCTTTCGGCCGCCGCGGTCGCTGTTGGTCCTCAATTGCTGTGGGTGCAAAGCGGAGCATCTGCCGCAATCATTGCTGATGGCTCCGCCTCAACGACTCACTGGGTGGCAGTCATCGCATCCGTTGTAGCAGCAATTCTCACCAGCATTCTGGTTCCAAAGATGGCTTTGCAACAAATCAAACTGGTGAAGGAACCTAGGTAAATCATGACAAACGACATCTCGTCGGAACGACAACTTCCCGCCACCGTTTATCCCTCTGGTGTCGACCTCTGGATTGTAGTGATGTTGATACTGGCTCCCATTACCTCCCTCGTAATCGCGGGATACCTGTTACAGCAGGGACAAGGCGGTGGAGCACTAACCCTGTTCCTGTGTGCTGCCGCAACCGCCAGTCTTACTGCAGCAGTTACGATCCCTTGCCGTTACACGTTGCATGACGACGCACTCACCGTCCGTTGTGGACTCCTGTGCTATCAGATTCCACTGGAAGAAATAACATCCATCTCGAAGTCAGCCAGCATCCTCAGTGGCCCAGCGCTTTCGATGAAACGTGTTCTGATCAAAACATCCAAACGGACGCACATTCTCTCGCCAAAGCAGCGGGAATCATTCATCCAGAATCTGGAACAGCAGCTTGAAACAATTGACCGGAAGACGTTGCACGAACAGTCGTGAAATCACGTTTGTGCCTTTGAGAAAACAAACTCATTACAACCCCATCCACTTGCAACAGTTCTCATGTTTTCCAGTACAAACCCCCGTTGCCGAAGGGGAACAATAATCTCTTCAGGCTTTGCGACTTCGAATGGCAAGCCACCTATCCAATCAACCCAGTCATGCCATACAGACATCCCGCGATCCTGTCGTTTGGCATGCCAATCACGAAACGGCAGTGGGTTTCTGAAACAAGCTAAGCGGGCCAACGCAAACTTGCATTCGTAAACACCACCAACCCCAAGCACCCAAAAAAACCGTAACCACGTTGGTAGCGCGTTGTAGATTTTTTTGATTCGCAACCAACGACGACTACCGCCTCCCTGATCATTATAAATCGCCAAGCAGAACAAGCCGTCATACTTGGTCCTATCAGCTGCCATTGAAATTGCTTTGTCCATGTCCCCAGTATGGTGCAGCACGCCCCAGGAATAGACTACGTCCGCGCGCCCCAAACCCTGCATCAAAACCGAATCGAGCACAGACCCTTGTTTGATGTCCCACTGCAGGGACTCCGATCCGAAGCGTTTGCGTAGCTCTTCACTGCATGCCACCGAAAATTTGTCGTAGTCGATTGAAATCACGTCAGCTCCCAATCGCTGGGCAGCGAGGGAAAACAATCCACTTCCACAACCCAAATCCAGAAAGCGTTTGCCCTCAAGCGTCTCAAGACCCAATAACTGTTGCAGCGATCTCACCGCCTGAGCAATGCGTTCCTCATCTAATTCGGCGAGAAATGACTGCCAATTTTTTCCAAAAGCAAATCGGGCTTCCTCAGTCATACGTTTGGTTTCCTAAAGAAGCGGTTCAATGGCTGAAGATTACGTTGACCGGCAACATCAGTGGATATTCAGAACTGACCGAAACTGTTTACTCGCATCGCGGTGTAATCCCATCGCAGCAAGAATTCACGGCTCACGCCCCACGAGAGAGCAAACATCTTCATGTGACGAAAGAATTCCGGCCAAACTAACTAAGTCATTGTGGTGAAAGACTCTCGCGTGTTCAAAAGCTTAGTGTGTGATTTTCACCCTGGCTACAACACCAGCCTGCGATGAAAACTGATCCAGTTTCTGTTGTATAATAATCGCCACCTAGCATAGAACGTGGCGGGCGGAAAATCACTCCCACCCGAAGGAACCCCTCCAAGCATTCCCTTAACTCAAAAATTGCTGATGAGTCAAAACTACAGACGCCGTTCATTTCTTAAAACAGCTGCTGTCGCATCAGTCGCTTGCCCTGCCCTTTTGACCAGCAAACGGTCTGCGGCGCAAGAGTTGATCGGTACCGGTGACCACCAATTCAAGTGCCAGCACCAATTCCCCCAGCTACCAAGCCAATATTCATGGCAAACAACGCATAACGTCGCTGTCGATCCTGACAATAATTTGTATGTCATTCATGAAGGGGAAGTCAGCAAGACCGACCATCCCTCCATTTTCGTGTTCGACTCGGATGGACAATTCATGCGTGCTTTTGGACAACAGTTTCAGGGTGGAGGTCACGGACTCGAAGTCCATGTAGAAGACGGTGTCCCCTATCTCTACGTGGCTGCTTATCAACAACTCAAATCGATCGCCAAGCTGACACTGAAAGGTGAATTAGTTTGGCAAAAATATGCACCTATGCAGAGTGGGCACTATGCGACAGGCGAAGCAAGTAATCCACGACGGGCTTGGGGACGGAATCGTTTCCTACCCACAAATTTCGCGTTTCTACCCAATGGGGATTTCCTACTTGCGGATGGGTACGGCTCCTACTACATCCACCGCTATGACAAGGATGGCAATTGGTTGTCATGTTTTGGAGGTTCCGGCAAGGGCCGTGGGTCATTTAATTTACCCCATGGTTTGTGGGTCGATACGAGGGAGGGTGGCGACCCCGAGATTGTGGTCGCTGACCGCGCGAACAACACCCTACAAATTTTTGATTTGCAGGGCGAATACAAAAAGACGGTAAACGGCTTTGGCCTACCCGCCAATATCGATACCAACGCAGAATTAATGCTCGTGCCAGAACTAGTAGCAAGGGTTTCACTACTCGACCGGGATCACAATACGATCGTAACGCTTGGTGATGACCGCGAACGTGTTCTCCAAGACAAGCAGGACTCAAAAAGCTTCTCAATCCGGACAGACGAAAGAAAATGGCAACAGGGTAAATTTGTGCATCCCCATGACGCTTGCTTTGACCTAGAAGACAACCTCTACGTTGCCGAGTGGGTCAGCACTGGCAGAATCACAAAACTGTCGCGTGTGTAACTGCTGGCTTTGCCCACCAGACCCGCTTGCAACGTAGCCCTACTTATTCAGTGAGGCCTGTGACTTCTCCGAAGCCGGACTACGACGGTTTGCAACTACCAACAGACCAGCAAATGTCAACAAGATACCGAGCGAGAGTGGCCATGTTACCGGCTCTGAAAATACAATCACTCCGGCGATGGCTGCCATCGCCACCTGCGAAGCGTTAATGAGGTTTACAGCCACAACCGGCAACGCCTTCAACGATACGGACAACGCGACAAAAGCACTGAAGTTCAACACTCCAGCCGCAGCCATCATTGACCACTGAGACGAATTGACCACTGAAAGTGAAGCGAGCCCTGAGTTTGCAAGTGTGACTGCCCAAAGTGACAGCGTTCCCACGACGCCACTAATGAACATTGTGGCTGGGGCCGAAACTCCCCCTCTCATCGTTTGCCGCATGACGGCACCAAAGAGAGCGTAAGCAGCACCGGACGCAGCGGCACACAGTGCCCCGACCCAGACAGGATGGTTGGTGATGGAAGTTTCAGGTGTTTTGGAAGTACTGGGATGGGAGAGGATGACCACCGCAATGATGATCATGACCATGGCCGCAATGGTTCGCAAACGAACAGGCTCTCGCAGCAATACGCGGCCTAGAATTGCACCACCAATGAGCAAGACGCCTAAGGTAATCGGAACAGAGGCAGCTAATCCGATCGTCCCCAGTGCGACTTGAAACGCGGCATTGCCGACAAACTGCCCGATGAGGCTGACGACGATGAATCGCGGGATCAACCTTCGACTGGTCGCCAGTGCCTCGCCTCTGGTCAACATCCAGATCAGAAAAGGCCCCAGCACAATGACCGTGGGAGCAGCCTTGACTGCTGACACAAGAAACGGATCCAAAGCAACACAGTTACGCAACGCTATATTTGCCATGGTGTACAACACAGCTGCCGAGAGCCCTAGGATAACCCCCATCACATTTCCGACAGGTGGTCTCAATTCACGGGGTAATCGGGGCTCTGGTTGGCGAACCTGTCCGGCAGCGGTCTCTGACATTGACTTTGATTCGAGCGGTCCAGCAGTTTCGAAACTGTATGATGCATCACTATCATTCGACGCGACATCATTTGAAACGACATCGTTCGGAGAGTTTTCTGTTTGCAAAATCTCTTCACAGACATATTCTGATTCGGTTTGGACTTCAGGATCATTCATCCTAGGCCGTTATATTCCTCTGCTTGCTGGTTGCCGCTAATTCCACGAACTGCGATAGGTTCTCCAAAAGTAAGGATGCAGTGTGCCAGGCCGGCTCCGCAGCCCCATTGACCGATTCAGCAAACTGAGCAGACTCTGCGGAGCGGCTCCGTATAGGTCCCAAACATCCTTCATCAGGTAGCACACCCCCGACTTTGGTAATCAATGAGCGAACGTCGCAGTTTACCGTTGTGGCAAATCCCTCTGGCCTACACGACTGATCACCTGTCGGACGCCTATGTTGGCTCAGCCTCGAGCAAGAAACTGCGATCAGTGCTTAAACTCAAGTCTGGCTTAGCGACGACCACAGTTACGTTATCCTGCCCTCCCGATGCATTTGCAAAATCAACGAGTGTCCGACATGCGGACTCTGGATCCTCCGTCACTGACAGCACCTCTGCCAGCATTTCCTCATTAACATACCGATGCAAGCCATCACTGCACAGGACGATCCTATCACCATCTTCCAGATCCACCCTCCGCGCCTCGGCGACCACTTCATCATTCGAGTTGCCACCCAGCACGTTCCACAACACGTTGCTCCAACGGCTCATCGACTCATGCTCAGGTCGCATGCCACCTTTCTCGACCATCTGTCTTGCCAAGGTATGATCCGTTGTTAACTGCTCTACAGCGCCATTGCGGTACAAATAGCACCTGCTGTCTCCCGCATGCACCACAAACATTCGCCTGCCAATGCGGTGGACCATGGTCAACGTCGTCCCCATGCCTCTGACATTCGAATTCTTGGCAGATTCGCGAAGGATTTTTGCATTCGTATCCTGCATCAAATTCTGCAGATTTGCAACAAAATCATCTTCGTTCCCATCATCTCCGTGAAAGAACCAATGAACACTATTGAGTAACCTATGTACCAGATGACTAATCGCCAGATGACTAGCCTTTTCCCCAGCAGCTTGTCCCCCCATACCATCAGCAACCAACAGAATTTCACCTTGGACACGGCCAAAAACGCGTTCGCCCAATTCAAGCGTTGTCGCTGATACCAGCATGGACTTGACTAGCTCTGCGATAAGAAACTGATCCTGATTCACCTCTCTAACGCGGCCACAATCACTGAGCCCAAAAGTTAATGATGGTAACTGCTTGCTGTTCCTCATTTCGTCATCCACAAGATGTACTGGCTTCTTGATGCCTTCATTGCCGATGCCACCCAAGGTGTTCAACCGCTCTAAAACCATATCAAATTCGGATTCGTTTGGATGGGTGTGTCAATCTGACACCCTCTTGTATGCTGCCGACCCCATGGATCGCCCAAGGGCGACATCGCCTGCATTCCATTAGCTACGGCCTGTCACTGGTACAACCCACCAAAGTCCCTAGCTCAGCTCGTTGATTCCTACGAGTAAACCCGCGCGTCGCAGACAGAGATCAACAGATAGTCGTGGGCAGCCGATGCAATCCAGCAAGTTACATTGAATTTTTATCCTCTGCTGAAACTGCCCATGGCACTGGTGCGACTCAATCTTGGCTATGAATTCGCGACCACAAAAGTATGCAAACTTGCAAAACGCTGCCTACCGTTTTCGTTGGGTGAGATCTCTTTCACATTCATTTTTGTGAGCGTTGGCTTACTGATTTTTGGATGCACAGGCAGTCAAGCTCTATTATTTGATTCCCTTGCTTTTGCATCTGCACGCAGCCCCCCCTTCTGGCTATAAAAGAATTCCGTTTGGAAGGTCTCATCACGGAGAACATTGGATTTCTGGTTGCAATGAATAACTTTGCCTGCATCGTGATGTTTGAGTCTGCCTTCCTAGCAATCTCACTCGTCAAAATAAACTTGCGATGCCAGTAGGAGAGCAGTTTGGAAGTCTGATCCTCAACATCGCCGGCTCAGCAGTAGTCGGAATCGCAGGTGGGCTTATCCTCAGCTACGGCTGTGGTTGTCTGAACATGAAACGCTGGATCGTGCTGCTAGTTGCGGCAGAGACTTTCTTGTCAGGCATCTGCGAATCTTTTCACATTTCCTACATGATTACGTTCTTGATCATAGGAGTAACGATAACACAATAAAAGGCAGCCACCAATGAGATAATTTCGACGATGTGATCGACTACATCGAATGCAGTCGTAACAACACCTATCTAGTCATCGGCGACCAATCGACGGTCGCAATGATAATCCGGCACCCACTGTTGAGTGATGTGATGTATGATCACAACGCATCACAACTTGTCCGCGCTGGAGATCTCGCCAGTGAACCCACTGCTATGCTTTTCCCTGATGAACTGACAATTCATACCTTCGAGTTATTTCAGGCAGAGACAGATGACTGCGTTCCTGTGATCACTCTCAGTGAGCCCTATGAATTACTAGGCGTCGTCCGCCGCAGTGATGTCATGGACGCGTTCATCACACAAAGGCACAAAAGAAGGCCATCCTGATTCGGGCAGACCTTCGCTTCTGTTTACGAATCGATGTGCGTTCCACTTGCAACCCGAGTCGTGATAGCAAAACACATCAATTGCGTGACGGACGGATGCTCTTATTGCGAGCATTGCAAGACACCGCATCTGCTCGGCTAGCTTTTGCAATCAAGTAGACATTGCCTTCATTTTGATTTCCTATCTTCTTCTCATTTTCAAAGATTTGGAATTCGGTCCTTGCGAAGTCGCCCCAACGATGCGAACCTCTGAGCAGTAACTACTTCCACGCTTACATGATTGGGGCATCATGCTGGCACGCTTGAAGACGTTCACACTTTCCGGCATCGAAGCGCTGCCGGTTGATGTCGAGGTCGATATCTCACCGGCTGCAATGCCAAAGACCATTTTGGTTGGGCTACCAGACACTGCCGTAAAAGAAAGCACGCACCGAGTCGAACGTGCGATCGTTAACAGCGGATTTGTGAGGCCACAGGACCGAGTTGTGATCAACTTAGCACCGGGCGATCTTCCCAAACAAGCGTCATCATTTGATTTACCCGTTGCCTTGGGCGTACTAGCGGGCAGTGGACAACTCTCTGCGGAACGGCTTGAGGAATACGCCGTTGTGGGCGAACTGGCTTTGGAGGGAACAACACGTCCGATCAAAGGAGCATTATCAATCGCAATCGAGGCGGCAAAGAATGATGCGATTCGAGGATTAGTTGTACCCGTTGCAAATGCAAGTGAAGCTGCTGTCGTGGAAAGCTTGCAAGTCATACCGGTACATAGTCTGGCTCAGGCGATTGCTTTCTTTGCTGGTGAATTAGAAGTCAATGCTGTACCCTGCGAGCTCGCACGACTCTTTGCCAAGTTCAGTCTTTATGACTTGGACTTTGCGGACGTTCGAGGACAGGAATCTGCGAAAAGAGCGCTGACGATCGCTGCAGCCGGCCGTCACAACTTGGCAATGATCGGTCCGCCGGGAAGTGGCAAGACTATGCTGGCACAAAGAATGCCGACGATCCTTCCGCCTTTGTCAGCTGGCGAATCAATTGAAACCACACGGATTTATAGTGTGCTTGGTCAACTGCCCGCCGATCAACCGCTAATGGCACGGCGTCCCTTCCGATACCCACACCACACAATCAGTGATGCTGGCTTGGTGGGAGGTGGCAGTCAACCTGTCCCCGGAGAAATCAGCAAATCGCACAACGGTGTCCTTTTTCTAGACGAACTGCCTGAGTTCAATCGCAAAACTCTGGAAGTAATGCGCCAACCTCTCGAAGATGGGACGGTTACGATTTCCCGTGCCCTGCAATCCACTACCTTTCCAAAGGTTGTCACAACTTTACGCAGTGGAAAATAGCGGGTTTTTGGTCATTCACTGGACTGTTGCGGCCTAGAAATACCACCCAAATGTACGTCATTGGGAACTAGATTTCGGGGCCTTGGAATTACCGAGATCTCGGTTTAGCATCGAATTTCTGCCATCGACGGATCGCAGTTTTGGTGCAGCGTGCCCCCTCAGGTCCTCCTCTGCGGGAGGCACGCCGCATCGTTCTTTCTAAGGAGGATTTCGGATGCAACAGACCAACAAGCCGTACACCTTTCGCTGGGCACGGGAACTCAGTGTCTCTAGTCTGACGTACGAAAAGGAAAATGCGACGATCTTAGGTACTGCGGAATCTCTTGGGCTGTACAAGCGAAATCTTGACTGGACTTGGCATGTAAACCGCGCCGAAGCTGCTGACGCTCTTTTCAAGCATCTACTTTATGTCGCAGGTATCAGTGAGGATGAACTACAAGCAATGCCAGTAATGGATGCGATAGGTCTTCTCGATAAGAGCACTG
>NZHC01000082.1 GCA_002689655.1 Rhodopirellula sp. | reverse complement strand
CCTCTGTTTTCGCTCGATGGGGAGTATGAACAAGAATCGGCTTCTCAAATTTCTTGCCAAGTTCTATCTGCAGCCTGAAGTATTTGTCTTCTGCGTCACTTTGATCGTCGTAACCAATCTCACCAACAGCAACGACACCTTGTTTACCTAAGAAGAGCGGCAATATTTCCATGACTTCTTCAGCCAAGGGCTCATTATTCGCTTCCTTGGAATTCAATCCGATCGTGCAATAATGACGAATGCCAAACTGAGACGCGCGGAATCTCTCCCATCCAACGAGCGACGAGAAATAGTCTTGAAACGTTCCAACCGAAGTGCGCGGTTGGCCCATCCAAAATGCTGGCTCAACAACCGCTACGATGCCTGCTTTGCGCATCCGCTGATAATCGTCAGTGGTACGGGAACTCACATGAATATGGGGATCGATATATCGCATTACTTATTCTTGCCGTAGTTCAGGTTTGATCGCATCAAGTTGGGTATGAGAAGTCTTACAAAGAGCTCTTTCGCACAACGCGACAACCGCAGCTGGTACGGATCGACTCGCACTATGCCTCTCACTTATATACTGAAAAATCGTTTCCGAGAGTGCAGAATTATGCCGTTCGTGCAACCCATCTATCTCATTGACATCACATCCAAGAAAGATAGCCTTCAGGACCATCTGGTTCCACTGGTTTTCGTCAAAGTAAACCTGTGGAAATGGATTACAAAGTGCCATGGCTGAAAACACAGGGACGATGTTGGTTCGCGTCGCTTCAGCCGCGACGTGGAGAAACCGCTCGGGAGAATTCAGCAGAGGCAGCACCAACACGATTAACTGTTGCTCACTAACATCCGCCGTCTGAAAAAGCCTTTTAAACAGCGGTGTAAATGCATCGGGATCACCGCTCCACTGGCTGCACATCACATCGATGGCCCTTGCCTTCATCATGTCTTTCAGCGGCATTTCAGCAAGTCGCTTGTAGTCCTGGCCGCAATCCATTAATTCTGTCGCCCCCCCGGCACGACACTCGCTCCCGATCATCCTCCATACATCAATGAGTTCGGAGAGCTTTGTGGCGTTCGACAAAGAGTCGACAAGCGATGCGTTCAGTGCTTCTTTTTCACTTTCAACAACACGAGCCTGACAGATTTCACGAAAGGCATCAGCGTAACGAAGACAAGGTGCGTTTTGATACATGATCTCAGAATTTGCCCAGCCACCGTACGTTTTCAGTTACCCAGCCCTGATTTTAGTGGATTCGATCACCTTAATGTCAACACCCCAGAAAAACCATACCTTCCGCCGAAGCAACTAACCACCTCTATTGATGGCAGGGAACTTACTCCAGGGCCACCGAACTGCAACGGCAAAAATGTTACCATTGATCAGCAAAACCACGATCAAAATGGCAATTCACATGATTCCCGAAGCACGACATGCTTGCCCACACACACTGCAAAATCACTTACAAATAACTCAATGACGTTCAGCGGTCTGCAAACAATGTTGAATGTCAATCGCAAGGCCAACGAGACCCCATTATCAACAGCACTAAACATACTGCTTTACCATGAAACGTTTTTTCTTCTGTCACAACGACCGGACAGCGATCGATCACGTTAATGGATGCGTGGAACTGTAGAACCAAGACAGTCCACATCGTCCGCTCGAACAGATTATTTCAACATCTCAGGTTCAACTCCGTAAACTACGCGAAATCAAATGAAGCCGATCTTATATCTAGCTACATTAATCTGCTGCGTTTTCACTGAAAGCAGTTTTACGAAAACGAGCATTGCTGCGGAGCCAACTGAACCCTCAGACCAGACCATCATCGCATTTGGCGCTTGCGCGCATGAGGATCGCCCACAACCTATCTGGAATGCGGTTGTGGCTGCAAAGCCGGATCGATTCATCTTTGCCGGCGATAATATTTATGCAGACACAACCAGTATGGATTTGATGCGGAGCAAATACTCAAAGCTGGCTGCCCAGCCAGGTTATCAGAAACTGTTAGTGACCTGCCCGGTTCTCGCGGTATGGGACGACCACGACTTTGGTGTCAACGATGGCGGAAAAACCTATCCCAAACGAGCAGAATCGGAAAAGATCTTCCTGGACTTCTTCGGCGTGCCCAAAGACGATCCGCGAAGAGAGCACGAAGGCATCTACGGAAGTCAAATCATTGGTGAGAAAGATCGTCGCGTGCAAGTTATTCTTCTGGACACGCGGTACTTCCGCGATGACCTAGATCGTTACGCCAAGGGCGAAACGAAACCCGGAAACATCGTTGGCTGGTACAAACCCACCAAGGACAAACGCCGCACGCTTCTGGGAGAAACTCAATGGGAATGGCTCGAAAGAGAGTTAAAGAAACCGGCAGAGGTTCGCATTATCGTCTCAAGCATTCAGGTAATTTCATGGGAAAAAGGCATGGAACGCTGGGGCAACATGCCGCACGAACGAGAGCGACTGTTCAAATTGATTGAGTCGACACAGGCAAAAGGTGCATTTTTTATCAGCGGCGATGTACACTTCACCGAATTGTCGCAAACAAGTGAAGAAGGCCCTTACCCACTTTATGACCTAACTTCGAGCGGCCTGAATCAATCCCCCGGAAAAACATGGTATACCTCTACGAATTCTTATCGGAAAAAAGGCAACGTCTACTCAGGAAGAAACTTTGGATTGATCCAAATCGATTGGGCCGGAGAAAATACCACTATCGGACTACAGGGTCGGACAGAGTCAGGAGCGATTGCGCATGAAAAGGTTGTGAAGCTGCGCCAACTCAGATAGAACGCACTGTTTCATCCATCCGACTTGCTTTCCTGCTGCAAGGAACACCCTGAACCTTCTGGGGATACGCTGCGTTTCCATTCAATACCAACCGAGCCTTCCGTGAACAAACAGGTTTAGATGCAGGATTCAAATCGCAAAACCAGCATTTCCAAAACTCCGCACCGGACTGCTATCCTAGATTGACTTTTTTTGCTGACTAGCTGAATCAAACGCCAAACAAAGATCTAACAGTTGACTGCCGCATCAGAAGATACCGCGAAAACCTGATGTTTCGGATTGCACTCCCTGCCACGGTCTGCGCTTCGAGCCGGTCACCTCTCTACGCAATTAACGACCACCATTGTCTTACCAGCCTGCCATCACTGCTACCTACGTTCATCAACAACAGCCTTCCCGCTACGCCAGAAAAGCATGCGACACCTAAAACGCACATAAGCAGTCGTCGATCCAGGAGGATATTCAGCNATCGTCAATCTGTAATTTCAACTTCTATTCGATACACATGATTATGTCACCCAAGACGCGTGCCCCCCACGAGAACCCGACAGCAATCCGCATGACAAACGATTGGTGGGCTGTCGTTGTGGACCCNATGCCCNTATAACTCGGTTGCGCTATNGTCATGATCCTGAGATACGCGACGATGATTGACGGTGGTTTGAGCTTACGAGGACAGCAATTTTCAAGACGACGGTGACATCAAGCAACAGTTGGTTCAGCGGTTTCCTCCGTCCACCTGACCACACCCTTAATTCGACCAGCGATTTTCGCCACTCCGCGGCAGTGCGAAATCGTCCGACTCAATCAGGCATTGCAAATTAGATATGAGCGAAATCATGCTACCGAGAGTAACACTAGGTCGAACGGGACTAAGCGTAGCGAGCCTGGGTTATGGCAGCATGGGGATTCGCGGCCCCAAAACCTGGGGTGTTCGGACGGTCGATGATGAACATGCTGAAAAAATCCTNAATGCAGTTCTGGACATGGGCATCAACTTGATCGACACAGCGNCGGTTTACGGTGTCAGCGAAGAACGAATTGGCCGTTTTCTGTCGCACCGGCGGTCTGAATTCTATCTAGCCACCAAATGTGGCTCAGTCTCCACGCAACACAAAGATCATCTGGAGATCGAGCAGCAATGGCGGAAGGATGTGATCGAACGCAATCTGCATGACAGCCTCAAAAGATTGCAAACAGACCACATTGATATCATGCAATTTCACGGGGGTGACGCTGAAACACTCGAGCGTGAGGGGCTTCTTTCACAACTGCAAGATTTCCGCAGCCAAGGCTTGATTCACCACATTGGCGTGTCCAGTAAAATCCCGCATCTTGCTGGATTAATTGACCTCGACTTCTTCGACACNTTTCAGATCCCATACTCTTGCCTGTCACCAGAACATGGTGATTTGNTTACACGCGCAGGTGAATCCGGCGCGGGCATCATCATCCGCGGCGGCATTGCCCATGGTGGTCCCGACGCTGAAATCCAACGTCCTGCGCTGAATGATGTGTGGCACAAGGCAAAACTAGACGAACTCATCCCGAAGGGCATGACTCGAGCGGAGCTGATCCTGCGATACACGCTTTCCCACCCCCACTGTCACACCACCATCGTGGGTACCTGCGACCACCAACACTTAGCAGAGAACGTTACGGCCAGCCGGCTTGGAAAACTTCCAGAGCCCATTTACCGCGAGATTTCTTCGCGAATCCAGCGGGAAACAGCATAGCTGTGAATGGGATCTTACCTGCTTTGGCAGCTCAGCATCTGATGTTAGCTGACAGGTCTCTCCAACAAGCTGATCATTGCGGTTTATTTCCAGTACCGGAATTGAACGAATCCTCGACTCGCTGGTAGTTCTCCAGCATCGCTTCAAGCTGGGACTTCAGTTCCCCAAGATCACGTCCATTGTCCAAAGATTCTTCGAGCAGCGGTCGCAACCACTCCTGCATCAGGTGGAACTGTCCCTTGACGAGGTCGGCGAGAACACGGGGCACCTTATGCTGCACCAGTACTTTCTGGTCCGGCGGTGCTAGCGCCCTCTGCTCACTGATTTGCTCCAGCCGCTCGCTCGTGGCCTGCAGTTTATCAGCAAGTTGACTTCCCGTCGTAGCAAGACTTTGCCGGATGGTATCGACACGTGCATCCATGCGTTCTTCGGCACTGTCGTCAGTCACGGCGATCGCGCGAGAGATCACCTGACGAATCGACTCGAGGCCATCTCGCATCGACGCCAGTTGCCGCATCAATTGCCCCGCCTGATCCTCACTGTCCATACCAGACATGCGAACACTTTCAACAAACGCATACTTGATGCCGTCCCACCTTTCTTTTTCCTCTGGACTGAGGATACCCATCAGTTCCTTGAACTTCAGAACATTGGCTTCATTATCGGTTGTCAGGGTCTGCGCATCCTGTTCGTAATTACTGACGATCAGGGATTGCAGTTCAGAATCATTCATGACGGCTGCAACACGCTCAGCCATGCGGTTCATATTTCGATAACTACCTTGCAACTTGAAAGGCGGTTCTGTCCGATACGAATCAGCCTGTGCAGCGCTGCGTATGTAGGCACGATTCACTCTCAGCACGACATCACGAACGCGAAGCAGCTTCCGCATGACCTCAAACATCTCGCGAACTTGGTCCATCGAGACGTTACTTTGCANCTCAATGCCCTCCAAGGAATCTCTCTCAGCAGCCATAATGACTGCTCTCGCGTCTTCCGGAGGCGCGGTCCCCAGTGGCGCCAGGGTGCGATTACTGGTCAAGCAATTCTCAAGATAACTCATCTCGAATGCTTCTGCTGAATCACCAATGATCTCACCAAGGTTATAGACATCTGCACGATTCGAAAGCATGTCCGGCACCTGAAACCGATCACCACTTTCCGTGTAAGGATTACCCGCCATCACAACAGCGACGCGTCGCCCACGAAGGTCATACGTTCGCGTTCGACCGTTCCGGACACCTTCAATCTTTCGTGTAGCATCACACAGCGAGATGAATTTCTGCAGCAACTCCGGGTTTGTGTGCTGGATGTCATCCAAATACAACATCACATTGTCGCCCATTTCAAGGGCCAGATTGAGACGTTCAATTTCTTCACGAGCTGCGGCATTGGGTGCTTCAGCAGGGTCGAGCGAAGTCACTCCGTGACCAATCGCAGGCCCATTGATCTTCATGAACACAATGCCCAANCGGTTGGCAACATATTCCATCAGTGTGGTCTTNCCGTAACCAGGAGGCGAGATAAGCAGCAGCAGACCCATTCGGTCNGTTCTCTTNTCTTCACCGGCAGACCCCATCTGTTTAGCGAGGTTATCCCCAATCAGGGGCAGGTAAACTTCATCAAGCAGCCGGTTACGAACAAAGCTGGTCAACACACGTGGCTTGAACTCATCCAGCCGCATATCCTCACGCGACTCATCTACAACNCGTGCTTTGGTTGCGTGCAGGTCGCGGAAACGAGGCACCACATCCAAACAGTAGCCACGCACGCGCCCCAGCAGTTCATGGTAGTGCACTGTCATTCGACCTTCGCGAATGCGGCCGTGATTCCCAGCCATGCCCTGTAATTCAGTCGCGACGCTCGCTTCAACGAGCTTCATCGCTCCTGGCCCGCCCAGCAGAACCACCCATGCCAGCTCGTCACGATACCCAAACGCCGGATCAACCTCATCGGCTTTTCCATGATTTTTGAGAAAAGCATCCACCCAGTTACGAGCGAGTATGAAACCTCTAACAGGGTCGCTCTCCGACTTAAGAACGGTTGACAACAACTTGACACGATCCGTATCTGGGATCGCTGCAATGAATTCCTCGTACAACGAAACAACTTTTTGGCTGACCACCACTTTCTTTGGAGCGTGAGTCAATTCGTCAAACAAGTAATGGGCGATCGCTTGAGAAGTCACGACACTCGAGAACAGAGGGCCCCAAGCCTCACGCTGCCCTTCGCATAATTCCCCCAATCGCTGACGGAATTCAACTGCTGGACGGGCGCCAGGGTAAGCCTGTGCCAACTTCGCAAAACCACCAATCCAGTCAGTCATGACCTTTCGGGTTTTGGCATCAAGCAGTTTCTGGAACCATAGCAATGATGCTGCACGAATGCTGGGAGCGTGCCTCAACAAACCAACCGACGCATCCATTTCCAGCAAGCATGAGACAATATTTGCTGCATCATGATCATGAACGCCCTTTGCGTAGCCCTCGTCAAATCGGCTACCGGTATGTTTTTGGACCCAGCCGATATCAATGCTGGAAGCGTCAATTGCATCGCCACTCTTTTTCAGTTCATCGAACAACTCAACGGCCAAATACTCGCCACGGTACACAGCCGAGTTCTCGCTAACCAGTTCTTGACTCCACAAATCTCTGGATGATATCAGCGCGTCATCACGCAAAGTCTCAAAAAACTGCGTGCCAGTCAGGTGCATGCACATCTCACCTTCACGTAGAACGGTGGTCAGATCGAGCGGTTGAGTGTTGACTGCAAACCGCTGACTTCCCAGGCGAATGATGTCCCCCCCATCTTCATACAGATCCTGTCGATCCTTCAGTTGCCGCACTGCGTCTTCACGAATTGTCTTCAAGCGGCTCTGTAAATCTTCAACGCGGATTGCATCCTCAAGATCTGACAACTGATCGATGATATCGCGCACTTTTTCGACCATCAGATCGCCAGCAAAGTAAGCAGCGATCGCGTCGGTCGAGTCCATCTTGTTCACACGCGAATCGATCCCCTTCAAAATCCGCCCAGCAGCGGATGCCAGCGACTCTGCTCGACGATTGCGTTTCTCAACCAATGCGACTTTACGCGATTCAAATGCTGCGTACACATCTTCACGACGTTGAGCTAGCTGAATAACAAAATCATCAAACTCCGCAAAGCGGCCTTCAAGTTCCTCGAGCTGAACCATCACCTTGGTCAAATACTCATCACATCGCTGAGGCGAATCGCACACATCGAGATATCCAGACGTCGTCTGCTCCAAAAGCTTCAACTGTGACGCGAATTCTGCTTTCCCCTCGACGCTAACAAGTTCACTTACGCGAGCTTTGAGGGAACTTCGAACCCGATTCAAAGATGCAAAGACATTACCGATCGCGTCAATGATCTCCGTTCGCTTTGTCGTATCCTCAATACGGAGGTTACTGACTGTTTCGGTTAACAATTCAAGCTGCGTTCCCGAAGCGTCAATTTCTTCTTCAAGCTTTTTTGCCTCGGCGACAGTGGCAATTGCGGCTACTTGTTTTGCAGCATCCTCGACACGATTCACATAAGGGTCCAACGCTCCCGGTGTGAGCAGAAAATCAACACACCGACGGCTGATTCGCTCTGCCCATTCAGCCGTAGTATTCTCGAGTTCCGCGACCACAGCCTCATCGACATAGCGAAGTTCTTTCAGGCCGAGCGAGTGCCCGCGTTGTTCACGCAGTGAAGCCAAGGTCCCTACAAAATCATCAATATTTTCAAAACGGCCGCGTTCAATGGTCTTGATCAATTCCCCAACGTTCTTCTGCACCTCGCTTGTGCGATGCTGAGTATCACGCCGAACACGCACGACCTTCTCAAACTCTTCCACAGCCGCATTGGCGGCTGAGCGGATTTTCTGCAGAGGCTCAGATAGCTGCTCAGCATCGCTCTTGTCGATCCAGAAGTAGCCATCGAGAATATCAGAAGACTTTTTGCCAAGGTCAACGTACAGCCCTTCATAGCTGTCATCTTTGTCGATCAAGTGAATCACTTCGCTACATTCGGCCATGCCGCGAACGATCTCTTTGTTACCTACCTTGAACAGCAGAGAATCACCTTGCCCCTCGGGCGCAATCGCCTCGCTGGTGAATGGTGTCTGCCAAACCTGGATAGCATGATGCTTCTGTGGCTCATCCTGTGATTGAAAGCAGACCATCTCGCCGCCATCAAAGATACTCTGCCCGTGACAGACCAACGGCGTCTCCACCGTTTGGCTGATCAGGTTGTAACGCAATTGGATGTAGGTACCTGACTCTGGATTATAAAACAGATACAAAAAGTCTTCGCCATTGGCAGCAGCCACGGTGCGCTGATACCGCATCCCACGCAGGCCATGATCGAACCGCTTGTATTCACCCGTCTGCAAATAATATCCACCAGGAAAGATCAGACCATGATCACCGGGCAACATGACACAGGAATGCTCAATCTCATCCAACCGCATCGCCTGCTGGATCTTGCCATTGAAGACAAAGAAGCGCTCTTTGGATTCCTGATACGGGCGTATTTTCAACAACACCAGGTTACCAACAACGGCATAGTGAATTTCCGCATCATCAAGTGTTTGATCGGGGTTATCCACGGGTTCAGCGTAAATCCCCTCGCCGCTGTCCGTGTTATTCTCAACCTTGATTGTCAGGTCACCGCCCACTGTTTCAACAAAGACAAGGTCTTCAATTGAAATATGCGGGTGACTGCCGTAATGATGTTGATCGCGGGTGGTCCTTACCCAACGAAATTCGTGCTGCGGCGGATCCTTGATCTCGTGTTCACTACGATTATCAAGGTATTCGACTCTATCTTCACTCACTCGCCATTTGAACGACTTGATATCCTTGGCTGTTTTGCCAACCTGAAACACCATGTGCAACATGGGTCCACGTCGAAAGAAGCGAGTGAAACGCGTATCTTTATAAAAGCGATACAACTCGTTAAAGTCGCTGACAAAGCGTTCATCACCAATCAGGTCGAGGCTCTGCAAGTGAAAGGCATGATCACGGAACTGGTAAGCTGAAAAGACATCAGCCAAACCGATCTCTGACTTCAAACCGAACTGGACGTTGTAGCCAAAAACAAATTGGTCGCCGATCGCAACAAGATCACGAGGCGTGCAATTATGGTCGGTGGTAACCCGTTCGGTTGTGAGTAGAACGGTTTCAATGTTTCCGAATACTTCGGCTCGCAGATCGTTCAATTTTGCCAAACGAGCGCGTAAATCAGCCGATGCATCTCGCAAACGATTGCGAAGGACTTCGTATGTCCCGGCCGCGAGTTGAGTTTCTGTCATGAAGGGTCGCCCATGGATGGTCGCCGCTGAAACCGCAAGAAAAGTCGGCTCCAGGAAGTATTCCAAATGCTACGTTCAAAGCCACTCCCTGACACAGCGATCAAAATCATCGTGCCAGGGAAGCGGTGAAATCTTACATTTTGGTCCTAGCCGTTACGGCCATTGGTCCCAGCAGAACTGCTCTGCGCGAGCAGTCGGCCAGCTTTTTGGTCCGCGACATTGGCTGTCCCGGCCATGCTGAGCAATCCTGTCAACTGCGACCGAACATCATCTGTCGTAGCCAAACCCATCATTTTCGCAATCAACGCAGCGATCGATAGATCCTTCACGCCATCAGTGTCCATGTTGAACTGCTTGACGAGACCAGCCAACTGGTTCTGGAAGTACTCAGCGTTTCCATCAAAGAACGTATCTTTGATATCAGTGGCAACCTTGCTGTTGTAAACAAAGCGGTCAATCGCCTTGCCGCCTTTGACCGCGGAAGTGATCTGATCGAAGAATTCACCATCGCCACCGACGATATCAATTCTGGCGGACCGGAGAGCATCTCCAACGACGCCGGCCTGACTTTCAGCGATTCCTCGCTGAGCATCGATAGCTGCGATTTCGACCTGTTTCTCTTTATCCAACTCAAGCTTGAACTCTTCGTGATCCTTACCAACATCATCAAGCTGCTTCATCGCTTCTGCTTTTTCGGTAATACCGGTAGCTTCGCTGTGATACTTCTCGCGAGAGACNTTTGCTTCGGCCAAGCCCTGTTTTTCAACAGCTTCAGCTTTCGCTTCAATGCCTTTGGCTTCGGCCACAGCTTTCTTTTCCAGAACGCTCGCCTCGGCAGAACCTTCTTTCTCAAGGCTCATGGCTTTCGCTTCCTGAACGGTAGCCTCGGCAAGACCAGCTGCGGCTGATGCAGCTGCATCCGCTTCAGCCAGCATTTTTGTAGCTGCCGTTTCTTTCTCAGCCGCATCNCGCTTGGCTTCAGCTTCGATCCGGACCTTATCAGCCAACAGTGAACTGGAGTCTTTCTCCGCTTGTGCCTGCTTGGTTTGCTGAATCAACTGTTCCTCAGCCTTCATTTCAGCAGCTGTGATCTGGACTTTCTTCATTCGCTCAGCCGATGCAAACTCTTCGGTGTCCTTGATTCGTTCCTGCTCCTCGACAACCGAACGTTCAACGGCAACGCGTTCGCGAATCACTTCCTGAATGTTCCGTTTCTCCGTTTCGATGGCCTTTTCTTTTTCTACGTCAGCTACCCCAACAACTCGCAGACGCTCGGTCTTCTCAAGATCGCGATCTCGACTAACACGCTCCAACTCCACAGCGTCAGTCTTCTCTTTGTTTCTTTGAGCCACCAGAACCTGCCGCTGCTTGTTCTCTTCGGCGACACCAATTTCTTCCTCGGTAATGATTCTGGCACGCTCAGATTCGAGACGCTGCTCTTCCTGAACCTTCTTGGCGGAAGCCTGTTCGCGTGCCGAAATCTCAGCGATTTCGCGTTGCTGCTTTTCGACAGCTTCAACTCGCTGACGCTCAAGAGCAAGGATGGTTTCCTGCGCCTCAACATCCTGTTTCTTCAGGGTTTTCTCTTTGTCTCGAGTGAACTGATTTTCCTTGACCTTTTCCGTGGCAGTCAATTCAGTAATTTTCTTGATACCCTCAGCATCCAGAATATTGGTCGGACTGAGCATATTTAGCTCGGTCTGTTCCAGATAGTCAATCGCCGCATCGTCCAGGCGGTATCCATTCAAGTCCGTTCCGATAACTTTCAGAATCTCGTCCTTGAATTTGTCACGCTGATCATAGAGATCAACGAAGTCAAACTGCTTACCAACCGTCTTGAGTGCTTCACTGAACTTTGCATCAAACAGCTCACGCAGCGTATCAATTTCACTACAACGATGGGCCCCAATGGACTGGGCGACCTCCTTCATCTCTTCCTGTGTGTTGTCTACACGAATGAAAAACGCAACTTTGATATCCGCACGGATGTTGTCCTGGCAGATCAAACCTTCGCTTTTTTCACGATGGATTTCAAAACTCTTCAAAGTCAAATCCATGAACTCGTAGCGATGAAACAGGGGGATGATGAATCTGCCTCCTGCTGTGGTCACATCCAAGCCGCCCATGCCTGATTTGACGATAGCCTTATCAGGCCCCACGACNATGTAGTACTTCTTGAAGAAGGCNAGGGAAAGNAGNACGGCAGCAAGCACCGCGTATAACATGATCGCCCATCCTGAAAGGAAGGGGCTTGAGTCCTGCGCAAGCAGGGCAGTGTGCAAGTGAGTTGCCATTATCACGATGTAGTCTCCTGTTGAAGATGCGTGACTTTATAGATTCGTTTGTCTCGATCAAAACCAATAATTCGAACCTCTGTTCCTTTGGGAATATGAGGTCCATCTGTTCGTACATTCAGTAACAAGGGTGCAGCGTCGGTACGAAACTTCGCCTGTCCAAATTCGTCTGTTGCCTCAATCGTGCAGATTTCGCACGTCGCGCCCAACAGTTTTTCATGTCCATATTTTGGGGGTGGCACAAAATGTTTCAGCAGCGGCTGTGTGACACCCTTGGTGACCGCCATCGCGATGACGACATTCGGGAATGCCAAAATACTGCTCGAAAACCAACCTGGAGATGAAATCCAGCCGGATTCAAATGTATGCCATAGTCCATAGGACACGGACCAAAAGGCGACCGTAAAAATCCCACCCCACAACACCAGCGGCACACGCCCAAAGTTCGTCGCGCGAATACTGCCAGCACCTAACCCGTGCAAAAAGTCAACACCTGCCCCATCCGGTAAATCCAAGCCAACACCCTCCATGGGAACATCCATCTCCAAACCCGGGTCCAAATCAAGTCCCGGGTCCAAATCCAAATCAGGTGGATCAAACCCCAAATCGATCAGGCCCACCAAAGCCAACAAGGCGTAGGCAACCATCAAACAAACGAGAATCGATGCAGGCCATACAGGACCTACAAACATTCGTTCTGCTANTTCAACGAGCGATTCTGGCACGACTTTCAATCCCGTGGATCAAGTGATATCGAAGATAGCTTACTNTCAAGGCTGCGCGATCAGGCAATTTGGGCGCAATTAAATTGGTTTTTTCGGCATTTAAGCGNTCAGCGTAACGGCAGTACCAAAAAAACACTCCACCTGAGGTTGCAGCTGAANNNTCGCTTTGACCGGAGACAACACCCGATCAGCAAGAACACAATGTATCGAAAGGGTGCTTGCCAGACGCCATTCCCCACCGTCCAAAGTTTCCGNTAGNCAACAGAAACAGATCGCAGGCATACAAGCCCATGCGGACAGCGACGCTCCAGACGGCGGTAAACAGCCTAGACCGCAGCCTCCTGATGCGTTGTCTCACGNAAAAACACAGACTCAAGCCAGTGCCCGACGTAAAAGGTTGTGCGTCATCGTCTGAACTCGATCATCCGGTCCGTGCGGTCGGGACCAATGCGACCAAGGCAACATATGGCCGGGAGGGCTAGCCAANCCCTGGCACCACCAAATGGTCGATGCATTGAAAACAAAGTTCCCCGCTGGGCCTGGGTAAATGGTCGAAGCCCATTGCTGTGGATTCCGCCCTCCCTGCAAAGCCGTGCCCGCGGCAACGACCTGCAAACCCTTAAGATCATCAGGTGGATCGCCATGATATTCCCAACCAATCAACCCTGGAATCGTATCCCCCAACTTCAGCCCGGTTCCCTCATAAACCCAATGGTCTGGCAANGTACAGATCCAATCACCACCACCATTCACGGGATCAACGTTGCGCGCCCCCATCAAGTAGCCTTCATCAGGCCCACGATGAGCAAACGGGCCGTGCTGCTGTTCTCTCAGTTCAGCCCACCTGTAGTCACCCCCATAGGGGCCACCCCGAAACAGAATACGATTCTGCCGACCATCGGCGCTGTCTCTGAACGGACTCACCCAGCAGACAGAATTGCCCGAAAAGAAGAGCAGGCTCACCCCTTGGTCACGCATGGTGGTCACACTGTGATATTGCCGAAGATCCCAGTATTCGTCATGCCCAACGCTTAAGAATGCCTTACATTTCAACCCACGCGTCGGGGTCAGCATGTCGCTGTTACTGCAGTAGCTGACATCATACCCGTGCTTTTCAAGCCAGTAGGCCATGGGATATTCAAAGCACAACCACTCACCCGATCCGATGGTCTGTGGATTATCGAAGATCTGCGGATACTTGCCATAAGGACGATCAAAGCTGACGTCCGCCCAGGGCCCCTGATTTCCTTTGGGGTGAGTGTAAACGGAGTCCCTCAGCGGCCACTCGTTGTACGCCTGCCAAGTATTATCGCTGCACTGAAATAACACATCCGCAGGGCGATCGTCCTTGACGATGAACACAACGTAGCTTTGCCAATAACCAAACCCGGTCTCATCAGACTCGGTAGTCAGCCGCCCCACATAAACCCCACTGATCCAATCATCAGGAATTTCCAATTCGACAGCGGGACTCCAGCTGCACTCTCGCAGTTGCTTCTCTGCTTTCGCCGGCGTTTCAAATTGCTGCCCTTGCACTGCATCAATCGTTTTCAGCAAGCGAGCACCACGTCCTCCGTAATATCCGGTCCGGAAAATTTCCAACTTGAAAGTCTGCGGCGTTGCAGTGGAAACACAGATACCCAAAGTCTCTCCCGCGCTAACACTTTGACGAGTACAGAATCCCTCAATTGCCGGACAGCGCACACCATCAGCAGGCTCGGTGCGAACCCGTGTTAATTGCCAATCCGTTGCACCCGCCAGAGCGTTTTCACGAGTGATGAGATTATCGTTTTCGGTGTCCGAATCCTCACGCCCTTTCGCAGCCAGAACTTGCGTCGCACCAACTTGCCCCATGTCGACGATGCCGGAAACCAGTCCGGCCGTGGCGCCCACGCCAGCAACGCCAGCTTTCCGTAACAAATCGCGTCTGGTCGAGTTACCTGTCTTACGCGTCATCGCGCTGTCCCGCCCAACTTAAGGAATGAAATACCAACACTTAGATTGCCGTTACGAGAAGCTCACCTCAATGACTGCAGATACTTTACGATATCAACCAATTCATCTTCCGTAAGTGCCTGCTCAAGCCCAGCTGGCATGATTGAAACGCTCCCGGGGTCAATCCTCTCGACATTGCTTCGCAGGATACGAACCGACTTCCCGCTCGCCTGCTGCAACTGAATTGCTTCGCTGGATTCCGAAACAAGGACGCCAGAGAAGGCCCTACCATCGACCGTCAAAACCTTATAAGTCGAATAATCACGAACGATACTTGCGGACGGAAACACAATCGATTCGAGCAAGTCTGTTGCCGAACGATTAGCACCAATTGTATTCAGATCAGGGCCAACAGCCTGCCCCACGCCACCAACGCGGTGACAACTGCTGCACTTGGCTTTTTCAGCTGCAAATAACGTTCGCCCGCGATTCGCATCCCCATCACCCAACCGACTTCGAAGCTGCTCGAGCCTACCAAGCTTTTCCTGATGATGTTTTTTCAAACGATCCAGCATTTTGTTAGCCAGTGACATCGATTCACGCGGAAAATGCTTGATCACATCTGACAACTCATGCTCGGAAAGCGACAGTAGGGCCGCCGCGTCATTGACCTCCGTGAGGAATTGATCCGCAACAGCCAGAGGAAGCTGCCGCTGGAATGGGCGGATCAGATCTCGCAACTGCCCGGGCGAAGCCACCGACAGCACAGGTATGACCAGCTCCAACTGACCTGGATCCAGACGGGCATTACCGATGATCTGCGCCGCGCGATCAGATTCCGTGGGCGAACGTGAATCACGATACAGCCCAAGCAGGTGGGTGAGCGTTTTAGTTTGAACTACACCCGCATGGAGAGATGCCAGTGCATCCATCCGCAGATCGACCGGACGTTTCTGATCCTTAGAAACGGCACGCAACCCCTTCAGCCAATCCGCCTTGGGCCACCTGCCAGCCACCGCGATCGCAGCCCTCGCTACATCGAGTTGCCCGCCTAACATCGATTCGTAAACAGGCTTGACCCAAGCCTCACGTGGCTGCTTCCAATCGCCCTCAGCAATCGCGTTGAGAGCAAGAACCAGATGAATCGAGTCGGTGTCCTGAAGTATCGTTGTAGCTAGATTCGCCACCGCATCCTGCTGCAACAACCGTGAAAACAAATGCTGCACGCCAGCGTCGTGGTCTGCTGCCGCGGCAATCTTCACCTGCAGTTCGGCACCAAGATCATCACCCCATTCGGGATGCGTCTGGGCAGTTTGCAGCGCAACATGTTGCGAGATGGCATCATCAGAACCAAACATCATTTCCAAAGTCTCATCTTTGGTCATTTCCGCACTATCAATCTGCGAAATCGCCATCAGCAAGTTTTGCCGCTGCAGTGCTCCAGAAACATGCCCCGCATCAACGCCTCCCAATACATTTCGAATTGCTTCCGCATCACCGATTTCAACCAGTGCATAAACGACGGCATGCCGTTCACTCCGATCGATACCCGAGCGGGTGAGAGACTGCACCAAAGGCTCGACCGCGGCTCGGTTTTTTCTCATCCCTAAAGTCGTCTGAGCCTGCCGACGAACATGGGGATTCGAATCCTGAAGCAAGAAAAACAAACTGGCAACATCGACAGGGCAATGACTGAATCCCAAACTACGGCAGGCCAATTGCCTTAACTCGGGCAGTGAATCCCCAACTGCCGGCATCAATGCCGAGACGGATGCCTTGGCGAGCACCGGATCTTGAGCAAGGCGACCTAACGCAAGGATCGCGTGACGTCGCACATGAGGGCTCGCATTTTTGATTACGGAACTCAAAGCCGCAATCATCTCGGCACCACGCTTCACCGCCTCATTGACTGCCTTTTCTCGCACGACATGCCGATCATCTGCGAACAGACCTAGCAATTCCGTTGCCGTACAGGTGCCCCAAGGAAGCAATAGTCCCCGGGGATCTTCGTGCCCCGCCTTGCCGTCACGACGAATCCGATAAATACCACCAAGTAATTCAGGCTTTGCGAACTGCGAGGTAGGACAGCCTCGATAAAACCAACCTCCGGTATCAACCACCAACAAACTGCCATCAGCATCTTCCAACACATCCGTCGGATGAAATTCACGACTGGCAGAACTCAGGAACTCATGCTGCGTGAATTCATAAGTGGAACCAGTCGCTTGCGTCTTCAATCGCACAACCTTGCCACTATTGAAGAACGTCACAAACAAGTTGTCTGTCCAATGCGCACCGAACAGGTCACTGCGATAGCGTGTCATCCCGGAGACTGCGACATGACCGAAGCGGTGCGAGGGAGTCAACAAAGGTCCGCTGACCTTGAGTTCATTAAGCACACGCTCTCGGTGAGGGTATGCTCCGCCATGCAACCAGTGCACCAAGCAATCGACCCTCGGTCGCGTGTATAAAATATTGACTGTACCCAACATGTCACCGGCATCCGTGAAATCGATTTCCACTGGATTGTCCATACCTCCCCCGCAGTGGATCTGCTTATCCGAGCCGTCAGGACGACATGAGAATAAATAGGAACCCTCGCGTTGGCTTGTCACGTTTCCCTGTTTGTCTTTGAATTCATGTCCGTGATAGCCGTCCGTCCAGTACAGTCTGCCCTCAGGTCCAAAAAAGCACCCGTGAATACTGGCTGCATTCCCGTTGTAGCCAAACCGACTGACAATTGCTTCCCTGCGGTCTGCAACCCCATCGTCATCAATGTCAGTCAGACGCCAAATATTGGGTGGCGAAGCGACATACAACGAGCCATCGTGCCAGACTCCGCCCATTGGGAAAGTCATTTTGTCCGCAAAGACTCGATAAGAATCAAAGCATCCATCGCCATCTTCGTCCACTAATTGCCGAATCGAATTTGGAAGATGCTTTTCCAAATCCTGATTACTCATATTCACCCCTGAGTTGTTACAAACATACAGCCTCCCCCGATCATCAAACGCCGCCATGGTTGGATGGGTGACCAAAGGTGGACCGGCTGCTAATTCGAAAGAGAAGCCTTCGGGGACATCGATGGGAGCCGGGAGAAAACCGTCATGCAACGCTCCGGTCGCACCGGAGCGAGATAACGCGAGCTCCTCGGCCCGCAAGACTTCCCTGCAGGGAAAATACAAACAGACGAGAACCCACAAGAGAGCACTGACCTGCAGAGATGCACAACATTGACGAAAAGAGACATATTGCATCATGACAATTACGGCAGCCAGAGTTCAGAAACAACTTGCATTGATTAAATAATTCACAGCCCCATGTGACCGGAAACGTGACTGGTGACTGGAAACGCAACTGGAAACTTACACGCACAGAAACGCATACGCAAGAAAAACAGGTTTGCTAGGCTCGTTGTGCACGGAAGCGAGACCCCCGCATCCATGCTGCCGATGCGTTCATTCGCGGGCAACTAGCCGTCCAGAAACGCCAAGAACAATCGCTCAACGCCGGACATTCCACCACCACTGATGGATTAACTTCGGTAGATCATTCGCTGGTCGGTTCATCGAAGACAACGAAGGATAATCGGCAATCTTTGACACCAAAGTCTGCTTTGCGTCCACTGAGACACCGCCACTAGCCAACAAGACATGGTGAGTCCTCCGACCTTTTCGCATGGATTTCATAACAGCGATCGACATCACCTGTCGAGGATTGGTCATTTGATACATCGACGAAGGACTGCTGCTGACCAACGATGTCAAAAGGGCCCGCTGTCGGGTTGAATCAGCAAAACGATGCATTAACTCGGCCGCGGAAGCTGTTCGATAAATCGACTCCAATGCACCATAAATCGGGTAGGCACCTCGAATGGCATGCCAGTTTCGATTGAAGTCTTGCACGAACTCTTCCGAACGCGGATCGCGTGTGACATTTCCGCGTCTGCCACTTGCCATCGCATGCTCGTTTTGTCCACTCAGACGAACTGGCGTACCTGCAAGTTCGAAAACAGTCCGCTCAGCATCAGCCCGCACTGGTCTTGGCGATGATGTAAACCACAATCTGAGCAGTAGATCATTGGGAACACCTGCATCAAGATTCGCTTCCACCACATCAAAGTAATTGCGTGCTCCCTCGGGCATTGGCTCTAATCCCAGCGCAAGTTGCTTCATGTGACGGTCAGCTTCAACCATCAAGCAACCCATCGGTGTATCACCGGCAGTTCCGAACACCTCGACTCTCTGCATTCCCAATGCCGAGACCATGGCAGTATCGGCTTTTCCGATTGGCAACTCATCAGCCTGGACCGCTGCTGCCACTTTTGCGGCTTTTTGCAATCCCTCGGTCGTTGGATCGATGGTGCATCCGAACGGCTGGTTGCCCATCGCAGAAGCAAGGCAAGAAAGAAAGAAGTCAAAACGCAAAGTAGTTAAACCAGAGGCACGGTCAACGTGCCAACCGCGACGCGTTTCAATGCCGCCGACAGGACCAGCAAGAATAATGTCGTTCTCATCAATGAACAGATATTGAATGCGAGACAGACCAGCCATTTGCATCATGCCGTCACCAGGCATGGCTCCTCGCACACGCTTTTCGGTCCATGCGTCGAGCAAGCGTCGCAAGGAAACGCATCGCATCTTTGCTGGCTGACGCCAGGCAAGCTCCGAATCCTGATTCACTACTCCATCACCAAGAAGCGTTTTCAATTCAGCCAGCCCGTCATCCACTGGCAAGCTTTCACATTCAAGCACAGTTCCTGCGGCGTCAACATAAACACCCTGAGGATAAGGTGACATGCTGCTGGGACCGCCCAGTGCTTCCCAAGTGTCAGGAACAATGGTGGTCTGAATCAGGTCCATTAGCGACTGAAAATCAGCAAAACTGCCTCCGCCGGCCCCCCCGCCGGCATCCGCAATGGCATCATCGCGACGAAAGGAGGATTCAATACCACGGATCGTACCATTCGCCGCACTGGTTTCACCTGCGCTCCCCTGTGCACCGGCTACTTGAGCAAGCACAAAATCTCTCTGATTCACTGGCAACTGCAGCCCTCGTCCCTTGGCAGACGAAAACTCTCCTGCCGCCAAATAGCCTCCAACACCGGAATTACCAGCCTCTTGGGACTGTAATACCGAGCTTACCCCAACGGCAGAAACGACCACCGTGAGCAACACAACACACCGAGCGAATGCACCATGGTTGCGAAGGAGAGAGGAGTGCAACATGAGGATTCCTGTGTTCAGAGTCTTCGAGCGGCGTTACGAAACATCAATGAGAGCGAAGTTGAGAGATCAAAACCAAGTGCTGTCCGCGGTCGAATTACTCTCCAATTCTCGCCGCCCGCCAGTTTAACACGAGAACCACCGTCTGACGCAAACGCGTTTGACCAAGCTTGCTTCAACGCTCAGTCCATCATCAAGCCTTAGCGAATCATCGCCAAGGATTGCATCATCACCACAGATTCGTTTGTCGACGGTGTTCAACAATTGACGCAGGCCCCTGACAGCCCAAACTCCCTCGAAGTTTCAAGAGCCAAGCCACACTTTCTATTGGGGTGGAAGGTTAACGGTCGTGCTAGCCCACTCATCTCAAGCCCAGATTCACCCATAAAATCTTTCCATTGAAAAGAAGTGCAAATTACGGTCCACCCGCTTTGCAGGGTGTAAAAGTCAAAAATCGCTGCAGAATGCTACACCACCAATGTTTGATTAAGCTACACACCGCCGGTGCGAATGTGGCCGCATGATCCGTCCGTCCGATTCAAAAAACGGAACAGACCCGTGACTTGACAGACCCGACGAACCCCGCCCCACCGGCCTGGCAGAAGGATGACATTCAAACCCAAATTCTGCGGGAACTGTAGCCCTTTAGTGCTGAAGTGAGCCCTTTAGTGCTGAAGTGAGCCCTTTAGTGCTGAAGTGAGCCCTGAAGTGTTGAAGTGCTCATCTGTTCGAATCAGCGATGTCTAGCCATTGGCCATCGACTAGACGCTGCTGCGGCTGAAATCTAGCTTTGTAGTTCAAGTGCCTGTTTTCAGCGACATACATGCCGAGATAAAGATACTTGCGTCCGGTTTCGATGGCGTACTCAATCTGTCGCAGAAGTGCGTAAGTTCCGAGACTGTATTTCATGGCATGCGGATCAAAGTGCGTGTAGACGGCAGAAAAACTGATGGCACCCGTATCAACAATTGCAACGGCAACAAGCTCGTCGTTTAGCCATATTGCCAGCTCTTGGGTATCACAACAGCTATCGGCTAGGAACATTCGGTAGCCCTCGAGATCCAGTTCGCCAGCTCCTTGGCTTAAACCTCGCTTGTTGCGGTGCAAATTGAATAGCCAAACACGCTTTGCGTCGACGCGTGGCTTGCCCCATTCGCAGGTCAGTTCACGATTCCCTCGCTTCAGCACTCGCCGCATGGATGCCGTATACCGAAAACGCTCTACCTCGATCCGAGTGGGCATACATTCGCTGCAAGCCGGGCATACTGTGTTGTAAACAAAGTCTCCACTTCGCCGATAACCCATGGCCAACAATTGATCCGTCACACTCGGATTGACCGGACCTACGGGCAGTCGCAACGGCATCCGGGCAGTCACGCCAGCCAAGTACGGACAGGGCTGCAACTGGTCTTGGACCAGCAGCAATCGGCAGTCACCATCGGCCAAACGAAGGGCTTTTTCAGGATCATGATGACTCATCTGCACCTACCTCGCCGCCTATCTGGATCGTGTGATTTTCAGCCATTTCACTGAGTATTACGAAAGGCATTACGAAAGACTTGCACTCTGCACATCCTTATGCTAATCGCTCGCCAGCCGATCTGGTTGGCCAGCCGATCTGGTTGGCCAGCCGAGAAGTGACTGCTCAGGGTGGCCAAACGTACCGGAACTCGAACTGACCGGTAATCGAAGGCGGCCAACTCACCATAACAGAATGACGATCTGAAGACGGCCACCAACCAACCCAAACCACTTAATTTCGTGCCCGTCATTGACTTGCAAGTGCATTGGCTTGCAGGTTCAGATCGCGGCGTCAGATCAATCGCTACGGCGCCAAAAAAAAACTGCGAAACGAGTGACTCGTTTCGCAGTTCATGAAAGTTGTTTGAGCTTCAAACTCAGTTCGATTCAGGAAATCAATCCCACCACCACTGGCCATCAGCGAGCTTGGATGGCCCGGCGGATTGCTTGACGCGGTTGTTATCACCATCGGAATCAACTTTGACCCGACTGCTGGTGATTGCCATCTTGGGCTGCATATTGACGCCACCACCGAGTGGTGTCATCAGCGTGTTTCCTCTCCAGATAGCATTGACAGCGGTTTCCACCTGCGATGGTGCCACGTAAGTCTCAACGTTGACTTTGGACTCGTCCATCAGGACTGGCATATTCCAGCCCGCTTGTCCGTAAAAATCTTGTTGCTGGATATAAGCGGCAGCGATGGCAACGTCGATCAGTTGTCGCAATTCGGCATAAACACGAACCTTTTCGGCGATCTGCGGGAACTTGTCGGTGAAATCTTGGCAAAACGCCTGGCTCGCCCTATTCACCCGTCCCGACGCCACTCGCTGTCCCCCATTGGCGACCCGCTCGTTAGCCCCGACAAGCTGCACGCCTCTTTCTTTGATCTTCATCGCAAAGCCGTCCTCACTGACGGCGATGCCATCGTAATTTGGCTGGAAGTACCAACGCTCCATCGCATTGGAAGCAACAGCACTTGGCTTGGCTCGTTCTACGTAGCTCATGACTCGAACGGGCAGACGCTCCAAACCAATGCCAATCAGCTTCATCCGGTAATCAGCTTCGACCAATACACGGGCGAAGTGCGTCGAGGTTGGAATTCCTTTGAAAGTCACTTTCTGCAGACCCAAGTTCTGCTTCAGGCCGCTAGCCAAACGCCGAGCATCCGAGGGCTGAACGCGACCACGAACGGAAGCAAGAAATTGATTCATTCGCTGCAAGCCTTCGGCCGTTGGGTCGATCGACACGCTGATGACCGAGGCTCCACGGGACCCGGGGCGATAAGCCCGAAGCGCGGTAACCAAATCTTCCAGCAACACCACGGGGCGTCCTGTTTCGATTCCAATCAGGCGATCAGTAGGATCGGCGAAGAAACCTTCAGCCGGCCCGGCGACAACAATATCGTTTGTCTCAGGATAGAAGAACACATATTCGATCGAAGTCAGACCAGCCAGTGCCTGCATCTCTTCATTCACCCCCTCACCTTTGGCGAGCCGAGCTGCGATCGCAGCCTCGAGGCGATTCAGCGAAACCTTGCGTAGGTCGGCCGACTGCATCACATCAGCATCTGCTTTCCTTGTTTTCGCAGCTGCCATTCTTTGCTTTGCCAGTCGTGGATCGAACTGACGAACCTTCAGAACGCCTGCAGCATCAACATCGATGCCCGCAACCGGCTGGGAAAAGGTGGGCCCATTATTATTTCCACCACCACCACCGCCACCACCACCACCGCCACCTTGGGCGAACAGGCTTGGGAGCGAGATCATGGAACCTATCAGGAGCGTTAAAAACGCGAAACAACTTTTTGAATTGGTCATCAGTGGGCCGTGCTTGGCTTGAACGGTGAAGATGAGTGCCCACGCAGCGTCTACGCAGAACTACTCTGACGATAATCAGAGCCACTCGGTCTATCAACAAAGTCATGGGTAGCGAAGCGATCAGAGTGGCAAAAAAACCTATTTTCTCCGGTCGTGCCGCTTATATTGGACTTTCGGGGCTGCCAACGCGACACAAAATCCTTCCAAATGGCTGGAATTCCTACTTAAATCGCGATTGAGCATCGAAAATCCGACTGATCAGCAGTGCAATCAGCGTGCCGACAATCACCCAACAAATGTCCGGTCTGCCGTAATGGCCATCGGAACGCTTTGAAACAGAGAGTCAACGTGGAAAGGTAGCCCATACTCGCCGCCGGGCAAGCAAGTCTCTCACGATTAATCACGCTTGGACCACAACGGAATGCCGCAAACCTGTCCTCCCCCGCCCAAACATGATATTCGGAATATCCGCGAAAATACAAAGAGACAGGGCATCGAGGCGGTAAACTCGACCTGACATTCGGGGCGAGCGGCTTAATTCATCCACATTGGTAGGATCCAGTAAAACGCGTATGAAGCTTCAAGCGGGTAAGGCCTTTTCGTTTTTTCAGCAGAGCCTAGAATCAGGCGTTCTACCCCGAATACCTAGAAACGCTTGGAATAACGATGAGTGGCGACTGTGATTTTGGTCTGATTGGTTTGGCAGTGATGGGTGAGAACCTCGCACTGAACGTGGAAAGCCGCGGCTACAAGGTCGCCGTGTACAACCGAACGACGGAAAAAGTGGACGATCTGATCAAGGGCAGGGCAGCTGGCAAGAATTTTGTAGGCACGCACTCGATCGAAGAGTTCGTCAAGTCAGTCAAGCGTCCCCGGAAGCTCATGCTGCTGGTCAAAGCGGGCCCTGCCGTCGACGCCATCATCGAGTCACTGATCCCTCTCTGCGAGCCTGGCGACATCATCATCGATGGTGGAAACACTCACTATGCAGACACCGAGCGACGAACCAAACGCGTCGAAGAAGCAGGTCTGCAATTCATCGGTTGCGGGGTTTCAGGTGGTGAAGAAGGCGCTCTGAAGGGTCCAAGCCTAATGCCTGGCGGCACCAAGGAAGCCTGGCCAGAGGTCAAAGAGATGTTTCAGTCGATCGCTGCCAAAGTAGGCCCAAACGATGATATACCGTGTTGCGAATGGGTAGGGCCCCGAGGTGCCGGTCACTACGTCAAGATGGTCCACAATGGCATCGAATACGGTGATATGCAACTAATCTGTGAAGCTTATCAATTGCTACATGAGCTCGGTGGCCTCAGCAACGATGAGCTTTATGATGTCTTTGAGAAATGGAACCAAGGTGATTTACAAAGTTATCTGATCGAGATTTCCCGCGACATTTTCAGTGTCAAAGACGATCAAGATACCGATGGCTTCCTTGTCGACAAAATTCTGGACATTGCTGGTGCCAAAGGTACAGGCAAGTGGATGAGTCAGCTTGCACTCGACTTGGGTGTTCCCAGCACATTGGTAACCACTGCCGTCTTTGCTCGCGGACTGTCGGCACAAAAAGAGGCTCGCGTCCGAGCCAGCGAAAAACTCAAAGGTCCGGCCGAGACAGCTAATCCTGAAATGTCAGCTGTCGCCCGGAGCCTCGTTGGTGACCGAGAAGCTTTCATCGAAGCTGTTCGGCAGGCACTTTATGCCTCCAAAATCGTCAGTTACGCACAGGGTTTCGTACAGCTTCAAGCCGCGTCCGCTGAGCACGACTGGGATCTCGACTACGGAAACGCAGCCCTGCTTTGGCGGGGAGGTTGCATCATCCGTGCTCAATTCCTCGATCGGATCAAAGAAGCATTCGAAACTGACCCCAACCTCGAAAATCTACTGCTTGCGCCGTTTTTCGAAGAGGCCGTTGAGAACGCCCAAGAGTCATGGCGTGCCGTTGTCGCAGCCGCTTCCGTACTCGGAATCCCCGTTCCAGCCTTCAGCACTGCTCTGTGCTACTACGATGGCTACCGACTCGCTCGCTTGCCGGCCAACCTGTTGCAGGCTCAACGTGATTACTTTGGCGCACATACGTACCGTCGAGTCGACAAAGAAGGCTCTTTCCACAGCGAGTGGCTGCAACTTCGCAAAGAACCATCAGATAGCTGAACTGATCACGTGATATGTCTGCTGCCGTGCCGAGCCACGGCAGGGTGAACGCGACCTGGTAATGTGAGAAAACCCCACATCCCCATTGCGGATCTCTGATGCGGACACCATGCCGCTGCCATGGATGCCAGCGATCCTCTGACGTCAAGAAATGTGACTCCACGCGAACACCGTGGCAAAGCATCCAGAGACGTTGATACTGCTGCAGATAAACCAATGCTGCAGATAACCAATGCGGCAGACATGGATTGCCGCGACCCCCGACGGGTGTCAGCCTCATGCATGAGGTCCCGAGAGTGCTGGCTAGACGCTTCCTGCCAAGATGGACAAGTAAGCAAGGAATGCGTCAGGAGTTTCTTTCTGATTGCTCTCGTGCAGCGCCGCAGCCTCAATGAGCTCCTTGATTGCTCCTCGGTAGGCACGTGCAGTGACACCGGGCTGACTTGCCACTGCCTCGATCTTGATGGCCAACGTACGAGCAGGATCCTTCGTTGGCAAATCGCCGCGGGCGCAGGCTTTCAACGCTGCTGTCGCCACAACATCCGACGGCGACTTATCCTCGCTCACGTAGTCCAACAGAAGATTCACAACCATGTCCGCCGGGCTAACCGCGGGTTGGCTCGGAGCCGCGTTACCAGCCGAGCCCTGAGCTGATTGCCGACGACTTCGGCGGCGATCAGCTGCTTTGAGGCGCTTTTTCAGATCGTTTCGTTTTGCCATGACGTGAAGACACCAAACAGCGATGGCTCGGCTGCAGTCGACCAACGACGTCAACGAACAGATGGGCCGAACAGGGACGGATAAGAACAAAACTGCCGCCGACTGCCCCAATCGACCGCACGAAAGCAGAGCGAAATAACGCCCTGCAAAATCAGGCTCAATAGTTTACACAGAACCAAGAGCCCCGGAGTTGGCCCGCGAGACCTTTTCTGAAGCTCAAAACCAAGAGGCCGCTCAACACACTCAGGGGACATAGCCGCAGCAACAACCACGACGCAAACCAGAAGTCGCTCACCCGCGGGATTTTAAGCGAAATGCGAAAAGCAGGGCGTTAGATGGGCCGCGAAAAAGCTGGAATAATGCTTCGGAAAAACGCAAGCGATCACGGCAGCCAAGTTCCAAGATACGCTTGGACACTTAGTAGAAACTTGGACACTTAGTAGAAACTTGGACACTTAGTAGAAAATGGACACTTAGTAGAAAATGAGGACCAAACGTCAGCCAGCCAAGCCTCTGCCGACGACTCAGGCTTGGCTACAGCACCCGGTGATGCTCCCCAGCCTGCCCAAACTGCGGTAGCCTCTCCACTCAGGCTCCAACCTCACAACAGCAGGCTCCGACTAGGGCAGGCAAAACAGAGAGAAAGTACAGGAAGCGACGGGCTCATTTAACGCCTTGCCTGATTCGCTCCAACTCAGATTGCAATTCCGCAGCCCTGACGTTGTGCCGCACCACCCTACCACTTGGATCAATCAGCATCATGGTTGGCAGGGTCTGGACACCGAATTCTCTTGCAAGCCGACTGCCTTCGAGGCCGCCGGCTTCATAGAGTTGCGTCCACGGGACCTGCGTCTGCTGCAGGTAGCTCTCAGCATCACCTTTGTTTCTGTCGACGTTGATCCCGACTACTCGCAGGCCCGCTCGCTGGTAAGTCGCTAATAAACGACGCAACTGTTTCATGTCCTGCTTGCACGGTTCGCACCAAGTAGCCCAATAATGGACGACGACAGGTTTCCCACGAAGATTTGAAAGCCTGAAGGGCTTCCCTTGGATCGTGGTCCCCTCAACCTCGACCTGCTGCCCGACAGATTCAAGTCGGCGTATCGCACCGGCGGCCATTTCGCCTGAATCAGCCCCGGGAAAAAGGCTAACGACTTTCTTGTAATAGGCCAAAGCCTCACTGTCTTTATCTTCGAACTCTTTACTGAGAGCCAGATTCAGCCATGCCTGAGCAGCCTCAGGAACGCTCGGATAACGCTCCACGAACCGCCCCAAGGCATTGATGTACCACTCTTGAACCTTTGCAAAATCAGCATCCGGGGCCTGACGGGCCATGTAATCGGCACTGATCGCCTGGTAGTCAGCATACGCTCTTAGAGCTTGATCATCGCCGGCAAATTGCTGCGAAACTGTCTTCAAACGCTCCAAACCTCCCGGGTAAGCGTTGGTTTGCGAACCGACGCTAAGCGTGTCCACCAGCTGCCGGAACCATATTTCACGATCTTCTTTTTTAGTCGAGACACCGATCAGCTTCTCAACAATTCCTGCTCGCGCTTCATGCAACTTGGCGATTGCAGCGGGATCTTTGGTGGCGATCAGCTGGGTATCGATCACCTCCAATCTGGCGACTAAGTCCTGCGTTTTCCGCGCTGAATCCGGGTTATCCATGACAGCACTCGCGGTCGCTGTGTCAGGCGCGAAAAAATTTCCACCAACACCCGCCAGCGGCACATTGTCGTCGCCAAGTACTGGCAAACCAACCACTCTCCAGGTCGCGGGCCCGACCTGCACCAGCGTTCCCATCATGAACTGGCCACCACCGCTCGCCTGGTCGAACATCGCCACCGCATTTTCGTACACGATCAGGTCGCGGGTCGACTCTTCGGTGCCGCTGGGCACCACACCCGGCATTCCCGCTGCAAACTGCACCCAGGTCGCATCAGAAGCAACAACATCTTGTTTCTTGGCAAGATCGCCGAACTCTCGCGTAGCTGCGGTCGCCAACCCGCCGATTTGTTTCAGCTTGGCATCTCCAAGACCAAGCGTGCCAATTTCGTTTTCGCTGATCACGAGTGGCGCAAACCTGTCGGCATCTCTTTCACGCAAAGCCGCTACCACCTCAGCGGTCACCTCTTCAGCCGAGATTTGCTTCCAGTTATCAATAAAACCATCTTCATCCTCGTCTAATCCCCAGCGTGTCCCGCCCGTCGCCAGCCAGCGATACTCGTCTGTTTTACCGTTGAAATTTTTGTCGATGTCGCGGTAAACCTCTACGCCGAACTTGAAATAGCACCACAAATCGATTTGCTGGTCGCCATTGGTATCTGCAAATCGCCTCAATAAAGTTCCGTCTTTGGCAATCACCTCCCAACCAGACCAGTCTTCCCGGTCAATATCGATGACTTTGCATCCACCCTGCTTTTCCAACTCAACTTTTTCGTAATCCACACCTGCCTGAACGGGTTTGAGGGCGAGGGCGTTTTCAGGAGTCGGGGCCGCCGCGTCAGCTGCTGCTGCTAACCTGAACAACAATCCGATCGCCAAAATGGGCAAAGCTTGTTGCAAACGTTCCATCATTCGATTGATTCCATGAATTTCAGTACGAGAAAATCTTTCACTCCGGCTATCGTCGGCGAAATGGCAGACCCGACCGTCCGTGAAGTCTGAGCAGTAGTGTGACTGACGCTGGCGAGCATGGAAATGTCGATTTCACGCCAACCCCCACGAAGGCTAATACTGGTCGTCGGTATCCTGTAACAACGTAAAATACCGCTCAAACTGCACATGCAAGGCTCGCGTCAGGAGGCACAGCAGCGGCACTTGCGGGTGTACGTCATTCCCTAAAAGTAAAAATCCGCAAAATCAAAAAGGCGAAAGCGAACCGTAAACTCGCGGACTGCGTCCAAGAAATAATCGATTCTGTGTGTAACATGGGGTTTCTTCCCTTTGACAGGCAATCGAGTTTCCGTACACTTTGCCGCTTCCCTCGACCACGGGTCAAATGAGCGGCGGCGATGTCGCAACTGGCTCAGGTCGGACAAGGGCGTGTAGCTCAGTTGGTTAGAGCGCGTCGCTGATAACGACGAGGTCCCAGATTCGAATTCTGGCACGCCCACTTTTGGAAGTCTTGAAAGGTTCGCGTTTGACGCCTTGTCAAAACGGTTGCGATCCCTCAAACTTCCCAACCCGAGGGGGTGTAGCTCAGTTGGGAGAGCATCTGCTTTGCAAGCAGAGGGTCGTCGGTTCAAGTCCGTCCACCTCCACTTTGGAAGATCAGGGATTTGCGTCCTTGATTGATTCAAGACTCTTGTGGTCTTGAGCCGATTTGAGATGATTCAGTGACTGCTTCAGTGCACTGGATTAGCCCCAATGGCAGACAAGAGATTTGGAACGGAAGCCAGCCGTGCAAAAGTCGAACCTTCTTGGATGAAAGTTCTCTTTTAATCTTGGTTTTCAGTGTTTTCCCTCCTTGCAAGGAAGCGGCAAACATGCAAAATTCCAACGATCTTGCGAGACGAGAAGCTCTGGAAAATTATTTCCAGAAACCTTCCAAGTCTCGGTTGACGAGAGAAGACCTCACCGGTATCTTTCGCCCCTCACTTGCGGTCGACCGCCTGACGCCAAACACTTTGGCCTCAAGCGGCTGCCCACAGGCAGCGTCCCTCGACGCGGAGCAATGCTCCAAACTGAGGAACTGATTTTTGACAATTTGGTTGTTTGGTAGTTGGCATCTGAAAGAGCACCACGCTTGATCAGTTGGCTAGATGTCCTGCTTGCAGGAGAGACGGCTTACGAAATCAGGCTGGCGACTCAATTAAGTTCAAAGAGCGAGTCAACGCATTATTCTGACCTCTGATCCGGGTTCACTTCGGTGTTCACGACAAAGAGAGATGAAAATGATTTGACTATGAATTCTGAATAGGATTCTTTGAAGTTGGCCGACTGGAGAGCCTTGCCCTTGTGGTAAGTCGCTCAAAGGAACGTCAACTTACATGTGATATCGTTAAGTGGATTACTTTTCGAATGAATGAAGTCTGAATGGGTTTTTTTTCGATCTGCACTGTCTTTGGACATGGCAGGCCGATTGCAAGACTTGCTCGGAGTTCGGGATTTCGATGACCAATCTACTAAGGGCGCATGGGGGATGCCTTGGCGTTAAGAGAATGAAGGGCGTGGAAGTCTGCGAAAAGCCTGGGGGAGTTGACAAACAAGTAATGATCCCGGGATTCCCAACTGCAGCCAGCTGAATACATAGGCTGGTTTGTAACAACCTAGTGAACTGAAACATCTAAGTAACTAGAGGAAGAGAAAGAAAAATCGATTCCGTCAGTAGCGGCGAGCGAAATCGGAATAGCCCAAACCTCGGGGGTTTCCCCTGGGGGGTTGTAGGACTCCAATGTTGGATTGTGTGTTGCTAGTGGAAGATTCTGGAAAGGATCACCACAGAGGGTGACAGTCCCGTACACGAAAGTAAATACACACCATAGGAGCACCTGAGTAGGTCCAGTCACGTGAAACCTGGACTGAATCCGCGGGGACCATCCCGCAAGGCTAAATACTCCTTAACGACCGATAGTAAACCAGTAGCGTGAGTGAATGGTGAAAAGAACCCCTGCTAGGGGAGGTAATGAACCTGAAACCATGTGCCTACAAGCGGTCGGAGCTCTATGTCTCAGCTTGCTGAGAAATGGGTGACGGCGTGCCTTTTGCATAATGATCCGGCGAGTTGTGGTATGCGGCTTGGTTAAGTCCTTACGGGACGTAGCCCAAGGGAAACCGAGTCTTAATAGGGCGAATTTGTCGTATGCTGCAGACGCGAAACCTGTGTGATCTACCCATGAGCAGGTTGAAGCGCGGGTTAAACTGCGTGGAGGACCGAACCCACTTAGGTTGAAAACTGAGGGGATGACTTGTGGGGAGGACTGAAAGTGTAATCAAACCAGGAGATAGCTCGTTCTCTCCGAAATATCTTGAGGGATAGCGTCGAGTAAATTAGTTACCGGGGGTAGAGATACTGAATCGGATGGGGGCCCTTCCCAGGGTACCCCACCGAACCAAACTCCGAATACCGGTCAACCTTACCTCGGCAGTCAGTCCCTGGGGGATAAGCTCCAGGGTCGAGAGGGAAACAACCCAGATCGCCTGCTAAGGTCCCGAAGGACCACTTAGTCACTAAGGAAGTTGAAGTGCCGTGACAGCTGGGATGTTGGCTTAGAAGCAGCCACCATTTAAAAAGTGCGTAACAGCTTACCAGTCGAGCATTTCTGCGCCGATAATGAACGGGAGTAAGT
>NZHC01000081.1 GCA_002689655.1 Rhodopirellula sp. | reverse complement strand
CGGCGACCATTTTTTTCAGCCGTGCGTTCTCCTTCTTCAAAGCTTTCAGTTGCTTGGCCATTTCTGGTTTCATGCCACCATACTTTTGACGCCAGCGGTAATACGTCTGTTCGGGGACTTTGAGTAACGACTTCTAGCAGCTTGCAGACCTCGGACACCTTCTTGCCCTTACCGAGTTCAACATCGGCTTTACGCAGCTTGGCAACAATCTGATCCACTGTGTGACGTTTCTGAGGCATTCTGGAAGTCTTTTCCGGGCAGTTCGCCCCATCAAGATTTTCTCACTCACAATGGTGCAATTCTATGGGAGGTCAGTTATGGATATCGCCGAATTACGACACTGCTTCGCCGCGAGGGCTGAATTGTCAATCACAAGCGAATTGAGCGTTTCTGGCGTCGAGAAGGGCTGAAAGTGCCACAGAAGCAGCCGAAGGGGCGGCGTCTGTGTATGACGGGCATGCCATTGCGCTCAATCAAGTAATCCGGGTTCGAGGGTCTAACTGTTTTGTATTTGTCTTGCGTTGCGGGCAACGTTCCTAGCAATACAATCATTAATGGTAAATCCCATCCACTACTCCTCTAATCCCAGCCCGTCGACTTTGGTCAGAGACCTGAGCTGAAATGGCAATGGTCCAGTGTTAGCCAGCCGTTACCTACGGCGTGCTGAGACCATTGGGCAGAACAAAACCTTGCAATCACCGGATAACCGGATGAGCAATCTGAACAAGACAATGCGAGTAGTCGTGGCTCTGATCGTGACCTCGCTTCTCTCCACCACTCCTTTTGCTGATGGCGTGGGGGATAACGTAGCGGGTCGTTACGCGGTGTTCCCGAAGGACCCGCCGAATGAAGGTATCCTCTTCGTAGATCATGCCCGAACTGGCCGGAGCGGGCATCTGGGGCACGCGTTGGTCGAGTACGAGGACGGGAAGATTCTCGCTTTCTATCCGAGCTGCTCCAGTGACAGCCACAACCCGACGAAGCCCGCCTCGAAAGGTCACTCAGCCGTGGGCTGGATGGAGTACAAGCGGTCGGAAGATGGCGGTAAGACTTGGAGTGCTCCCCACGTGCTTGCCTACTCAAAAGACCTCTTCGACGCGGGACAAAATGGGGGGCCGGATGCCAAGAAGTACTCTGCCTTTGCCGAGAAGGCCGTCTTGACGAAAGACGGACATATTGTCGTCTTCTTTCTCGTGTGTGACATCACCACCAATGTTATCTGGAGACAGTTCCAGATACCGACCTACATCATCAGCTCAGATGGCGGATACACATGGAGTGAGCCTTCTGAATTGTGCACCGATCGAGGTAGGCTCTACGATGCAAAGTACCACAACGGAGAGATACTCGCGCTCAACTTCAAGAACGACAATGAGATTAATTTCCTGGGGAACAAGCCCGAGGATGTGTACGAATTATACGTTAGCCGCGACGGCGGTCAGACATTCCAAAAGCGCAGCGAGCTTCCCTTCGATACCTTGGGCAAATCGTACGGGACCATGTGCATGCTCGAGTCCGGAAGCCTGATCGTCTACATCTACAATGCCGACGACGAACGCAACGCCGACTATGTGGTTAGCAATGACGGCGGTCGAACGTGGTCCGACGTGAAGACCGCGTACTTCGCAAAGAAGCTGCGGAACCCTCAGATGTCGTCGGCGGGCGGCTACTACTTCATGCATGGACGGAGCGGCAGCAAAGCACAGAAGGGCGAGGAAAAGGGGCACATGGTCCTGTACTCCTCGCGAGACGGCCGTGTCTGGGATGAAGGCGTCTACCTGAAGATGCGTACAGAAGGACTCGGAGCGTATTCGAACAGCATTGCAGTCGGCTCCCTGAATCCACACAAGCGGAATCGCCTGTTGATTCAGGCGTCGCATGCCTATGAAGGCAACAAAACCAGCGTGTATCACTGGTGGGTCGACACAATTGAGGAAAGTCAGAGAAAATGAACAACGTGCATCCTCGGATCAATGATGCCTACCGCCAGATGAAGCAACATCTCGACGGAGGGATCCTTCCCCTCTGGATGGAGAGCGGGCTGGGTCGTGAGCATGAGGAATCTCTGGCGTGCTTCGATGCGGAAGGCCGAGCCACGGACAACGCCGACAAGTTCTCTCGTCACACAGATGCGCATGATCCGGGGAATGCCCGCCTCATTCGTCGCCGGTGCGATGGCTAGCGGGCTGGTCAGCCTGGCAACCATTGGCCCCAGATCGAAAAGTAGAACCGAAGGAAGCGAGAATAGACCATGATGAACAAGACGCTGATTCTCTTAGCGATGCTCGCCGCCGCGGCGGCTCCCGACACCAGCTTCGCAGCGTGCTCAGACGCTCGGCCCAACGTGGTGCTTATCATGACGGACGATCAGGGCTACGGCGACCTCAGCTGCCACGGCAACCCCGTGCTCAAGACCCCCAACCTCGACCAACTCTATCACGAGTCAGTTCGCCTGACCGACTACCACGTCGCCCCAACGTGCACTCCGACCCGCGCCGCGCTGATGACCGGCCACTGGCCCAATCGCACGGGTGCTTGGCACACTACCTTCGGTCGCTCACTGCTGCGGGAGGACGCGGTCACCTTGGGCCAGGTCTTTCAGCAGGCCGGCTACGCCACCGGCATGTTTGGCAAGTGGCACCTGGGCGACAACTATCCTTACCGCCCGGAAGATCGCGGCTTCGAGGAGGTGCTGCGTCATGGCGGTGGCACAATCGCTGAAACGTCCGACTACTGGAATAACGCCTACTTCGACGATACCTACTTTCGCAATGGAAGAGCCGAACCCACGGAGGGTTACTGCACCGATGTTTGGTTCGATTACGCTCAGCGTTTTATCAAGGCCCAGAAGAATGCCGGCAGGCCCTTTCTCGCATACATCTCCACCAACGCCCCGCATTGGCCCATGCACGCCCCTCAGGAATTCGCCGATCCTTACGAAAAAGAATACGGTGTCTATGTCGGGCACTTCCTCGGCATGATCGCCAACATTGACCACAACGTCGGCCGCTTTCGCACCTTTCTCAAAGATGAAGGACTGACGGACAATACGATCTTCGTCTTTACGACAGACAACGGCACCAAGGCAGGGCACAAAATCTTCAACGCCGGCATGCGCGGTAAGAAGACCAGCGAGTACGATGGCGGGCATCGAGTACCGTTGTTCATCCATTGGCCCGCCGGAGGGCTTGTCNGTGGACGCGATGTCGAGCCGATCACNGCCCACGTCGACGTGCTGCCTACCCTAATCGACCTTTGCGGGATCGCCTCGCCCAAGGGCGTAAGATTTGATGGGCGCAGCATCCGCCCACTCCTGGGCAACACGGCCAGGATGGCCGACGGCTCCTGGCCCGACCGGATCCTGATCACCGACTCTCAACGGGTAGTCGATCCGGTCAAGTGGCAGAAGAGTTCCGTCATGACCAACCGTTGGCGACTGGTCAACGGAAGGGAACTCTACGACATGAAGCAGGACCCGGGACAGAAAAAGAACATAGCAAGGTCCCACCCCGATGCAGTTGCCAGACTCAGAGCTTTCTACAACGACTGGTGGGCCGAACTGAAATCCACTTTCAAAAACATACCNGCGATCCACCTNGGGCACCCAGACGNAAATCCAACTCTGCTGACCAGCCATGACTGGATGGTCGAGGACANCAGTGCCAAGATTCCCTGGAACCAGGCCATCGTACGGGAGGCGATAGACAATCCGGCGGCCATTGGCGCATGGAATGTCANAGTGGTCGAGGCCGGCGACTACGAAATCCGTTTACGCCGCTGGCCCCGAGAAGCCGACGCCGCGATCGACGCTCCGCTACCTCCAGGAGATGATGTGCCCGGCGAGACCCCCTTTCGTGCAACTCCCGGCAACGCTGTTCCAGCCGTCAAGGCCACGGTCCGCATTGGCGATCAAGTCGTGGAANCTCCGGTCAAACCCGGCGCCAAAGAGGTCGTATTCAAAATGTCCTTACCAGCAGGAACGACTCGCATGTCTTCGTTCTTTACGACCAGGAAAGGCGTTGAAGTCGGAGCCTTTTATGCCTACGTCATGAAGAAGTGAGCGTCGAATTGTATTGGAAACGAACTACACATGAGATGAATCGCGAAGTTGGCTTCCAGTCTCCTGGTGCCTCTTGGCAGCGCGGGCATCCTTTTGGCTCAATCAAATCAGCCAACATGCTTGCTTGGTTCTCGACGNTTGTCTTCCGGACAAAGTGGATTTTAGCCGCATGTTGGATCTGCCGGAAATTCAACGGTCATCTCACGGACTTGTGCTGTCACTCCGGTTCATCTGCTGACTTCCCGAGCATTTTCTTGGCCCTGCCTAACCAGACGCCCTACGAACTGCTCATAGGCTGCTGCGGTCTAGGGAGCCGATGCGATGANCAATCTGTTTGCGCAGTGCTGTAGGCCGTCTACACCGGTACCTACCGCCCTTGAACCAATGAGCACGTCAATTTCACCAGCTTGAAACTGTGNCAGACCCGCTTTTTGCTCACCGNTATATTGCCCAACTCGCCATCCAGCAGCAGACAACGCGCATTCCATCTTCATCGAGTTCATTGAGAAACTCACTTTTCGAGTCTTTATCATTCCTCGAAATCGGCTTGGGTGGCAACGGCACCCAACGACACCATTTTGACAGTCTCTGTTGCCAGCCACATGCTGGCAATAGGGAAAGCACGTTTTCAAACACTACCAACAGGCCCCTGAAGCATCATGACCAAGCCCTCGTTATTACCCAGCTAAGAAAGGTATAGTTGAAATATGTGGCTGGTTCTTCCACACTGGCTTCACGTAAAAGCCAATCGTGTTTTACACAACTTGCTGTGAAACATGCTCATCAACACGCAGGCCAACCCATGAAATCTCGACCCAAGCCACGCCTGCCCAGATGCTCATCGAGTCGAATCAGTACGCCACTGGTTGCCGTGTCGGTTCCTGGCTGGACTCCCACGGTATGGTGCAAACTCGAGTACTTGAATCCAAGTGGATCAACAAAAGATCGCATTGCACGCTACATCCTCACCAAAGCAATCCGCCAAGGGGAAGTGACCCGTTTGGGAGTCGTGGTCGAAGCATCAAGCGGATCAACCAGTATTGCGATGGCGCTAGCATGCGCTCAACTTGGTCTGACATTTGTGGCTGTGATGCCAGAGGGTGTCAGCAACGAGCGAGTGATGATGATCCGTGCTTACGGAGCCGAAGTCGAACTGACACCCAAACCAGAGGGAATCGCCGGCGCGATCAACCGTGCCCAGAGCATCTCAGAAAACCGAGGCGCCTATTGGCCCCAACAATTCTCGAATATTGACAATGCAAATGCCCACCGTAATGAAACGGCCCAGGAAATACTGAGCCAAATCGATACCGACTCGATTGATTTGTTCGTCAGTGGAGTCGGCACCGGTGGAACGTTAGTGGGCGTCACACAAGGCCTACGCGATGCAGGCTGCAATGTAAGCCCCGTCTTGGCACGACCGATCGATACGGGAGTCATGAGTGAAGTAGAATGCTCCAGCTTTAGCGGCCGCATTCCGGGCGTTGTGGATGGATTATCCACAATCTTCGCGAATGCAAATTTCCCGAGTTTGCAGGAGATCGAAGTCTCGGATGAGGAGGCCATCGAAGTGACACGCCAACTGATTCGCTGTGGATACCCCGTGGGNCCAAGTTCCGGCCTGAACTTTCTGGCCGCAGTCCGCTCGATCGAGCGTCACTCCGCAGACACCCCGACAGCAGTCACCGTCTTTCCTGACCGAATGGAACGGTACTTCTCGACAGAACTATTCGCGGACATGTAAACATGCCTGCAATCTAACGCTTGAATCGTGAGGTGAAGTGCTGAAATTTTCCAGCACTGCCCAGGCAGATCAAAACTCGACCCCGTCTGCCGCTCACAAGCATACTTGGCCTAGCTGCGGGCATTATTTGGCTTTATCCCTTAAGAACGCCGCACGAACACAAATCCATCGGAGGCTCGAGCCCTTGAGTTCATTGATTCCGAACTGATCAATCGTGTTGAACGTCGAAGCGACGGGCTGTTGGTCAATCTCATACACCACAAAACAATCGTTCGGGTGGCTTACAGCGAAAGTTTCGTCATGATGCCATTCTGCCGAGGACATGCAGAGATAAATCGGTTTACCGACGTTGACGTTACCGTTACCCAATGAGCTTTCGATGTCCAACTTCAGGTCGACAGAGGTACCGTCATGAATCTCATACGCTTTATAAATGTCCAGACCTTCGGGAACATCATCGGGAGATCCACTCGTGAGTAGTTGCGATGGAGAAATGAGGAATGCGGCGTTCCCAATTTGCAGCTGTTTACTAGTCCCACCACGCACCATATCCAAAACATCCACCCGCCTTCTGGGCTGGGATGTCGGGTTTTTGATGGCGAACCAACTCAGNTAGGCACGTGGACTNTTCACGNCACGCTTCATCGCGCCGACACCACGACTGAAGTAAACGGGCCCCTCGAGACTGGATTCCTTTCTCTCGGAATCATAACGGCTCTTGGTTTCCACACCGTGCTCGATGACTTGAGCAGGCTTGACACGAACCACTTCGAGAAAATCAACCGGACTATGAGCTAAGNTTNCCGGGCTGCTCGATACACACCCAAACAAGAATGCAAACACGCCAAAAGATCGCAAACAANTGTTCATTTTGTTTCCCTGCAAATATAAAAAAAGCGTCAGACACAGAAGTGCCTGACGCCGGTAGTCTAACCGATTCGCGACGGAATTACTTCTTCGCTTTCGGAAGCAGAACGGTGTCGATCACGTGGATGACGCCGTTTTTGCATGCGATGTCAGCTTTGACGACTTTCGACTTGTTAATGCTTACAGTGCCGTCTTTGACTTTGATGCCAACAGATCCACCCTGAGCTGTCTTGGCCTTCTTNCCATCAAGCTTGACGACGTCCTTTGCCATGACCTTGCCAGGGACGACGTGGTAAGTCAGGATCGCTACNAGTTTGTCTTTGTTCTCTGGCTTCACNAGTTCCGCAACNGTTCCTTCTGGCAACTTCGCGAANGCTGCTTCAGTAGGTGCGAAGACGGTNAAAGGTCCGTCNCCGGACAGTGTCTCAACCAAACCCGCTGCCTTGACCGCCGCAACAAGCGTTGCAAAGTCCTTACTGGCGACGGCGTTCTCGACAATGGTCTTGTCGCAAGTGCCACACCCAGCGGTGGCGCTCTGCGTGCCAGCGACCAGTACCGTGAATCCTGCTGCGAGTGCCAAAAATGCTTTTTTCATCTGTCAGTCCTAGTTTCGTTCCGACCCGCTCATGTCGGGTCACACCATGAATTTTGAGATGCTGGCCTGAGGCTGCGAACGACTCGCCGCTNTTTTTGCCAACGNNGCACTCTTGCGAGAAAACCTGAATTGACAAGGCCTCAAATGAAACTTCTAAAAAAATTCTTTGAAACAAGGTTATCCATAGATAAAAAACTCATCNACCNGACTCTTGGGGCCCAAAGGCCAAATGCTGCCCGCCTCGTTACGTGGCCAGATTCGANCCAGATTACNTGCATCAACGGAGAAAAAATGCGAAATTCNCTTCTCCCGATAGTGAAAGAATGATCACACCNGTGAAAAACGGANNTGCTAACACCATGCNCCCTCGCTCTTGCCAATCCAGTTCCTTGTGCGGGTCTCATCCGAAAGCCAGTCAGTTCGCCAGCAACGGT
>NZHC01000080.1 GCA_002689655.1 Rhodopirellula sp. | reverse complement strand
CAGGCAGAAGAACGCATCGAGACAAGACAGGACACTACATCTGAAACGGCAGAGAAGTTAGCGGACAAGCAACAGGATGCCGCCGAGGCGACGAAAGAAACGATGGAGGCTCTTGTTGATTTTGCGAACACGGCTTCCATCACTGACGAAGCTGAACGCGAACTGGCCAGAGACGCCGATGCTGCAGCAGCACAGATTCAAGATGCGGCCCAGCGGGCTGAGGAGTCCATGCAGGAGGCGCAACAAGCGTCCGGTGCCCAACAGCGGCAACAAGCCCTTGAACAAACTGCCGAGGCGTTGGACCAGCTTGCCGAGGCACTTGAGCAAACCGCAGCTCACTTTGAAGCGGCCGAAAATGGCGAAGAATTAGAACAGTCCCGTGATAATCTTCGGCAAGCCGAAGCAGCGCTGGACATGCAGAACGAGATCGACCAACGCTTTGATGAAGCGGAACGGATGGCTGACTCTGCCCAAAGCACGCCAGAGGAGTTGATGGAGCAACTCGAGCGGGAACTTCAGACCAACGAACCGATGCGACAAGAACTGTCGGAAATAGCCCAGCAAGCTGCCGAGTCTGCACAACGCGAATTAGAGGATGCAGCCTCGCAAGAACAAAAATTGAATCGAGATCTGGAGAAGGCTGATCCCACCCTCAGCGAACAAAAACAACGTACCGCTGAGCAACTTGAAACATTGGCTGCTCGTACCGATTCCTTGGAGCGGGCACTGGTCGAAAAAGCTGCATCCGCCCTTTCAAAAGAGCAGGGCAACGTGCCAAAAGCACAAGAAAATCTGAGCGAAGCACGAGAAGCATTACGTGATGCTGTCAAAGAAGCTGCCAAACTTGATGGTGAGACCTCGCTGCTCTCCGAGATGCAGAAAACAGCCAATGCGATGACCGACGCAATCAAGAATGCCCAAGAAGCCATCGCAAAGGCAAAAGCACCGACTGAGAATGCCGTGCAGCAGGAAGTTCACGAAGATGATGCGAGTCGAAAACGCTCACAACAACAGCAGGAAGCTGCAGCCCGTGACGCGAGATCCCAACAAGTGCGCAATGCAACCGCTGAGCGTCAGCAATGGTCCGGTGCCAAACGCGAAGCCGAGCGCCGCGTCAATGACGCACGGAACGAGAAACGCAATGCAGAAAATCGAAAACGCCAATTGGAGCAGCAACGCAGTCGCGAAAAAGGTAATACGGATCGATTGACCGAGGATATCCAAGAGCTCCAACAAAAAATTGAAAACGCAGCAACCGCTGAGCAAGCAGCGCGTGAAACAAAATCATTTGCTGAAGAACGTGAGAAGACCGCTGGCAAACGGGAGCAAGACGCGAGAAACCAAAGCCTGCCACCATTGAATGAGCCGAACCCCGCTGCCGAGTTGGCGTCACGTCTTGCAGAACAGACGAAGAACGAACTGAACGAAATTGAGGAGTCCTTGCGGAAACTCAGCGAAGGAATGGCCAGCGAAGAACAGCTCCGAGTGCCTCAGGAAACCGCCGAACGCTTAGCCCGCCAGCAAGACAACATCAAAGAGCAAGTCGACAATGCCACCGAGCAACTGCGTCGAGCCGCACGACATGAAGAAAGACTGGGGCAGCAGGATTTGGCTGAACAACTTGCCAACGCCGCAGATGCCATTGAACAGTCAGCTTCGGAGGCAACAGAAAACGCTTTGGACAGCCTGCAACAGGCTGCCGAATCATCCGAAAAAACTCCTCAGGCCAATCGCGATGTAGCCAACGCCTCCGAACAGATCAGCGAAGCAGCTCAGCAACTTGCTGAAATGCTCGCAGAAGGAAATCCTCCCAAGTCAGATCAAAACAGTCAGCAAACCAGCCTTCAAGACACCGAACAAGGTCAACCACCGAGTGGGCAAGAAGGTAGTCAGCCAAGTGAGCAAGAGAGCCCCCAGCAGAATGGCGAAGCCGACAGCCAACAGCAAAGCGAGGCTTCGCAACAGGGCCAGCCCAATGGCGAACAGCAACAGGGCCAGCCCAATGGCGATCAGCAACAGGGACAGCCCAATGGCGAACAGCAACAGGGACAGCAGGCTGCTGAACAACAACAGGGGCAAGAGCTGGCCCGCACACTTGATGAACTGGATCGCGCCATGTCCCAACAAGCCCGTGAATCCCAACAGCAGGCTGGAGAACAACAGGCTGGCAATCAGCCAGGGCAGCAGCAAACGGGTGAACCGCAGCAAGGCCAACAGCCATCAGGTGAACAACAGGCAGGCCAACAAGAGAGTCAGTCACCAGGGCAGCAACAGACAGCAGGTGAAACATCACCCACTTTGGCCAACGCCATGCAGTCTCAAGCCCAACAATCTGCTCGCGAACGGCAAGCTCAAATGAACCCCGGACAGCCTAGCCCATCAGAAGGATCCACTCCATCAACCGAGTCGGGCAACGGCATGCAAATGCCAGATGGTGGTAAGTTGGACATCACGCAAACAGAAAGATCGGGTGCGGAATGGGGACAACTGAGGGAACGCCGCACAGAAGATGCATCTGAAAGTCGTGCCGAAAGCGTAGCCCCACAATATCGTCGCGAAATCGAAGCCTACTTCCGTGCGATTGCAACCCGTGCCGCTGAAAAGTCAGAGTGATATGAAGAATCATTTACCTTACCGAAATGCCAAAATTCCCCGCAGGAACTGGCTCTTGGGACTTGCTGCCGTGACGGCAGGACAGCCCTGCCTTGGACAGGACAAGGGTAATGAAAAAGGCAATCCCGCCAGCCTGTATGCACCGGACGAGATCGATAGCGCCGTGAAAACGGGGGTCGAATTTCTGGTCAATGCACAACGTGACAATGGCTCGATCGCCGATCGTGGCCACGAGGTATCAATGACCGCGTTGGCGATCATGGCCATGGCGTCGATCGGTGTTGAACCCCAAGCCTTTTCGACGGCAGGACGTTCAATGGCCAAGGCACTTGATTTTGTCCTGCAAAAGAAAAATCAGGATGCACAGGGCTATCTCGGCGCCCGCGATGGATCCCGAATGTACGGCCACGGAATCACCACCCTGATGTTGACAGAAATGCTGGGAATGGGTGCGACCATCGAGCAGAACGAGAGAATCCATGAAATGCTGGTCAATGCAATCGAGCTGATTCTCAGTGCTCAGAAAGTCTCGAAATCCGAAAAGCTGAAAGGTGGTTGGCGGTATACACCTACCAGTCGCGACTCAGATCTATCCGTATCAGTTTGGCAGCTCATGGCACTACGGTCAGCCAAGAACGATGGACTGAATGTGCCCGGAGAAGCAATTGACGAAGCGCTCAAATATTTGCGTTATTCGTACGCCTCACCCCCGAACCGTGACGGAACACCACGCAACAAAGTCACAGGCTTCAGCTACACGCCTGGAACACACCACCCCTCTTTTACCATGTCAGCCGCAGGCTTGCTTGCCATGCAAGTCTGCGGGCAATACGACTCGCCAATGGTGCAGGGCGCTTCGGAGTGGCTGATGCAACATCCACCTAAAGCGAACGAGAGATTCTTTTTCTACGGCGTTTACTACTTTGCACAAGGCATGCATCAAGCGGGTGGTAAGTACGCCAAAAAAGCAGACGAGATGGTAGCTGATCTGCTGGTTGATTCCCAACGCAGCGACGGCGCTTGGCTCGCTCGGGGAGGAGAAGAACGGAATGTCGGGGCCGTTTACTCAACAGCCTTGGCAATCCTCAGTCTAAGTGTTCGATATCATTACCTGCCGATCTATCAACGATAGATCAACCGCCGATCATCCAACCACCTGCCTCGACGTCAGACTGACATGCAACCATGTCACTGGCATCCGTGAACGCGATTCTCCCGGCACGCCTCAGGAAATGGNTGCCACTAATGAATGCGTTCAAAAAGACGTTCACGAATACCCTTTAACCAAGACACCTGGTCGGCTGTGAAAATTCAGCCGGTTCGCGGCAGCTCAAGTGTTTTTATTGGCGGTCAAACATTAGCGTGCAACGGTTTTGAAGCACTCAGCTTGGGCCCACCGAAATCAGGAACACTAAACCCTCCAGCGGTCCTGCGTGCTCATGAATGGTCGAGGCCTATCGCTTCTGACGCGATTGCATCCAGCTCGCGTATTCCTGAACGGTAATTTTTCCATTTCGGTCACCGTCTGCAGCGGCCGGGCTCATCAGCATTTTCCCCCACTCCGAGGCGGTCAACTGGCCGTCCTTGTTTTTGTCATAACGATCGATGATTCGCTGGCCGAGCTTGACATACTTTTCATCCGCTTTTCCGCCGCTACTGGCAGCAGGAGCAGGCGAGGCGGACGCCGAAGATCCAGACGAACGGGGCTTACCCGAGTAAGCTTCTGCCAGTTGGGAGACGCTACCTTTTTCGACCTTTTTCAAGGCTTCTTCGGCGGTGATCACGCCATCCCCATTGAAGTCCGAATCAAGGAACTCGGCAACGACCTCATTGTTCCATTCCTTCGCGAACTCGGCCATCGTGACCTGTCCATCACCATTCCCATCCTTGTCAGTGAACTCGCCAGGCAGACCCTCAGGAAGCGCTCTTCCTGCGGTCGCTCGGTACGACTTGCGACCATCGAACACATCCGGTGTTTCCACTTTTCTCTCGCGGCTGCGACTCTTTGATGCTGTGCTCTTTGACCGTTTCGCCTCTTCCTCACCCTGTCGTCGGCGGGCGTATCGGACAGCCAATTCGCTCACTGAAAGTTTGCCGTCTCGGTTACGGTCAAAATCCATTGGATTTCCCGCGAACCGGCTGGATAATTCGTCCTTAGTCAGGAATCCATCACGATTGCGGTCATAGCGGCGCATTCGCTCCTCGGACTCGCGCTGATCAGCTGGCGTGACTTCAACAGCCAGCATCTCCGCCGTCGCGCCAAAGCCCATTAGCAGCGAGGGTTCAGATTCGTTACCGAAACCTGGTACAAGCAGATCGGGTGTCAACGCTTCATCTGCCGACGATGAGGATCCTGTCGGTGGACCGCCGCCTGCACCACCCGGATCACGCTGCTCACGCATTTTCTGGAAGCCATCAGTGATCTTCTTCAGGGGAATGGGTTGTCCAGCCTTAATGCTGGGATCCGACTGAGCCATACGCCCAATCAGGAACTGTGCAGGTCCCTGCTGCTCACTGGGATCAAGCACACCATTTCCATTTGCATCGAGCCGACTCAGAAATGAACTGGGGTCGAACCCGCCACGGCTGCCAAAAGAACTTCGCCCCCCGGTATCACCACCACGGCTACTGAAGCCTCCGCGGCTGCTGAAGCCTCCGCGAGAGCCNGCATCTCCGCCTCGGCCGCTATCTCCGCCTCGGCCACCAAAACCGCCCCGTCCACCAGAATCACCGCCAGATCCAGGACGTTGTGCAGCCGAAGGCAACGTCATGGACAGTGANAGGGCCAAAACCGCGAGTGCTTTTATTTTGTTCATGTGAGTAAAACACATTTCAGGGAAGAGAGTTCCGCCAACTTTAAAAGGCTGGCATAAAACTACCGCGAAAGTAGTCTACTTGCTATTCATCGGTCCGCAAAACCGGATTTTAGTCGTTGAGAAAGCCAATCCTGACGGTATTCCGTAGATTTGACAGTTTTGAAGTGTATTTTCCCATCAACCCCGCACCAAGCACGCCAACGTGTGAACTGAGCCGAAACGCTCGCCAAGTGGCGGTTTTCCCACGAATAACCGCCGCGAACGGGCTGTCAGAGCCTGAAATTGCCGCGTGAATTGGCCTGGACGCTCGCTTCCAACATGTTGGGCAACCATTGGCGAACAGCTTCCGGTTGGGTCCCGTTTCATGAAATCGGATTTCAACTTACAGCTGATGGAGCATATCGATGCTTTGCATCAGGAGAGAGGGCCGGAATTGCCCTCAACGCAACGAACCATTTTGCCTCCTGCCCAAGAGCACTTGCGCAGTTAAGATTTCGCTTGTTCAGCCCAACTCCCGTNGTTCATGCAATGCAAGNGACGCTGATTACGAAGGGAAATAAGTTCAGAAGTCCGTATCCAGTGCAGTCCTCAAAAGCCCTACAAAACACACCCCACCAAGTACAGGAATAGCAGCCCCATGGGCACCGACAGCGACACAACCCTGCGTGAGATCAAGCAGATGGTCAGCCAGTTTGTTGAAGAACGTGACTGGCTTCAGTACCACGATCCGAAGAATCTTGTGATGGCTCTGATGTCAGAGGTCGGTGAACTTGCTGACCAGTTCCGCTGGGTCAAGAACACAGAATCTCATGCACTTGCGGCTTCACCAGATCATGCCGAGGAAGTCGCTGACGAACTTGCCGACATCATGATGTTCGCGATTGAATTTGCCTCGGTTTGCAACATTGACATTTCCGCAGCCATCGCTTCCAAACTAGAAAAAAATGCGGCGCGATATCCGGTTGAGAAAGCAAAAGGCTCCTGCAAAAAATACAATCAACTTTAGCCAAGCGAGTCCATGCAGGACTGGACACAAGCAGCTAGCCAAAATCCGCATTCCGATGGCTCACGTTCACTCGTCTAACCTTTCGGATGAACCAAGTGGGGTTCCACGACTCGAACGGCTGTGTGCTTCGCGGCCTGAGCCACTATGTCCAAAAAGCAAAACATCAAGTATCAGCACACAAGAGGGAAGCTACCGTGACAGCAAGCTCCACAACTCAAATCCGATAGAAGTATTTCAGAAACGAATACTTGGAGTGGATAAGTGCCAAGCGTAGCCCCGTCACACCATGCAGGAAGCCGAACCTGAGCAGGTATTTATAGACGAAGGTGTAAAAGAAATTAAAAAAAGCCCGCAACGGATTCAAAAGCCGATTTCGTTTCTTGGTAGAGAGTTTGGCAAATTTCGTGAACGCAGCATCCATTTGCTCCAACGAATCATAGGAGAAATGATCTAGCGGATTCTTCAAATCACGCACTTGTGCGTGTGCGGTCAACTGCACACTCTCATGAACCGCCACTTCACTGAAAGCACCTTGTGAATTTCTGAATAGCCGGAGCTGGTAGTCTGGATAATATCCCCCCCAGCAAATGAACCGATCCCCCACAAAGAGTCGTCGTGCTACGCGATACCCAACCACTCCTGAATCGAAATCCAGGCCCTTGATCTCTTCGATCAACTCGTCGGTCAAAACTTCGTCAGCATCAAGACTTAGCACCCAATCATTACTGCACTGCGTGAGGGCAAAGTTTTTTTGTTTCCCGTAGCCAAGCCAATCTTGATGAAAGATTTTTGTGCCGTGGCTTTCAGCAATTTCAAGTGTCTTATCGGTGCTGCCCGAATCCACAATCACAATTTCATCCGCAACGCGGGCTGCTTGCTGCAGGCAAGCGCCAATGATAGCTGCTTCGTTCAGGCAGATAATCGAGACGGATATTTTAGTTTCCATAGGCTAACTCGCTAGCGAAGCAGTGCATCTCGAATCAGCACGCGTCAGCACTGAAACCAATTTTCCAGCGTTCGAGCGGCGAAAACGCAGTGGGCTCTTGTTACTCGTGTCATCGATTCAACGTTTTTTGCAACAGCATTATTGCTTTTTTAGCAAGCCAAGGGCAATCGCCAAACCCTCATCATTATGGAGATGACTATTTTCGGCTATTGACACGCTAACCTAATCAGGCTGCGTAATGCCCAGCATAGCGAATTCGACATCCTCGCCGACTACAGTCCGCGTCTGTCACGGTGACAAACCCGGGTCAGCTGAATCCAAACTGCTGCAACGCGCAGCGAACTTCAGCCAGAACTGCCACGCCCACCTCACTCTGCCCAGACAAAAATAGCTTCACAGCAATCCTAAAAAGTTCACCCGTCGGGTCAAACCTTCATTTTCGCACGTCAGAGTGTTCATACAGCCCCCTTCCGTTCTCCCATCTTTTGAACGAATTTCATTCTGTTGCTTGGGCACCAGAAACGGATGGCAAATTGAGGTGCCCGCAACCCGGCAGCTTTGTCTCACCNTCTTTTGCGATCACATTCCTCAAGAAAAATGTGCGTCCCGTTGCCAAAAGCTTGATCGACCCGATAGCGATGGGGTGAGAAGAGCAGCTAAAATGCGTTAAAAAGTTGCCCCCACACCCCGAGACACAGCATGCTGCTAGGCTCCCATGTTTCCTGCCAAGGCGGAATATCCAAAGCCGTTGGCCGCGCCGAAGACGTTGGCTGCGAATGCATCCAGATATTCGTCAGCAACCCACCGCGGCAGTGGCCCGTGTTTGCAGATGAAAAACCGGGGTCCATCCCGGTGCAGGAATTGCAAAGTAGACCTGGCCCTCCGCTCGGCGGATCCGGCCCCGATGAGCAAGCTTGGAGAGCGAAGCCTCTTGCCACATCAGCAATCGAAGGTTGGGATGAGGCCATCTCTGCGTCCCCAGTCAGTCATCCAATCGCGCACGCCTCATACCTGATCAACATGGCGTCACCGAAGCAAGAGTTATTTCGCAAATCGATCGACGCCTTGGTGATTGAACTTGAACGCGCAAATGCTCTATCACTCAATGGTCTAGTCGTTCACCCGGGTTCCTTCACCGAAAGCTCAGAATCAGAGGGACTGGCTCGTATTGTTGACGCTGCATCCGAAGCATTGGCTCGTGTCGCCCCAGGAACTTGCAGACTTCTTCTTGAAAACACTGCAGGCCAAGGTTCATGCTTAGGACACACCCTTGAGCAGTTAGCCTTCATGATCGACGGAATCGGACAACCAGAGCGTGTTGGTATCTGTCTTGATACTTGCCACGCCTACGCGGCAGGATACGAAATCAACACGAGAGGTGGATTTGACGAAATGCGTAATAAGGTGGACGATCTTCTCCCGCAACAAGCGATCGCCGCTTTGCACCTGAACGATAGCAAAAAGCCGCTTGGCAGCCGCGTTGATCGGCACGAGCACATCGGTTTGGGCGAGATAGGCTTGGACGCGTTTCGTTTCGTACTCGAAGATTCAGTTCTAGGGAAGTTGCCAGGATACCTCGAAACCGAAAAGGGGATGAATGACGAACTTGGCGAGGAATGGGATGTCGTCAATCTCCGTGTTCTACGAGAGCTTGTATGAATCGAGACCATTTGCAACAACCTGAAAAACACCCCCCAGCCTACTTTTCATCCATCTCAAAATGCATTGCATTGAGCATTGGTCTGCTTTGCCTTGTCGAACAGAGCCTCTCCCACGCAAATGCTGAAACATCCACCGAGCAACAATCGCACAATTGGATCTGGGTGAGATCCCATCAGGGTGCACACGAGACTCTCTTATTCAAGAAACGGTTTCAGGTAGATCATGCCAGGACGACTGCCAAACTCAAATTCGCGCCCTGCTATGCATCCTTGCGGATCAAGATCGACGGAACCCTGATTGGCGTCGCGTCTCCCTATCAGGCAATGCAAGAGATCACACTGCATCATCCACTGTCCACCGGCAGTCACTCATTGACTGTCGAAGCAGTGGGAGTGGACGGTCCCTCTGCCTTTTTCATTGAGCTGATGCTTGCGAACAACGTGCACCCGAGCATGATCATCAAAGGCAACACGAACTGGACAGCAACCCGCAGCTCGAGCTCGAACCAAACTCAATCACCTCCCGAGACGATTGTCAATCTTGGCCCAGTCAGAAGCGGCTTTTCCCGTTCAATCAAGCAGCGGGTGGGGATTGATGCCTTGGATAACTACGAACAGTGGAAACTGGCCCTAAGGGAAAGTGCTAGCGATCTAAAAAATGCTGCCAAGTTCTCAATCGCTGACGATTTCCAAATCCAAGAGGTACCATTTTCCAGCGATCCGGAAGTTGACTTGGGATCGTGGGTCAGCATGACGGTTGATGCCGCAGGCCGCCTGATCATCGCAAGGGAATCCAGTGGACTGCTGCGTCTTACCTTATCGGCAAAAGGTGATTCCATCAAATCAACCGAATGGATCAACCGTGATTTGAAGGAATGCCGCGGGCTGACATTCCGATTCACGGAATTATTTGCCAACGCGAACAACTCCAAGGGTCTTTACCGCCTCCGTCCTGATGGAGATGGATTCGGCGAACCGGAGCTGATATTAGCATCAAGCGGCGGAGTTGGGCATGGACGTAACGACCTTGTGGTCGGTCCAGATCAGATGCTTTATTCGATTCACGGTGACGCCGTAGACTTGCCAACTGATGCGATTGACCACACGTCACCGTACAGAGAAGCCGCGAAAGGTTCAAAAACCCGCGAGGGTCATCTACTACGAATCAACCCCGACAACGGTAGCGTGGAAATTCTTGCTGCCGGTTTACGGAATCCATACGGAATCGATTTCAATTCGCATGGAGAGTGCTTCACGTATGATGCAGATGCTGAACACGACATGGGTGCTCCGTGGTATCGCCCCACTCGGATGCTGCACCTGACAACAGGTGGTGATTTTGGCTGGCGTGGAGTCACCGGTTCGTGGCCCGCTTACTATCCCGACCACCCCGACAATGCGCTCCCGGGGCTCGACGTGGGAAAGGGATCACCAACCACGGTTAAATTCGGCACGAGAAGCAACTTTCCTGCAAATTATCGCAAAGGCCTCTTCGTTCTTGACTGGGCATATGGCCGAGTTTTACTGATCAACCTGTTTCCCAGAGGCAGCAGTTACTCCATGACCAGTGAAACTTTTCTAAAAGGACGTCCACTCAACGTTACCGACCTCGACTTTGGTCCGGATGGCAGCATGTATCTGATCACCGGTGGTCGAAAGACCCAGTCAACGCTTTATCGTGTGACCTACACTGGCAAACGCAAGCCGCTGGCGTCTGCGGACACCGAGGACGTCACTGTTCACCAAGTGAAGTGTAAGACCTTTTCGGCCCAATCGCGGCGATCGCGTGGCCAACTGGAGGCTTGTTTGAACGGTGAAATCAATGAAGAACAATTCAAATCGGCGTGGAAACAACTGAGCAATACCGATCCCTGGATCAGTCACGCAGCAGCGCGAGTGATAGAGCGTTGGCCAGCTAGCCAATGGGAAGAGAAGGCCTTGAATGAGACGAACCCAGCGATCGCAGTAAGAGCCCTCACTTGCCTGATCCGATCACAAGAATGTCAAGACGTCACGCGGGCAATCAGACGGTTGGTAGGGCTGGCTCAGCAATCGGGCAGTCAAATTTCCCGTAACCACCTACACGATTCTGTTCAGGAATATGCCCTCTATGGAATCCAATTGGCAATCTCACTATCCAATGGTACTTCATCCCAGATCACGCCCGAGCTGGTTGATACATTGGCGACGATGTACCCTGCTACAAATGTGAGTGCCAACGCTGCAGCGAACGCCGCCGCATCTCGGTTCAACTTTGTACCCAACCGACTCCTCAGCGGACTATTGGCAACACTCGGCGACGAACATTTCGCACGCAAAACTATCGAACTTATCTCACAAAACACGGTCCCTGAACAAAGACTTCATTTCTTGTACGTTCTACGCAACGTGGCCGAAGGCTGGACCCCGAAACTTCGTCGGAGTTACTTCAAGCACCTTGCGATGGCAGCGGATGAACTTGGAGGAGCCGGGCTTCCAGAGTTCCTGCAACGGATTCGTGAGGATGCAATGAAACAAGTTCCCGCGGGCGAGCGTTCCCGCTTGGCTGCGATCGGGGCGGCAACTGCTGCTGCCAACCAACCCGCTACCTCAATTCCTGCGGCGCCGCGTGCTTTCGTTCAAACGTGGACTGTTGATCAGATACTGAGCGGTAGTGAATTAACGGGGGACCAAGCACGCGGCAAACAGATATTTTCAGCAGCAGGATGCGTTCACTGCCATCGGTTTGGGACAGACGGACACTTGATTGGTCCCGACCTGACAGCTGCCATGCGACGCTACAGTCGTCGTGACTTGCTAACTGCTATCGTAAGGCCCTCTGATGTCATCGCGGAAGACTATCGGAGCGTCCAGGTTCTTACCAACGACGGTCGCGTTTACTCAGGTCAAATCACTCGTGGCGGTGACTTTCGGTCACCGATCCTTCGAATTGCAACCGACCCTGGCCATCCCTCCCATGTCATCGAGATCAAGAAATCAGAGATCACTAGCCGCAAAAACTCGAAAATATCATGGATGCCCGATGGCTTGCTGAACACATTCACGCATCAGCAGATATTTGATCTGGTGGCTTATCTGGAATCTTCCCGCTAGTCAAAGTTCAAGCAACCTGCAGGTGACTAGAAAAGATGCAGGGGAAGAGCCAAACGCTGTTTTTACCATTCGAATCTCAAAAACGTGAATTCAACGATTTGAACTTTCACAAAATGGCACCATGAATCAGCCAAAACTTAGGCGGGTTACCAATCGGTGATAGGCCGTGATAATACAGAGGAAGTTCGCACCGCTTTCGCTCTGAGCCTTTTTTGACCAGCCCTGCATCTGACCGCCTTTACGACCGGAACTTTTGGCTGGCTTTCGTCAGCCAAACCTGTTTTGTCAGTGCGAACACGCTGATGGCTCATTACTCACGATGGATTGAATTCCTGGGTGGCGACTTGAGCCAAGTCGGCATGATCATGGGAGTGGGTGCTTTACTGGGACTTCTGCTACGCCCATGGATGGCTCAATGGATCAACCGTTTGGGCGCACGAGTGATGTGGGCATGTGGCTTGGTCTTCTTTTCACTCTCCGCTCTCACAAACCTATTCCTTGAGAGCATTGACTTCGAGATCTTTCTCGTCCGCTCCGGTCTCGTGATGGGATCGGCAATCGTATTTGCAAGCGGCCTGACCTACATCTCACAAACGAGTCCCGAAAGCCGAAAGACAGAGGCGATAGGCATTTTTGGGATTGGTGGTTTTCTGGGTATGTTGACAGGCCCGTTTGTGGGCGACCTATTTTTGGCAAATCGGCTGCGTGACAATTTTGAACTGCTATTTCTTGTGGCGGCGATAGCGAATGCACTTCCCCTGGTGTTGCTGTACTTTCTCCGCCCCACCGTCAACGAGGGTTCAAAATCTTCGCTGCGTTTAGCGGATTTCATTCTGATCACCCGCCGTTACTGGCCCGGTTCGATCTTGCTAGTGGACTTCGCATTTGGCGTCTGCATGACCGCCCCATTTGTTTTTGTAGCAAGTTTCATCGACCGTGAATCCCTCGACATGCCCGGCGTATCGGAGATCGGCTTATTTTTTCTGTTTTATGCAGGAATCGCAATCATCGTTCGCCTATTGTCAAGAAAGCTTCCCGATCGAATCGGATCCGCCAAGGTCTTGATTTGTGGCGTTTTGCTAATGTCGGTTGGGATGTTCTGCTTCAGTATCGTACATCAGGGGAATCCATGGCTGATCTCGGTCCCAGCGATATTGACCGGCGCGGGGCACAGCCTGATGTTCCACACCATGACCTCGCTGACTCTCCAATCTTTCCCTATCGCGGTTCGTGGAACCGGGTCCGCTATAGCGCTAATGATGTTGGACTTGGGTACCTTCCTTGGTGCGCCGGCACTTGGTTTCATTGGCGAAACGCTTGGTTTCTCGATTCTGTTCGCGACCATTGGCGGCTTCAATCTTTTCTCCGGATTCGTATACGCTTGGTTTACAATGCGAAAAAAGCGGCGCAATATCCACGAATCAGTTCACTGACCACAGAGCGAGAGCGGCATGAATCGCAAGCTTCACTCGGAGTTCCTGGAGACGTCCCTGGGCATCAGCGCCCAGTTCCACGCTGCGATATCTGAGTGCGGAGTTCTGCCACAGCAACGCCCAACTGACCAGCCGCTCACGACCATGATGTGTCGCACGATTGCCGGCCAACAGTTGTCCGTGCAGGCCGCGCGAACCATCTGGGCTCGTGTCCTCACAGACAGTGGAACAAAACCTTTCGCCAAGTACTTGACCTCGGCAAGCCCATCACAACTACAAACATGTGGCCTATCTCGCTCCAAAGCACGAGCCATGAAGGAAATTGCCACAGCAGCCAGTTTGGGTCGTCTCGAGGCGAAAGAGCTGGCGACATTCACCCACCGGGAACGAAGCCAGCATTTGATGGAAATATGGGGAGTCGGACAGTGGACAGCCGACATGATTGGGATCTTCTATTTTAGTGACCAAGACGTTTGGCCAGAAAGTGATATCACGGTAACAAAAACGCTGCAAAGACTGATCGGATATCGGCGAAAAACGAGGATCGCTGCAGATAGATTTGCACCCCAACGCTCACTTCTCGCCCGTTACATGTGGAAAATCGCAGATGCAACGCCGAGCAACTACCAAGCCCCCTGACCCGTTGCCCCACTTATCGCGTGCATCCCGTTCACACTTGCAATAAGAACCGTCTATGATAGGGGTTACCTCACCCCGCACATCGCCACTCGCCCCGTGCAATCGGTATCCCCCACCGTCTTACTCATGGGATTTCATGATGATAACACGCCAGCCACGCCGCAAATTTCTAACAGCATCAATCGCTGCAACAGCAGGCCTCGGACTGCTGCCCGATCACGCAGCAGGACTGGCCCCAACAAACTCGCCAGCCCAAAAGATGAAATTCGGTTTGGTCACTTACCTGTGGGGCAAAGACATGGACTTACCCACACTGCTGGACGTCTGTGAAAAATCCGGTGTCATGGGTGTTGAACTACGGACGCAGCACGCCCACGGCGTTGAACCGGTGTTATCAAAAGCACAGAGAGCCGAAGTCAAAAAGAGGTTTGAAGATAGTCCTGTGGAATTGGTGGGCTATGGCTCCAATGCCCAATACCACGAAAATAATCCTGCCAAGGTCAAAGCCAACATCGCATTGACGAAAGATTACATTCGCTTGATGCACGACTGCGGAGGAAGCGGTGTCAAAGTCAAACCGAATGGTTTTGTGAAGGATATCCCGAGAGGAAAAACCATCGAGCAAATTGGCTTGGCTCTAAATGAAGTTGCCAAATTTGGCGACGCGTTGGGGCAGCAAATTCGAGTTGAGGTTCACGGGCGTGGCACAAGCGAACTTCCAGTCGTCCGCGACATCTTCAAGGTGGCGACAAACCCGAACGCAACCGTCTGCTGGAACTCAAACGATGTTGATTTGCAAGGTGGCGGGCTCGCGGAAAACTTTGACATGGTCAAAAACAGATTCGGTGACACGGTCCACATCCGTGAACTGAATGTAGGAAAATATCCGTATGCGGAACTGATGAAGAAGTTCAAGACCATGAACTACGGGGGGTGGATTCTGCTGGAAGCGCGAACCAATCCATCTGACAAAGTTGCGGCCTTGATCGAGCAACGAAAAATATTTGAGCAGATGACGACCTGATCAGCGATCCCACACCGCGGGAAGACTTTCTGAATTCGTTCCGTAAGTCTGCGACACGACAAAGCCGCTGGCTTGCGACATGTAAAAAATGCGTCCATTCGACACGACCGCTCCCAAGCACTCCCGCGAGTCGATCGCGGGCCCCGTCGAAACCAATTTGCCATTGCGTGACAAATCAATCATGTCCATGTTGGCACCCAAAACATAGGGCTCTGAAAGTGTGAATCGGCAACAGGCATAGTTGTGCCCAATGCTACCGGTCACCTCCCCCGTCTTGCGATCAAACACGTTCCCTTTGCCTCTCAGAGCATTTGAGAAGACGAACTTTGGTCCCACCGTGACAACATTCAAAGCAGAAGTGATTGGATCTGACCGCCAAACCAAAGATCCATCTTTTGCGTTCAAACACCATACAAATCGTTCGTCGGTTCCCTCTCGAGCACGGTTGAAACCACCGATATACAGCTGGTCCCCACGCGCGCTCAGTGTACACTTGGATGTAACGTAATAGTCAGTCGTCATCCAAATCTGGTCACCAGTTTTGGGGTCCAGACAAACCGTCAAGCCGTTATTTTTGGCAGGCAGTCCCCGACGAACACGCTGACTTTCGGAATACCCGAAGAACACGGAATAGAAAAGCTTGCCATTCAGCTCACAAATTCCGCAATCATTTCCACCTCGCCCGAACTCGGCATAGTTTTTTTCCCAGACAACCTTGCCGGTTTCAAGGTCCCACGCCCAGAGACGAGGGCGATGATTTCGGGGGTAGTAAGGATTGTCGTTCGAGTAAATCCAACTCATCACCTCCTTTCCGTCACGTTCAACGGGATCTCCTCGAAACGTAAAAGGCTTCTCAGTGCCTTGAGCCGCATATTCACCTGAGCCCGATGCATAAATCGCTAAGCCATCAATCACGATAGGCGGAAACTGACGACTCCAACTGGGCGATCCCGTGAACGGAGCCTCCCAAAGCAAGTCCCCTGTTTCTGCATCCAAGCACCTCATCACCGATCGCTTGATACCTGCCTGCGGAATGATCAATTTTCCTTCGACATACAATGGCGACGTGAAGGACAAGTAAACATCGGGCCAATGGCGTCTCCACAGCATCCTGCCAGTGTCCTGCTCAACCGCGATCACTTGTCCTTCCGCAGTATGCATATACAGTCGCCCACCACCACACACTGGCAAATGCTTTACTGTTCCCTCAAGACGTCGCGCCCACCGCATACGCAAGGGAGGTTGCAGACCTTGATCGTTGGCATTGGTACCGCTGAAGTCACCATAATTGGTGTACCAGTCATACCTTGAATCTGCAAATTTCCCTTTCAACGAACTGCGAATTTGATAAATCTTCAAATTTTGTGTTGGCAGCCGTTGGCCACCATCAGGCCCAAAGATATAGAGATAACCATCCTCGCACGGCACAAACACACGTTCGCTGGCAACAGCGACGGCAGCACTGATCGCCGCCCCAAACGCGGTTTTGAATTCTCTGATTTTTCCCCCATGCAGCGGCACCATCCGGAGCGTTCCATCAAGCCCACCATAGATCGCATGCTGACGCGTTAAGACGGGTGGGGCAATTGCTGCCTGCTCACAAAGCAAATCCGTCTCACCGGTTGCCAGAGAATGACGACTTAAGCCAGCCCCCTGCTCAGGCCTGACTCGGTATACATCGTCACCTCGAATGCTGACCGAGGCAAAACTCAATAATCCTGGCTTATCAATCGCAGTCTCAGTACCAGGAACCACTTGGGTAGTAAATTCACCATCCTCAAGCTTCATGACCTCAACACGACCGGCGTTGTCCCGACGATGCCATTGCACAAACACTCGCCCCTTTTCATCTGCACTTTGCCCAAATGTCGCCGGATATTCCTTGCCCACGTAATCAGGAACTTCCCCCACATGTTCCAGAGCAGCAGTATCGCCGAGATCATTGATAAACACCGTCCTCCCCCCTGCGGGCATGATGACGGTTTTTCCCAAGAGGCAAATTTCGCGGGAACAGACAAAATGATCTCGCCATGTGACCCGGTCACCGCGAAAAGCCAGCCACTCATCGCCTTTCCAACGGTCACCATCAAAACCAATCACCACAGAAACAAAATCCCACTGCCAATTGGAAACCCCATCAGGCTCTAAACAGTGCAGCCGCGCCCCCAATGTTGCAAAGTAGACTCGGCCATTCCCTGCAACCGGCGCCGCAAAAACCGGCTCTCCGCAATCCACGCGGCGAACCAGTTTCCCATCACTGCAATTCAGCACGTAATAGAAACCTGCCATTGTGCCAATGTGGACGTAACCATCAATGACGCAAGGTGAAGCAACATTATTGCAATTACCGTTCCCCCCCTCAGTTTTGAACTGCCATCGTTTCTTGCCAGTCGCAATGTCAATGCAGGCCAACACCCCGGAACCATCAAGCACATAAACGCGATCCTCTGAGACAACGGGCGACGCCAGAATAGCGTCTGACATTGGCACTGACACGAGAAGCCCTAACGCTTCATCCACGGCAAAATCAGCAGCATTCCCGGCACGCAACCCACTGCCTAGCAACTGCGGCCAATCGTCGGCATTGCCTCGCGCCCCTGTACTCAATACCACGAGCAGGAAAAACCAGCACAACCACTGGCAGCAATACAAATCAAGTGATCGAGACATTAGTACACTCCACCATATTCGCTTACTCAAATCTATCTGATGATGATTGTAACCTGCTGATGCAGCGTTCGCATGCATAACTGGGGGCCTCGGTGCCACCTCAAGGTAGTTACATTGCACGTTGCTCATTGCGCACGTACCAGAGCCTTGTCGACCGATCAAGCCAGCCTACCAAGCCATGACGCTAGTGGTCATGTCCAGAGTGGTCATGCTCTGAGTGGTCATGCTCTGAGTGGTCATGCTCTGAGTGGTCATGCTGTGCCGCTTGACCCGACGCAGATGGATCAGAAGTTTGATGCCGGCGTTCACCCGAGTGGTCGTGAGAATGCCCCGGTAAGTTCTCAACCCCGACAGCTAACGCAATTCCCAGAAACAATGCCGCCGTAAGCTTACCACGATCATGATCATGAAAAGCTACTTCTGGGAGCAGGTCTGATAGCGAGATGCACACGAAGAAACCTGCCGATATCGCCAAGCCACACCCTAACCACCAGGCGCTATCGCTGACTTGGGTAAAACCAAAATAGAAGAGCAGAGCCCCTAGGGGACAAGCGAGCGAAAACAGAAAATTAATGAGATTTTGGTAACCGACAGACCACCCACTAGCCTTCATCGTTGACGTAATGGCAAAGGCATCCAATGGTTTGTGCAGCGTGACAGCTAAAAAGGTGCCGATCCCAGCTAACCCCAATGCCGCTCCATGTTCAGCGTCTGCGACGGCACTAGCCGCCAGAGCAACGCCATCGATCATGGTATGCAACCCAAGCCCGAACAACATTCCGATCCAACCAATGCGGCGCGGTTTTTTTTGACTGGCATGATCGTGATCACATTGTCCTGAATTGCCGCCGTGATCATCATGCCCGCCGTGATCAT
>NZHC01000079.1 GCA_002689655.1 Rhodopirellula sp. | reverse complement strand
TTCGCTAGCTGGGACGTGCGATCCCTCTCCGTCCTCGAACACCCGATAGGGAGCGACACAATGTGGCTCGACTGCAGGCCTCTCACGTCGCTCTCAAGCATCGACATAGAAGATACATGGACGACAAGCTACCGTACCGAGTTTGAGCCCGTGTCGCTCGGTCCCAGTATCGATTTGACTCCAAACCTCTCTGGAGCTACACTCTTCAAGCCTCTCCTACCTAGTAGGAGCACCGACAAGACCACCACGTCGCCCACAAGCGACGAGAGTGAGTACACACCCTCTCCCCACATGCATGCACCACCACATGGCTCGTCATGCACCCACGCACGAGAGACCACGACCTGTTTGACCAAATTTTGGTCAAACAAGAGTGTAACACGCACACACACACGCACACACAAGGCTCCAGCGGATCAAGACTCGTGCCTGCAGCCCTCGCCAACCCCAACCAAGGTTGTGGGCACAACTCTTCGAGGTATGGGACCTCCCGAGACCTCCAACGACTTCGTGGCATCTGCACTGGCACGAGGGTGGTACTACTACGACAAGTGTACTGGCACACACGCACACACACACACACTGCATGACACGCGTCTGAGAAAAGAAACCCTGGTCAAGGCAGATGATGCCGCTGATCAGGTCGGCTGTCGTGACCCCCACCAGTGGGTGATCGACAGTTCGTGCTATCTCAACACGGCTCTGGAGGCTGCACAGCTCAATGCTGCTGCAGTCAGCGGTGACGCCACTGGACATCCTGGCGTGGTGTCCAGCTTGGGGCTAGGAACCCATCCAGATGCTGTCTCCGATTGGATATGGTCTNAGGCACCAGTAACGCCTAGGCCACGTGGTGACGATCTACCACCATGGTTCTGCAACCATGAGATCTATCACGCGCCACGCCCTACCTTCGATCGCCTCCTCGAACTGATCGGTAAGCATAATGGTACCCTCCCTGACGACACGATTACGTTGTCCACGGGCTTGTATGGGTATCGGCGTGTTAATGACGGTTCTAGTGGGGCTCAGCCTAGTGGCATCGGAGAGGTATTCACGGAAGACTCAGTCATGTACTACGAGTACGAGTCAGGGATCCTGAGATTCCCAGGCGCCAGAGGCCTCTCCACGGCGGCTTTAACTGTGGAGANCAAGGCCAGTAACGCCAAAAGTCCACTCTGTGGCACCGATTACATACAGCGCACCATCGACTCGGTCCTAGAGACCACGATGGGGATCGAGAGCGAAATAGCCATGGCTGGCTGCCTCGTATCCACAGCAGTTGCCCTCGCCAAAACAACTGCTATCAAGACGCTGAACATCATCACAGTCCCGGTCGGAAAACAGCAGCTGATCACTGCACTGTTCAAGACCAACCAAACCAAGAGCTCCCTGATGGCTCTCGGCATTGTCTGCGGACTGATGGACCTGCTCTCCGACGAGATCCAGGCCATGCCTCCACCGAAAGGAGGAAAGGCAGGACCCAGACGAGGGTCGACTGCTGACACTGACGACGAAGACCCAGATCGTACAGTCAGTGAAGGAGAGATGCCTGGAGAAACCTCCACACCTCTCGGGGCTCAGCCAGCAAAACCACAAAGTAAGGAGACTCCAGCTTCAACTGCAGGGAGCGTGGATCCTACGATGGCGGCTGAAATCCAACGCCAGATAAACACGGCACTCGNGATTCAGGCAGAAATGTTTCGCAACGAAGCTGACGAGCAACGGCGGAAACAAGATCGAGAACTCGAGAACAAAATCAACGAGCTGAATGCTCAAAAGGCGGACGACATCAAACAGGCAATCAGAGATGCCGAAAGCGCGTTCAATGCCTTCGCAGAGGAGCAAGCCTCAAAAGCCGAAGAGCGTGAAAAGGAAATCCAACGCCTTCAATCCAAGNCACCACTCGAGTCCACTCNACGAGACAAGTTCGACGAACTNAAGACTCTGATGNNNCGCACCGANGCAAGGTATTGCTTCAATTCGGAAAAGGGGTATAACCCCTACATTTTCTATACGACTCTCAAGAAACAAGGATTCTTGATTAGCCAATACAAAGGCGGGATGGTACTCAAACGGTACATCGAAATCATCGCGAGAATGACCGACGATGATGCCGCCGATGGCATGCCCGAACAGGCAGAGTCGGACCCTCAACTCAAGGCACTTTATGCTGCAAAGATGAAGCACGCCGAGAGCAAGTCTCACGCGGTGACTCACTCACCAGCCAAATCGGTAACGGTGGCAAGTGAGGCCGAACAAGGTACATACACCAACAAAATGATCTCGAAAGACATTGTGATAGTANCCGAGGANAGCCCATATCATCCTTCCAAGTGGGACAACGCCACTCATCACCTCGACAGTAAACTCTACACCATGGTCGAGCAATATTGGTTCGCTGGACCTATGGCGAAAAAGATGATTCGGGAGTGCACAAGTGTGTCCTACGGTCAAACATACTCGTTCGCGGTAACGATCGCAATCAAGGACATGCTCACACGAGAACTAACTCGTAAACGCATGGCTGGCCGCATGTGGACCGAACCTTCTCTCGCGCTTACCTTTACGAATCCGGAAGAATTCCTTCGNAAGTGGTCCGAGAGGATGCGTGAATCCAAAGACTCCGGTCTTACACTGGTGGACATCTATGGTCTCCAATTCCTCGCTGCTTTCGCAAAGATTGCACACGGCGATGTGGCTTATAACGCTGCAATCGAAGAATTCGATCAAGGATTCAAGGATGAGAAAGAACTCAACCTGTGGATCGAGAAAACAGTAAACCAGTGGCAGAAATTCCAGGCTATGAATCCCTCACGGAAGCCGAAATCGGATAAGGATGCTCTCAGTACCATCAAAGAACTCGAAGCCAGAGTCACNACTCAAGAGGCGGCCATCTCGAAGCTGTCCAAGGGTAAAGGCAAAGGCAAGGGCAAAGGCAAAGGGAACAATGGTTCCAAAGGCGGGAAAGGCGGCCGAGGCGGTGGTGAAACTCGCAAATGTGCGAGGTGCGGACAAAAAGGGGGTCACAAATACAACGGTGAAACCCGATTTGATGGCAAGTACTGCTTCCGCAACAATCACGCCGAAACCAAGGAAGCCATTACCGCGCCGAAAACTCCCGAGGCTATCGCTGCAGAAAAGGAGTGGAAAGCCAAACACGAGTCTGATGGCCAGACCACCAAATATGCCAATGCGGTGGAGACATTCAAACAGATGGGGAAAGAGGAGGTCCAGAGGAAACTCGACGCGACCAACACTCATCTTAACCAAATCGAACTCAAAGTGTCGAAACTACTCTCCGAAGGCACGACACCCAAAGACGCCCTTGCGACGGTTAAAACGCAAGAGGAGGCTCTGCGGGTGAAGAAAGCCCAACTCAACGAGGCACTGGGCGCTTTCGTCACGAGCGTGACACGTTACGATCTCTCACGATACGATCTGGGGGACGACGGTCTCGGCTTCGTGGAACAGGAAATCGACTCACCAGTCGGTCTCTCTGCAGGGAGCGATCTCGGATCGGCTCCTAACGATATCAGTTCGTTCGTTACTAACGATACCGGTTCGTTCAACGATGCCATCTCGAGTATCATGGACATCGGCGATTCCAAGCCGACCGGGACATACGAAACCGATCGTCAGAACTTCCAACTCACCGACAACGACGATTCTGCTCACCAGTCCGGATCTCCCATCGCACACAAGGGGGATGGAGAGAAATCAAGTACTGTCTCATCCGCTAGTGCCACTAGTCCTGACCAAGAAGGCGAATCGCCATCCTCTCCACCGGCCACTTTCTCCGAGGTGAGGTGCCTGTCGGCATTCTTCGATGGATCATTCCATTCGATCATTCCAAATCCCTGGCGGCGCACAAGGACAGGCCACTGGGTCACTGACGCCGACTTCGAAGAATACGTCAGACTCACAGAGAAATGGGATCGGGCTGCCACCATCATCCAAGCTCATGTGCGAGGACGTCTAATACATAGAAATCGCAACTTATTGGTGAAGGCTGGACTCGGTAAAGCTACACTGATGCAACGAGAGGCAACACGCATGGGTGGAGGTCCACGCGTGGGACGAGAGGCGGCTGAGCGTTTCGGTGCCATGATGGATGCTGACAAGGCGGAACGCGCTGAGCGCAAACGAACGGCTACAAAGCCTCCACTCAGTGTGTACGATCCACCACCACCATACGAGGAAATGAGGCCTCGCATGTGTCGTCGATACCTCAACGACCCGCCGGCATGCTACCAGTGGGCTTTCCCACAGTTCGAATACTGCAGTAAGCGGTGTGCAACCATACACGCGAATCCAAGTGAGGGGTTCATGTGTATAGCTGGCTGCGGCATCGTCTCTTGGAATGGCAAAGCAAATGAATTCTGCTCCAAGCGCTGTCGCGATGTGAATGCCCACCGGGTTGGAAAGAAAGAAACCGACAGTACGAACTTCGAACTCAAAGACGATGACGAATCTGCTCACCAGTCGGGTTCGCCCATCGCACACATGGTACACGGCAACACACCGAGTACCACTACGTCGGAGGCTGCCGACAGGCACCTCACGGCACTCGAACAAGGCCTAACTGAGGCCTTCCCTGACTCGCCAAACAGCACAACCGATCTGTTCGATGCTCCGAGTGAGCACCACGGCGACGGTGACAGTTTCGCATACGCGAACAACGTGACTCGGTACACGGTCACCACCAAGGCAGTAGCTACATCAACTAAGGCATACAAGGTGAATCGTAAACCTCCCATACCATACGATGAGATTAAAACATGCTGGATATCCTTTTTCAGTGGCATTGCGCCCGACGCACTCTTCGTGACCATAGCCGCCCGAGAAGGCCAAGGTCACTTGCCAACTAAGCTGGACGCATTCTTCGCTATAGAAAAATGTGGAGATGCGAAACAGATTTCCATGCATATGAACCCCGAAAGTGAACACTTTCCCGGTATTACTTTCCCATTTGATGATGTGGAGGACTTCAGCGAGGAGTGGCTAAATCGGCTGCCACCGCACTCAATCGTTGGAGTTACCTTCGGATGCCCGTGTGTGGACTTCTCACTCATGCGACTGCTTCGAAACTACAAGGGTGAACTACCCGACCCAATCAAGGCACGGCCAGGTCTGAATGGACCTCACGGTCGGCTTACTCGACATTGCTTCTGGATTTGGGACGTTATCCTCCAACAGCACCAACCGGTGCTCATAAGCGAGAATGTTCCTTACACTGATTTAGCGGATCAGTGGGCAGAGTCCGAGTTGGGGTGGCAGACGCCGGCTCAAATACTCAACTCCGCCAACCACGCGCGCTCACACCGCAAGCGAGCATGGTGGATAAATCATCACCTGCCCGCCTCGTGGCTCGACTTATTCCAACCCATTGACTTCGATACCGCTCTGGATCCTGGGTGGGAGTTGGACGCCTCCAGCAACTGTACACTTACAGCTAGCTGGACTCGAGGGAGCGATGAGTATCCAGAACAGCACTCAGAACGAAAAATGATCATCGTGAACAAAGAAGATGGCTCCATGAGGGCTCCTTATGTACACGAATGTGAGCGGATGATGTCTTTTGAGGTAGACTCTACAGCAGCGCCTGGCATCACCAACAGAGCAAGAATGCGAGCACTCGGCAATGCATGGTGCTTTAGAACATTCTTCCTGATAGCAACGTATCAATTCGGATGGTCGCCAGAGGCTACACTCAAGTGTGACCCAGATCGATACCATCTTACCTATCCGACACCGGTTGTAACACATGCAATGGTGACTGATGCACTGCTAGATGGTCACGATCCCGACGATCTCGATCGACAACTACATACAGTCATAACTTTGACGCATGAAGCTCCAGGACTTCTAGAGCTACTATATAACACTCTAGATGAACATGAGAGAACAACTGTTCAAGATCTTGCGAGAGACTTCAGGGCGAAGATCAAACAGGACTTCAAATCTGAGGTGGTAGAGGCAAATGCCACACACGGTGACTATAACACCCTGGACACGATCACAGATCAAGATCCAGAGAATGAGTGCAACACCGACCTTCTCGATAACTGCAGTGAGGGCACTTTCAACCCTCATGTAATCGTGGAGGATCCTACCAAGATCTGCAAGATTCGCGGTTACACTGGCGGCCAACCCAAAATGTCAACTGGATCAGGATACCTACCAGTGGAGCTGTACGACGATTTAAACCAAGAATGGTTCCCATACGACATCGACGATGCCGATAAACTCGATGATCCTCAAACACTGATCGCTGAAAAGCATCTCCGAGATGATTTCAGGATCACAGTGGGATTATCCGACGAACCAGTCACTTTGGTATCTGCTTGCGGCTCAAGGAGAGTGGCACTCGGCGCCGACAAAGGCGGTAAGAGGACAATCAAATGGCGACTAAGGACAGGAGTCAACTCCAAGCGACTGGAAAACAAGAGTGCTTATCTTACGAAAGCACCCAGTCAGGTAAAACCATACTCAAAGGATGAAGAGGGCGCTGAGCAAAGTGCTGAAAAACCAGCGAAATGTAACGCCTTACCCTCCATTCTCAAAAATGGTGAGCCGAACACTACGAGAACATCTCCAGACTCGAAGGCCCTCAACCAACGAGTCGATTTTGCAGCATTACCACCAACTCTCAACGAGGATAGTGGACTCGCGGTTGGAACCCTCTCCGAGATACCTCTGGAAGGGCGCACTGGACTACGAGCTAAGGCCAAAGGGCTGAAAAATGCTGGAAAAAGGGATATTGATCAAGTGTTGAGCTGGGAGTACATACACGAGGTCTTCTACCATTGCAACAATCCTCGCAAACTGTGGGAAACTCTGAAGCGATGTGTAGGTGTAACACCGCCAGACAAGCCACCAGACAGGATTTCATGCACAGCATGCATGAAGCACAAAACGCCACGATCCAACTACAGTCATCTCAACCAGGCACAAAAAGAGGCTAACAAACAGCTTCTAGATGCCGAGAGACACAAGATCGAGCAAGAGAATGAGAAAAGACTTCTAGCAGAGTACGAAGCTTACAACACCACTGGCACGTGGGAAATCGAATCAGAGTCTGATTTACAGTCCGCCGAGGCTAATGGATCCGACTTACTCCAGATCACCGCAGAACTCACCGAGGAGTCTGATGAGGAGGTGGATAGCGAGGCCGAGACTTGGAATGATCAAGCCGACCGCGAAATCACGGAGAAATGGTACGAGTACCTAGATGCCATTCAAGACGGCGATGATGAACGGGTGAGACTGGAGCGAGTATACAAAGAGGCTGTGGAAAATAAAATTCAGCTTCAGCGCATACCAACAATACCACGATTCGAAGATGCCAGACCTCTCGAACACATTTTCTGTGATCTAAAAACTTACAAACAGAAAGTTTACGGTCATCGAGCAGGCGAGATGATGTTCACTGACTTCCAATCTCGACTATGGGATGTGGAGGCGGTCACGGCAAACAAACACTCCGACATCGCCAGAGCCATTACCCAGTTCATCCTAAAACATGGACTGAAGTTCATCAATGACAACCATTACCCTATTACATTCTACGGTGATGGTGACGGAGGTAACAAGCATGTGAAATGGACATGCGAGAAGCATGGCATACGCTACGTGCCAATACCTCCTAGAGCGCAGGAGCTAAACCTAGCTGAGCAGACGGTGGCACATCATGGATGGAATGCCGCACGAGCAGTACTAGCAGGTGCGAATCTGAAGGATGAGTTTCTCATGCCATTCGCAATCAGATTCGTGTGCAGGAGACACTATCTCTTAGCAACTGACGCTACACGGGGGTGGAAGAGCCCATGCGAGCTCATCACTGGACAACCTCCAGTGATTGACCTAACCAGGCTTCCACCATTCTACACCCTTTGCTTTGTCCCATCGAGCAACGAACGGAGATCCGAGTTAGCACGACAGAGGAAAAAGAAAGGTCTTCCATATGACTACGCTCGAGCTGAGCAAGGTCGATACCTCGGAGAAGCTGATATTCTCAGCACTACGCCACAGGCAAGGCTAGATATCACGACCAAGGTAGTGGGAGCGCGTCACATGCGTTTCAAGTATGGTGACCACAAACACAATGCTCCACAACAACCGGGTAACGCAAGAGAGAGCGAATATCCGACCAAGATACAAATCATCGATAATTCAACATACGATGAATACCGCCTTCCGAACCCAGTCCGCAGAATCATGCCTGAGTATGCTGAAATGGAAGTTCAACACAACGGAGCATCAGGCCACATCGTCAATGCCAATTTGGAAGCCAATGACCTATGTGACCATTATGATGATGAAGTTGATCATATTGACTTCGGCGGCGCAGAGGGCGACATCACGAATGCAGAGGGCGACCCTGCAGAAGTTAGTCAAAAGCGTGACCCAGCTACACGCGGTGGTAAATCTGCTACCGAGCTAGCAGCGGCTATTGAGGAGATGAAACATAATGACGCCCACGTGCAAATGCATGAGGGAGAGTGGCCCAGACCACTGAGCGAAATCGCTCGCCCTGCAGACACCAACGCAGAGCATTTCTCACTCGATACAAAAACAGGCAAACCACGTGAAGACGCTGTACCTTTAGAAAGAACCAGATCCGCTCAAAAGCACGTACTACAAACCGAAAAGGAGCCGACAGAGCACCAAATTCGGAAGGTCTACACTCTAGCTACCGAAAAGATAGAAGAGGTTGATGATCGAGAGTACAAAGACTTTTTACGAGAGAATCTGGAGGATTGGTACACCAAGCGTATTGATCAACTGATCGAGGAGGACCCCGATAAAGCTGAGCTGTACGAAATCAAAAGAGCGTATCTAATAGCACGGGAGAAGAACGCAGATATGGATTGGAGATTAGTTAAAAAGGATCCATCACTGCTCGAGGATGCCATCATCGCTAGAGACAAGGAAATCAATAGTCTCTTGAAGAACATTCTGGTTCATCTCACACCGGAGTCACACGACTATGATATCGCAGTAAAAACAGCTACAAACTGCCGCATGATCCTTGCGATCAAACGCGATGGAACAGTGAAGTGCCGGCTAGTCAAACAAGGCTTTAGAGAGAATTGCTCAGTGACCGACGGTCCCGACTTCCATTATGCAAGTTCGGTAGTGAGCCTCTCAACGGTACGATTGATATTATCAAAACGTAACTTCACGGGTACCACACGCATCAGCCTGCGAGATATCTCGACAGCGTTTCTACAGTCAACACCTTACCCCGAAGGGCAATGGAAATACTGTAAGTATCGATGTAACATCACTGGAGAATGGAAATACTATCGTCAAATCTCCAGCATCTATGGTGAGAAAAGCGCACCTATGAGGTGGCAAAACACACTGTTCCCCTGGCTTGAAGCCCTCGGCTTTGAACCAGGAAAGAACGAGAAGTCTATCTTCTACCTACCCGAACGCGATCTCACGATCCTAGTGTATGTCGACGACTGCCTAGCTGTCGGAGAGGAAGAAGACATCAAGTGGTTTTGGAAAATACTGGGAGACCGCTTTGAATGCAAAGACGAAGAATGGCTCACGCCTGACACTCCACTCGACTACCTCGGAATGGAGATTACCCTCGACGAGGATTACTTATGGATCGGAATGAAAGAATACATTGAAAAGATGGTTCGTAATCTGGAAATTCAGGTCCTATCCGAAAGTAAGTGCAAAACACCAATTCACAAAGCAATCAATGAGGACGGCACTAGTACTCCTCTCACTGCAGTGGAACGGCACGTTTTTCTGTGCGCACTCGGCATGACGGGATGGCTGAACCAAACGGCCAGACCGGATATCGCACTAGCACAATCACGGATAGCACAGCACTGTGCAAATCCAACACAGGACGCCATGGACGCTGTACTGCACCTAATATCCTACCTGTACCACACTCGGGATCTATGCATTAGAACCAACTTGAGGAGTGAAACTGAGCAGGAACTGCTACTGCAAGAGTACACGAAGGAGAGTGCAGATCACGGATGGTCTTTCCACAGTGACACAGATCACGCCGGAAACAAGGAGGTTCAAAACCATCGACGGTCACAAAACAGCCGCTACTGCTGCCACAACGGCATGGTGGTGGACTGGCGCTCTACGATCAAATCGTACGCTACATGCACCAGGGAGCTGAAAGAGGCACATCCCGATGTATCTAGTGGAGCTGCAGAAATCTATGGAGCTAGCACAGCTACTCAGGATATTCTGGCACTCAAGTACATCACGGAAGAGGCCAACATGTTCTTCCCT
>NZHC01000078.1 GCA_002689655.1 Rhodopirellula sp. | reverse complement strand
ACGTTCGAGCGAACACGACCATTGACGATGCGTTGCCGATCATTGGACTCCCGAATGGCCACGGAAGGACCAGAAAAGCCGTTTGGCTGACCTCCCAAGAGCCCGTTGTTTCGACCAACGCCGGCCCAAAGGCCGTGTATCCCCGTTTCCTCTGCCAAGAGCTGCTGTTGCAGCGACGGCAGGACCAGCACCGCTGAGGTCGGGTCGACCACGGCCCGGAGTACCGGCTGAGACGTCTCGGCCTTCTGGGCCTGACACCCCCCCAGAGCGACAATGCCCAGGAGCAGGGACCAGTGGAGAATGGATGGGATACGAAGAAACATCGCTGATGCTAAGTATCAGCGATGAATCGACTTAGGCCAAGGATTCCTTCGCGCCCGGAGAAGAATGAGGTGGTCTGGGAGGGTTCTCGGACGAAGAAAGCGAACCATGGCTCTGGCCTTGGTCAGGGTCAGGACGATCGAATTCGATCGATGATCGCGGTCGAACCAAGCCCAGGCCGGTGCGCCAGGATGCCGATCTCAATTCCCAATCGCTTCAGGAGTTCGTATTCCGCGATTTCCGATTCCTGATAGTCGCCGCCCTTCACATACGTGTGCGGCGAGACGGATTCGATCAGGCGATCCGCGGTCGGCTCCTCGAACACCACGAGGTAGTCGATCGACTGAAGCTCGGAAAGCACCTCCAGCCGTTCCTCTTCGTTGAAGATCGGCCGCTCGGGCCCCTTGATCGCTCGAACGGAAGCGTCGGCATTGATCCCGACCACCAGCAGGTCCCCTTGCTGCCGCGCCTCTCTGAGATACGCGACGTGGCCTGCGTGAATGACGTCGAAGCAACCATTGGTGAGCACGATGCGACGACCATCACGGCGCAAGACCTCCAACTCGAGCAACAGGTGCTCCAGTTGTCGGACTTTTCCTCGGCCGGCGGTACTGGCCAGAAGCGCCGCCCGTCGGAGGTCCGCGAGCGGAACCGGCTGGGCGCCCGTGAGGGTGACTTCGATTCCAGCCGCGAGATTCGCGAGTCGGACTCCTTCGACACCGCGGAGGCCGTGCGCCCAGGCGACGGCCAAGGCCGCCAGCACCATGTCTCCGGCCCCGGTGACGTCGTAGACCGACTTCGCCTCGGTCGGCAGGTGGGTACACCCCTTCTCGGTGGCCAGCATGGCCCCGTCTCGATCCAGGGTCAGCACCACGACGTCGAAATCATGCGTCTCGCGCAGTCCGATCGCGATCGTGACCGCCGCCTCAAGATCCGTATCGAGGCCACCCGGGCGATTCGTCGCCAGCTCGGCTTCGCTTCGATTCGGGGTGATCAGACTGGCACCTGCATACCGGGAGTAGTCTTCGATCGCCGCGGGATCGACCAGGAGCGGAACACCACGAGCTCGACATCGCTCGACCAGCGCCCGACACAACGCCGGCGGACATCCTCCCTTGTCGTAGTCTTCGAGACAGACGCAGTCGACCGCATCGATTCGAGCGTCGATCGCCTCGAGCATTCGCTCGACGATCTCATCCGACGCCGCTTCTCGAGACTCCACATCAAGACGAAACATCTTCTGCGGGTGTCGGTGCTGTGCCAGACCGACCAGGCTTCGCTTGACGGTGGTGGGCCGATTCGGGTCGACCACGATTCCTCCGGTCTCGCAGCCCACCGACTCGAGCGAAGAAATCAGTTGCCGCCCCGCTTCGTCGTCACCGATCAATCCCACGATCGAAACTTCGGCTTCGAGCCCCTTCAGACAGACCGCGACGTTGCCGGTCCCGCCGGGGCGACGATCGATCGCGGACTCGCCATCGATCGAGAGGACCGGGACCGGCGCATCCGGACTCAATCGNTCGGCGGCGCCGCGGATCATCTCATCGAGCATGAGATCACCGACCAGCAGGAGCCGCCCACCCTTGAGGCGGGCGACGGCCTTGACGAAGTCGACTCCGGGATCGGCGGCGGTGTTGTATTCAGGATCGGTCACGGCTGGGAACGATATCACCCCGGAACCGACGGCGATGCGGCGAGGAGCCGATTCAATCGATCCTCGAAGGCCTGTTCGCCCACGAAGAAGTCGATTTCAACCACCGGCACGACGACCGGAAGACCACCCAGACACTCGGCATGCACCCGAAGCTTGACCCAGTCCTTGAAGGTCGTGATCACGGCCTCCGCCCCCGAGGCCCGTGCGGCGACGGCCAGCCGCGTCACACTCGCGGCGTCATACGCGGCATGATCACGCACGGGNTCGTCATGGACGACGATGCCACCCGCCGATTCAACGGCGGCGCGAATCGACGCCGGGTTTCCAACTCCGAACAACGTCGCGAAGGACCGACCACGCAGCTGGTCGAGTTCGAGTTCGGCCTTCACTCCGTCGCGGAACTCCAGAGCGGTCGCCCAGCGATGTCTGGTCCAGGCCAGCGGCGGACGACCATGGTGACGTTCGATCAGGTCGGACAACTTCTGATCGACGCCGGATGATCGGGTGACGATCACGACATCCGCTCTTGCCAGCGCGGCGCACGGTTCTCGACGAAGACCGGCGGGGAGCATCGGGCCGTCAAGCCCGGACCGTGTCGCATCGATCAGGACGACGTCGAGATCTCGATGCACCCGGCGATGCTGGAAGCCATCGTCAAGCACGAGTACTTGCGGCGGCGGATCGATCGAGGCCACGGAAGCGACACGATCGGCTCCGACCGCGATCGAAACGTCATCGAGCATCTCTCCGTATTCCGTGGCCTCATCCGAGAATCCCGTGGCCGCGGCCCGGTACCCACGAAGCGCGATGGCCGGTCGTGTTCCCGACGCCTGAAGACGCTCCGTGATCCATCGACACATCGGTGTCTTGCCGGTTCCTCCCGCGATGAGGTTTCCCACCGAGATCACCGGCATCCCGAGATGAACGACTCCCCGGCCGGAATCGAATCGGCGACCTCGAATCCGCACGATCGCCTCGAAGCACCAGCTCGTCGGCCTGAGAACAATGGAAGCCCAACGCGGTGGATCATGCATTCCGCGGTCCCTCTCCAGAGTCGTTTCCGGCAGAACGTTCGATCGCTCCGCGAAGGCGGAGCGTGTCCCGCACCAGACGACGATCGACCATCCGCTGATGCAGACGAATCGAGACGATCGCGTCGATGACCGCGCACACGACGAGGGCGAAGAGCGTGACCATCACGACCGCCCAGCCGGAAAGGTAGGAGATCGGCCGGACGTCGGGGTCGATCCAACCGGTCGCCATGACCGTCGCGATCGTCGCGACGCCCCCCATCAGGAGGCTGAATCGTCGAATCCGACGACGGACTGGAATGACGGCCGACCGCCCCAGGCGACGCCAGTACCAGAGCCCGATCAGTAGAAAAGGCGCCGCGATGGCCAGTGTTGCCCATGGCGGAAGATGGGTCTGCCCCAGACCGATCGCCAGCCCGGCCGGGAGTTGGTCGATGCCAAAGGATGGCGTGGGAAGGTTCGCCGGAGAAATCATGGGCGTTCCTCCCGATTCGGGCGTCGATTCAGTTGATCGATCTCATCAAGAATCGGAACGAGACGTCGGATCGGAAGACCCATGACGGTGGTCGGATCGTCGATGCATGTCAGCGGCCAGCCGTCTTCGATTCGATCGACGAGATTGTAGCCACCCGCCTTTCCCGACCATTCACCCGAATCCAGATATCGATCGACGACATCCGCGGAGAGATGACCGATCTCGACCCGGGCGACGTCGCTGAACAGAAGACGCTCGCCCGATCGGTCCTGAACACACACCCCGGTGATGGTCTGGTGATGACGCCCGATCATGCTCCCGAGCATTCGCGCCGCGTGCTCGCGATCGCGGGGCTTCCCGAGAATCGCGCCATCGACCACGCAGACCGTGTCGGCGGCGACGGACGCCACATGCGGATGATCAGGCGGACCGATCTGCGCCCCCTTGAACCAGGCCAGCGCCTCGACGATCCGCGGAGGCGAATCGGTCTCGAGATGGATCACGCCGTCGTCGATCTCAGGTGAGACCTGCTCGACGCGCCAACCGGCCTGCTCCAGAAGCAGTCGACGACGAGGGCTCGCACTCCCGAGAAGCACCGACCGGGTCATGCGTCTTCCTCCACCACGGAGTCCGCAGGCGGCGAGAGCCTCATCACGCACGCATCCAGCACCGATTCGAGCGAGATGCCGCGCATCACACGATCGCCGATGCGCTTGTCTCGATAGTGAACCGACGGACCTCCATCCGGCGCGGAGATGCAATCCGAAGTCCGACCGAACGGACCGGAGATGAAAGCACTGGTCGGACCGAACAGCCCGACCAATGGAACCGACAGTCCGGCGGCGGCATGGAGCATCGCGGAGTCGTTGGCCACGACGAGCGACGAATCTCGCACCGCCGCCATCGAAAACGCCAGGGAGCCCTGGCCGGCGAGCACCTTGATATCCGCTCTCCCGCGAGCGATCCCCGCGAGCCGCTCGACTTCTCCCGGGCCGCCCAGCAGCACGACGCGTTTCGCATGACCGTCGTCGAGGAGCCTGGCCGCCAGTTCGCTCCAGCGATCGGCCGGCCACTCCTTGCTGACCCATCGACTGGTCGGCGCCAGTGCGATGTACGACTCGTCCCCGATCGATGCCGACTTCCAGGAAGACCAGTGCGCTTCGACGTCGTCCGGAACAAAGAGCGACGATTCCGTGACCGGTTCGATGCCCGCCCCTTCGAGGAGTGCCAGCATTCGATCGACGGCGGGTAATCCGTCCGGAACGGAGATCCGCTCCGTATACCCCAACCAGCCCCCCTCGGCCGCATCCGCGAACCCGATCCGCCGCCGTCCTCCGCTCACCCGGGCCATGAGTCCGCTGCGAGCCAGGCCCTGGGCATCGACCACGAGGTCATATCGCCCCCGAAGACCGCGAAAGAAGCCGATGGCCCGGCGAGACTCCGACGGAGATCGCCACCAATGCTGAATTCGGTGTCTCGGAAAGCCGATGATGCGGTTCATGGCGGGATGTGCCCGAATCGCGTCCTCGAACCCCTCCTGCACCACCCAGTCGATCAAAGCCTCCGGGAAAGCCCGCGAGAGTGAGTTCAGAACCGGTATCGAGCGGAACACATCGCCGAGTGCACTCGGACGGATAAGGAGAATTCGTTGGGTCTCGGTCACGTTCCGGCTCGACTCGCTTGACAGGTTGCGGAGTTCGGAGAATAGTCCCCGATTCAATCTTCGGTTTCTTCGGCGGGCCAGACCCACCTCGACGACCCGCTCTCGCCTCTAAAATCCCGAATCCCTCCGCCAGACGAAGAGACCAATTCACTTTGAGCGACCAACCCGCCTCATCTCCGGACACGCCAGAGTCCTCCAGTAACGACGCCACTCGAAACGGCGGCGGAGACGGGGGCAGTCGCGCCGGCGCCGGATTCGAAACGCTCCTCGGCCGTGTGGTCGTCGAACGCGGCCTGGTCAGCCCGGACGAACTGGAGCGTGTTCGCAACGATCGCGAGGACGATCCGGGCGAAAGTCTGGCCGATGCGCTCCTTCGCTCCGGATTCATGACCACCACCCAGGTGGACCGGCTCCGAACCGAGATCGAATCGGAGAAGAGCACCGCGCGGATTCCCGGCTACAAGATCATCCGGAAGCTCGGAGCAGGCGCGATGGCGACGGTGTTTCTCGCCAAGCAGCTCTCTCTCGACAGACTGGTCGCGATCAAGGTGCTTCCTCGCCGGTACAACGACAACGCCGACTTCATCGCCCGCTTCTACAAGGAAGGCCGCGCGGCCGCGAAGCTCAACGATCCGAACATCGTTGCCGCCTATGACGTGGCGCAGTCCGGCGAGCACCACTTCTTCGTGATGGAATTCGTCGACGGCGAGACGGTGTTCGACCGGATCAGCGCCAACAAGCGATTCGAAGAGCTGGAAGCGATCTCGGTGACGCGACAAGTGGGTTCCGCGCTCCAGCACGCGCACGCCCGCGGTTTCATCCATAGAGACATCAAGCCGAAGAACATCATGATGACGAAGTCCGGCGACGTGAAGCTCGCCGACCTCGGACTCGCGCGAGCCCTGAGCGACAAGGAAGCGGCGGAAGCGGAAGCCGGAAAGGCCTACGGAACGCCGTTCTACATCTCGCCGGAACAGATCCGAGGAAAAGTCGACATCGGACCGCAGGCCGACATCTACGGACTCGGCGCCACGCTGTATCACATGGTCACCGGACGGGTCCCTTTCCACGGAAAGAACCCTTCTGAAGTCATGCATCGGCACTTGAAGGACGAGATCATCCCGCCCGACCAGGTCAATCCGAGCATCTCGAGCGGTCTCGCACAGATCATCGAACTGATGATGGCGAAGGACCCCAGGGATCGATACCGGAATGCCGAGGAACTGCTCGAGGATCTCGACGAAGTGGAAGCCGGCCGCCCTCCCCGGCACGCCCGAAGCGCGATGGATATCGCTTCCGTGGTTTCATCGATGTCCACCGAGGACGGCGAATCTTCGGTGACCACGCTTCAACGCGACGGCGATGACGGACGGGCGCTGAACCTGGCCATGATCGCGGCTCTCGTTCTGAGCGTCATCGTGAACCTGGCGCTTCTCGCGTACGTGGCTTCCCGAACCTGACCAGAATCCGGTTCCGCCGAATCGCCGGTGCGAGATCCGCTACTCGACCTCGAAGACGAACTCGACCTCGACCGCCGAATCGAGCGGCAAGGCGTTCACTCCGACCGCAGCTCGCGCGTGACGCCCCGCATCACCGAACACTTCCACCATGAAATCGCTGGCGCCATTGGCCACGGAAGGCTGGGCATCGAATCCCGGATCACACTGGACGAAGACCCCCAGCCGCACGACCCGGCGAATCCGCTCGAGCTCGCCGCCGAGCGCCGACTTCGCGACCGCAAGTCCGTTGATCGCGCACTGCCGGGCAGCGGTCGTCGCGAGATCGATGGAAACCTTGGATGGGACGGCCCCGTTCGCGAGCAACTCCCCATCTTGAAACGGGATCTGCCCGCTCACCATCAGAAGATTCCCGCTCTGCACGGCGGGCAGATACGAGGCGACAGGGCGCGGCGGTTCTGGCAGCGTGATTCCAAGATCGGCAAGACGATTCTCGATGGCACTCATGTTGGATTCCTGTTCCTGGATGCCACCGAAGAAAGTCGGGTGGCGGAGCGAACATGATGACGAGCCGAGATTGATGATGCGAATGGACGCGAGGTGACGCGAGCAGAAGGTGGCGACACCCCTCCGAACGATGCGGAACACAGCTCCGATCTGGAAGATCTCGCCGCTCGCAGCGGCCTCCCGCCAGAACAAACTCCGGGAAGTGACCGAGTCGGCGGCAAGCCCCTTGACGTCCGAGAACCATGATCAATGTCATGACCAGGGATGCCGAGCTCGCAAAGATGCCCACTATTCGGCCCTCAGGGGCGTTTCCGGGGAACGAAGTCGATCACTCAACGTGGCTCAACTCCTCCGAGCAAACCCGTGAACGATGAGTTTGAGGCAGAAAAGGAGGCTCAAAAACATCGATCGGGGGAACTTGACACCCACTTCCGTCGGACTACCGTAGAAGCGTCTGGCTTTCAGACACACATTACGGGCCGCGGCAGGTCCTTCCATATCCGAGCCTTCGCGGGCTTCCCTCCTTCCCCAGTGGACTCATTTCCACGACTGCAGGAGTCCCCCGAGGAGTTCATCCGGCACTCATTCATTCTTCGCCGGACGTCCGCTCACCTGCCCTCATTCGCCGACTTGTCGGCACTCATTCGCCGCCGCCCGAGACATACCGACCAGACGACCCCGATCGGGGCCGTGGTTTTCTCTTGGCATGGTTGCGTTTGGCCCCCTCTTTTCGGGGCTTCAAGGGCACATCAAACCCAATTGAATCAACAAGTTGGTCGGGTACGACGGCGGTCGGATCCTTGTCAGTCCTCTGCGTCTCACGAAGAAGCACGCAGATCACACTTGGGTTCGTGAGTCGGCGCCGGGAAGAATCCCGAGCCGGGCATCAGGGTGTATTCCATCCCACCGCGAGGATCTCTCCTTCGGTTCTTTTGAACCGGATTCCGTGCCGGCGTCTTTTCCAGCCCAGGAAATGCCCCCGGACCGAATTCCGGCTGATCGTGTTTATTACAACGATCGTTCGATCGTTGAATTCTTTTCAAGCTTGGCTCAAATGGAGGCCAAAGACATGCGAAAGCGAAACGGTTTCACACTCGTGGAGTTGCTGGTGGTCATCGCGATTATCGCCTTGCTCATCGGACTGCTCCTTCCTGCACTCTCCCGTGCCCAACAGGCTGCTCGGGTCGTGAAGGATGCCAACGGGCTCGCACAGATCCACAAGGCCTGTCTCATCTGGTCCCAGAATGATCCAGCCGGCTGGCTCCCGTCGCCCGGTCGAATCAACCGATTCACGGATCCTCGCATCGGACGCCAGCCCGGCTACGGCCCGGAAAACTGGAAGAAGAACTCCACCGGTCACCTCTACTCGGCGATGATCGGCCAGGGGTACTTCAACGCCGACATCTGCATCAGCCCCGTCGAGGCGAACCCGGTCGTGGCACAGTTCGGTGAGAACGCCGATGACGGAGCGATCAGCTACGACTACACGTCCATCGACCCTGCGACCGACAGCTACTGGATGGGTGATACCCCCGATCCGGTTCAGGTCGGCGAAGGCACGCCTCCCGTTGGCGCCGCCAACCTGATCTTCCTCTCGAAGATCAACCGAGCCGCACCCTACGGCCGAGCGCACTGCTCGTACGCTCACCTGCAGCTCTGTGGTGACCGCAAGACCAACACCTGGCGAAACAACCAGGACAGCTCGAAGCCCGTCTTCAGTACTCGTGGAACCAAGAACGGTGACACGACCACCGATGAGTATCGAAAGAGCTGGACGCTGCTCATGATGGGTCCTGAGACCGAGTGGCAGGGAAACATCTGCTTCAACGACAACCACGTCGAGTTTTCGAAGAACTTCTACCCCGCCAACACTGCGTATGAGTGTGGCGATCGGGAGTTGACCAAGGACAACATCTTCACTTGGGAATTCGAAGACTGCAACACCTGGGAAGCCGGCGACACCTGCCTCGCGATGAACGAGCTCGTGACCGACGCGGGCGGCGGCAACCCCAGAACGACTCCCATCTACGACGCGAAGCGACCCTGATCACCAGTCGATCAATCACTTTTTCTTGTCTCTGACAATGATTCATTCCGAACTTTGGAGTTCATAATCATGCGAAAGCGAAACGGCTTCACGCTCATCGAGTTGCTTGTGGTGATGGCCATCATCGCCCTTCTTCTCGGCCTCCTGCTCCCGGCACTGGCCAAGGCTCGTGCCACGGCACGCCAGGTCAAGAGCGCCACTCAATTGAACCAGATCCACAAGGGGTTCTTGATCATGTCGACCAACGACAATGACATCTTCCCCACTCCGGGTCGTATCAACCGTTGCGGCCAGACTCCCGGCAAGGGTCCCGAAGACAGAAGCGTGAACAGTCACGCCAACCTCTACGGCGCCTGCATCTCGGGTGAATTCTTCACCCCGCAGCTGCTGGTCGATCCCAGCGAAGCTTCAGGCAACGTCGCCATTGCTTCGACCTACGACATCGAGCGGTACAGTCCCCCGGCCGACGTCTACTGGGACGACAACGACTTCTCCCGCTTCAAGGCGGATCTCGACGCCATCTGCAACACCAGTTACGCGACCATGCTCCTCAACGGCGACCGCAAGGCCCGTCAGTGGAAGAAGTCGCTTGACTCCAAGTATGCAGTCGTTGGAAACCGAGGCGTCGAGGACTCCAGTTATCAGGAGCAGGACTACCTTGGCTCCAAGACGCTCTTGATCCACGGTGGCCGCAAGGAGTGGATCGGCAACATTTGTTACAACGACAACCACGTCGAACTCACTCGGACGTTCGCCCCGGATTCGCTGGCTCAGGTCAACGACAACGGGACCATCGTCGAAGACACGTTGTTCGCTGAAGACGTCGATCTCGACGGCCAAGGCTCAGACGTGTACCTCACCATGAGTGACACGGGGTCGGCCACCGGCAACTGTGCCGACTTCCTCTGGGAAACTTCCCTTTCCTGGGACTGATTCAAGTCGGATCGAATTCCGACCTTGAGACTATTGATGCCGCCCGTGGATCACTCCGCGGGCGGCATCTTTGTTTCAAATACCCGTCACCGCCGCGATCGAATCAAGACAGATTCACGCTCGAGCCGGATGGGGACGTATCATGCGATTGATGCAGAACTCCGGGAATCAACCACGACACCGAGGGGCGATCCAGAGGATCTCCCGCACATGCATGATCGTGGCGGGCGTCATGTTGCTGATCGGCACTGCCGCTCTGGACCGCTCACCCCGGCCCCAGTCAGCAACTGACCTGACTCCGATCCCCGCGGGCCGGAAGGCGGAGACGATCGCCATCATCTCGGTCGACGGCCCGATCGACGGAGTCACGACGCGGAGCATCGAACGCCGACTTCAAGAAGCGAAAGAAGCGGGTTGCGATGCGGTGGTCATCGAGTTGGACACGCCGGGCGGCGACCTGATGGCCACGTTCGACATCCTCGAACTGATTCGGAACCAGGCACCGGCCAACACCGTGGCCTGGGTTCGCCCCAAGGCATTCAGCGCCGGAACGATCATCGCCCTGGCGACCCGCGAGATCATCATCACGCCGACGGGCGTCTTCGGCGACGCGGCGCCCATCCAGGGAATGCCCGTGGTCGGACTTCGACAACTCCCCGCCGCGGAACGCGCCAAGATCGAAGCCCCGCTTCTGTCGGAAGTCGTCTTCGACGCTCGACGCCAGGGCTGGGACGAGAAACTGGTGCAGGCGTTCGTCGCCGTGGACGTCGAACTCTGGCTCATTCAGAATCGAACCAACGGAGATCGACTCTTCGTCGATGCCGCCGAATATGAACGGATCTTCGGCGATGCGCCCGTGGCCACTCGTCTCACGAGACTTCCAGCCCCTCCGGCGAAGGACCAATTCTCCGAACTACTCGGAGGATCTTCCGATCCGGACGAACCGGTACCGACGGTCGCCGAACGCAATGAGACCATCGAGTTCCTTCAGGACTTCCCGTCCAAGCGACCGGTGCTCGGACCGGAGGATGCGCCCGACTGGGTCTTGCTCGGGCAGGTCGTCTCACCCGATGAACTCCTCGTCTTGAGGGCTGACGAAGCAGCCGCCTACGGATTCACCAGTGGCGAAGTCGGCGATGAAATCGAATTGATGACGTTCTTCGGAGCCACCAAGATCATCCGCTTCGATGAGAGCTGGTCGGAACGGTTGGTTCGGTTCATGACGATCTGGCCGGTTCGTGCCATCCTGATCACCGTCATGCTGGTGGGATTCTTCATCGAGATCGCGGCGCCCGGTTACGGAGCCTTCGGCCTCGTGTCCCTCGCAAGCCTCGCGCTGCTCCTGGGCGCACCGCTTCTGGCAGGGATGGCGGATTGGTGGACGGTCGCCGCGGTGCTCCTCGGACTCATGCTCGTCGCCCTCGAGCTCTTCTTGCTCCCGGGATTCGGCGTGGCGGGCCTCCTCGGAGCCTTCCTCATCTTCGGCGGACTCGTAGGCACATTCATCGGAGGCCGTCCGTTCGACGACTCGATCCGAGAGGACCTGGTGAGAGGTCTTCTCGCCACCAGCATCGGATTCCTCGGTGCCGGCGTCGGGATCTGGCTCCTCTGGCGAAATCTCCCGAGACTCTCCCTCGCACGAGGACTCATCCTCGCCGAAGAGGTCGGCGTCATTGCAGACGACCCCTCGGAACGAGCGGTGCCGTCCGCACCGATCCGCAACCCCGTGAACCTGGCGCCCGGAACCGTGGGAATCACCGCCACTCCGCTTCGCACCTCAGGGCGCGTGAGATTCGGCGATCGAATGATGGATGCCCAGAGCGCCGGCGGCTACATCGAACGTGACACGAAGGTCCGAGTCATCTCTTCGGATGAACTCGGTATCAAAGTGGAGGAACTCGAATCATGAAACTGCTCATCGCATCCAACGGTCTCATGCTCGCACAGGTCGCCGCGGACGCGCCTCCCGATGGCTCCTGGCTGGCGATCGGTTTCGGCCTCGGCTTGCTGGCACTGGCGATCTTCGTGATCGAACTGTTCGTTCCCACGGGAGGAATGCTGGGAATCCTCTGCGGCCTGACCGTGGTCGCCTCGATCATCAGTTTCTTCTATCACTCCCAGGCCGCCGGCGCCTTCGCCATCGCCAGTTACATCGTGGCCACGCCGTTCGTCGTGGTCTACGGGGTGAAGTTCTGGTCCGGAAGTCGACTGGGCCGGCGATTGATCCTCGGAGGCACCGAGACCGTGGCCACCAAGGGATTGGATGAAACCGAGGTCGCCGAAGAGATCGCCCGCCGACAGCGAGCGGAAACGGAAGACACGGCAGCGCTGATCGGACGCACCGCCCTCGCCGTGACCCCCCTCCGCCCCGTCGGCGTGATCCGCCTTGACGGCCATCGACGAGATGCCCTCGCGGAAGCCGGGATCATCGACCAGGGCACGGAAGTGCGGATCGTCGAGATCATCGACAACCAGTTGAAAGTACGGCCTGTGGATCAGGATTCGGCTTGACCGCCGGATCCGGGATGATCTCCCACATCCGGATAGACTGACCGCTCTGTTCCGCCCGCTCGATCGCAACCCACCAAAGGACCGCTGCTCATGGATACCTGGCTGATCGTCGTCATCGTCATCGCCGGCCTCTTCGCCCTCGTGCTGCTCGCCGTGTTCGGACGGTTCCTCAGCCTGTGGATCCAGTCGGTGGTGTCGGGAGCTCCGGTCGGACTCCTGGATCTCTTCATGATGCGGCTCCGGAAGGTTCAACCTTCGGTGATCGTGCTGAATCGAATCTCCGCCAAGAAGGCCGGACTCGACCTGTCCGCTTCCCAACTCGAAGCTCATTACCTTGCCGGTGGCAACATCGAACGAGTGGTCCGAGCCATGATCGCGGCGGACAAGGCGAAGATCGATCTTCCGTGGGATCGTGCGACCGCGATCGATCTCGCCGGACGGGACATCCTCGAAGCAGTTCGAACTTCAGTCGATCCCAAGGTGATCGACTGCCCGAGCGAGCACGGGGGACGATCGACGATCGATGCCGTGGCCGGCGACGGAATTCAACTCCGAGCCCGCGCACGAGTGACGGTTCGAACCAACATCGCTCAACTCGTCGGTGGTGCGACCGAAGAGACCATCGTCGCACGAGTGGGCGAAGGAATCATCTCCACCATCGGTTCCGCCGAAAGCCACAAGCGAGTGCTCGAGAACCCCGATCAGATCTCCAAGACCGTTCTCTCCAAGGGACTCGACTCCGGAACCGCCTTCGAGATCCTCTCGATCGACATCGCCGACGTCGATGTCGGCACCAACATCGGCGCTCACCTGCAGACCGACCAGGCGGAAGCCGACACCAAGCGGTATCAGGCGGAAGCCGAACAACGACGCGCGCTCGCGATCGCCCAGGAAGCGGAACATACCGCTGAAGCGGCGAAGAACCGCGCGTTGGTGATTCTGGCGGAGGCGGAAGTACCCAAGGCGATGGCCCAGGCGTTCCGTGACGGCAATCTCGGAATCATGGATCACTACCGAATGCAGAACGTGGTCGCGGACACCTCCATGCGAAACGCGGTTGCCGAGGGGGAAGACGGCCCCGAAGGCGGTTGATCACCAGAGACGTGGACAAGACCGCCCGTCCGAAACGAGCGGCAAGAGATCGAAAGAGCCGTCGAGGATCGTCTTCCGAGTGCCAGTCCTTCACCTGGTAATTCCGTTCCTGAATGAACAAGCCACCCTCGAGACCGTCATCGAACGGATCGAGCAGGTCGTCTGGCCGGACGGCTGGACGGTCAGAACGACCCTGGTCGACGATGGTTCCGACGCGGCCGCCGCGACCTCCGCGGCAGCACTTCAGGATCGGCACCCTGATCTGGAACTTCTCCGACACGAGTCAAACCTCGGCAAGGGCGCGGCGCTCCGAACCGGCTTCTCCCACGTTCTCGAACATGCGGACGATTCCGATCTGGTCGGCGTTCAGGACGCCGACCTGGAATATGCGCCCTCCGACCTCGTGCGATTCATCGAGACGTTCGACCAGAACGAAGCCGCCGTCGATGCCATCGTCGGAAACCGCTGGCTCGAAATCCAACCGAACGTCATTCGCCGAGCACATCGCATCGCCAACGGCTTCCTGACCGACATCTCGAACCGACTGACCGGCCTGAAGATCCACGACATGGAGTGCTGTTACAAGATCATCAGAGTGCCGATGCTGCGACGGATTCTGCCCGACCTCGACGAGAATCACTTCGCCGTCGAACCACAGATCGCCGCGACGCTCGCCCGCCACGACGCCCGAGTCAGGGAAGTCGGCGTCTCCTACGATCCACGAAGCTTCGCCGAGGGCAAGAAGATCGGCCTCAAGGATGGTCTTGAAGCAATGACCTCGATGATTCGGGAATGGCGACGGAGCCGTCACCACCGACGGAGCGATCCGAAATGAGCCTCAGTGACGAAGCCCGCGCCGGCATGCCTCACGGACTTCGCCTGGCGCTTCAGCTGCTGGGCTTCGTCGTCGGCCTCGCTTTGGTCATCTGGTGCATCCGCGGGGCGCTGGAAGGCGGCGAAGCCGGCTGGGAGAAGTTCAAGGAAGCAGATCCGGGCCTGATCGCCGCGATGGTCGGTTGCTCGCTGGCAAGCGTGATCGCCAACGGCGCGATCTTCTTCGCGACGATCCGCCCCGTACACCGCGAAGGATTCATGACGCTTCAGGGCGTCAATCTCGTCTCGAGCCTGTTGAACTACGCCCCGATTCGGCTGGGCGTGATGAGTCGTTACTTCTATCACGTTCGCGTGGACGGATTCTCGATCCTCTTCGTGACGGGATGGATCATCGTCGTCGGAATCACCGTTCTCGCGGTGATGGGTGCCGCGGTCGGCGCCACGTTCCTTCAACCACGGCCGGGCATCTCCTGGGCGTTGCTGTTCCTGGCACCGCTCGTCGCGTTGATCGTGGCACTTCCGGTGCTCGCACGGCTTCCGCTGGTGCGCCGATTCACCCGTGGCGGAGAGGCCATGCTCACGAATCGAGCCTGGATCACCACCGCGTTCGGTCTTCGCGCTTTCGACCTCGGGATGTGGGCGGTCCGGCTCGGCATCGCCGCGTCCATTCTCGGCATCGATCTCCCGACCGGCGATGTTCTGCTCCTCGCCATCACCGCGTTGGTCGTGTCNCTGAACCCACTCGGCCGCCTTGGGTGGCGAGAAGCCGCGGTCGCCATCCTCGCCGCACGATTGGCCGCCCCGGGCCTCGGCACGTCGGAACTTGATGCCACGTTCAAACAACTGGCGTTGCTGGAGAGTGCCGCAGAGGCATCGATCACGATCCCTCTGGGAGTCATTGCCTTGATCTGGTGGGCACGAAAGGTTCGAGCGGGGCGTTCGAGCCGACCATCTTCGGCCCCCGACACCCGAGATTGAGACCGCCGTCGAAATCGCCCCTTCCGGCGATGGGCGACGTCCCCCGGCTTCGATCACTGTTGACTAATATTTTCGTCAAATGTAGGATTGATTCTCGACCCGGCCACGAGCCGTCGAACGCTTCCGAACGAGAGCCCTGAAATCGCCGTGTGAAAGGACGACCTCATGTCATCAACCCTTCTGGTTCAAGGACACACCCATCGCCCCTTTCAGGCCATGCTGCTCGGTCTGCTCGCGATCGGTCTTTCCTCCCACGCCCTCGCCCAGAAAGGACCGGCGGGCCCACCCACCTCGCCCGAATCCAATCCCGAGAAGTTCCTTGCGGAACTGGGCGGCGACTTGAAGATGGCGGTGCGGGTACAGGCGATGAGCGGTGAGGACGCGAGAACGCTCTGGGAAGCCGCGTCGAAGCTGGTCAACCAAGGGGTGGACGGCGAGGGCGAAGGAAAGAGCGACGGCGGTGGACATCTCTGGTACGCCATGCGCGTGCCGGATGGTGGCGACTTCAGAACCCTGCTCCGACCGGAATTCATCCGTCGCGACATCGACCTGATCGTGGATCGGCTCGCACTCGATGAGACCACGGCCCCCATCGCCGAAAGCGTGCTGCTCGACTATGAAGACGCCTTCGAGACCGAGGCCTCGCGGTTCCGCGACCTGCTCGAACTCGGTTCGAACCAGGTGGAACTGGCGAATTTCGAGCCTGGTTACCGAGCCATCGATCCCTCGAACTGGGACGCCGTCGAAGTGGGAATCGTCGACGGATTGACCGAACGCGGCGTGAGCGACGAGAAGATCCGCGGCACGTTGGACTGGGCCAGCTCGCGACTGGAGGGCATGCGGACTCGACTCGCGATGCTGGAGCCGATGCTGCAACGCCGGCGAACCGCCATTGAAGAAGCCGGCGGAAGAGTCGATGCGCGCGACGTGCTCGATGGGATGAACCTCGTCGAACGACGGCGACGCGAACTTCGTGAGGAGACGGTCGAGTCGTTTTCCGCGTTGGTCGGTTCGGAAATGGAATCGAATCTCGCTTCGACCCTCGACGAGATCAGGATCCAGCACGGGATGGCCGACTCTCGCATGGGCGGCGCCACGACCAACATCGTCGCAGCGCTCGGATCGGTCGATGTGGCCGACTTCGACGCAGCCGAACTGAAAACCACCGAGGCGGAGATGCTCGACGAGATCGCCGTTCTCTTCGACGCCCGAACCGAAGCGAGAATCCGACGAGAGAAGCAGGCGTTGGAGCTCACGATCGACATGATCGAGTCCGGCACCGACGGTGACTCGAGATCGCGTTCGCGGGTCCGCAACGCCGCGACCGCCGAACTCACCGCCGAACTCGCAGTCCGCGATGCGATCCTCGGGCGAATCGATCAGATCCGCACCCGTCTTGAAGAAGTCGATCCGGCGTCCGCCGAGGCATTCCTCGACGTCGCCAGACGCACTGGCTTTCGAGCCCAGATGCGGTCACGGTGGTGNGAGAATGCCACCGACTCCGCCCTGTCGCTTGAAGGTCTCGACGACGCGATCGTGGCATCACTCACCGAGATCAGAGAGCGCATCCTTCGACAGATCGAGTTTCTCCGCGCTGACGCGATCCAACGGCGAATCGACAACGAGACCCGAATCGCCCGGGCGATGGTCGAAGCCGTGATGGATGACGGCGCGGAAGCGAAGTCACTCGGCGAGCAAGCCTGGCGGGAACCCGGATACGAAGGTTTCGAANGGCTGGATGACCAGGTCGAGGCGCAGTTGCTTGCCGTACTGGGTCCCGACCGCTTCGAGGAATTGCCGAGGCGACCCGGTAGCAAGTCCGCGAAAGAGGGCNAGACCGAGGGCAAGACCGGAAGCGCGGGAAAGACCCGCGGCGGCGCGAAGGGTGAATCGAAGGGTGGAGGTCGCGGGAAGTCGGGCAAGGGCTGAACACCACCACGGCCCGGGCGGAGGCAAGGGTCGGCGTTGGCAANCCTGCGTGTCTGATTTCGGAACCCCCGAGACCCGNCAAATCGATGATCGAAGCCTTGAATTCAGTACGCTGCCGAAGTTCGATCGCACTCTTCTCACTACCTCGATCCATTCACTGAGGACTTGATTGATGACCACGATCCACCTGAACGCCGATGATCGCCGCTCGCTCATCCGCATCGGATCTCAAGTCCTTGTCATGGTCACCATCATCGCCTTGCCCCTGGGATGCGGAGACGATTCACCGTCGACGGCCTCGACGAGCAGCCCCGCGGCCAAGCCGACGACACCCGCGAGCGTCGACCCGCCGCAATCGCCCCCGTCCTCCGNGACCACCACCGACCCNGTGATCACCGGCTCGACGCCCACCGAAGCCCCCGCGGCCCCATCCACGATCGTGGTCGACATCTGGACTCCGGCCGCGATGGGCGAGATCGCCACACTCAGGACACGCCTCAAGAAGGCGGGCGACCCGAACGCGCTCGATCCGACGTTCGGCGTCTCCGCACTCGAATGGGCCGCCGATTTCGGCAAGGTCGATGCGATGAAGGCGATCCTGGAGGCCGGGGGGAATGTCGATGTCCGGAGCCGGGAGCGTGGGACGCCACTGATCGGCGCCGCCTTCTTCGGTCGCCCCGAGTCCGTCAGACTCCTCCTCGAGGCGGGAGCCGATCCCAAGGCGATGAACAAGGATGGCATCACCCCGCTCGACGCACTTGATGTCCCCTGGGAATTCACGCGAGACATCATCGAGTTCCTTGAGATACCGCTCGATCGCGGCGCGCTCGAAGCAGGCCGCCGAGCGTGCCGGCCGCTTCTCGAGGAAGCCTTGAAGTGAATTCAGACGCCAAAAGCACGAGCCCTCCCCCTCCGATGCCGAACCAGCATCCATGGCACCCGCTGACCCCCGGAACCGGTCGGTTTCACGGGCTGGATTTCCTTCGGGCCGCGATGATGCTGCTCGGCGTGGTCATTCACACCGCCTTGGTCTACCACGAGCCGCAGGTCTGGGTCTATGAAGACCCGAATCGCACCGCGTTCGCGGGGATCCTCGTCCTGGGAATCCACATCTTCCGCATGCCGGTGTTCTTCGTCATGGCCGGTTTCTTCGGCGCCATGCTCTTCACGCGGCGCGGTGCGCCGGGATTCGCAGGACACCGCTACGACCGTATCGTGCTTCCACTGGTCATCGGCTGGTTCGTGCTCTTTCCCCTGTTCATCTGGTCGGTCNCTTTCGCCTACACCTGGTCTTACCTGCCTGCGGACGATCGAACCATCGGCCTCGCATACGAGAAGATGTCGCTGAATGTGGACTTCTCCGAAGCGGGTCCGTTGCACCTCTGGTTCCTGTACTACCTCGTCTACTACTACCTGGCCTTCGGCCTGCTGACGATCGTTCTGCAACGGTTCGTGGGGCCGATCGGCGGCTGGCTTCGAACCTGCTTCAACGCCTTCTCCACCGGGCCATTGCGATGGATTCGACTTCCGATCCTCGTGGTGGCGACGACCGCCTTGATGCTCACGATGAAGAAGCCGGGAATCGACACCGCCGAGTCGTTCTGGCCGCTCTGGCACCTGATCTTCCTCTACGGTTTCTACTTCGGAGTCGGATGGCTTGCCTTCGGCGACCGCGACCTCGTGGCTCGACTCAAGGACTGGGCCTGGCTTCGATTCGGCCTCGGGCTGCTTCTCCTGATCATCGCGGTGATCATGGGGATCGCCACCCACTTCTCGATGGACGCCGAATCCGAAAATGCCGAAGTGATGTTCGTCGTGAACCAGGCGATTCAAGCGACCACTTGCTGGGTCCTGATCCTCGGGCTGACCGGCATCACCGAACGACTGTTCCAGCGTGAGAACCCGGTAGTTCGGTACTTCGTCGATGCGTCCTACTGGATCTACCTGATGCATNTCCCCCTCTGCATCTTCTTTCCCGCGCTCTTCCGATTCTGGGATGCGCCGGGCGTCGTGAAGATGGCCGCGATGATCGTCCTGACCACCGCCGTGCTTCTCGTGATCTATCACTTTGCGGTGCGTGGGACCGGGCTCGGCGTGCTGCTCAGTGGGCGTCGCTATCCGGTCTGGCCCTTCACGCGAGACCGCGGCCCGGAACCCGCCCCCACCGAGTGACCTCACCAGGTCGAACGCACCAGACGACGAAGCCCGTCGTCGGCGGCCAGATATCGAAGCCGGAGCCGTTCGGCCGCGGTCCCGAGCCAGGCTGCTCGTCCGGATGAACGGTCGATTCTTCCGAGTGCTTCGCCGACCGAGTCCGGAGCGACGACGTCCCGCCCCTCGCCGGCCGCATGCGCTCTCGCCAACCACCCGAGACACGCGACGTTGAGGGCGAGTCCTTGCACGCCCTCGGCGATGGTCCAACCGTAGTACGCACTTCCCCACGCTCTTCCGCCTCGGATCGTCGACCGCAACCAACGGGTGACCAGGTCGGAGATCTCCGGCGTTCCGGGAACGCTCGGCATCGATTCCACATCACGGAAGTCCGCGGGAACGGACCATCCTCGTGCGAGTCCCGGAATCGAACCCCGCCCCCGCGCGAATCGTCGGCTTCGCGCCCATTGGTCGAGGCGTGCGGAGAGGGACGCTCGCTTCTCATCCCCGGTGAATCGTGGATCCTCGATTCGAGCGAACGCCGCCTGACGCAGCTGTCGCCGCTGACCACGCCCCGGAGGATCAACCGGAAGGTGCAGCAGTTCATCAGGCAGCGCCGACACGAGAAGATCGACGAGATCGGTGATTCGCGAACCTCGGACCTCCGCGAAGGAGGCCGCGCCCAGACTGTGCGAGAGCCAGGCGAATCCATCGAGTCGGATGGAGAGCGGCACCTCTTCGATCCCCAGCCATCGATCCAATCCAGACACGATCGCCTCGACCTCTTCGCCATCGGCCCGAAGGTCCCCCGCAAGTCTCGGCGGGGAGATCGCATTGGATTCCGGAACTTCACGAAGCGCTCGCCGCAGGTCCTCCCGATGCGATTCGAGCGACGCACCCCGATTCGCCCTGACGCTCTGACAGGCGAAGTTCAAGCCGGCATGCGTTCCGGTGGCATCGGGAGCGAGATTGAACGGGAACAATCGACACGCGACCGGCTTTTCATGGAAGCCATACTCGCCGTGGATCCGGCAAAGCCCGTCCTCCTGCAGGAAGAGGCAGGCGCCATCCGCCTGTTGACGCAGGTATCGCCGACCTCTGAATTCGACGGTGACCGACTGCCCCAGCTTCTCTTCCCAGCCCTGCTTGTCGAGTCGATCAAGATCCTCGTCTCGCAACTGCACGCTGAAGTCACGACAACAGTCGCCGCAACCGTGGCAGGAGTAGCGTTGGTCCTTCAAGTCGAGGATTTCGAGGGGAACGCGTTTCGCCATGATCAGCCTCGAATCATCGCCTCCAACAGGGGAACCATGGCCCGCGTCGCGGCGCCACGGTGACTTCGCGCATTCTTCTCTTCAGGCGAAAGCTCGGCACTGGTCCGCCCTTCGTCGGGGANATGAAGATGCGGGTCGTAACCGAAACCGTTCCGTCCGCGAGGTTCGAGGGTGATGACTCCTTCGAATTCTCCTCGGGTCTCGGCGAGAATCCGGCCGTCCGGGGACGCGAGACACATCGCGCAGACGAACCGAGCGGTCCGCGCCGATTCAGGAACTCCTTGCAGGGACTCGATGAGTTTCCGATTGTTGGCGGCGTCACGCGCCTCTCGAGTTCCGTCGACGCCGGACCAACGCGCGCTTCTGACTCCGGGATCACCGCCCAGGGCGTCGACCTCAAGTCCGGAATCGTCGGCGAGGGCGTCCCGACCGGACTCCCGCGCGTAGGCGATCGCCTTGATTCGNGCGTTCCCCTCGAAGGTCGCGGCATCCTCGACCGGTTCATCGGGAATCGATCCGAGATCTTCGAGACCCAGAACGTTGATTCCCAGAGGACCGAGAACCGCCCGGACCTCCTCCAACTTGTGGGGGTTTCCACTGGCGAGAAGGACTTCTTTCACAGGATTCTTCCAGAAGGGGCTGAGGAACAGGAACGTTCGAGAGGTCGCATCGTATGAATCCCGCGGCTTGGGATCGCGAGAATCGGCCCAAAAAGAAGACCTCGGCCTTGTGAAACGTCGGAATGCCCCCATCTTCTCCAAGTCTCCATCGCCGCCCTCACGCCGCCCTCAAGAGATCTGACTCATGAAAAGCCTCACCGCCATCGCCAGTCTTGCCGTCCTCACGGTCGCCCTTCCCGCCACCGCCGACCTGGTGTCGCTCCAATCGAGCCGCCACGGGACGCTGTATGAGACCAACGGATCACCACTCGCCAACGGGCTCGGCCAGCATCTCTTCGCGGGCGTGACCAATCAGAACTTCAGACGACGGGGACTGCTCGACTTCGATCTCTCGCCGCTTTCCGGACAGGCGATCGAGATCTCGTCGGTCACGCTTCGGCTGCACATGTCGCAGTCCGGTGCAGGCGTCGAGAACATCGGTCTTCACCGGGTACTGAGCGACTGGGGTGTCGGATCGACCGACGCCGGCGGTGGTGAAGGTGGTGGCGGACCGGCGACGCCCGGTTCCGCAACCTGGCTGGACGCGTTCTGGGACGTCACTCCCTGGCAGACCGCCGGAGGTGACTTCAACGCGCTGGCATCTGCATCAAGTGCTGTCGACGGAGTCGGCTTCTACGAGTGGACCGGCGACGGTCTCATCAGCGACCTCGAGGGAATGCTCGCGGGGAGCGCCGGCGAATTCGGCTGGCTCCTGCTGGGCAACGAATCCACCTCCGGAACGGCGAAGCGATTCGACTCGATGACCAATGGGAACGAAGACTTCCGACCGGAACTTCTGGTCGAGTACTCGGCCGTGCCGGCACCGGGCGTCCTCGCACTCTTCGGTCTCGCCGGAATCAGACGTCGTACAAGACGCGGGTGATGGCTTCGGGCATCGCCTGATCTCCAGACGATCGATTCCTGAAGACGATCTCCTGCTCAGGTCTGCAGAACACCGGTCGCGAACGGGCCCGAGGCATCGACGCCACTGGCGAGCATGAGCGCTTCGCCGAGCTCCCGCCGCGTCTGGCAGGGCTCGATCATGCGATCGATCCAACCCCGGGCGGCCCCGTAGAGGACATCCTGCTGTTCGGAGTAACTCGCGGTGATCGCGGAGAGCAGTTCCTCTCGCGTCGTCTCGTCGATCTCCTCGCCACGTCGCGTTCGAGCCGCGAGGTCGATCTGAAGAAGCACGTTGGCCGCCTGCGCCGCCCCCATCACCGCACAACGCGAACCCGGCCAGGCCAGCGTCAGGAACGGATCGAAGGCTCGCCCGCACATCGCATAGTTGCCCGCACCGTAACTCGCGTTGGCGAGCAACGAGATCTTGGGAACCACGCAGTTGCTCATGGCGTTGACCATCTTCGCGCCGGCGCGGATGATCCCGCCCTGCTCGCTGTCACGACCGACCATGAATCCGGTGGTGTCATGAACGAAGACGATCGGGACTCGTTTCTGATTGCAGTCCATGATGAACCGGGCCGCCTTGTCGGCGGCATCGTCGTAGATGACGGCAGGCATGTTCACTGCGTCCGTCGGCCCCGACTTGCCTCCCGGCATTCGTCGCTTGGTCATCATCCGCTGGTTCGCCACGATCCCACATGGCCAGCCTTCGATCCGCGAATATCCGCAGACCAGTGATCGGCCGAAGTCCGCGCGATACTCGTCGAAGGAATCGCCGTCGACGATGCATCCCAGCAGATCCCTCATGTCGTACTGCTGCCCGGCATCCGGGCGGAAGACGTCCAGAATCTCGGAAGCGGATCGTGCGGGCGGCGACGCGGAGAACGGCGCGGCCGGCCGGGTCCGGGCGGACATGCAGGCAAGCATGATCCGCTGCAATCTGGCGATGCAGGNTTCGTCATNCTTCTCGTGAAAGTCGATCGTGCCCGAGATCTCCGCGTGCATCGACGCACCACCGAGATCCTCGCTCTCGACCTCCTGACCGATCGCCGCCTTCACCAGGGCCGGGCCTGCGAGATAGAGCCCGCTCCCCTCGGTCATGAGCAGCGTGTCGCAGAGCACCGGCAGATATCCGCCACCGGCGACGCAGTTGCCCATGATCGCGGCGATCTGTGGAATTCCCTTGGCGCTGATCACCGCGTTGTTTCGAAAGATCCGCCCGAAGTCGTCGGTGTCGGGGAAGACGTCCTCCTGCAACGGGAGGAAGACACCGGCACTGTCCACGAGATAGACCAGCGGCAGTCGCGCCGATTCCGCGATGTTCTGGGCGCGGATGATCTTCTTGCAGGTCATCGGAAAGAACGCGCCGGCCTTCACCGTGGCATCGTTCGCCACGATCATGGCGGGCCGTCCGCCGATCTGACCGATCTCGGTCACCACGCCGGCGGACGCCGCGCCTCCGAACTCGGAGTACATCCCGTGAGCGGCGAAGAGCCCGCATTCGAATCTCGGCGCATCCGGATCGACCAGCAGATCGATCCGCTCGCGAGCCGTGAGCCGGCCATGACGATGCTGNCGATCGATCCCCTTGGCACCACCGCCCAGGCGAATCTGCTCCGCTTGAGCCCGCATTGATTCGATTGCCGTCTGGAGGGAATCGGCCGCCATGGTGCTTTCAGTGCCTCCTGGACGCACTCCGAGGATGCTTGGAGTGGAAAATCGGTGTTCTTGGGGTGAAGATCGGCCTTCCCGACGAGGCCTGTCATCAGGATACCGGCTCAGGAGGACTGGGAGCGATTCCATTCCTCCGGACATGGGGTTGATGACTTCCGCGGGATCGCTACAATCTCCGATTCGAGAAATCAATCGAATCACTACCAGACGGCGGTCGAGACGGCCGCCCAACCGACGGGATCGAAGAATCACATGAGTATTTCCATCGCTCGCAAGGCGGAAGTCCGTCAGGACCACCGCCGCCACGACTCGGACACCGGGTCGCCCGAAGTTCAGATCGCCATCCTCACGGATCGAATCAAGAACCTCCAGGACCATTTCGCCGGCCACAAGCACGACCACCACTCGCGTCGTGGTCTTCTGGCCATGGTGAGCCGTCGCAACAGTCTGCTGCGTTACCTGCAGCGAACCAACCGCGACAACTACCTTGACACCATCAAGAAGCTCGGCCTCCGCAAGTAGGGCCGATTTGCCGTGGCAGCCGCCTCCGGCGGCAGTCGACGGGGTGCAGTCCGACAGCATGAACTGCCCTCCGCCCTCTGCCTCCCAGTTGCGGTGCTGCGATCCCGCGCTCGGTTCCGGACAAGCCGGATCGAACGCACAACCCGCGACCAACGGACCGATTCACGGTTCGAGGTCGCACCGCTTACAAGAGAGGCAATCATGCCAGTCACCTTCGTAGAACGAGAGATCGGCGGTCGCATCATGCGACTCGAAACCGGTCGCGTCGCCAGGCNCGCGTCCGGCGCCGTCATGGCGAGTTACGCCGATTCCACCGTCATGGCCACCTGCGTCCGGGCGAACCCCCGACCGGGTATCGACTTCTTTCCGCTTCAGTGCGACTACCGCGAGAAGCTGACCGCTGCGGGCAAGTTCCCCGGCGGCTTCCGCAAGCGTGAAGGCGCTCCGAACGAGAAGGAAGTTCTCACCATGCGGATGATGGACCGTCCCATCCGCCCCCTGTTCCCCGACGGCTTCATCGACGAGATCCAGATCCAGGCGTGGGTCATGAGCCACGACGGCCAGAACGACACCGATGTGCTCGCCTGCACCGCCGGCTCCGCCGCGGTCTGCCTCACCGACGCCCCGTTCATGGGCCCCGTCGCCACCGTCCGCATCGGTCGAATCATGACCGACGACGGCGAGACCTTCGTCCTGAACCCCACCGTCGCCCAGATGGAATACTCGGATCTGGACCTCGTCCTCTCCGGCCATCCCAACGGCATCAACATGATCGAAGTCGGTGCCGCCGAAGTCGAAGATGACGTGGTGCTCGATGCGATCCGCTTCGGCTACGAAGAAGGTGTGAAGCCCATCGTCGAACTCGTGCTTGAACTTCGCGAGAAGTGTGGCGCTCCCGAGGCCGACGCCGGCAAGCTTCATCTTCCCTCCGAGGAAGTCATGAAGGCCGTCAAGGACCAGGTCTACGACCGACTGGTCGAAGCCCGGAAGATCGCCAGCAAGAAGGATCGAAACGCGGCGGTCGGCGTGCTTCGCGAAGAAGCCCTTCACGAGTGCTTCCCCCTTCCTCAGGACGCCCCGTACGCCGAGTACAAGCAGGCGGAAGACAACCGTTCGCAGGCGAAGGACGCCTTCCGGACCCTCGAGAAGAAGATCACCCACATGCTCGTCGCCGAGCACGGCATCCGAGCCGACGGCCGAGGTCTCAAGGAGATCCGACCGATCGAGATGGAACCCGGAATCTTCAGCCGAACCCATGGTTCGGCGTTCTTCCAGCGTGGCGAGACCCAGTCGCTGGTGACCTGCGCCCTCGGCACCAACAAGGCCGAGCAGATCGTCGACGGCCTGCTCCCCGAATACGCCAAGAAGTTCTACCTCCACTACAACTTCCCGCCGTTCTGCGTCGGCGAAGCCGGTCGAATCATGGGCCCCGGCCGACGCGAAGTCGGCCACGGTGCGCTGGCGGAGCGATCGCTTCTCGGAATCATCCCGAGCACCGAAGACTTCCCCTACACCATCCGACTGGTCAGTGACATCACCGAGTCCAACGGCTCGTCGAGCATGGCCTCGGTCTGTGGTGGCTGCCTGGCTCTGATGGATGCCGGCGTTCCGATCCGGAACACCTGTGCAGGCATCTCCGTCGGCCGATTCACTTCGACCGAAGGCAAGGTTTCCCATGTCACCGACATTCTCGGCGAAGAGGACTTCTTCGGCGAAATGGACTTCAAGGTGTCGGGAACCCGCGAAGGCATCACGGGCATCCAGCTCGACCTCAAGGCCCTCGGCCTGTCGGTCGAGGAGATCGGAACCATCTTCGAACAGGCGAAGGAAGGTCGACTCCAGATCATCGAGCAGATGGAATCGGTGCTTGCGGCCCCCCGCGAGGACATCTCCATGTACGCCCCGCGGATCATCACGGTCAAGATCGATCCGGACAAGATCGGCAAGCTGATCGGCCCCGGTGGCAAGACCATCCGTGGCATCCAGGAGCGGACCGGCTGCTCGATCGACGTGGAAGAGGACGGCACCGTCCTCATCGGCTCGACCGACGGCGAGATGGGCCTGCAGTGCAAGGCCGAGGTCGAGGCCCTGGGTGCCGAGATCCGCGTCGGCACCGTCTACGACGGCAAGGTCGTCTCGGTCAAGGACTTCGGTGCGTTCATCGAACTCGCGCCCGGAACCGACGGCATGTGCCACATCTCCGAACTCGCCCATGGATTCGTGAAGTCGGTCGGCGACATCGTCTCCATCGGCGACTCGGTCAAGGTGAAGGTGATCAACGTCGACGACACCGGTCGCATCAAGCTTTCCCGACGGGCGCTTCTCGAGGCACCTGCGGAAGGCGAGGGTGATGACGATCGCGGTGGAAACCGCGGAGGCGGCCGCCGAGACAACGATCGCACCGGTGCTCCCGCCTGATCGGCGGAATTTCATCGATCCAGTTCATTCAAGAAGCCCCGGGCCTGTTCAGGCCCGGGGCTTTTTCATCCGACAGGAAAATGGCGCCTCGGCGGCCATCCGTTGCAAGCCTCGTAGCCAGAGGACCTTGCGAATCTTGCGCGAGAGAGTTCCGAGAATCTCGCGGACTGAGGCTTGCCAAAAGCGACGATTCTTCTCAGAATCTAGGAACCAGAGGGCAGGATTTCGGAACTCCCGAACCCGGCTTCTGGAGATAGCCCGATTCGCTGGAAGAAAGATTGATTTTCGCTTTCCCCGTCAGCAGGCTTGCCCGCCCGTGAATGAGACGATCCTCGGATCCTCTCAGACACCACATCTCGATCTCCCAAACCTCTGACTGAGAGAACCAAAGAAATGTCCGAATCGAACCTCATTGAAATCGAAGGTGAAATCAAGTGGTTCGACCCTCGAAAAGGCTACGGCTTCATCGTGGGCCCGGAAGGGCAGGACATCTTCGTTCACTTCACGGTGATCGAGCAGGAAGAGGGATTCCGGACCTTCCGAGATGGCGAGAAGGTGATCTACGACGCCAACGACGGCTCCAAGGGATGGTCCGCGACCAAGGCTCGCGCCCTTTCCCCCAGAGCGACGGAACCCTCGATCACCGAGGCGAAGCCGGACTCCGCACCGGTCACCGAGCCGAGCGTCGACTGATCGAACCGACGAACCACGTGCGACCACAATCCCTGAGATCTCGATCGGTGGGCATTCACGCCGACCGATGGGCCATCGCGCTCGATCCCGACTCCAGCCTCCCCCGAACCAGTGAGCACGCACGATGACCCTCTTCCTCGGACTGGTCATCGGCGTGACGCTCGGGATCACGATCACGCTGCTTGCAAACCGGCGAGCGAACCGCATTCGCGAGGACCGAGCACGCCTGGCCGAACGCCGAGCGGCGGATGCGGAGCGTCTGGCCGAACTCGGTTCGCTCACGAGCGGCCTGGCCCACGAGATCAAGAACCCCTTGTCGACCGTGGTCCTGAATGCACAGCTCGTCGAGGAGGCGATCCGAGATCTCGAAGCGTCCGAAGACGAGACGGCGCCGATCCTTCGCCGGGTCGATGCCCTGGTTCGAGAAGCGGATCGGTTGCGGACCATCCTCGCGGACTTCCTGCGGTTCGCGGGCAGGTTTCAACTTGATCTTCAGCCCACCAACCTGATTCGCGAGATCGAGGACGTCCTGGACTTCTTCGACCCTCAGGCCAATGCCGCCGAAGTCGTCTTGAGGCCGGATCTTCCTGGACACCCACTGGTGATCCCCATCGACGCCTCGCTCTTCAAGCAGGCGTTGCTGAATCTCCTGATCAACGCGGTCCATGCGATGGAACAGAACCCGCCTGGCCATCCGCGGGAACTCCTGGTCAGAGTGTTGGAGGAACCGAACACCGTGGCCGTCCACGTCATCGACAGCGGGCCGGGCGTCCCCGACGACATCCGGGAGCGGATCTTCCATCCCTACGTCAGTGGCACGCCTGGTGGGTCCGGCCTCGGCCTGCCCACGGCACGAAGGATCATCGAGGAGCATGGCGGGCGGATCAGCCTCGACGTCCTCCCCGGCCGGGGGAGCGACTTCGCGCTCATCCTTCCCCGATCGATCGCCGACGCCGAAGCGGAAGACGCGGACTCGCCGGAGAACGACGGGGTCAGTCGATCCAGTCCTTCGCCTTGAGTCGCTCGGGCACGTAGGTCTCCGTCACGTAGGAGATGTCCTTGGTGATCAGGGATTCGACTTCCATCTTGAAGCCGTTGGAGAGCATCCGCTTGATCTCCTTCTGCCAGTGACGGCGATCCGCGAACCATGGGTACGCGGCGATCTGCTTGGCCCGTTCGCGGTCACGATCATTCAGATCGATCTTCACGTCGTCCGAGAGATCGCACCGCTGGTAGTCGTCGGACCGGATACCCAGATACTTCGCCTCGGGAACCGCCATGCGACCGCTCTCATACGCGAGATTGATCGAGCCTTGCTTGATGACGCTGTAGATGTAATGGCCCCAGGGGTCGCAATCCAGCAGGCAGTAGATGGGCAGTCCGAGTTCGGTGTTGAGTCGATGCAGAAGCCGCCGAACACCGCGAGGCGGCTGGCCGGATCCTTCGGTCAGGATGCAATTGTGCGTCTCCCAGAACCGGTCCTCGTTGAACCGGCTCCAGACGGTGTCCTTCTCGACGTGCAGGACGAAATCCGCCTCGCACTTGCCGAACTTCAGAACGCCGGGTTCACAGATGGATGGAATGGCGTAGCCACCGGTTCCCATCCGACGACAGTTGATTTCATCCCCGTTGTCGAAGACGGTGATGTTGCCCACCATCGTCCCCCGCTTCTTCGCGAAGACATGAAGGTTCTCGCGGAGCGAGTCGATCGCGACTTCAAGGTCCTCGAGCACCACGTCCGATTCATCCTGGCCGTCGAAGGTCTTTTCCTTCGTTCCGGAAATCGTGTGCAGTGACTTGTAGTACATGCCTCGAAGGCTGAGCGTCTTCCCCGCCCGAACCAGATCGCGGCAACCGTCCGCGATCAGCATGGTCTGCATGAATTTCTTCGCTTGGCCGAGATTGAAGAGCGTTCTTCGTTGCTTGGCGTCGCCCATCTCGAGAAGCCGCTTCGACTTGTTGAACTTGATGTTCGAGATGGATCTGGTCGGGACATCCACGAACGGGTCCGTGTGCTTGAGACTCTGGCGAACCACCGAGTCTCCCAGCGACTCGATTCGATCGATGGTTCGCGCATCGACCCGGGCACGGTCGGCCTGATCGGCCTTGGAACCAGTCTTTCGCACCGTCGACCTGGGCGTCTTCGATGCCTTCTTCGAGGTCTTCTTGGCAGGCTTCCTGGACGAGACGGCACCCTTGGACTTCGGCGCACCGGCGGACTTCACACCGGACTTCCGCCTGGGTGAATCGGATGCGTTCTTCCCGGATTCATCGGACCGCTTCAATGCCATTGAACTTGACTCTCTCCGCTCGACGGCGGAATGCTTGACCGTTGCTTCCGGTCGTTCAGGTCGCTTTTTTCTTCCCGGCCTTCTTGCCGGTCTTCCTGACGGATTTCTTCCCGGCCTTCTTTCCAGACTTCTTGCTGGTCTTCCTGGCGGGCTTCGCACGCGAACCGGTCTCGGGTGGCGAGTTGGAGAACAGACTCTCCGCGACCTCTTCGGCCTCCACGGCGGTCTCGCCGCCGTCGGTCGCCGAGTCGATGATGATCACCGAATCGTCGGCGGCAAGACGGCCGCCGTTCTCGATCACGCGTCCTTCGTCATCGAGTTGCTGATCGGCCTCTGCGGTCTTTCGGCTCGCGATGGCCTCAAGGGCATCGCGGATGTCTCCGGCATCGGAACCCGTGATGCGTTCGCAGGCCATCGAGATCTCGCCGATGTACCGAGCGAAGACGTTCCGGCGCTCGGACTCGCGACGCATCTTCTGACGTCGCCGAAGATAGGTCCCCAGTTTTCGACCGCACTCCTGCAGAGCCAGTCGCATCTCCTTCCGGATCTCGTCGTAATCCGCGATGGCTTCCTTCGACTCGCTCGTGAAGGGCACCCAGGTGCTGGCCATGTGGATCATCACCACCACCGGGCCCGACGGCAGACTTCCGCGTGCCTGCTGGAGACCGTAGTTCCGCCATCCGGCTTCGATGACGGCCTTGAACGAGCAACAGGCCGATTGCTGGTAGAGCAAGGGAACCCGATTGGCGAATCGAATCACCCGACCCAGTTCATCGCCCGGAAGATTCCCGCCGTATGCGATTCCGACCTCGATCTGGAAGGGGTTGCCACGATAGACCGCGGCGGGGCGACTGCTGGCGGCGAAGAATTCCGCCTTCACTTCCTTCAGGAGTCCCGCGAGCATCGCCTTCGTGCCGATCGGCACGAGACAATCGGTGGGTGGCGACATGATCTTCGTCGCCTGAATCCCCTTGTAGAGCGCTTCGGCCTCGGCATGGCCCACCTGCTTGATCCAGGTTCGGTCGGTCAGCTCGGCGTGAGCGCAGATCTGCTTGGCGACCCTGGGGCCGACCCGGCAGAAGTCCTCCTTGAAGAACGCACCCAACTGGGTCCGATCCGTTCGCTCCAACATCTGAATGAGCGTCCCGAGTTCGATCCCCTTCGGATGCGGCTTGATCTCCTTGGCCTCCGGCGGAAGTTCATCAACCGCTCGGGGGTATTCGATCTCCTCGTTCGCAGGGGTCACATAGGTGAACCGCGCATGGGGATTCGCGATCGCCGTCTGCTCCAGATACTCATCGACGGATGCTCGGCCCTTCTGATACCGGCCTTCAAGTTCGATGGTGACCTGTGTCCCATGTCCATCCTGAAAGAGCACGTCGTCTTCGGCATGCTCCGTCTCACTGATCACCTCGGCCCGATTCCGGGCCGTGTCCATCTTCAGAAGAACCTCGTGGGACGGCCTGCGTCGACCGGTCTTCGAGATGATCAACACCGGCTGCCCGGTGGTCATGAGTCCGTACATGCCCGCCGCTGAAATGCCGATTCCCTGCTGGCCGCGGCTCATCTTCATGCGATGGAACTTCGATCCGTAGAGAAGCTTTCCGAAGATGTTCTCGATCTGCTTGCGGACGATGCCCGGCCCGTTGTCACGGATCGTGACCTTGAACCTGGTCTCCGCGAGCTGAAGCAGCTCGACTCGGATGTCGGGAAGGATGCCTCCCTCTTCACACGCATCCAGCGCATTGTCGACGGCCTCCTTCACGGTGGTCAGGAGGGCTTTCCGCGGATTGTCGAAACCCAGCAGGTGACGATTCTTGGCGAAGAACTCACTGACGGAGATCTCGCGCTGCTTCGACGCCATCTCTTCAGCGGTGGCGCGGCTTCCGGTCTTTCCGGCGGACTTCTTCGGGGAGGTTGGTGGAGTCACGGTGCTGGGCATTCCATTGCTCACGACGCGGTCTCGGCGAATCATCCGAACGGGATGGACCTGCCCGTGGGGAAGGTGGGCGTCCCCTGAGACGAGGCGGCTTCCTGCCGCCTGACCGAGAAACTACCGGATTCCGGCCCGGAGCGACGAATCCGAACGGCTTTCCCCCCGGATCAGGACGCGATCCGCTATCGTCCCCGGCCCCCGCGGCGGAACCGCGGTCTCGCCGGAATCCGCCTCGGACGTGGATCGGCCTCCGGATTCGTTCCCAAGCCAGTGGAGACACCATGGAAACCACCCTCATCATTCTGAAGCCCGACGCCGTTCAACGGGGTCTCATGGGACGCATCATCAGCCGCTTCGAGGACAAGGGCCTCCAAGTCGTCGGTGGAAAGTTCATGAAGATCAGCGACGAACTGGCCGCGACCCACTACGCCGATCACAAGGAACGCCCGTTCTATCCGGGCCTGGTGGGGTTCATGACCTCCTCCCCGGTGCTCGTGCTCGCCCTCCGAGGCAACGGCGCCATCGCCATCTGCCGATCGATGATGGGCGCCACCTTCGGGTTCAAGGCCGACCCGGGAACGATCCGAGGCGACTTCGGTGTCTCGAGTTCCTTCAATCTCATCCACGGCAGCGACAGCCCGGAAGCGGCCAGCCGCGAGCTGGGCTTGTTCTTCAACGACGGCGAAGTTCTGGACTGGTCCCGTCCCGGAGATGCCTGGGTCTATGACATGTCCTCCGGTACTCCGGAGTGAGCCGACGGCCGTGAGGCCACAACCGCATCTTGAACGCCATACCCGGGCCGATCGACGAATTTCGTCGATCGGCCCGGATCTTTGGTGGGCCCGAAGATTTTCCCTCGACGGAGGGTCGCCACCCCGGAAGCCGAAGAAACCCCCGTTTTGAGGTTTCCAGCGCGTTTTTCGTTGGCGAAATGAAACTCGTTCGTGCAACCACGGCCGCTTCGAACACGAATAACCAAGAGAGACGCCCGCTGAGAATCCGAACCAGTTGATGCGGCGAAGCGTATCGAGAGGGCGGCGATAACGCCGTCACCTTGGATGACTCGTCACTTCGATTCAGGATGAACGAAGGAGTCTTTTCAGGTCGCCGACGTGACTCCTCGCTTCGGCGTCCACTTGGGGTGGCACAACACAGGGGGTGCTTTGGTCCTTTTGGGCCAGGCGATCACATGACCATGCCACGAACTCGCGAAACACAATCTCTGATCGGACGAAACTCCCCGCTGGACCGAGCTCGGTCGAGGGCGAGGGCTTCCGTATCACCACGTCCCAGTGCCCGTTCGAAGCCGGGCGACGGAACCCGCGCCGGCCGACGGAACACCGAGCGTGAGCTGCGAAAGTTGTCACGCCGGGAGGAGCATTTTCTGAGCCGACTCCTCGAGAAGGAGATCGACTTCACCGATGCCAACGTCTTCCACGAAGAAGATGCGGAGACGACGATCTTCGGACTCGACGAGGTGGATCGACCGGATGTCTCGTGGTACCGCCCTCTGATGGAGGATCTGATCCCCACGCGAGGCCGAGCTGAACCACCTCGGAGCAACAAGTCCGTCCTGCTCACCGGCGCTCAGGAGCGAATCCTGTTCCTGAAGTTCAACTACGCCCGTTTCAGAATGCGTGCGGTTCAGATCGCGATCGGCAAGGCTCGCCCCGATCTGGCCCAGGCCCGCGAAATGCTTCAGTGGCACGCCATCGCCGCCGGCTTCCGAGAACAGATCGCGGAAACCAATCTCGCGCTGGTGCTGGCCATGGCGAAACGCGTCCGCATCATGGACGGCGAGTTCGCCGACCTCGTCGGCGAAGGGAACATGGCGTTGATGCGCTCGGTCGACAAGTTCGATTGCGAACGAGGGTTCAAGTTCAGCACTTACGCCTGCCGCGCCATTCTCAAGGCGTTCAGCAGGCACGGCATGAAGAGCACCCGGCATCGACAGCGTTTCATCACCGATTTCGATCCCGCCTTCGAACGATCCGATCATCTCGAGACGCGACGAGCCGAGTTCGTCGCCGATTCGGCCGACGAAGTTCGCCACCTGATGGATACCAACGAAGCCGATCTCACGCTGGTCGAACAAACCGTCATCGGACACCGCTTCGGCGTCGGTTCTCCAAGCCAGGCTCCGACCCTCACGCTCGAGCAGGTCGGACAGATCATCGGCGTGACCAAGGAACGGGTCCGGCAGATCCAGAACAAGGCGCTCGCCAAGCTGAGGTCGACCATCGAAGGTCTTCAGTGTCCCGAGGATGCCGTTCGACCGCTGGACAACTGATCACGACAAGCACGAGCTTCGATCTCCATTCCAGCCGCCCCGTATCGATCTGTTCGGATGATGCGGGGCGGCTCGTTTCATGAACGCCCCCCTTCCGTCGCTCGCCGGTCAGTCGCCCCGCCGTCCGTGCCGAGCCAGCAGGGGAATCACGATGGCAGTGCACGAGAGATGCATGATGGCGAATCCCGCGATGACGCTCGCGTATCCGAATCGGGAGCCTTCGCCGTCTCCAAGCATGTGAATCAAGGCGCCGGCGACCGAGACACCGACCAGGAATCCGATGTCGCCGGCGGCGCGAAAGCCACCCATGCCGACCAGTCCCCGGTGAAGCCGGTCGAGCAGGGCGAGCGAAGTCGGCAGCAAGGTCGCGCCGCCGACGCCGAGAAGGAGCATCGTGGCCGACAGGCTTGCCAGATCACTGGCGGCGAAAGGCAGGACGAAGAGACCGATCGCAAAGGTGACTCCCCCGATGGCTCGAATCAGAAGATCGCCGAAGCGGTCCGAGATCCAACCCGCAGGGATCGCTCCCAGTCCCATCAGCAACAGCACGGATCCGATCAGTCGCCCGCGAATCGAAGGCTCCAATCCGACCGCTTCGGCCAGAAACAAACCGAGCGTTCCCGTCAGCAAACCGCCGGCCGCCCGATCGGCGCCGGCCATGAGCATGAGCGGCCAGAGCGGCGCCCGTGTGACCTGAGCCGGCGTCGGGTCCGGTTCCGCCTTGGCGGGTTCGGCCGCGACACCCTCCAAGCGTCGGAGTCGATTTCGACAGGCGAATGCGATGACCCCGGCCATGAGACATGCCATCGCACCGACCAGATAGACCGCCCGCGCCGTTTGACCGCCACCGGCATCTCCGCCGGCGATTTGGCCCCCGAGAATCGCACCGCCGCCGAGCGCGATGCTCAGAAGCGCCGCGCCAAATCCGAAACGAAGCCCGGCACCACCGCGACGACCCGCTTGCCCGATGAGATCGAAGACCACGGCAAACACCATCACATCGGCGGCGCCTTCCACGGCGCGGAGGAGAATGGTCGGGCCGAATCCGATGGGAAGCCACATCGCGGCAAGGAGGGCGGCATCGGCGATCGCGGCGAAGGCCACGGCCAGAATCGGCCGGCCCCGACGCATCGCGATTCGAAGAAGGGGCAGCGCACAGAGCCCGCCGATCAGATTGATCGAGATGAAGGCATGTGACAACCCGGGATCAACGCCATACCGAACGACCAGAAGCTCCTCGAGAATCGGAACGACCATGGCATCGGGGAGCGCCGTGAGAACCAGAAGCACTCCGATCACCAGCAGGTCGCCGGGCTGACGCTTCCGAGCGCCCGGTTGGCCGACGCCGTTCTTCGAGGATTGCTGCACTGAGATCAAGAGGCTCCGTCCCGCAGGGGATTCATGGTCGGTTGGCGGGGCACGCGTGAGTCCGAGGATACCGCGGAAGGGGTACACTCTACGGCCGTGAAAACCCCATCGAATCCCCATTGAACGGGTTTCGAGGATGTTCAGTGGAAGGATGCCGACATGGTCGACAAGGTCTTCGAATCACCGTCCGCGGCACTGGCGGATCTCGTTGAGGATGGAATGACCGTCGCCGTCGGCGGGTTCGGCCTCTGTGGCATTCCAGAGCTCTTGATCACCGCGCTCCGAGACACCGGCGCTCGTGATCTGGTCGCCGTCAGCAACAATGCCGGCGTCGACGATTGGGGACTCGGCCTGCTGCTTGAGACCAGGCAGATCCGGAAGATGGTCTCCAGCTACGTGGGCGAGAATGCCGAATTCGAGCGGCAGTTCATGGCCGGCGAACTGGAGGTTGAGTTCAACCCCCAGGGAACGCTCGCCGAGCGAATGAGGGCTGGCGGAGCAGGAATCCCGGCTTTCTTCACCAAGACCGGCGTCGGAACCCTGGTGGCGGAAGGCAAGGAGACCCGTGACTTTGATGGCGAGACCTTCGTCATGGAGCGTGGAATCAAGGCCGACCTCTCCCTCGTGAAGGCTTGGAAGGCTGATCGGAGCGGCAATCTGGTGTTCCGTCGGACAGCCAGAAACTTCAACCCGATGGTCGCGTCGTGCGGGCAGAAGACGGTGGTCGAGGTCGAAGAGCTCGTGGAGATCGGCCAGCTCGATCCAGATGGAATCCACACCCCCGGTATCTATGTGGACCGCATCGTGGTGACCACGTCCGAGAAGCGGATCGAGCAGAGAACGGTGCGGACCGGATGAACGAAGTCGAAATTTCAGTTCTCTGACCGCTGTAGATCCTCCAAGTGGTCCAAAATCGGGCATCCGAGGCTGAAATCCCGCCGTAAACCCGGATTGATACCTCCCCAGTGCCATATTCTTCCCAGTCCCGCGTTCCTCTCTCCGAGGACCGGAAGCCTCGATTCGATGACGTCAGACAGGCCTGATCATGCTCGCTGAAGCGATGTAAAGCCTGTTATAGCCAGGAGTTCCAGTTTTATGCCCTTTCGAAGACTCAAGACCTGCGCCCTCGCCGCCGTCATGGCCGCTGGATCCCTCTTCACCATCGCGACGCCTGCCCATGCCCAGTTCGGCGCCCAGGCAGGATTCGCTGATGCGTTTCGGCCTGAATTCCTCGACCGGGACATGCCGCTGTTCGTCGAGATCCTGAAGCTCGAGGACTGGCAGAGACCCATCGTCGAAGTCTTGTTGCAGGACTACATGATCTCCTTCGAAGCCGGCGTCGACGAGGTCAAGGACAAGATGAGAGCCCTCCAGGGCCGGATCGGCAACGCCAGGCCGGACGCCGTCATGGAACTGATTCTCGAGCCCCTGACGGCCTGGGATACCGAACGGTCCGCGCTCGGAGCCACCTTCCTCCGCAACATCAAAGCACAGCTCACGGGAGACCAGATCTCCCGCTGGCCTCGATTCGAAAGAACGCTTCGTCGGGAGAAGGAACTTCCCAAGGGCGAACTGATGGGTGAGTCGGTGGATCTCTACACCCTGATCCGCACCATGCGTTTCCCCTACGAGATCGAAGAAGGCCTCGATCCCCTGCTCGTCGAGTACGAGCTGTCTCTTGATTCGGCCCTGTCGGTTCGAGCGGCGAAGATCGCGTCTCTTCAAGAAGAGATCAAGGACGCCATGGCCGGCATGGACTTCGATGCAGGCCTTCGAGCCACCGACCAGATCATGTCGACCAGAGTTCTTGTTCGACGTGTCCAGGACGATTACATCGAGAAGATCACCGCCGCGCTTCCGGATGAACTCGGCGAGCAGTTCCGTCGGACCGCATTGCTCGACGGCTACCCGCGAGCCTTCCGCCCGACGCCGATCCCCCGTCTGATCGAATCCGTGCGAAGCAGCGATCCCGAATTGAGCGACGCCCAGGTGGCACAGCTCGACGAGATCGAAGCCGACTTCGAACTTCGTCTCGAGAGTCTCGAGATGAGAATCGTCGAGGCCTACCGAGCGAACCAGCCGGGCGAATCCCGCGAGAAGGTTCAGCGGATGATCGACCGGCGGAATGGAAAGACGTTTGATCGAGTCACCAGCCTCGCCGACCGACTGATTGCCGAAAAGAACGATCTCGTCGATGAGACGCGACGACGGATTCTGGCGATTCTCAGCCCGGAACAGACCGGGAACCTTCCCGGGAACTCCTCGAAGGGGAACCGGATTCCAGGAATCGATGGTGTGGAGCTGGACGAGGACGGCGTGGCCAGAGAGAAGATCCGAACCCTCGCCCCCAGCAAGAAGGGGCCGGCACAACCGAAATTCAAGAGTCCCGGTGAAGCCAGCAAGGAAGGACGAGGCTCCGGTACTTCCAGATCCATCGATCCCACCGGGTCCGGCAAAGGCGGCAAGAGTGGCGACCGCGACTGATTCAGGATCCAGAGAACCCCTCTTCCGTCGTGGATCGAAGATCCCGGCGGGACGCATGGAAGCAAGGTCATCGTGAGCGAGCAAATCGGCGAGGAAACACGATTCGAGAACCCGGTTGATTTCGGCGGCGACGCCGAGATCGCCGCTTCCGAGATCACGCTGGAAGTACCCGGCGAGTCCACCACGGAAGCGGACGAAGGTGTCGATCTGGAGCGACTTCGACTCCTCGGAATCGAGGTCTTCGACGGCATCCCCGAACTCGACACCGATGCGGCGGCGCTCCTCCCTCCGGAGGTCGCGGTTCGATTGCGGGTCGTTCCGATCTCCATGGAGAACGGTGGAATCCGAATCGCGATGCTGAACCCGCTCGACACCGAAGCGGTGGACGAAGTGGCGATCCGGACTTCACGAGAAGTTCATCGGGTGGGTCTTGAAGCTCCGTCATTCGCGGAATTGATGAAATCCGCCTACGGAACCACCGCGGCACGCATGGCCGAGAGCCTCGCCGCCGATGACGACATCGCGAGCGAGAACGAACACAACCTGGACGCGATCGAAGCCGATGACGTCCACCAGATGGCCGAGCAACCCTCGCTCATCAACCTGGTGAATCTGGTGCTGCTCGAGGCGATCCAGTCGAGAACCAGCGACGTCCATGTCGAGCCATTCGAAGACGAGCTCAAGGTGAAGTATCGGATCGACGGCGTGCTTCGAGAGCAGCCCTCGCCCCCGAAGCATCTGCAGGCCGCACTCGTGGGCCGAATCAAGATCATGGCCCACATGAACATCGCAGAGCGATACGTCCCGCAGGACGGGCACATCTCGCTGCGATTCGAAGGCCGAAAGGTGGATATTCGAGTCTCGACCGTCCCGACGCTCTACGGCGAATCGGTGGTCATGAGAATTCTCGACAAGTCCTCCCTCCCGCTCGATCTCAAGAGCCTGGGAATGGCCGAGCGGGATCGCGAGACGATGGACAACCTGATCGCGAAGCCCCACGGCCTCGTGCTGGTCACCGGCCCGACCGGATCAGGCAAGACCACGACGCTCTACGCCGGACTCAGCAAACTCTACGACCCACGCAAGAAGATCATCACGATCGAAGATCCCGTCGAGTATGAACTCGGCGGAATCAACCAGATCCCGGTCAACCCGAAGCGGGGATTGACCTTCGCATCAGGCCTTCGCTCGATTCTTCGTCAGGATCCGGACGTCATCTTCGTCGGCGAGATTCGCGATGCCGAGACGGTCGACATCGTGATCCGTTCCGCCCTCACCGGTCACCTCGTCTTCTCGACGCTGCATACCAACGACGCGATCTCCTCGGTCGGCCGGATGATCGACATGGGCGCCGAACCGTATCTCGTCGCATCGGTGCTCGAAGGCATCCTCGCCCAGCGACTCGGCCGACGCATCTGCAGTCACTGCCAGACCGAGGCCGAGATGTCCGAGGATCTGCTTCATCGTCTGCCGCCGGAGGAGTCGAGCCGTTTCAACGGAAAGAGTTCCGTCGGTACGGGCTGCGAAAAGTGCTCGAACACCGGATTCCGAGGACGAATCGGTTTCTATGAACTGATTCGAATCTCAAACTCTCTCCGCGGGGGCATCTCGGAAGGCCGATCCTTGATGGAGCTTCGGAAGATGCTCGGCGACGACTTCGTCTCGATGCGGGAAGACGGAATTCGAAAAGCGATCGAGGGACTCACGACTCCGGAGGAAGTACTCCGGGCCACTCAGGATGTCGACGACTTCGGGGCTTGATCCAGCATGCCGGCATTTGCATACCAGGGAATCGACGATCAGGGCCGCGCGGTCTCCGGGACGGTCACGGCCAGCAGCCGCGATGCCGCGATGGAACGCATCCGGTCTCAAGGCGAGCAGGCGACCCAGATCGTCGAGTCGAACAACGACTCGATGATGTCGAGGACGCAGAGTCGCCCGACGATCTCCGCCGTCGAACTGGCGAACCTGATGCGGGAACTCGCCACCGCGGTGGAAGCCGGACTTCCCCTGATGCAGGGACTGGTGACCGTCCGACGGCAGGCGGCGAACCCTCGGCAGGAAGCGATCCTCGACTTTCTCATCGAGCGCGTGGAGTCGGGGCGACCACTGCACGAGGCCTGTCGTGAATACGGCGATCCGTTCGACGACATGGTGGTCGGCATGATCAGAGCCGCCGACGCCTCCGGCAAGATGCACGAGGTGTTGCACCAGTTGTCCGATCTTCTGGAACGCAGTGTCGAAGTTCGCCGGGAACTGGTCGGCGCCACGATCTACCCGATGATCGTCATGGTGATCATGGCCATCAGCGTGGTGATCTTCGTCACGATCCTGCTTCCGAAACTGATGGTGCCTCTTCAGGCCCAGAACGTCCCGCTTCCCTGGCCGACCCAGGTCCTTCTGGCGATCGCCGACTTCTTCGCCGCCTGGTGGTGGCTGATGATCGCGGGCGCGATCGGAGGGTTCTTCGGATGGAGAGCATGGACCGCGGTCCCCGCGAATCGACGGGTCGTGGACGGGCTGCTCCTTCGAGTTCCCCTGCTGGGCAACCTCCTGCGTGACATCGCGGTGGCCCGATTCACACGAACCCTGGGAACGCTCTGCTCCGCGGGCATCCCGATCCTGACCGCGCTGGGAATCGTTCGCGACACGCTCGGGAACACCGTGATGATGGACGCCATCGACGATGTTCGCGAACGGGTCACCACTGGCGGATCGTTGGCGACCCCTTTGGAACGATGCGGCCATTTCCCCCCCCTTCTCGTCCAGATCGTCAACATCGGAGAACGATCCGGCCGCCTCGAAGGGATGCTTCTCCACGCCGCCTCGGCCTTCGATCGACAAGTGAACAACAGCCTGAAGATCTTCACCAAGGCTCTCCCTCCCGCGATGCTCGTCATCATGGCTTGTGTCGCCGCTTTCGTGCTCGCCGCCATCCTGCTGCCCCTGCTCGAGATGCAGGAAGCGGTCGCCGGCGGCCGATGAATCAGTATCGACGACCGTTCTCTCTCCACCCTGGCAAATGAAGCCGCACCACTTGATCCGGACCGATTCTCATGCAACGCACCATGACCCAGCACCCGACTCGCTCCCAGGCTCCTCGAAGAGGCTTCAGTCTTCTCGAAGTGATCATCGCCGTGACCATCGTCGCACTCCTCGCCACGCTGGTCGTGCCACGCCTCACGCGATTCCTCAAGGGCGCGAACGAAGACAAGGCGACCGCCGAGGTCAACAGCCTGGCCAACGCGGTCAGGCTCTACATCACCCAGAACACCACCGGCAACCTCGATGACGACTTCACCTTGGAGATGCTCGTCGAAGGCGATGATCCGTACCTCGACAACTCCGCCGACCTCATCGATCCCTGGGGCACCCCCTATGACATCGTGATCCCCGGCGAGCAGAACATCGAGTTCGATGTCATCTGTTACGGCCCCGACCAGAGACAGGGCGGCGAGGACGACATCATCCACGGCAAGCGTTGACTCATCTGGAACAACCCCTGAACCTGCGAACGCACCATCCTCGCCCGACGACACGACGCGGTTTCACCTTGATCGAGGTGATCATCGCGGCGGTGCTGCTCGTCGTTCTGGGGACGATGCTGGTTCCACGGATGTCCGGCATGGCCCGAGGCGAACTCGACGTCGCCATCGAGAGCGTGACCACCATCGTCGCCACCTTCGCCTTCGCAGAGGCGACTGACGAGAAGCTGGTCGCGTTGAGTTACAGCGAAGAGAACCGAAGGTTCGACCTCTTCGTCCTCGATGAGGACGACGCCGGCGAGGTCGACTGGCGACCGCTGTCACTGGCGCCGTCGCTCATCCTCCCCGACCAGATCGCTTTCACGCGAGTGACCGTGGACGGAGCGGCGTACGACCCCAACGACTGGTTCGTCTCGTCCAATCCGAGCGGGCTTCGTCCGGACATTCGAATTCGAATCGAATCCGAAACCGGCGACGGCGCCGAAGTGGCATTGCTTCCACACGGTCTCGGCCCCGTGATCATCCGCGACGGCGATCCGGATCCGCCGGTTCTTCGAGAGCGAGCCGATCTGAACGAAATGGGCGCTGATCGGGAGGACTGGTGATGGTACGAATGCACCTCCAACTCCCCCGGCGTCGCAGACGATCGGGATTCGCGCTGCTCGACGTCGTGATCGCCGGAGTGATTCTCGCTATCGGACTCGCGACGATCTTCTCCATCACCTCGAAGTCGCTCAACCTGCAACGGGATGGCGAGATCCGCGTGATGGCCGCCGGCATGCTTGACAACATTCTCAGCGAGGTCCTGCTCGAGGGACCCGCCGATTACCCGGATCTCCACTCGTCCGCCGGTCGCGGCGAGTTCCCCTATGAGGAATTCGAGTATCGGGTGAAAATTTCAGACCCCGGGGTCGGAGAGCCGTATCGGGTGTTGGCCACCGTCACCCACGAGACCGGCCGTTCGTTCGAGTGCGAGACATTGATTGCCGGAAAACTGGGCGAAGAGCCCGATCCGATCCGGATACCGCAGGAACCCATTGATCGCGAGGCTCGCTATGAAGAAGTTTTCGATCGCTAAGCGTCGTCGGGGGTTCACCCTGATCGAACTCGTCCTGGCCGGCGTCATCGCGGCGCTGGTCCTGTTGACCGTCGTGACCACGCTGTCGCAGGTCGGTCGCGCACGAGCGATTTCCAGAGTTCGACTCCAGGCGTACCTGCGCGCGGATGCCGCACTCAACTCGGTCCGAAGAGACCTCACGGCGATCCTCCGTGACGCCGATCTCTTTCACACCAGAGTGATGCTCTATGACGGCTCGAAGACCGTTCGCCGCCAGGGACGGATGGATCTCGATCGAGACGAGATTCTCATCTTCAACACTCGACTCGAACCCCTCGGTGCCATCGACTACAACGGCGAGGGCGGGGAATACGAGACGCAGTACCGGATCGACGAAGATCGCCTCGGAACGGCGCTGTGGCAACGGCGGGATCCCGTCCCAGACGACATCCCCGCCGGCGGCGGCGTCGCCACCCCGGTCGCCGAAGGCGTGGTCGGTCTGAAGATCGAGGCATATGACGGCCAGGAGTGGTTCGATGCCTGGGACTCGGACATTGATGGACTCCCCTGGGGCTTCCGAATCTCGGTGAGCACCTCTGGGAACGACGATGGATCGATCGATGACGACGGCAAAGGCGTGGTGACGCTTCAGACGCATGTCTCGGTCGATCGCATCATCCCTCCCTACTACGAGCCGGAAGAAGTCGAGGAAGAAGTGGAAGAGGAAGAGCTCCCGGCTTCCGACGGCGGGATGACCGGTGGTGGTGCCGGAGGAGCGGGTGGAGGACCGCAGGGTGGCCCGGGTGGGCGAAGAGGAGGAATGAGAGGCGGCCCCGGTGGCAGAGGCGGACCAGGTGGTCGAGGCGGACCTGGAACCGGCGGCGGCCGAGGTTCTGGCGGTGGATTCACGCCGGAGAAGAACGACTTCACTCCCACCCGAGCGGAAGACTACAACAGCGGCCGTGGAGGAAGCAGCCAATCCACAGGGTCCAACCGTGACTGAAGAAGGAATCCGACTGACAAGCGATCGACGCATCCGGCCCAGCGAACGAGGATCTGCAACGATCGTGGTTCTCTGGTCGATCGCGATCGCGTCGGTGATCGTGGCGGCCACCCAGATGGTCACCTGGCGCACGACGGTGCTCGGCAGATCGGCACTCGGCCGGGTCGAGGCGCGTTGGGCCGCCCGGGCGGGGGTGGAACGAGTCATCGCCACGCTCGCATCGCACACCGAGACTCCCGATGCCGAGGATCCGATGTCTCTGGTCAGGGATCTCGAGTTCGACTGGGAAGGCTCCCTCGAGAGCGGAACCTGGGACATCCGTCACGTCGCCGAAGGCGAGGAGTTCCGCGGCCCGCTCGATCTTCATTCCCGACTCAACGTGAACTCGATCACCAAGTCCCAGTTGCTTGAACTTCCGGACATGAACATCGACACCACGGATGCGATCCTCGACTGGAAGGACGAGGACGACGAGGTGCAGGGAATCGGTGCGGAACGCAGCTTCTACGAGGGCCGCGACCTTGGATACGTCCCGAGGAACGCGCCGTTCAAGTCGATCACCGAGCTGGAACTCGTCGCCGGAGCATGGCCCGAGTACATCCGAGGCGAAGACTGGAATCTGAACAATCGGCTCGACGGCAACGAGGATGATGGCGAGAGCTCCGCCCCGAACGATGACTTCGACGGCCGAATGGACTCGGGCTGGGCGGGGTATCTCACCGCCAGAAGCATCGACTCTCCCCTGGGACGAAGTGGGTACCCGAAGATCAACCTCGCGGACACCACGGTCGAGGAGTTGATGGAGAACACCGGCGTCGATGAGGCGCAGGCCGAGGCCTTGATGACCTATGGGGCCACGCCAAACGCCTTGATGGGGTCGCTGCTCGCCATCGATCTCGCAGAGCTCGTCGGCGCCCCGGCCGCGTCAAGCTCCTCCAGCCGCAGAACCACCGGTCGAAGCAGCGGCCGCTCGAACAACACCGACCAGGAACCGGTGGCGTCGCTCTCACCGGAGCAGCTTCGCGCCGTTTTCGCCGAATGCACGACAACCACGTACGACGGACCGGAAGTCATCTCGGGAAGGGTCAACCTCAATACCGCCGGGCCCGAAGTGCTCCGGATCATCTTCGAGGGAGATTCCGCGGTCGCGGAGTCGATCATGGCCTACCGGCAGTCGCGAGCGGAGGGAATCACGAGTATCGTGGACCTGCTGGAACTGCGTCGCATCGATCCGGATGTCCTCGCGACGGTCGCAGACCAGCTCGACGTTACCGGCTGGGTTTATTCGATCTCCAGCCGTGGTAAATCCACAACTGGCCAAGAGGTGGAAATCCACGCGGTAGTTGATCGTTCGGCACTTCCAGTGAAGATCATCGAATACCGAGAAGACTGATGTCGAAACGACGAATTGAATTCGATTCCAACCTCACCGCCGTCTGCCGACGCCGCGGAGACCGCTTTCGCGTCGCCATTTTCCGAGGAAATGGCTCCAAAACCATCGAAGAGATCTTCTGGTGCGACCCGGAGGCCCTCGAATCGCGATTGGAAACCGCCAAATGCGGCAGTGTTCGGGCGGTTCTTCCCTCCTCGGCAAGCCTCGTTCGAACGATTCACACGCCCCCGGGCAATTCAGCCCAGGTCGAAGCCGCCATCCGTCTTGAAGCCGAAGCACGAATGCTTGGCGCCACCCCGTCCCATCGCTCGGGGATCGCGGTTCTCGGACGTGAATCGACCCACCCGACCGGGCTCGTCGTGGCGTGGCCCGAAGCCATCGGTGTCGATTTTCCGAGTCTGGACCCCTCGTTCGAGGTTCGCTGGGTCCCTGAAATCGCCTGCCTCGCCTTTCTCGCCGGCGACGAACCGGACTCCCTCTGCGCCATCCTCGATTCGGATCACACGGCGATTGCGGCGGTCATCCCGACCGAACACGGCCCTTCCTTCCGAGCCGCTCGAAGCCGCGAACGCGAAGACGATGGAATCGAAGCGAGGCTGCATCCCCTCGTCGTCGAAAGCCTGCTTGGCGAAGGCGCCTCGCCGGCCAGCATCGACTCCGCGATGAAGACGATGTTCCAGGGAATCGAATCCCGAACCATCGACCAGTCACTCGTCGTCTCTCCCTCGGCGGATGATCTGCTTCGCGGAACGGTGAAGAACGCCTCCGTCGCGATGGACGGACCCTCGCCCGCCGACGACCGAATCCTCCTCGCCGCCCTCGGTGTCGCCGAGGGGCCGCTCTCGACGCTCGCAGAGATGCGCGAGGATGAAGCCCATGAACGACCGGGCCTCGTGCGCGGGCTCGCGAATCGACTCTCCGAAGGACGAACTGCCGTCGCGGTCGGGATGACGGCCCTCATCCTGATCCTTCTCGTCCCGCTTGCGGGTTCCGGACTCCGACTGATGGTGATGCGTGCCAAGGTGGCCGATCTCCAGGTCCTGCGAACACATGTCGAGAAGGTCGACAATCTTCAGAAGGTCTATCGGGAACTCGATCGTCAGGCATGGAGCATGACGAAGCTTCTCGGTGATGTCGCCAATCTGATGCCGGAGACGATCGAACTCGAATCCATCACCATCCAGCACGGAGAGCCGCTGGTCATCGGTGGATATGCCAAGGCCAGCCGGGACGAAACCGGTGCCGACGCGGTCTTTGAATTCAACAAGCGACTGCGAGAAAGCGGGCTGCTCGCGAATTCCGGACCCGAGTCCTCGATCGAAGAGCCCGATGGACGCGGCTACACCGAATTCAAGATCACGGCCGAAGTCGATGACGCGCTCCGACTCGTCCGGTATGCGGCCGACGAGGACTACGCGATCACCTCCTATTCCGAACGACGCTACGGGCCGGTCGATGCCGACGGGTATCTGCTCGAAGGCGATGCGGCGAAGGAGGCCATGCAGGCGAGAATAGAAGCCGGCCTCGCCGGAATCGGTTCCTCACCGGCGACACGCCCGGTGACCGGATCTTCCGGACGCTCCATGGCCTCCGAGGTCGCCTCCGATGACGAGGCTGCCTCTGAAGGAGATCCGGAAGCGGAAGCCGAATCGGCCTCGAGATCCGCTCGTGGTTCAAGCAGTTCGACGCGACCGTCGAGTCGCAGCGGAACCGCCTCTTCGCGGAGTAACCCGTCAAACAGATCGGCGGCTCGGAACTTCGTGACCGAGGTCCCTGATCCGATCTCGCCCGAAGAAGTGGCGACGCTCAGCAATGCGGAAGCGAAGGATCGGCTCAGCAAGGTCGCAAGTGCGAAGTTGATGCCGGGCCTCGACGACGAAACCAAGGCGAGGCTCCGAGAGGAATTCACGCTGATCATGGCACGAGTCCGGGAGACCTCCAAGTGAGCAAGGGGAACACTCGACCATCCTCCGTGAAGGAACCCGACCTCGTCGATCGCTTCCTTGAACTTCAGCCGATCTGGCGACTGATCGGCGCCGCCGCGATGGTTCTCGTCGCGGTTCTGGTGTGGGACGAATACGTCCGGCCGACCGCCGAGGAGTGGACGAGGGAAAGCGATCGCATCTCGAACACCATCGAGCGAGCGAGGACTCTGGACCAGAGAACGGATCCGAAGATCGAGCGCCTCGCCACCGCACTCGGCCCGATCGAGGTGCCTCGATCGGCCGCCCCCGGCGCCACTCGACTGGAGTCCACGGTCAGCGAAATCTGCTCCCAGTACGAAATCGTCCCGAAGATCGACGGGCGAACCGGCAGCAAGCTTCCAAGCAACAGCCCGCTCAGTTCCATGGCCGGAGGCCGGGTGGAGCGGATCATCTGCGAGTTGGAGTTCGTCTCCAACTCCGAAACCGTGGTCGACGTGGTCCGCGATCTTGAAGCGGAGCCCGAAATCGAGTCGATCAGTTCCTTGAGATTGAAACTCGTCGATGACGGACCGGACCTCGAGGTTCGGATCATGGTCGAGGCGTGGATCGTTCCCCGGAAGAAGTCATGAGCCGAGTTCCTTTCAAAATCTCGTCGCTCTCCGGAGTCCGGATGTCTGGCCCGCTGGTCACCAGCCTGCTTGCCATCGCGATCGCCGCCGTCGTGCTGCTCATGGAGGTACCGGGGCTCCTCTCCGCAGTCACGACTCCCTCCTGGGAGGATGATGCCGGAGATACGATGGCGGTTCTTGCCGCCAGCCACGCCGAGCAGGCGGAAATCAACCGCAGACGATTCACGGGACGCTCGCCGTTCGTGGTGCCCTCGAGACCGAGGTCGCGACCGAAGGCACCGGTCGCCCGCCCACGCGAGACACCGAAGGCTCCCGAGGTCCCAAAGGGCCCTCCACCGCCGCCCTCGACCTACACCGGTCCCAAGCCGACCGGGATTCTGGGGACGCTGGTCCTCTTCGGCTCCGCCGAAGACGTGATCGCCCTGGGCGATGAGAAGGACGGAGTGAGAGTCCTCGCCATCATCGACCTCTGGCAGGTCCGACTGGCCCACAAGGGTGGCGAATATGACGTTGACCTCATCGCTCGAGAATCGAAGTTCTTCAACAACCCGGCGCCGCCCCCGTCCGCCACGAAGAAGATCTTCGTGAGTGATTCCAAGGTCGCCATGCCTGCGGCTGCCGAGATCGACCCCCCCTCGTCATCGGGAAACGCGAACAATGAAACACCGGCGACGGGTACGCCCGTCACCGAGGAAGCGCCCCCCGAATACGCCGATCCGAAGACCCTCCCGCCTCCGCTCTCCGACGATGAGATCATGGCGCTGAGCCCTTCGGACGCGACCATGGCATTCAACCGGGCCACCAAGGCCTTGCAGCGCACGGATCTCGATCCGAGATCCAGAATCCGTCTCCAGCATGAAGTGGAGCAGTTGGAAGCCGTCCGAGAAGGAAAGACGGTTCAGGGAAGCGGATGAGCCGCAATCCACGGGTGATCGAGTCGTTTCACCCACAGCAAGAAGTGACCTGACGTCGAATGACGTCCACCTTCGTTGTTCAAGGTGAGAATGTGAGCCAGTTCCGAGCGACCGAAGTCGCTCGGCAGGATCCGGGCAACGATGCCGGCAACCACCGGTCCCGCCCAGCCCAGCAAGGAATATCGACGTGCAAGTTCGAAGCAACGCCACCCTCAGCCCTGATGCCCGGCCCGCTCGTCGTTTCCGACGGATGAAGGGCCCATTGTTCGTGGCCGCGATCACCTTCGCCGGGGTCTCCCTCGCATCAGCCCTCCCTCTGGATGGCGGTGACCGGCCGGAACGAGTCGGCCCGACGACCCAACCAGCAAGCACGCAAGAGGCCGCGGCCGAGCAGACGGCACCTCGCCGGGATGGACCCGCCAACGCCCCGGACGCAGAGGTGGAGAGCACGCCTGAGCGGACCGGCCCGGCAGTGGCCGCCAAGCCCCAGGATTCGACCGACCGAGGAACCGACCTCAGTGGCACCCGACGCACCGTCGACGACGAGCCGGTCCCGTTGAACTTCGACGGGGTCACGGTTCAAGACGTCCTCCCCTACATCGTTGACTGGACCGGCAAGGCGGTCATGCCCAAGTCGACCATGTTGACCACGACCAAGATCACGCTCTTCAGCGATCGCCCGCTCGCGAAGCACGCCGCGCTCGACCTGATCTTCCAGGCGTTTCGCCTGAACGGCATCGGCGTGGTCGAGACCCCCGACCTCATCATGCTCAACACCATCATGGAGTTGAACAACTTCCAGCCGAACGTCGTTCTCGGCCCGGAAGTCGACGTCACCAGCATGAGTGAAGACGGCAGCCTGGTCACCAAGGTCTTCCGACTCGAGTATGCGAAGGTCGGCGATCTCGAATCACAGCTCAGTGAAGGTGCCCCGGAATACGGCAACCTCACCGTGGACGTCAATTCCAACCAGATCATTCTCGAGGGCGACATCGGCTGGGCCAAGCGCGTCCAGAAGCTGATCGACCTCCTCGACGTGGCCCCGTTCCTGGCCGTCAAGACCGAGACCTTCCGGCTCGCCTATGCGGATGCCCAGACCGTCGCGGACATCGTCCTGGAGCTCTTCAGCCCGAATCCCAACAGCGGCGGCGGCCGGACCCAGAGCCGGGCCCCGACTTCGCGGAATCAGCGTGGCAATCAGAACTCGCAGCAGGAACTTCCGCAGGTCGGAACGAGTGACCAGCTGCAGGTCAGCGTCCTGCCTCAGACCAATGCCGTCACCGTCCGAGCCGAACCGGAGATCCTCACTGACATTCGGTTTCTCATCGAAACCGCCTGGGACATCCCTCCCAGCCGAGAAGGCAACATCTTCCGACTCTACGACCTTCGATACACCGACCCGGTGAAGGTCAAGACACTCCTCGTCGCCCTGCTCGAGGAAGGCGGCGGCGGATCCGCCCCCGCCGGTCGAGGTGGTGGCGGGGGATCGGCTGGCGCCGATGCGGCGGTGGCCGACATCTTCCGCATCGAAGCCTACCCGGACTCGAACCGACTCATCGTCATCTCGAAGACGCCGGACAATTTCGACTGGCTGGATTCGATGATCGACGAGATCGACCAACCGCTCAGCGTCGGCATGCCGGTGAACGTCGAACTCAAGCACGCCAGCGCCATCGAGGTCGCGGACATTCTCAATGCACTCCTCGGCGCCGCCGGTGGCGGTGGACGAGGAATTCAGGCTCCCGATGAAGGCCTGACCGGTATCAACTTCGAATCCGCGGGTGGTGGGACCGACGGCGGAACCGCCGCGGCCGGCGATGAAATTACCTTCCCCTGGCAGTCCGGCCGTGGTGCGAACGGTGAGGAGGCCGCCGAGGTCTCCGCGTTGGTCGGCAAGAGCCGAGTGGTTCCAAACCCGGGCCAGAACTCACTGCTCGTGCTCGCGACCCCCGAGATTCAGGACGCGCTCCTGAAGATCATCGGGGACCTTGATCGTCCGGGACGTCAGGTGATGATCACCGCGACACTGGCGGAAGTCACACTCGGTGACGCCTTGAGCCTCGGTATCCGCGTGGGTACGGGAATCCAAGCCACGGGCGACAACGCGATCGGCGGATCGATCGGCCTGGATATGACCAAGGGCTCGACCGAAGACGTCGTTATTGACGGCAACGACAACCAAGCAGGGCAAGCCAGCAACTTCCTCGGCCCTTGGTTCGACACGTCCTTCTTGGACGTCGGTGCGAGCGTGGACTACGTCCTGTCAGCATTGTCCGAGCAGAACAATGTCCGAATCCTCCAACGACCGCGGGTCTTCACCAGTGACAACAAGGAAGCGAAGTTCTTCGCCGGATCGGACGTGACCTTCCAGACCGGTTCCACGGCCAATGACAGTGGAACGACGACCTCTTTCGAGCAGGAAGCGATCGGCATCGGCCTGAACGTCCGGCCCCGAATCACCACCGAGCGGAACGTGGCGATGGAGATCGAGATTCTCCTCTCGAATCTTTCCTCCTCCTTTGTGAACGACAACCCCGTGGTCAACCGGCGACAGACGACGACCACGGTCACCGTCAAGAACAACCAGACCATCGTGCTCAGCGGTATTCGGCGGGAAGACGATACGGACGTCGAGCGGAAGATCCCGCTCCTCGGAGACATCCCGCTCGTCGGCCCCATCTTCACCAGCACCGAGAAGGGGAAGTCCCTGGTCGAGTTGGTCATCTTCATCACCCCGATCGTCGTCGACAACCCTGACGAGAACGACACCAACTTCAACGTCGAAGAACGAAAGCGTCTCGACGAACTGAGCAAGCCACTCGAGGAGATGGTGAAGGAACTGGGCGGCGATGAGTTCTTCGACCAGATCGATGATGACCAGACGTCACCCGAAGCCGGGAAGACCGACGAACCGGCTACCAGCGGCGAATGAAAACGAAGGTCCTGCTCACGCTCGTCCTTCCGCTCTTCTTCAACCCGGGGTGCGTCTCACGTGAAGTGGGTCGCACCCCGGGTTCGTACATCACGCCCGCACGTGATGGAGAATCAGGCCGGCTCGACCCCAAGGACGTCGCCGCCCAGATGAGCTGGCGAAAAGTCGGCGAGGTCGACTACGACGACTTCTCAATCCCCCTGTCGTCACCGGATGGGCGTTTTCTCGCGGTTCGCGCGGGCGCCCCCCCGGCGTGGCCGGCGATTCTCGCACGGCCGGACGCCTCAGGACTTCCCGTGGTTCCGTTCGAAATCCTCCGACTCGATGCCGATGGCGTGGAATCGATCCTCACGATTCGCGGCCCCTGGCTGCTCGGCCGGGACGCGGACGAAACTGGTTTTCTGGTCGAAGGCTACCGCCCGAACGGCGCTCGTCGCATCGGCCGGGTGAGTTGGGAAACCGGCGAAGTCACCTGGCTGATCGATGACGAGTTCGTCAATGCCTTCGCCACCATCGGAGGCGATGGGACGCTTGCATGGTCTCGCCGATCGATCGACGATCGTGGTCTCGACCTGAAGGTCCGACGACCGGATGGAAGCACCTGGACGGTCGAAAGTCGGTTTGATCGCTCGTGGGTCGACCCGGTCATCGCGCCGGACGGCCGGACGATCTTCGCCCTGCGAAAAGGCGATGGAACCGTCGAACTCGGCTGGTCACGCCTGACGGAACAGACTCGATTCGAAGAGGGAATGCAGACGATCCCGATCTCGATTCGGACCAACGACCGGCTCGTTCACTCCATGCTGGCCCCGCAGACCGGGGACGAAGCCTCACCGCCGGGTGGTCCGCCGCGGATCGTCTTTCTTCATCCTGATCTCGGACGAATGATCGAGTGGTCACCGGATCGAGACCTGGCTCGTCCGTTTTCGGAAGGAACGATGGCGGTCTGCATGCTCGACGCCGACCGCGGCATCGCCATGTCGAAGAACGGTCTCTTTCTCACCGAGTTGACCGAAGTGGCCGGCGGCGTTCCCGCGAGCATTCTGCTTTCCAGTGACGTCGCGATTCCTCGTCGATCCGGCATCGACGCGGACCCGATCCTGTTCCTTCGACCGAAATCAGGGCGATACGAGTTCTTTCTGGCTCACTTGAACGATGTCGAATGATCGTACCTGGACTCGATACTCCAACCTGAAGCCGGCTCGACCATGACGGAAGAACAGACGAACGATCAATAGTCGTCGTCTTCCTCTTCATCATCATCGTCCTCGTCGTCCTCGTCGTCGTCGTCGTCGTCGTCGTCGTCTGAAAAGAACTCGTCGTCATCGTCGTCGTCGTCGTCGTCGTCGTCGTCATCGTCATCGTCGTCGTCGTCGTCGTCGTCGTCGTCGTCGTC
>NZHC01000077.1 GCA_002689655.1 Rhodopirellula sp. | reverse complement strand
GTTTGTTTTTGACTGAATACAGTTCTAAGGATGGTGAGGCGGTTCGACTGTCGTTGGCTCCGCTGATGCCGGGTGACTGTGCGAAGATTGAGCTGGACGCGTCATGCCGATGGTACTGCACTGGAGGCAGCTGGATCGGTTGCGGTGGCGACGTTTCCATCGACACAGAATTTGCCGGTTTTAAGAAGGGGCTGGCAGGTGGCGAGGGGATGTTTTACATCGTGTGCTCAGGAACGGGACCAATTATCGTTTCCGCCTTTGGCAAGCTCCAGAAAATTGAAGTTCACGGTGAATACAACGTGGATAGCGGTCATGTAGTCGCCTATCAGGACACGCTGAATGTTGACGTGGGAAATGCCAGTGGATCGGGCTTTGGTGGTTTTGTCACGTCGGGCTTGGTTGGTGAGGGTTTTGTGATGAAGTTCACAGGTAACGGGACGGTCTATACCCAATCGCATTCTCCCACCCGGTTGGGACAAACTGTTGGGCCCACACTCCCCGAGCGAAGTTGAGGAAACGATGCATTACGCGATCGATGAAGCTCCGAGTTATGCGATTTTGGAAATGAGTCTTGACGCAGGCGAGAAAATCGTTGCCGATGGCGGTGTGATGACGTGGATGTCTAACTTAACCCCCACGACCAATATGTCCGGTGGAATTATGTCGGGCATCAAACGCGCCATCGGTGGTGAATCGATGTTCTTGACAACCTACACAGCTGGATCACACGGTGGCACCATCGGTATGGCACCTGGCGATCCGGGAATGATCGTAGATCACGATCTATCGGGGGATTTGTTTTTGCAGAAGGGGGCCTTTCTCTGCTGTGAAGAGGGCGTGAGTACGGACTTGAAGTTCCAGGGACTTCGTGGGTTTTTCAATGTGGGCCTGTTAAGCTTGCGGTTAACGGGGAATGGGAAAGTTTTTTTTGGGGCTTATGGTGATGTAGAAGCGATCGACGTGGATGGTGATATCATCGTAGATAACGGGCACGTTGTGGCGTGGGAACCGAGCTTGCAATACGAGTTGAGTTATCGCCGTGGTGTTCGCAATTTTCTATTTGGCGAGGGGATGATGCTGCGTTTTCACGGCCGGGGACGGATTTGGGTTCAGAGTCGAAACCCATTAGCATTGGCTGACTTCCTGTATCCCTACCGCCCCGTCAAGTCGGACAAAAATTGACGGTGCTCTGTTCTTCTGAAATGCGCAGTACGATTACGAGTTGCTCGAAGAGAACAACCCCGAGACACCAGATGCCGATGCCAACTTAGCGGGCGGACTCAACATAGCTGTCGAGCACATCTTCTTCCGTACGTTCCCGCAGTATGCCAGCGAACGTCTCGCTGCTCACTGACTTACGCTCAGTTTGTGCCCGTGGGGTCAAGAAAGGCGAACGAACACCTTGGCCCATTATTTCCAATGTTGTGTCGGCCACTGAGCCTCGATTTTGGGTCGAGAACCAGGCTGGCTTAATCGTTGGTGGCGAAACATCGGGGCAAAACGGTCGCACCGCGCAGCAGTAACCCAGCCGATTAGTCCGAGACCGGTGTGGGAACGAAAAAGAGAATCGGCCGAGCTAAGCCGCTCGCCGGTACGATCGAAGCAAACCGCCAAGACACTCGGTCGTTTCAATCTCAGCATCCATGTCAGTTGGTCTCACCATCGGGACGATCAAGTCGTTTTCCAAACCCTGATGATTTCGTTCTGTGTGATAGTGAGTGACGTAGCTTCTGACGGCTCTTCGTAACGCGGTCTCACCGAAAAGAATCAATTTGTAGAGGAATTCAGATGTCCATGATCTCAAGAATCTTTCCAGGTGTGCATTTAAATTTGGGCTTCGCGGAGGTAATCGCACTGGCTTCACGCTTTCGCGTCGCAGACATGCACGGAACGACTTGCTGAAAGTAGCATCGCGATCCATGATCAAGTAGTGCTTGCTTTTGAGGAAACAGTCTTCGCTGTTGGTCAGCTCACGGGCAACTGTTTTGATCCACTCTTCATTCGGATTGGTGGTGCAACCGGCGAAATCGACGCGACGAGTTTTCAGCTCCATCACAAACAGCAGGTAGAGCGTTGTCAGGCCACTCGTTGTCCAGACTTCAACAGTCGTGAAGTCGATCGAAGCCATCACGTCCCAATGCGACTTCATGAATGTCGCACATGATCCCGTACGTTTGCGATCCGGCACTTTGTTCGATGCCGTGGGCTTTCAAGATGTTGCCGATCGTGGTGTCGGTGATGTGGTAGCCGACGTTCGATAAAGCACTGCTGATACGGTCGTAGCCCCAAGTCGGGTTCTCTTTTNTGAACTTCACGGTCCAGTCGACCATAACTTGTCGCGTTCTTGGTCGACCGGTTTTCTCTCTTTTCGATCGGAGTAGTCCCACTTATTGGGAACCAACTGACGATGCCATCGCAGGATCGTGTCCGGCGTGAACAGGGTGCCAAACTGCTCGAGTTGCTTGCCGCCGAGAATCTTCCCTTTGACTGCCAATCGACGTCGCTGTTCATTGGTTAGCAAGATTCGCTTCTTGCCGAACTTCTCTTTGAGAACGGAATTCTCGGTGCGAAGGTACTCAATGACTCCTTGTTGTTGTCGATTGATCCAGCCGGCAAGAATGATCAGTATCAAATGCCACGGTTGCAAAACAAATCTCATCGGCGTCTCGGTGGTTCGCAAACCCGAGACGATCATTGGCGTTGGCCAAAATGTAAAGCTGCGTAGTCAGGCCCGCTAGCGATCGAGGATTGTCGCGTTCCGATCAGAACGAACGCGGAAACATTGCCGACGTCGGCGGCACATCAGTTCGGCTGGGATAGACCGATGACCATCGCTTGAAAGCCCGGTTTTCGCGATGCTTTTTTCTCGGCTGAGTATTTTGACCCAACGGCCTCGTTGAGTTTTTTTGCGCGGTCGCCGTGCTTGGGCTTCGAGTTCACCAACAAAACGCTCAACATTAAAATATCGGATGACTGTTGTCATAATTGGGTTGCAAAAAACCGTCGGTAGGGTCTGAGCGTTTAGGCTGCAGGCGCTTTCGACTATTTAACGCTGCTGAATTTTTCAAACAATTCTGTCGCCCGTTGCTGTGCCTGCAGCAGTTGNTCTGGCGANAGTTGGCTTGCAGATACATCTCGATTCTTAGCAGCGTCAGCATATCCACTAGCCGCCGCGACAGAAAACCAGGCGTAGGCCGCAACGGTGTCTTGTGGCACGCCTTCACCCATGGCATGCCTTAGACCTAGGTTGTACTGTGCAAAGTAATTTCCCTGTTCGGCCGCTAAGCTGTACCACTTGACCGCTTCAGCGTAATCTTGCGGAACGCCTAAGCCTGTGTCGAACCAGACACCCAGATTGTATTGTGCGGCGGCAGATCCCTGCTCTGCCGCTAACCGATACCATGTATATGCTTCTACGTAGTCTTTCACGACGCCCTGGCCTTCTGAGTAGATCACGCCCAAGTTGTATTGCGCCAGCTCATTTCCCTGCTCGGCCGCCAACCGGTACCACTTAACCGCCTCTGCCTCAGCCTGCGGAACACCGTCGCCGGTGGCGTACATGTTCGCCAGTTCGAACTGAGCAGTGGTATCTCCCGCATTCGCTTGCTCGAGCCTCCGTTGATATGGGGTCTTTGGCGACTGCGGTTTAGAGGCGATTTNCGAGGGGTCTTTGTTGGCCTGACTTCCAGATCTCTCCGAACACCCAGAAAGCAGCAACAAGGAAATACCTACGTAGACTCCCAACTTTTTTAAGATATTCACGCTCAACCTCTTGATTATATTTTCNCACAGTACGTTGAGCGAAGCGTAAAAGCTCGCAATGTGCAGCCGGGCAACTGGGCGGGGCTGTAATTGATTAATGACAACTGACGCAGCACCATTCTCGCAAATTGTCCTGCATTCAGCCGATACCTGTCAGGTACCAGTTCGTAGCTTCTAGTATTTTACGAGGATTACACCCAGCCTCTCTTCTGCCAGTCGATGCCCTGCCGGCTCAGGTTTAGCTCATTGAGTCGCGGAGAGCCGGCCTTTTACGAGATGATTCCCGCCCCGCGTAACGTTTGGTTTGTTTCACGAAGGAGGATGCTCTCATGCTTTGTAATCGTGTTTTCTCGTCTGGTACCCAAAAAAACACAAGACTGAAGTCGAATGGGCCGCCGCTCCCGCCGACACAATGCGCAGTACTACGCCTTTATTTATCGCGCCTTGGTAGCTCTTACCACTGTGTTATTTGTATCTACTATGGTGTTGTAAAGCATGCTGGACCCACGGCTGGTTCCCAAAATCAGAAAACAGATTTTTTGCCGCACTGAAAGCGCAAATATTTTGGTTTCAGAGAGAGCACCGATAACCTTTGGAGCACGGAGCACCATGAGGTGGTACCCGTTCCTTGCGTAGAAAGGACAAGCGGCGTTACTTTCAACTCGCTGGCTTTGTCCAATCAGACACTTAACACAACTTACAGGGGTCAATCATGAAGATGCCGCTAACGGATCGACTAGATGCGCTGTGGAAAGACAGTAATGAGCCGCCTGATGTGTTCAAGTTTTTTTCGCAGGTGCGAACGACAACATGGCAAGCAACAGTGTCTGCTTTGCTACTTGACCAGCAGTATAGATGGGGAACAGACACGCCCATTAAAGTAGAAGAGTATCTAGCACGGATAGCGCGACTGACGGCCAACAAGACTGATACACGGGAAATAAAGCTTCAACTCGCGGTGGGCGAATTTCAGGCTCGGCAGAGATGGAACGAAAAGCCTAATCTTGAAGAGTATGCATCGCGATTTGATGAAATCAGCGATCAACTCAGCAGCCAGTTGTCATGGGTGTCCGAAGAAGATCTGACGATGGATCAGGATTCTGCGGAAAAAAGTGAGATTGACGTTCTGAGCGAACAGTTTGATGAAGCATTGTCCAGAGGGCAGGAACCAGATTTGGACGCTTTTCTCAAAAGAGGCTCGAGTGGGAATGTTGATGAGCTATTGGCGAGTCTTGTACGCTCTGATTTAGCGTGGCGTTTGAGCAAAGGTGAAAAACCGGACCTGTCTACCTACCTTTCTCGTTTTCCTGAGCAATCGGACACGATAAGAAGTGTTTTCGACGCGGTGACGCAAGAGGGCACGATCCTAGTCAGTGGTAGCGTAAACAACGGGGGGCATTCCGATGGAGGCGAGTCAAACAGCGGTTTAAACAATGTTCTCGAGACAGAATTGAGCGGGCAAGACCTTGGCACTGAGCAGCTGGGACGGTATCGCCTCTTGCGAGTATTAGGCGAGGGTGCATTCGGACTTGTTTATTTAGCCAACGATGAAGAGCTCCAGCGTGCTGTCGCAATAAAAGTGCCGAGAAAAGAGATCTTTTCAGAATCCCGCGACATCGATCTTTATTTAAGCGAGGCGCGTACCGTAGCTAGCCTGAGCCACCCCAACATCGTTCCCGTGTATGACGCTGGTCGCACAGAAAACGGCTCAATTTACGTCGTTTCCAAATACATCCGGGGATGCACTTTAGAAGAACGTATCAGAGAATCACGCGCTAGCATCGATCAGGTGGTTGAGTGGCTTGTTCCAGTTCTTGATGCCCTGAACCATGCGCATCATGAACGCATTATCCACCGAGATGTAAAGCCCGCCAACATCCTGCTGGAAGGGTCAAAGCAAATTCCCTACCTACTGGACTTTGGCTTGGCCATACGCGAGGAAGATCACCGTCAGGCGGGAAAATTGGCTGGCACGCCCAGTTATATGAGTCCCGAGCAGGCTCGGGGCGAGGGACACAGGCTCGATAATCGGAGCGACATTTTTTCAATGGGCGTTGTGCTCTACGAGACCCTCACAGGCCAGAAGCCATTTCGAGGACGCACGCGAAGGGAGACATTCAATCAAATCGTTTCAGGTGAACCGAAACCACCCAGAGCCATTGATGATAGTATCCCTGTCGAGCTTGAACGTATCTGCCTGAAGGCACTCTCCAAAAAAGTATCCGAACGATATTCATGCGCGTCCGAGTTGGCGCACGAGTTGAAGCACTGGAACGAGTCACCACTGGAAGACAAAGTCCAAAATGCAATTGTCCCGAAGGGACTGCGTTCATTTGACATGGATGATGCCGACTTCTTTCTAGACCTGCTCCCCGGCCCACGCAATCGCAATGGGTTACCGGAAAGTATTCAGTTCTGGAAGACCCGAATCGAAGAAAACGACTCTGATCTAACATTTCCAGTTGGCTTAGTTTACGGCCCGAGTGGCTGTGGTAAATCCTCATTGGTGAAAGCAGGTTTGTTACCAAATCTTTCTGACAAAGTAATTGTCGTTTATCTGGAAGCGACAGCTGGCGATACCGAGGCCCGCATCTTACACGGCGTCCAAAAACACCTTCCGGATTTACCAAGGGGGCTCTCGCTAACCGAGACATTTGCCGTACTCCGGCGTTGTGACAAAGAAAAGGTCCTGGTCGTGATAGACCAATTTGAGCAGTTGCTCCACTCGCCAGCTTGTGCTGAGGATTCAGAACTCTTGAATGCTTTGCGGCAATGCAACGGAGCGAACGTGCAGGCAATTCTCATGGTTCGAGATGATTTTGCCATGGCAGCTGCCCGTTTCATGGACATGCTAGATATTCCAATCGTTCAGGGACACAACTTCGCTACAGTCGATCTTTTTGACATTCAACACGCCGAACAGGTCTTGGTTCGGTTCGGGCATGCTTTCGGAAGATTAACACATGGCGTAGAGTCCCTCACTAACGAGGAAGAGGAGTTTGTGTCGGCTGTTGCCAATGGACTTGCCACCGAGGGCAAGGTCGTCTCAGTTCACCTTGCACTCTTCGCCGAAATGGTGAAGGGGAAAAGATGGAACATGAAGACTTTGAGTGAAGTTGGCGGCACCGCAGGTGTCGGTCTGAATTTCTTAGAGGAGACCTTTTGCAGTCGCTCAGCGAACCCCGAACACCGCATCCATGAAAACTCTGCACGCAAAGTGCTGAGTGCATTGCTACCCGGACTAGGGACCGATATCAAGGGGCACATGAAATCCCAAGATGAGTTGCTCGAGGCATCCGGGTATATGAGCCGACCAGTTCAGTTCGGCCATCTCCTGAGAATACTGGATGGGGAGCTGAGGTTAATCACTCCCACTGACCCGGACGACGGTGATGCCGCTTCATCAGGCAAGTCTGAGGTTACATTCTATCAGTTGACACACGATTATCTCGTGCCCTCGCTTCGTGAATGGCTTACGCGAAAGCAACAGGAAACACGCAGGGGCCGTGCTAATCTTAAACTTGCTGAGCGATCTACGATGTGGGCGTCGAAGCAAGAAAACCGTTATCTTCCGAACATTACGGAGTGGCTGAATATAAGAGCATTGAGTGACTCAAAACTCTGGACGAACGATCAACGTGCAATGATGAAGACGGCAGCACGTCTCCACTTGACACGCTGTTCTGTCGTTCTTGCGGCGGCGATTGTTTTTAGCGCAGGAGGTATCGCAACTCGCAACTATATCGAGCAAAGCCGGAGGCGACTTTCAGAGATCAAAGAGAGGGAACGCAGAGACGCCGAAGCTGATCGGATAGTAAAATCGATTTGCAATGCTAACACAGAACAACTTGGTGCGATAATTTCGACTGAGCTTTCCGAATTTCGACCGGAAGCCGAGAAGATCCTGCAAGAGGCTTATCGGAGCTCACCCGAAGTATCAGACACTAAGCTGAACACGGCGCTTGCGATTCTTCCCCAGGAAAAAGGGGTTTTGCCGTTTCTTGGCAAGCGGTTGTTGACGGTGCCGCCGCGAAAGTTCAAGTACGTTCGCGACCTGATAAATGGGTACGAAAACAACTTCCTTCCCGCTTTTTGGAAAGTAGCAACTGATGAAAGTAGCGTGAATGATTCGAACCGTCGGTTTCAGGCGGCCTGCGCACTAGCAACCTACGCTCCCCAGAATGAAAATTGGAAGACTCCTGATTTTAGTTCTTTTCTTACAAATCATCTTGTGGGTGTAAGACCATCCGAGCTTGTCCCTTGGATTGATGCCCTTCGCCCCGTCAAGGAACATTTGACCGGGAACCTGTCGCGCATTGCAAAAGATACGCTCGCGACTGATCAAATTCGTGTTTTCGCAACTGAGGCCCTTCTTGAATATTGGAAAGATGATCCGGAGAATCTTTTTTCCCTTCTCTGCGACGCTACTGAAAGCCAATTCGATGCAATCTTCGATCAAATCAGAGTACATCGAGAGCGGGCGATAGTGCTGGGCACGGCCTTTGTAAAGGTGCCGGTGGCTTCTTATGCCAATGAAACGTGGAAAGAGCAGTTTGCCCTTAGGCAGGCGAATGCAGCTGTGATGTTGTTGCGATTAGATGCGGCTGCTCAGGTCTGGCCATTGTTGAAGCACAGCCCCGACCCCCGGACACGCAGCTATATCACTCATTTGTTCAGTCGGCTTGGCGGCGGGCCGGAAACGATTATGAAGCGATATCAGTCGGAACAGGATGCCAGTGCAAAACGGGCCTTGTTACTGATTCTCGGGGAATTTGAGTTGAACGATGACCAAAAATCGGACTGGATTGAGACATTAACCACGGTCTACCGTCAGGAGGCAGACATCGGGTTACACGGCGTTGCTGAGTACGTTTTACGTAAATGGGGTGACACGAAACAACTCGTTCTTGAACGCGATAAACTGCAACAAACCGAGGCTGACCTTGTCGCTGCTGGGGATAAAGCACAACAGTGGTATGTCAATTCACAAGGTCAAACGTATGTAGCTCTCGATGCAGGTGAATTTCTTATGGGAACACCACCGCAGGCGTCTCAGTTCATTGCCGAGGTTCAGCACCGAAGGAGCATCAACCGTAAGTTTGCAATCTCGACACACGAAGTCACGCAGCGACAGTGGCGGAGATTCGCCGCGACACGGGTTGGTGAAGTGTGGCCAGCAGACCACCCGAACAATGAGAGTCTGATTCGAGCTATGCCAAGTGGCGACTGTCCAATGATTGGAGTGAATTGGTATGAGGCTTGCTGGTACTGCAACTGGTTGAGTGAGAAAGAAGGGATCCCGAAAGAGCAATGGTGCTACGAAACGAACGAGGAAGGGGAATATGAAGTAGGAATGAAAGCCAAGAAAGATTTTCAGAACTTAATCGGCTATCGCCTACCTACGGAAGCGGAATGGGAATTCGCTTGTAGGTCCGGAGCAACCACCGAGCTTCCGTTTGGGGGAAATGTCAGGCTGTTACCAGAGTATGCGTGGTTTATGGAAAACAGTAATGGCGGTACATACCCCGGTGGGTCTAAAAAACCGAATGACTTCGGGATTTTCGATATGTTTGGGAACTGCGCGGAATGGTGTCAAACGGAATACCATGCCGAGTACATTGTTGGGAAGGACGGGGATTTGATAGACGTAAGCATAGCAGTTGGACCCCTAGAAGACATTCCGTGGCCTGGTCCTGTGAAGGCGCTTGTGCGACGCGTGACGCGTGGCGGCGGCTACTTCACACCTTTTTCCGATGGCTACTTCACTTCCGCGAGGCGAGCTATGCATGTGCCAGACGACCGCGACATACGAAACGGTTTCAGGCCCGCCAGAACTTTTCACAAGTTCCCGTGAGTTTACGGTGATCCAGGAAGCTGATTTCGGATTACCGGGAAAATACTCGAAGGCCGGTGCCCAGCATCGCGTGCGGAATATTCAGCGTAACAAGGACTGCTGAGATTTTTGGACTGGAGGTAACCAAGTGAATACCCATCGGATTTGGAAGAATGTACCGCGCAAGCCAATAAATCGCGGAGGTGCCCATCGAAGGCGTGTGTGAGATGATTGTCGTTTTGGTGAGAGAACTCTGTAATGGTGTATTTCCGAAAAACTTCATTCTCAATGTTAGATGCTCAGGTCCATCCTAAGCGGGAAGACGGTCCGCGCTGCGGCGTTGAACCAAATTCAAGTGCTGGGACTAAAATCAAAAACTCTGAACAACGAGACTTGTTGATTTACTTGAATTGTTTGGACATGACTTCCACCAGGTGAAGCTTGGATGAATGTTCACGCCCGCAGGCTCGGAGCAGCACACCTCATCGAAGCACGGAACGGCGGCTGCCGTCTTACTATCCTCCCTAAACAGAAAAACGTGATTGAGACATGACGGTTAGCCACTTGGTTCCTAAAATACACAGTGGGTTTGGTTTACCCTTTAAACTCATGCGGAACGGAACAGAATACACTTTGTTAGTTAACGATTATGGAGCAATCGTGAAGCAAAAAGAACGATTTTTATATCTAAGCCTCACTTTCCTATTGCTGACAGGTTGTTCTGAAAACGAGCGGCCGATCCCCACTGAGCCAGCACCCGTCAGTCCGGCGACTAAGGCGTTGGAGTCATCACAAGGTTTTAAAACCGAGCTTGAGGAAACAAGAGCGAGAGCCGATACCGGTGAGGCCGAAAGTCAGTTCAACCTTGCGTTACAATACGCTCTGGGCCGAGGTATACCTCAAGATTACACCGAGGCAGTGCGCTGGTTCCGCTTGGCAGCCGACCAAAATTATGCCCTCGCACAATATAAGTTGGGCGAGATGTACGAGAAGGGTCAGGGTGTTCCCCAGGCTGCTGACGAAGCTGTCCAGTTGTATCTCTTGGCTGCAGAGCAGGGTCATGTCGCTGCACAGTGCAACCTAGCCATGAGGTATCTCAGCGGCGACGGGGTGCCGCAGGATGAACTTGAAGCCGCGCGGCTATTTCGGAATACGGCCGAGCTGGGTGTTGCGACCAGTTGTTACAATCTTGCTCAGATGTACAACACGGGCCGCGGGGTGAAGCAGGACTTGGCAGTAGCCTACAAACTGTATCTTCAAGCGGCGGAACTGGGTGATCCCAGTGCTCAGTACAACCTCGCCATCATGCACCGAATTGGGCGAGGTGTGCCACAAGATGACACGAAGACTGTGAAGTGGTTGCGGGTGGCGGCCGAACAAGGATATGTGGCTGGGCAGTATGGTCTAGGGATCATGTACGAAGAAGGCTTAGGTGTCCCAGAGGACCTTGTCGAAGCCTATAAGTGGTTCCTGATGGCGGCTGAGCAGCGACATGCAAAAGCCCAATACGCTGTCGCCCTTATGCACTACAACGGACAGGCCGTCGTTCGTGATTTCATCACTGCGGCAAAATGGCATCGTCTAGCCGCCGAGCAAGGGTATGTCGAATCTCAGTATGAGCTCGGTTTGGCTTATCTCAACGGTGAAGGTGTGGCAAAGGATGCAGTTGAAGCTTTCAAGTGGCATCAAATGGCAGCACAGCAAGGATCTTCGGAAGCCCAGTTTTCGTTATCTGTGATGTACGACAAAGGCGAAGGAGTGCCTGCTGATGTTCTCGAGAGGTTCAAGTGGTGTGAACTGGCGGCGCAGCAGGAGCACCCGCAGGCTAGATACCAGCTAGGTTTGATGTACGCAAACGGCCAAGGTGTGCCACTGGATTACTCGAAAGCTTTGGAGATGTTTCAATTGGCCGGAGAGCAGGGTTCAGTTCGTGCTCAACGCGAGGTAGGTTTTATCTACGCCGAGGGCAAAGGAGTTCCAGTAGATGAGATTGAAGGATTTGCTTGGTTAAGCCTCGCGGCCGCTGCCGGCTCTGAGGACGTCAAGCAAGAAGAAACTCGAGCAGTGTTAAAAAAGTCGCTCGAAGCAACGCAGGCACTAATCGCAGCACAACGACGAGCGAACGAATTGTTTGAGAAATATCGGCAACCTTCGCAGTGATCTGTGAGAGTCGTGCAGGCGTAACATGCCCAAGGCGTGCGATCTCATTCTTCCCCGCTGACCACCGCCTTTGAAAGAAGTTGACCGACACCAATCATCAGCGTTTTCAACTTCGTCACCACCCGTAAAGCCAGTGAGCGTCACGGGCAGCAGTGCGACGTACACCGCATCCAAATTTCACCGAATTCTGATGTGAGAGCCAGCGGTTCAATTACGACCGATCCTATAACCCCGCGGTCAGGCACGACAGATATGGCAGAGAGTTCAGCCAAAATCAGGGCTACAGGACGCCACATCGTGTGGACAAACGTGTCGCGCATGTGTGGAAAGAGGGACGTTTGCAGGCCAGGGCAAGGCCCTAAGTTGTTTACGGATGACGGGTTAAGCCGCTTCACGTCACTACCAGCGCATCAAAAAACCCCACGGTCGCGTCATTTCGCTACCGTGGGGTTGAAGTTGCGGGAGCCGGATTCGAACCGACGACCTCGAGGTTATGAGTCTTGCGATCTCACATTCCTTTTTGTCTCGTTTTTGAGAGGAAATTACCGCTTTCGGTATCATTAAGACTGTAAAGAACGCAACCATGCGATGCAAGCTGTGGTGTCCATTGCGGCATTAACTATCGGGCAAATGCCACAACAGGCTGGTAACTTGTAAATTACCAGTAATTCAATCTGGTAATCGAACTGAGGCGGACTTTGACCTCCCCCCATAGAATTGCACCATTGTGAGTGAGAGAATCTTGCTCGGGCGAACTGCCCGGAAAGGACTTTCAGAATGCCTCAGAAACGTCACACAGTGGATCAGATCGT
>NZHC01000076.1 GCA_002689655.1 Rhodopirellula sp. | reverse complement strand
AGGTTGCCGGTCAGTTCGCCTTCTTCACCCCACATAAACCGGTCTATCTGGGCTCCGCCCGACAGGTTCTCGATGGCACTGAACTCAAATTGATCGTTCAAGGTTCCGGTGTTCTCTCCCGTCACCTCCCACTCATTATTCTCGTCGACACCGAGCAAGGTGTCGGACGCTGTCCCTCCGGTGATCTCCTCTAAACTACTGAACGACACCTTCGAGTTGAGGTTCCCACTATCCGAACCCTCCATCTGCCATGTGTTTGCCGTGTTAGGGCCGAGCAACTTGTCCAAGCCGTCACCACCCGCAAACGAAACGGTGTAATCGGCCATCGAGGCGTCAATGCCAAGTATGTCATCGTGACCACTACCCGTGATCGTCACGAGCTTGGTGCTGTTGGAAATCGCCTGAGAACCGAGAACCGTGTTCCCCTCTTTCAGAAGGATGTTGGTGTCGTCTTTGCTCAACACCACATCGATCCCCTTCGATTGACTCGAAGCATCGAAGGTGAAATCAGAGGCGAGCAGCACCCTCGGTTCCAGTGTTTCGGTGACACCGGAACGGCGGTACAGCTTTTGGTGCTGTGCCCCTTTTGAGTCCTCGTGCTGGCGTCGCTGCTTGGTAACCGCATTGAGCCAGTGCACACGTTGCAAGACAAGTCCGTATAACTTCGATAACCGCGCGTTTCCGCGTGAAGTGGAAGACATAAAACGACCAATTTATAAAAAAAGATTCCGGAAACGAAGCTCTTTTGATGCAAACCAGCACTCAAGAAAGAGACCGTGCAAAAGAGTGGGATCCGGGGAGGTCAAAAACTGAAATAACTCGGTGCCACCAAACTGAATCAGGCCGTGGCTCCTCAATTGTTGTTACGCGATTAATGCTTGCGATTAATGCTCGCTTAATGCGTTTGCCGCATCACGCCGCCGTCGACGATTGCCAGCGAGGCATGGCAAGCTCACTGCGATCGCGGTGCTTGGTGCCGGAAGCACTGCTGCTAACTATACTCCAATCCCCGATGTGGAATGGGTTAACCAAGAAGGCATCGTTGCCGCCGAATACATAGATCTTCCCAGAATTCGGGGCAGTCAAGAAAGCTGAATATTGGGAATCAACGAGGGTGGAGGTGCCCACGAAAGCTTGCTCACCCGCGGTGACGCTGGATGACACGCCACTGCCAAGATCCTGCTGAAACAGATTAATCCCGCCAACAACGCTGACAATTTCGGGGCGAACCAACGCCCCCGAGGACTTGAAACCGAATGTCGTGGGACGATCAGTTACAGCGACATTGCCCCNCGCAACTGGTAAGTGAAGAATGAATCCAACTCCTGTGTTCCCCGCCTTGGAAACTAGTGCAGATTCAGTTGTCGCCGTAATTGTGACTTTATTGTTGACTGACAGGTCGAGTTCCAACAATGCACCCGCGCCAGCGATGGTATTAATCAACGTGATAACAAAAAGGAATGCGAGAATGCTGAGCGATCTCATGCATCCACTCCTATGGAGATACATAAAACGCCCGTCAGCAATCCAACTACAACGGCGATTTACTAAGTAATCATGTCAGCCGCATCCAAACACGAACTGATTTCGTAGCTCGCAACGCATCCTATTTTCGCCGCGGCGTTACACAGGTTATTTATAGACAAAATTAAGTCAACCTGACGNTAAGGAATATCCATAAGTAACTCTTTGCCGGCAAGTGGGGATCGCTACCCCCCCGTAATCGCACCAAGTTAAGTGAGCGATTCGGGGATTGGTAATCTGGCTGTGTTCTGGAGGCTGCGGCGTAGCCGAAACCGGAAGAACACAGCCTGCCGCGTAAGCGGCAGGGGTTTGAAAATCCAATGAACTNTGGATGCGGTGATGTTTGTAGTCGCGTCGCCAGCGATCAATCACCCAGCAAGCTTGCTCGAAGTTCAAGAATATTTCACGGTTTAGCAACTCAACGTGAAGCGTACCCTTGAACGATTCAACCGAGCCTTTCTCCCAAGGGCTTCCCTTGAGGACAAATAGCGTTTTGACATCAGCTTCTTTCAGCCAACGGCAAATGATCTTAGATAGGAACTCAGGCCATTTTCGCTGCGAAGGTGTTCGGGCATGCCGCGGACGGNGAATAGGTACTGCAAAACACCCATCACATCTTAAGCGGTAAACGAACGCAACTATCCTCACTTCCGCCAGGAAATCGTCGCTTGCGATGTTGTTTTCGTTGGACTTGCATATGCTCTCGCTTCCAAAGTCGATGAACACGGAATAACCCAAGCCATCCGAACAGAGTGCACATCTCGAAAATCGTGTTCTTTTTTCCGGTATAACCTGACACGAAACACGTCTGCAGAGGAACAGATTTTTTCCACTTGGGCGGGCAATGAGCACCTTTGCTCATGTGAGCTCGACGCCTTTTGCTGAAACGCGATTCTACTCAATGCTGCTGGGTACTCTTCCAAGGAGAATAATAGCTGCCCAATATTCTCATCATCACCTGAATCGCAAATCACTCGCGGTCTCAAAAGTTGTTTGCAAACACAGCATTTAACATGCAACACTTTAGACCTCAAACTGGCAGCTAGATGCTGTTTTGATGCTTAGAATTCATTGAGTCAAACAAGATGCCCATTTGCTGGGCTGTGGTCTTTTGACAACGGCCAAGTGAACCAGTCAAGTGACGATAAGGTGCTACACCGATTTAGGATTCGATGGCCGCATGAAGGCTGTTGACTGATGCAAACCAGCCGTTACAACCTGATTCACCGCAACGCCGCGTTGCGATCTTCATCGGCTTGGTCAAGATAAAAGCAGCAAGGCATTCCTCGAGACGCAAAACTGCAACTCAATCGAAAGCAGGATCTCTCGCGTCCGTTAGCAATCAACATCACTTTGAGTATATCGAAGATTACAACGTGATAGTTGCTAGTCGTTTGAGTATCCCTACGATCCAACCAGGGTGTTACCAGATTTCGGGGCAGCGACAAACTACTGGAATCAATACCATCATTGTCAGAGGCAACCACTCATCCTGTGTCTTCTACTTACCTTATTTCTCAGTCAGTTAGAACAAACTTTCTAATGGTACAGTGCAAGACCCCATACGAAGCCTGCAAAGCCAAGGTCCTTGGGATTTGATTCGGCGGTGGTAACAATGGAAGCTCCAAATGGGTCGGTACCAGTTTGTTCCAAAAAAGCCTGTGACGTGGACTCCAACCCCACCGGCGCTGTTTGCCAGAGATGTCCCTCAAATCCTACGTAGACATTTCCCAAGGCATTGCATTGCGGAATCGCCCACTGATACGACAACCCAGTTTGCAGCATCCCATTGCTGGTTGCCCCTTCCCATGAGACGTGAACCTCATCGACTGAATTGGCAGTCGTGTCTGTTCCATTGGCCGGTATAGCATGAGCCTCTGTTCTCGCCTGCAATATTGCATCGGTATCTAAAATCGAACCGCGTAATTGCCAGAACAGATTCCAACCTGTGCCGTTCTTATGACAACCCCAGCACCGCAGAGGAACGCGACCAGCGACGGCCATGGTGGCCCCGAAGCTACTGGATTGATAACTGGATCGCGAACTGCTACTGAGCAGAACATCAGCGGTTTTCCCCGAACCATGCAGTGTGTTGACACGAGTGAGTTCAGAATACCGAGCACCGAGACTTGCCCGGAAATTGATACCGCAGCAACAAAATTGTTGAAAGTACTCGAGGTCAAAAACATTCAAATCTAGCAGGTAATTGCTTTGAGTCCCAAACTTACTTGGGGCCACATAATAGTCAGAAAAGTCCAAAAGACGATTACCAAGGAACCAGTACTCAGCGACAAAGCCAACATTGTTACTTCGCAACTGAGCCCAAAATCGCTGCCCCGCAGCAAAGCCCGCCGTCGATTCAGCTTCTTGGATCTCACCAGTCATCAAATTCGTTACCTGAAGGTCTGCAGTTCCTTCTCCAATCGGGGCCAAGTAGGTGCCTTCAGTTCCGAACGAGAGTGATTCCGAACCCAAACAGCCGCACACACCTCCACACACGCCACTGCACAAACCTCTAAAAAGACGATGTTTGAAAGACCGAGTTTTGGTCTGTGCAGCATACCCCGAGGGGGAGACGAAAGGATACGCCGGCGCGACCCCTGAACCCTCGAACTGTACACCGAGCGGAACTGGAATGGATTCAATCGCCGGCGGAACTGGAATGGATTCAATCGCCGGCGGAACTGGGGTGTTCAAAATATCGGGCGAAGCGTCCGCGGGATCTGCAAGGACAGGCCCCGAAGATCCAGGAGCTGTAGACCTTTCTGTTGATGGAGCTTGCGGCAACAACACTGTCGGTGGTTTGGGCACAGGAGGTTTGGGCACAGGAGGTAGTACAGGAGTTGTCTGTGCTGCCTGTAGTTTTGCGAGTCGTTGGGGATCCGTGGTCGCAAACATTCGCCTTTCTTGGCCCCCGGACTTGTCGTTCGGTCTGATGTCAGGCGGCAGCAGCAAAGAGGGCAATGCGCTCGTTTTTTTAGCTGACTGCTCTGCAATCAATTCAGCGTTGGATNCCGCTGGTTTGAGNTCGTCTTTTTGACTCGTGGAAGCAACGGGACTTCCTTGTTGGGGGCCAATCAACGTACTGTGCGTCGGTTGCGATGCAATGCGCTGATTATCCGGCGCCTGCACCTCAGTTTGATAGGTCCGGTTTCCCACCCATTTGATATCGGAAGCACCACCGCGAAATATCATTGCATCGATTGGAATCAACTCTACATTGGCTAATGGCTTGGTCTGTCGTCGCGGCTTCCGCTTTACTTTCGGTAAGCTCATTGTACCCGGGCCTTCCTGCATTTCCGCAGTTGGATTCAAGGGCTTCGCGGCGTGACGCTCAACGTTCCGACTCTGCCCCGTTTCACCTGCTGCAATGATTTTCAAAAGGTTGTGATAGCTACTACTACCCGAAGCGGGCGACGCCGGACTCTTCTGCCCATTCTGATCGCCCCTTGTTTCTCGTCTCACGATTTTCTTTTGCATCTGCTTCAATAAACCAGACTGCGAATCTCCCTTGGCTGAAACTTGCTTTTCAAATAATGGCAATCCTTTCCCAGTATCGTTTCGCCGCTCCTCAAGTGCACCGGNCCCCCCCTCGTCTTCCTTTAATTGCGTTTGCGGTTCACCGAGCGTTGGTTCCGGTCCTGCAAACTGCCCCAACTGCTGCTCACGTGTTCGCCGACTCGACTTAGAATTACCTGGCGTCAGTGATTCGCTTCCAGACATCTCCTGCCTGTCTTCAGTGCTACTGGTGCTGCGAGTCGTGGCGGTTGTTTGTAGCGAAGTCGGCAATGATTTGGCAATCATTGGCTTACCAATCCCAAATGATTCTTTCTGAGCCTTGGTGAGAATGCTGATTGACTCAAAGACCGCAAACACACCTGACACATTTTTGGATACTTCAATCAACTTGACTCTCTGTGCTTGTGAACTGGCAATCCCCACAAGTCGGATCACTCCCCGATCGCACTGAACATCAACACGAAAGCCCGAAATGTATCCACTCGCCCTAGCGACCTCCAACGCAGTCACGACAGCATTGACCAGATCTTCATCCAATGGATCATGGTCCGGCTTGATCATCGCCATCAAACTTGCTGATTCATCAGCNTCAGTATCTTTTNTCTTGGAACTATCGTTTGACAACTCTTGAATTGGTTGTTGAGCCGACCGTGTAACAATCTCACTTAAAACAGATTTCCGCTGAGTACTCTCTGCTGGCTCGTAACTTCCATTTTCTTGTCGGACCGTCTGATTGACTGGATGAAGGAGCGTAACCTCGCCCCTCGGTGTGGGATCCGCCGTGACGGTTCTCTGTCTGTAGGGCTTAGTCTCAATCGCTACATTTTTGCNTTTGAAATTCTCGTCCGGCAATCGCAACTCTTGTCCAGAAACACGCACATTTGTGAGAGTACACCAACACATCCCCATCATCAGAAAGCATAACCTTCCTGTGTGCGACAATGCTGCAATTGTACCCTGACTTGAAATATCAGATTCCGTTCGCCATTCACTTGATTTGTAGATCACGGAAATACTTTCACTATGATTGTGTTTTCAGTTTGCAGCATGACTGATGCTATTGACGATCCATGCCGTATTGCCACCGATGCTGACTATTTTTTTGAGAAATTCACGACTGTTATTAATCACGGAAACACCTTGCCGGTGATTTGATTACGGATCACAAGATTGTTGAGTTTTCCGAGGCTCGCTTCGTAGGGTGTAACGAATAACGGCGATGTCTTCATTGGCTGCGCTCCCGGCTTGATAATCGCGAGGATGGCATTCTGCTGCCAACGCTCTGCAAAGATATCAGTCGGTACTCGTTGCTTGCCATAAATGGGATCAGCTACATAGACGTACTCCCCCACGACTCCTCGAACGACGACAAAATGGTCATAATTGTTGACAGTAATACCAACAATCAACGGNAGCTTACTTTCTCCAAGCTTTTCGAGGGTCAAACGTCCAATGACGGCGGAATACTTCACCAGCTCAGCAGCTTTTTTTAGGTCAGTGAGAGTCAAGCCGTTTTGGATACGTTCTTTCAACTCATCCAGTGACAGCCGCCTCGCAATCAANGTCAGAAATAACTCTTCGGTGACTGTCTCACGCCAATAATATTTGAAGACAGTTGCCAGCGCTGCAGCACCACAGGAGAAGTCACGACGTTGCGTCACAATATCTTCGCGACTCAGCTCTTTACGATTTTTCGGAAAAACTCTGAAATCACGTGCACCATTTCGGATAGGCGCTTTCGTCGCCAATGGATTCTCTTCGGCTCCTGCGACATTCCAAAGTGACATTCCAGACTGACACAGCACTCCGCCAACTGCCAAGCGGAGCAAAGTCGAGCGGCGAGACCAACCTCTGTTAGTCGAATCAGCCGACGCATTCATGAGTTCCAAAAATTTCAAACTTCTTTCCCGTGAATCATTTCAGCTAGTAAGTAACTCGTATTCCAAAGTCAACATCCGTTGCAGATCCCGTTAAGCCAAAACGCACGTAAGGCTCTCGAATCGTCGCGGTCAAATACTTGTGGTGTGCCTTTTTTTTCTTCTTATCATCTCGACTGACGTTGGCAAACGTCGCGGCAACCTTCAGTGACAGCGGTTCCGTTGCGGTACCGGCTAACCTTTGGTCATTGATAGTCAATTCACCCGTATAGCCACCAGAAAAAGCAGTGTTAAGTGAAACCGTTGGGTTGACCGCATAACCGAGTCCAAGACTGTAATAGAAGGTGTTGCCAGCATTGACACGGGCCCCATCGGTATCAATCGCAAACGTCTGTGTGTATCCAAAGCCGCCGAAAACGGCGAGAGGGTCAATTGTGTGCACGACATTCACTCCAGCACCTGCCGTCCAATACCCACGCCCCAAGGACGCGTAATCTGATTGGGAGTTAATGGCNAAGGCCGATGGCCCAGTGGGTGCCGACACCGAAAACGAGCCCAACAACCGTGTTTGATCGGTCTTCCAGTTCCACAAAAGCTTTGTCAATCCGAACGATAGATCGCCGATCCCCAATTTATTGTCTTCAGCTTGCTGCGTTGATTGCGCCGTCGTGCGTTGCTTGGACCAACCAAGTGGCAGATTCACGAAGGCCTGCAACTCATCACCAACCCCCACTCGAAATTCAAGTGGGGTNATGATCGACTGCTGTTTGCGTGTCGCGTNCGCAACAAAAGCTGTTCCGTCCAAAATAGCTGAAACAGGAAAAACATTCGCATTTGTGGAATAACGCAAACCGCTCTCGTATTGATACTCTCCAACCTCCAACAGGATTGTTGATTCTTGGAGGAATAGGGGAATGCGTCTTGGCGGGGGCACACCATATTCTTCGGGATCCTCAGCTGCCTCATCACCACCGATTCCAGCATTTCCATTATCGGGGTCATTACCTGATCCCGTGGCCTGAACCTGCTGAATGAAGGAATCGTGGTAAGCGGGCGAGTGCGCGTATGCTATTCCGGCTTCACGTAGCAGATCAATCTTCCGTTTAAATATCGCATCCTCTTCCGCAATGGCGAGGGGCTGCAAACTGTGATCCAGGTCAGGGAGGAGCAGTCGATCTGTACTGTTGGATGCCGAAATTCCCAAGCCTGCGATCTCGATGGTGGGGTCTGACATCACTGCATTGCGTTCAGATGGAGCGACTGGTGCTGAACGTTGGGACGATCCAATCGATGCTCCGAGGCCGGTATCGTAAAACGAACCTCGCAGGTTGAAAGGCCTGAGCCCCGAGAAATCAGAACCATCCGATATCTGCATTCCTGATTCCTGCTGATGCCCAAGATCAAGCGGACCAAAGTCTTCGATAACACGATTTTTTTTGTCACCGTGTCTTTCAGCAGACAAGGAAAGATCAATCATCTCCGCGATGTGAGGTTGCAAATCAAGCGAGGTCACTTTCTGTCCAACTTGACTCCCATCCGAGCGATACCACTGATCCTGCATAGCAGCTTTGCTTGACAAGGATGGCCGTTGTTTTTTCGCTACTCCTCGGTTGTCAAACAGAAATAAGAAAATCACGCAAACTAAAAAAGGCGCAGCAGCAAGCAGCAACCTATGAACAGCGGGAATTCGATATGACTTTTCTGTAATCACAGAACTCAAATTCAGTTAGTACAACAACGTAGGATAAAAAGGATTCTCTTGAGGTGGCACATCAACTTGATTTGGTTTAACCACAGCCTCGACAACAAATGTCACTGACTATTGATGACCGCAAGCGTTTCCGAAATAAGTCCATCGAACAGCGGATCTGGCGCTGCTGTTCTCTCAATCATCGACTCTGATTGCGAGCAAGATGTTTCATTTTGTTGATCTGCCGTTCGGTCACTCGGGGCATGACTCTCGCCATCCGGCGATTCGGGCTTCGACTTCGCAGTCGCGGAATGCCGATCAAGAGGTGCTTTTCCGGAAGAAGACTCGGAACTTGCAGTGACATCTTGCTGCTGCACGGATGCCGAGGCATCACGAGTCACCTGCATCAATCTCTCCTCTAACTCCGTAATTTTTGCGGTCAAGTCGTCATACTGCTCCGAGCCATTCCCACTTTGACTACCTGTTTGTTGCCCGATTGAATTCAAGTGATTGAGTGAGATACCCAACGGGAGAAAATCTCCAACATTGGCTCCCGACATTGTTTGACGCGTTGCGGAGTGATTCGCGTGCGGTGTGTGCTGACCATGGGCGCAACCGCAAGCATTGGTTGAGCAGGGTGGCGATTTTGCTGATCCGTGCTGCTTTGCTGATCCGTGCTGCCGATCTGATGAGGACGGCATGAGCAGGTGAAGGCCCAAGAGCACAAGCAGAAAGCCAAGGGCCCCAGCCAAGATCAGCCTGACGCTGTGAACCGTGTCCGACCCATACCAGCTGGAAAACGTCGTTGATGGCAGATTCTCGGTTCGCTCATCATTCTCAAGCAATGCATCAGAGGCATTGAATTCTATTCCGTTGTGATCTGCACGCGCAACAGCAACTATCTGAGCATCGCCCACAGTTGCTGCAAAAGCACGTGTTTCCAAACCCGCGAATAGCAGGAGTGGGATCAACCAGTAACGGATCATGAGAATACTTCGTTATCCTGATGGTATAGAAAGGATGTCATCATTCATCACGTCACAGTTAATCGTACGCTTTGGGCACAATAATATTTCATGCCGCCTTCTGATCAGCAGCATCACACTCATGATCCGAACCGCCACCAGAACTGCCTTGGTTCAGTTGCTGCCAACCTGCCTCAGGCAATTTCATCGCTAAACGAAGGGCGCCGTCAGCGCCCGCAAATCTTGAGTCGTGGATGCGAGTGACATTGCAAGTGCCAAAATCGCCACAGGCATTTTCAACAAGAGTATCCAAGCCCTTCAAGCTACTTCCACCTCCTGCCAAAACAATGTTACCAATCGTTTCCTGGCGGCAAGTGAAATCGATCTGCTCAACCAATTCAACTGCAGATCTAGCAATTTCATTTGCAAATTTCTGACAGTATTCCTGTAGGATTTCTGTTATGTCAAATGTCTCGACACCCGCTGACTTGGTCGGCAGGCTGACATGGGTTGCGTCAGTTACAAAGTTGACCGAGCCATGCTTCTCTTTCAACTTGCGAACCAATTCGAGGGTCAAAATGCATTCAGGGTAACGGGCTTCAATTGCTTCAAGTAACCATTGATCAAGACGATCGCCCCCCATCTTGAGCGTGATTTGATCATCGGGGGTAGGGAAGGCACCGTAGTAATGGCATAAATCCGTGGTGCCCGCCCCAATATCGATAATCAACGCGTGGCGAATCTCAGGAAAAAGTCCGAATGCCACGGCAAACGGTTCCGGAACCAACGCTACAGTCGGAATGACCTGCTGAACCATTGACAGAACAACCTGACGGTTTTGCATGCTTGCCCGCGAAGGTACTCCCACGATACAACGGGTTTCATCAGTCAATGGCAAATGAATCTGCTGCAGCAATCGCCTTAGCAGAAAGACGATCGCATCATCGTCTCTGCGTCTTGCCGCCCCTTCCTGACTCTCTGTTGGCGAACCGAACTTGATAGCACCGTCCTGCAAGGGCCGCACCACTTCCAATGCCATGCGGTTTTGTTCCAGTTCATCCCCCAATAAAATTCCATCACCGACAAGCATTCGAGCAAGCTCATCCTTGGCCCAACCCATCGTGGTCGGAAGACATGCTCGCTCCGCAGTCGAACCGACCGCAGCCGAATTCATGGAACCTAAATCAATCCCTGCGAAATACTTATTCATGTCCCTCAAACCTAATTAACTGGTCCAAATCTCCAGAAAATGACACCGCACTGGTGCCGCTGGTTTGAGGTATCGGCTTGAGCGAGCGTTAAACTGAACCGATTATCCGGAATATAACACCAAGGGCTGTGCACCCACCTTGCAAATGGCACAAAATGTAGATTCCCTACAATGCTGTTTTTCTCGCTGAGCTTCCAATCTTCCCCACATCGAGAGCCAAAATCACTGAGCCAAAGCGTGGAACTTGCGTTAGTCTTCGGATGTACGAATCAGTCGGGCTTGTGTTTCACAAAATTCGGCTGCTCCACGCTCTACTCGAGTTTCGCCGTAAGCAGAAGGAAGACTACTTTGCTGGGTCACGTAAAAATAATCTTCTTGAACCTCTGTCTCATCACCACCCTGACTCCTCAAAGTGGCAATGCAGAGGAACTGCAGGCCTTCGGCCTTGCAACACTTCAACCTATGACAGACAGTGAAGGTGATGTGGTCCGAGGTTTGGGACTGCTAGCAAAGCAGCAGGGGTTCAGCCTCATCTCTGGGACGCTGTTAGATCCTGCAACCGGGAGTACAGTCCGCGAAAGGGCAATCGAATATACCCAGGTCGTCTCCAATCAAGCCGACGATTGTTGCTGCACACCAGAGATAGACTATGTATTTGCTGAGACCAGCCGGGCTGTTTCAATAGACCGAGAATTGACGATTCAAGACAGCGACTGGTTCATGAACGGGTCAATAGTCAGCACTGGCTACGCTTACGCAGAGCGTTTCTAGCTCTAAGGTTCCCCGCAAGAATAAAAAAAGGTGATAGCATAATTTGCTATCACCTTCTCAATACCGTACGTTGCCCGACGTAACACTGCCTGGCACTTAATCACGAGACGCGATTACTCAGGAAGTGTGAAAGTGATCGGNNTGAATNNGAANGATNNNNCNGNTCCACCCAGTGACTGACCGCTAGCATTCGATCCAAAGCCGNNTACCGTGAAAGCAAAGCTTGTAGTCTCGGTTCCAATTGTATTGTCGACGGCTACATCCATTGCAGAAATGGCTGCCAAAGCATTGCTTTGAACACCAACACCCAAGCCAGTAGGGTCACTTGTAACGTCGCTAGTCAGCTTGTCGTCTGAGGAGCTATCGAAAGCTGTGTTGAAGACATTCCATTGTGAGCCCGTGTTGGGGTCAAGAATGTTCATCGAAATACCAGCAGCACTTGTCGTGCGGGCGAACATTCCCAAACCGCGAACGTTCTCGCCTTGGGCTTCGGTGATGACTTCGACATCGCCGAGCCCGAAAGCTCCCATGTCTTCAGCGGAGCAGAGAGACGGGAGGGCTGCAAATAATGCAGCAAGAGTAAGTACGTACTTCATAGATCCAATTCACAAATGTGGAGGTTTCGGCTAGCGGGGCAAGCCAGGTAATTAACTTANAANTAAACACTATTCACCACAACAATCTGTGCAACCCACAAATGCCGCGCAATGCAAAAAAAAAGCNAAATACAAATAAACCACTCAGCTGGCTCAGCCAAAATNGGGACTAATATNACCAATAACTTTTAAAAACGCTNGCGNTNTAGCCATTAAANACCAANTNNATACCCCCCAAAAGANCCCNCNNAGCCACGCAACATCCCAATTTTCCGCCGCAAAACCCTCAGGCTTTCCAAGCCGCAAAAACATCCCAAATTCCAAAGACAGCTCAAGCCACAAAGCCTGCGAGATCGATACAGTTCGTGGGAGCGAGCTGCTTTCCACTTTTGTCGATTACCACCAATGCGAGTGCGGAAACGCTTCTGCCATGGATCAAAGACTAACGTCGAAGCGATGGCTGCTGGCATTGAGTGCTCTACTTATCCTTGCAATTGCCGTTTTGCTGGTACCCGAACAAGTTTTTGAAGATCGCGTTTCACAGCCTGCTGCTGACCAGCAGCAGACATCATCTGAGGTGAAAGATGCGTCAACGAAACCTCACCAATTGCAAGCCATCATTCCCCCATCCACAGCGATAGCCCTGAATAGATTACGGAAAAGCGCAATGCATGGCACCGAGATCAATTCAGTGCCATTGCAACGAGCTGGAGTGATAGACGATTCGTCACCGTCCGATTCCGATGGTGCCTCGACTCATGGCATCAAACATGCAATTCCACAGCAGATGTTTTCGAAAGATACATTGCCTAAAATTGCATACTTTGAGGAAGCATTTACTAAACAGCAAGCCTTTAAACTCGCATTTGCTCATCGTAATGCAAGCTTCGACAGTCGGACTGACAGTGCGTTCAATGACCATGCAGCAGTGCGTCTAGCGGAATGGCGACGGCTCCTTGGCGTTCAGGTACCGGCGACATTGCCCAATACCACAACGAAGAAGAATGAACCAACCGCAGATGAGCCGCCAGACACTGCTGACCAAGAAGTTTTCGGCGTTCAGGCTGAAGAGCCGGATGAGGATATTTTTGCTCCCTTGGTGATAGCAGCAGTTCCTAATCAGGAGCAGTATGTGCGAGAGACTACGACGAACGTTGAAACAATTAGTGTTGCGGTCGTGTTGCCGAAGGGCGAAGAAATTCTTGATGAGGAAGGTTACTGGGAGCCAGTTCCAGCTGACGAAGCGCCACTTCTTGCTCTACCTTCGGTGGAAAATGCGGCCGCCGAGATCACTGGCCTTCCTTTGCCAGCAGATAGCGTCCGAGAAATGAAGAACCAAGAACTACCTGTAGCTAGCAGTGTTCCACCGCTTATCGAGTCATCACCACTTATCGAGTCATCACCGCAGATGACAAGTCTCGATAGTCAATCGGATCGAGATCAAAACGCATGGCAAATGCGATCTGCAATCCTTGCTTCTCCTCGTGCCTCCAAGCAACCAATCTTACCAGCTGCGACCCCCGTCTTTCCTCAAGACAATAACACGAGCGGTGAGGCCTCAACCGGTGAGGCCTCAACCGAGGAAAAAGAGGACACGAAAAAATTGGACGCCGCGTCGCAGGAACAAGAAGACCCAGCAAACGACGATAAGAAGATGATTGGGCACTTGGCTGGCAAATTCGGAACCTGCTTTCGCTCAACAATTTCCTGTGGTTTATACTTTGGGAATGAGTTCACTTTTCTTGCGGCTGAAACTCCGGGAACAACAAGAGTTCGTGTAATTGACACGATCTCAAGCCAAGCGGATGGATACTCAAGTGAAGATGCTTTTGGGTTTGGCAACCGCCTTACCCTGGGTATCCAATCGCAGAACATTGGATTTCGTGTCGTTTACTGGACCTATGCTGGAAGCTACAGCGGCCACGATGCGTGGAAGGATCTCGAAAACACTCCTGTATACTCAACAACATCCAAAGTGGGTCTTGAAACGGTTGATATAGACCTGATGCAGAAGTATTGCTTCCTAGGTTGCGATCTAATGACGGCTTGTGGAGTCCGCTTTGCTGAATATCAGGGAAGTGATTTCACAGCGGTAACAAGCACCTTGCAAGGCTCCCTGGAAACATCTGGCAATACACGCAGCTTTCGCAGCATGCAGGGTTTGGGACCTACCTTTTTTATGGAGCTTCGTAAGACAATACCGTGGTGCCTGGGGAGTCCCTCTAGGATGCCCTACGGAATGATCGACCCGGGCAGCACAGGTTGCTTTGGATGCTGCCAATCAGATTGTTCGAACTATGGCAACTGTGGCGGCTGTGGCGGTTGTGATTCCTGCAGTCTGGGATCACCCTGCTTCCCTTGGAGGTTTTACGCGAACTTCAGGGTATCCGCGCTGTGGGCAGACACGTACAGCGAATCAATGACAGAATCGGTTGTTGCCACCGGTGATGGAATTGTCACGCAAGGTATTGCCCGCGGCCGAGACAAAGCAACATTAGGTAAAGATGATGAAAACTCGCTGTTGGCAACCCAAATTCAATTTGGATTGGAGCACCGCACCCCAATTCTGTGTAATCGAGCTTTATGGATCTGCAGGCTTGGCCTTGAAATTCAATCATGGGATACTGGAAAGCATGCCTCGATGAGTCAATCGTACGCTTTCTTGGAAGACCCAGACGACCAATTCGGAGGCCGCGTCGAAACGCTCTCACGAGCTGATAACCGATATCTGAACCTATTCGGTTTTACTTTCCTGCTCGGACTCAACTACTAACCAAGTCAGTGAACGCGAAAGTCACCACGTGATCGATGGCTCCCACTGTATCGACTATCAACGGAAGAGAGCTTGGGCTGCACCTCCTGCACCACCCAAAAGTCCCGCAGAAAAAGCTCCTACCTCTAAATCCAGAGTGAGCGTCGATTCCTGATTGTGAAATGGATCTGTATCTGCGACCGGTCCACAGATCTCAAGTAATGAGATCGCTGAGTTAGCATCAATTCCAAAGATGCTACTGGATGTATCAGGATCGACGATCGCACCCACGACCAAACTCAATCCACTGGTCGAAGCTACCCCACCTAGCCCGCGTACAACACGAGCTTTCCTGCGAGTAATGGGCGTGAGGTCCGAAAGTCCAAATTGTCCTAGAGCCGCTTCAGCTTTGGGGGTCATTCGATAAGCCCGAACTGGTTCTTCCGCCACCCCTATTTGTGTGATGATGGTAGCGATAACCAAACCGGCAAAACAACGATACATCGTACACCTATTCATTTCAGTAGAAAGTTGTGACTGACGGCCTGAATAGCAACTTTTGCTGTTCTTCTATCCAGAGAGTGGATCGGTTGTTTGGCTAATCGAACCGGAGCACAACAGTTCCAACCAACAAGGCCAACGCATCTTTCGCATAGCCCCCAGTCATCACATTATTCTTGGCTGACCGTCAGCCTTCCTTAATTTTCCATACCAAAACTAATTCTCTACACAATTGGTTCTCTTACTCGCTGTGCTCAACTCTTCGGAAAGCATTTTTCCGGCCTAAACTATTCTCAAACCTAGCGAGGTTGAAAAAGGACGAGCGAACACCCTCAACAACCGGGCTTCGAACCTTCAAATAAGAGCTCTATTGGACCTGTCAGGCAGAAAATCACAAAAAAAATGAAATTTGATCAACAGAGTGAAAGTGTCACCTAATAGGGGAAAAAGAACGGATTCAAAAACAACCAAAGCGACCCATTGTACCTATCTTTCCTACATGCCCATAAGCCCTAGAGCGCCAATCCCTCCCATCCACACAATTTCCCCAGGTTCCACTATACTTTCGCCGCTTGGTAAGTAGCAGCAACTTGTTGTGCGTTATTACGATCGCATCAAAAACGGGCTCAGCACGTGAGATATTCTGTTTTGTTTTTGGCACTGTCATGCTTCGTACTCTTTGAGTGCAAGGCTGAGGAGTTAGCGTTATTCGGTCTCGACGATGTCGAGGTGATATCGGACAGCGAAGGCACTAAGGTTCGAGGCCTCGGGATGTTTGCGAGGTCAAATGTAGCGGCCGGGATTTCTGTGAACATCATGGCACCCGGATTCGGTTCAAACTTCAATCTCTTCGCAACCGATCACAACCATACCAATGATGGAAAACTAACCAGCGACGTCACCGCTCAGCCGACTGGTCTCGGAGTCGCCGCACAGTCCGTTGGCATCGCGAAAATTACCAGTTTTAATCTTTTGCTAAACAGCGACTCAAATGGGTTCATTCGAGCCTTCGATTTTGAAATGTCTGCTTTGACATCACAATCCAGTGGTCAGACTCTAGGTGGCGCGGGGGCCTCATTGCTCTTTCAGCAGTGATTTGCTTCTATGATTCACTTTTGTCTTTGTCAATGATCTGAAATCGGGCAGAGATTGAACAGAAACAGACAATGTTTGCTGTGATGCGGGTCCTCTGTTGATTGTTGCATGGTTGCCCAAACAAGATGGGCGTAAGTCATCACGACAAAATAAGTGACGCGTATCTTCGATATACTGAGGTAAAGATGTCCATCAAGACTCAGATATAACTGCAGCTCCGATGGCCACAGCACGCTGAAATGCATTGAGTTGCTTTCGGTGGTGGGCTGCATGAGCCCATCTTTCTTCTCTCTAGGCCTCTAGGTTTAGCCTTAGCATCTCGCAATTCGCTAAGCATCGACACAAATTGAATGTCAAAAACTTCTCAAGCTTTTTTGCTTACATGCGCATAGTTTTCAGCAAAACATCTTTCGGAAAGTAGCACAAATCTGAACCTTTGATGCTTGGAAAATAGCAAGATTTTTCTACATCTCCATATCGTTGTAAAAACAAGCATTTTCCTACACCTTGAAGTATGGACATTACGATTAGGAATTATTTATTCTTCAAATTCCTGTTTCAGCTCTTCAAATTGTTTTCGACGCTTTTCCTTCTCGGCATCTCTGATTGACTTTGAAAAGTAGACGACCCAATTGAGCACAGCAGCAATCGTGAAGCCTCCAAAAGCTATTACGCCAAGAGGGTTATTGCTCAGTGTTACTGATATTCCCGACAAGAACATCGCAAGGGTCGATAGTATTGCGCTCCAGAGATATGTTTTCATTTAGCAAACCTCGCCTTGAGAGATTGCAAGAGTTGTTGACATTCATTCACTTGAGTTGCCACAGGTACATTCCTGACACCCGCTCAGATTGAAGAATCCAGAAGTCAATCATCAAGAGAAATCGCTTCCCGCATCGTAAACGGGTCGCTGGTAACAAGGGAGATCACCAACTCACTGAATCGATACTCATTTGACTGTAGTCGTGAATAGGCGTCATTGATAACACAACGATCATACGTCGTTAGGCCCCGGCCCAGACCATACGTCAAAAGTTTTTGAGCAAGGCACCGGCAAAACTGCTCAGCTTTGGTCTCAGTCAAGATCTTCATCAATCCATCGGCTCCATCAAAGCTGATACCCCCAGGTAATTCTCCGCTTGCATCGATTTCAAATTTCCCGTCTCGATCGCGCCAAGCTCCGATCGCATCAAAATTCTCGAGCCCGAAGCCAAGTGTATCCATGGTGCGGTGACACACGGCACAAGATTCGTTCGCACGATGCTGCTCCATTTGTTCACGGAGCGACCCTAGGGTTTCGATCCCTTCTTCAAGCTCTGGGACATCAGCAGGAGGAGGCGGTGGTGGTTCAGCGAGAATATTGTCGAGAATCCACTTCCCACGCTTCACGGGAGAGGTTCGGGTAGGATTTGACGTCAGCATCAAGATACTGGCGTGCGTGAGGATACCGCGTCGGCCCTTCAACAATTTCACTCGCTGGAAACCTTGCTCTTTGATAGGCCGCATTCCGTAGTGGCTTGCAAGCCGCTGATCAACATACGTGAAATCGGCTGTTAAAAACTCAAGTACATTTCGATCTTCGGTGATCATCGCCTGAAAAAAGAGCTCTGTTTCCTTTCGCATCGATTGCTGCAATTCCTCATCGAATGTGGGAAACAGATCAGGATCGGGTTCCAATCGGGTAACATCGCGTAGTTGCAACCACTGGCCTGCGAAGTTTTCAACAATCGCACTTGCCTTTGGATCCAGAAGCATGCGTTTGGTCTCAGTCACCAACACATCACGCTCCGTCAGTTTGCCGGTCTTGGCAAGATCCATTAATCGCTGGTCTGGCATGCTGCTCCAGAGGAAGTAGGAGAGTCGAGAAGCCAATTCGAAACCATCGAGTTTTCGAATCCCATCCACATCATCTTGTTCAGGATCCTTCTCAATTCTGAAAAGAAAATGTGGGCTGGTGAGGACCGCTACCACCACAGTCTTATAAATTTCATTGGACTCCGCATCTCGCCCCCACGCATCACGCATGATCGTAAAGAGTCGGACCTGCTCATCCTGTGTCACAGGTCGCCTGAATGCTCTTGATGCGAATTGTTGGATATTGAGTCGCGCTGCCTGCGCTTGGGCCAACAGATTGTCAGACGCTGGTTCATGGGGAAAAATTCGCTTGGACAGTTTCGTGTCTTCGAAAATACCATCCGCAACAGTGTAAGCGGCCTCGAGATATTTCTCTAACAGAATGGGTGGAAGAGACAATACGTCGCCAATGTTATCGAATCCCTCACCCACATCATCCGAAGGAAATCCGTCAGCAAGTTTCAGATCGAGACCGGTAAGATCACGTATCGTATTATTGTACTCCGCCTTGTTCAGACGCTGAATGGTCACACGACCGGGATGCTTATCTGCCGAGCAATCAAAACTTTCCAGCACTGCTTCCAGCGTCAGTGACACCTTTGTAATCTCGCCCGTGGTCGGTTGTGGTTGATCAGCTGGAGGCATTTGATGCTCGTTGAGCAAACGAATCACTTGCTCCCAAAGATCATAGTTCTGCTGAACATTTGCATTTTTTTCATATTTTTCAAAAGCAACCCCGCCCTCTGGTTCGTCCGCGTTATGGCACTCATAACAGTGAGCTTTCAGAAACGGCACCACCTCGCGAACGAAAGAATCTGTGGCGACTCTCTCTTGGCTACTCACTATGCGGCACGAAATAATCAATAAGCCGCAAGCGGCAATAACTGCTTTGCAATTTTTCAAAATGTTAATGTTCATGTGCAAATCTTCGCGTTCAAACCACCCCTGCATTGCTAACACCTGACTCGCCATGGTACCCGCCAACTTTCTGGGGCCGCAACTGGCATTCAAATCGGAACCATGCGTCCTGTAGGTTCAATCTTATCACCGGTGCCGATGAACCGCAGTAAATTCACATGGAAAAAGATACACGCAGGTTGCTTCGCTCTTTTCGAGACTTGTGCCAAACCTACACGTTTGCTGACCGTCGCTGCACGCACTGCTCACTGCTCACTGCTCACTGCTCACTGCTCACTGCTCTCGAAGCTTGCAATACTCGAGGCTCGCAGTAGGAGCACTGGATAGGTTGCCAGCCTGACAACCCGCTTTGCTACTGAACCAACGAGCAGGCTTTCTAGAAAATCCTGCCCCTGAGACGACAGGATCACAAGTCCCACCACGATCTCTTTGCCGAAATTCTCACTTTCCCGTCCCACCTCGCCAATGGTAGCAAGTATCTAAACCTCCTTGTATTTCTCCTCCGAAACCTTGTTTGCTAGATACTCGTTTGTCGAATCAATCCCTCATTCATTTGTAATGGTGCCGTATTGATCTCCTGATCTATATCTCCTGATCTATAGTCGATAAGGCTGTTAGGACATGAACGTTGCCTGTTCTACTATTGATTTCCAAGGCACGGTCCATCGACGCATAAGATAAATCACTAAAGTCAATCAGAACCAGGATGTTCTCTGAAGTCATTCCCGGCGTACTCAACTCTTCTCAAACAAAAACCGTGTCTCGCACGAAACTCGATAATTCAATTCACAATTGATTCACGATGGCGAGTCAATTTTAAACAAGTGGACTCTCAAGTGGCTCGCCTGCACCTGCTCATTGTAGGCCATCGCCTCGGGCTCAGGTGAATAGTTCTGGAACCTGCTGGTGGTTGAGAGATTGCCACTATGATACCAAATCACANTTTAGATCCAATTNACAGCCTCGNATGATTTGGGGTGAATGAATCGAAACACAAAAGTGAAAAGCCCTGTTTAGGTTGACAGTTCATGGTTGGTTCCAACAATTGAAAGCGTTGGACCGTTGGTTCGCGGGCGATTGTCAAAAACATCGGGGGCATCAATTCCTCATGCGACCGTTTTAATGGCCAGATGCTTGNATTAGTGGCACAAGCTCACCACTTGCGGCAACAAGGGCCAACGANTGATCACAAATCCAAGACAGANATGNGAGTAAGGGAATGACAAAAGTACTGTTAGCGAGTGACGGTTCGCACAACTCCCGGGAAGCGGCGCNATTACTGGCCAGATTATCCTGTGGCGTGACACTAGATCTGGTTGTAGTCACTGTCTTACAAGTTCCGTCCATCGTTCTACGAACAGGCACGAGGACTCAACAAAAAGAAATGATTGCAGCAGAACAAGCATCGGCAGTGACAGCCTTTGAAGAAATCAAAAAGATTTTCAATAACTCAAATAGCAAGTTGCGGCACGTCACACGTAAGGGACATTGTGGGAAAGAAATTTGTACTCTTGCTGCTGACGAAAACGCCAAATTAATCGTCACGGGCGCCCAGGGTCGCTCTACAATCGAAAGGACCTTACTTGGCAGCACCAGCGACTATGTTGCGCACCATGCCCCATGCAGTGTTTTAGTAGCTCGCCCGAATGAATCCAAAGATGCAACTAGTAATTTTCAAATCATAATTGGTTACCAGGATTCAGACGCAGCGAAACATGCTCTGGAGGAATTTAGACTGGGCAATTGGAAAATACAAAGCGATGTGGATCTTGTCTCTGCGCTCTCACTCCTGTCCTCTTTCCATTCAGAAATTGTCGTCGATACCGCAAAAATCAAGCAAACAGCTCACGATGCCCTACTTGAAGCCAAAGCGTCCTTGGCAAAATCAGGAATTGATGCCACGACACACTTAATCGAAGCCGACCACATTGCAGACAGCCTGATTGATTACGCTGAACAAAACGGATGTGACCTGCTGGTTGTCGGTGAAAACCAACATAATTTAGTCAGCCGCAGCATCATGGGCAGTGTCTCGAAATTCGTCCTGCGATATGCTCCTTGCAGTATCTGGATCTCCAAAAACCAAACTAATTCATAAGCAGACCTTCACTATCCTCGATTGTTGTGAAACCAATCCCACATGCCGTGGGTTTGTTGACCAACGTGACCCGCAGAGAAGAAGTACAGCAACCGTGATTCGCTCGGTTACAAATCATGTTAACGCCGATCTGCTTGTCATCGGCACGCTCTGTCTAAACGGAGCTGCGGGTTTACCCATCGGCAACACAGCGGAAACCGTACTCTCTGATGTCAATGGCTCGATGCTTGCACTGAAACCCGCTGGTTTCATTTAACCAGTTCAAGTCGACTGGGATACGATAAAGAACGGTTCAGCTGATCCTTGAGAATCCAGCCGGATGGCTGATCTCTGCCGAGCTCAAGCAGGCGAAACACAAAAAACCTGATGCTGGCAAGATTCAATCAATTGATATATCGCGACATTGCGATACTTTGTATCTACCAGAAGGAGAGCAGTGAATGGCAACCAACACAACTCAGCCCGATAAGCCAGCAGGTAGTACGGAATCGTTCAACGAAGCCGCTGAGTGCTTACGCATCCTCGCCCACCCGGTACGTTTGCGAATGGTACAAATGCTGCTTCATGGGCGATATTCAGTCGGCCAACTCGCTGAAGATGCTGAGATCCCTGATAATGTCGCTTCAGAACATTTGCGACTCATGCAGCGGTGTGGTTTCTTCACCAGCGAACGGCAAGGACGACGCGTCTATTACCAAGTGGCTGAACCACACCTGCAAGAAATGATGCATTGTGTGGAGAGCCGGTTTCTCGGATGAATCGCATACAGGAAAAGTATCTCCCGATATTTTTTCACCTCAAAGCATCGCCAGATCGCGACCTTACATTTATTCGGTCCTTGAGTAAAAGACATGCATTCCATTACGGTCCAAGAGTTGGCAAGACACCACGCTGAGCAGCCCATTGAGCTGATCGATGTGAGAACACATGTTGAGTTCTCAGAGCTCCATGCCGCTCCCGCTAAAAATGTCCCACTCAGCGAGCTTGATCCTGATGCAGTCATGACAAGCCATGCCGAGTTGTTTGATGGGCAACCTCTTTATTTGATCTGCCAAAGTGGCAAACGCTCATTAGGAGCCAGTGAAATATTCCAAGCTGCAGGTTACGACAACGTCATCAACGTGATGGGTGGGACCCAAGCATGGCAGGCAACGGGATTACCCATTGCAGAAAGCAAGCAGGTCATTTCGCTGGAGCGGCAAGTCCGCATCGCTGCTGGCACAGTAACACTGCTTGGAATTCTTCTTGCTTATCTAATCCACCCCTATTTCCTGATAATGGTGATCTTTGTGGGCGCGGGATTGGTTTTTGCCGGGACCACCGATACCTGCGGCCTAGGGCTGCTACTTAGCAGGATGCCTTGGAATCGAAGCTCAGTCAGTGACCTCGATACTCGTTCCACGAGCACCTGAGCTTGAATGCGTTAAAAGCAAAACGGTTATTCCAATTTTGCACAAGACAGCCAGCTGATTTTATCGCTGTACTTTCAGGATCTATCAAAACAAGATGCTGGGATGTCGCAGAAGCAACGAGGCATTGATCCTTGGTACCAGTCGCAACATCACGCTTTCATTAGAATCTGCGCTGGCGGTGTGTTTGCGAATCGTGGCAACCGGCAGGGACGCATATCCATATCAATTTTGCCTATGGCTCGCCCGAACTTATTAATCACATCGGGGCAATGACACCTATCCCACGCCAAACCAGCTGCTTGGAAATACTACGTTGTCCATCCTCAAGAGATCAATCTGATCACCGATGGCGACAAATTTCGCATCGGGAAGATTCAACTCGAGATCATGATCGCCATTGGATGTCCGATCTCCGAAAGCAAGGCATCATGGCAGCCGGCCACCTGCTCGACAAACTCTCGCAATTACCGACTTGAACCCGAATCATCACCCAATGCATCAACGATAAACGTTCTGACAACGCTGCCAGCGTATTGAGAACAAAAGATTTTCACGTCGCTAATTTAATAGGACCGGTGGTATCCCTGCTTGGAAAAAGCTGACCTGACCGTGATTCGCTCCTCGTAGTCTGAACTGTTTTTACACAGCTGAGATCGTGAATCGAAGACTTTCTCGACTAGACTGCAAATAACAATACAAGAGCACAATCGAACAGGTGTTATCATCGCAACACAGAAGCCAAAGAAAATCGAGACCTCCGCATACGCTAGAACGTCCGAGTTGAAACTCTTTGCGAAGTTCTGGAGCGTCTTTCTGCTGGTACTGACTCTTTCCACTTATCCGTTGTGGTTCATGCCAGCAAGCTCCCAAATATCCTTGGCTGTTCCTTTGGTTCCCCTCGTCACCGCGATGCCGGACATTGCACTTATCCTGCCCTCGGTCACTCTTTTGGTCGGTCTGATCATTACTATCGGAGCCCAAAAAGACAAACAAATTCGACTTGGTTGGATGATCACGGCTGGATCGCTGCTCACCTCTTTTCTGATTGATCAACACCGGCTTCAACCATGGGCTTATCAATCGTTTTTATACGCTATGATTTTTTGCACCATGAATTCCACTTCTGGTCGCAAATGGATCATGCTGCTGGCTGCGAGCGTTTACGTCTACAGTGCGGCTGGGAAATTTGATTACCAGTTCCAGCATACGGTTGGTCAAGATTTGTTAGGTGCATGGGCAAACTTGCTAGGTGGATTACGTTTTGATCTTGGTGTAGACACCGGCAGCCGCCTCGCTCTTTTGTTTCCTACCGTCGAACTGTTGGCTGGACTTGGACTTTATCTGCCAAAAACGCGTCGACTGTCGGTCATCGTTCTGATTTTGATGCACATCTCGCTACTGATCCTGCTTGGTCCCTGGGGCCTCAACCATAGTCGCGGTGTATTAATTTGGAACTTGATGTTGATTGCACAAGCGTATCTCTTGTTTTGGGTCCGGCCATCGATTCAATCAATAGCGTTAGAACCTGAAATTGCTGACCAAACTGTGCCTCTGAACAGCCACGGCCCAACGCATTCAGCACTAGCCTTGTGCGTCAAATTCTTGATCCTACTGGCAGTCTTCTGTCCACTGCTGGAGCGACCTGGCTACTGGGATCATTGGACATCATGGTCGCTTTACTCACCGCACACGAGTCGTGCCGAAATTGAGTTGCACCGATCTTTCAGCGGCAGCTTGGACCCACACTTGACCCTCTTTTTGGAACACGATGAAGACAACGACGGCTGGCAGCGATTGTCACTGGAATCATTGTCTCTAAGTAATCGCTTTGTTCCTATCTATCCTCAAGCTCGCTACCAACTGGCTATCGCCAATCAGATCTGTTCAACGAATGGATTGGACAGCGAGGTTCGCGTGAAACTTAAGGGGGTTGCCGACCGCTGGACGGGAAAGCGAAGCGAAAGTCTCTTGATTGGAAAACAGCAGATTCAAGATACCCACAAGGACTTCTGGCTGAACACGGGCGTTACCAACAACTGATTTCGGATACATATCTGATGCTGGATACCAGCACTACTACCCAATGTTTTGGTACGCACTGGATGAGATTACTCTAATCGTTGTCCTGAATAGCTGTCATGCTGACTAAGCGATTTTATCGGTTCACTGTTGCCATCTAAGACCGCTTTGATATCTCGTAACACTGTTCATAACTTTTCGATATCCTTAACATTCAGATGATCAACTGCTGCCAATTCTGACTCCACAAAAGCTAAAGCGTCATTCAGTTATTTTTACTCATGAATGAATTCTCACCTGCCATTTTCAATATCTGAAACAGAGGCGGTCTCTTATGGTGCGACTCACCCAGGATCTTACTTCACCAAAGTGGATTTACGCGAAAGGCTTTCTGCTGCTGTTGATCTCTTTGACCTCGGCGGCACTGATCTTCATCAAGGTAGCAAGCTGGGATATTTTCGCTTTATTGCTGATCTGTCTCTGGGCAAGTTGTCGGGCGTATTACTTCGCATTTTATGTGATCCAGCATTATGTTGATCCTGGCTATCATTTCAGCGGCTTATTCGACTTTTCCCGGTACCTGCTGAATCGAAGTCCCCAGAACAAGTCCGAGGACCAATCAAGCACCATGGANCAATCAAGCACCATGGATCAATCGCCATAAAAAACCCCATTCGAGGAATGGGGTTTTCTCATTAGATCGCTGCGACAATTCAGGTCAAACCTGTTTCCAATTTCGCTCCGCAGCACTGCTAAGAACGGCATCGCAAACCCGCTGCGTCTCTTGTGCATCACGGAAATTCGGATGCGCTTCCTCTCCAGCTTCAAGAGCTTGTAAAAAATCAGCCACGTGATGCACAAAGGTGTGTTCATAGCCGATTTGAAGTCCAGGAACCCACCACTTATCCATGTAGGGGTGCTCCCCACCATGATCGGTCACATGAATAGATCGCCAACCTCTGAGTTTTCCCTCATCGCTATGATCGAAATATTCAAGACGATGAAGGTCATGCAAATCCCAGCGGATCGAAGCATTCTCACCATTGATCTCAAATGTATAGAGTGCCTTGTGCCCCCGTGCATAACGAGTTGACTCAAAGAGTCCCAATGATCCATTCTCAAAGTGGCACAGGAAGGCACATGCATCATCGATTCCTACGGGCTCCATTTTGCCAGTTTCAGTGTGCATGCGTTCTTTCACGAAGGTTTCAGTCATAGCCGAGACGTCTTTGATCGAACCATTGAGCCAGATAGCTGTATCGATGCAGTGAGCCAGCAAGTCGCCCGTAACCCCGGAACCTGCAGCAGCGACATCGAGACGCCAAAGTGCGGCACCACCTTGTGGCACGTCATCCGAAATGGTCCAGTCCTGCAGAAAATTGGCACGATAGTGGAAGATACGGCCAAGTCTTCCCTCGTCGATCAGTTGCTTTGCCATCGTGACAGCAGGTGCTCGTCGATAGTTGTACCAGACCGTATTTTTGACCCCTGCTTTCTCTACAGCCGCAATCATCTTTTCTCCCTCTTCAGGATTCAAAGCGAGCGGCTTCTCACACAAGATCATCTTGCCAGCTTCGGCCGCGGCAATCGCAATTTCTGCATGGGAGTTATTGGGCGTACAGATATCCACGGCATCAATATCGTCACGGGCAATCAAAGCTCGCCAATCCGTTTCGATGGATTCGTACTGCCATTGATTAGCAAAGTCTTGGACTTTTTCTGCACTGCGTCCGCACACGGCTTTCAAGACTGGACGATACTCCAGTTCCGGAAAAAAATCATTGACACGTTTGTAACCATTACTGTGGGTCCGGCCCATAAACCCGTAGCCGATAAGTCCAATGTTGAGTGGTTTCATTCTTATTGTTTGATAGCGAGTAAAGCGAAAAAACTTGAAGCCCGAGGGGCGATTCAAATCCATTGTGAAATCGCATCACACCGTGACTGATGCGAGGTGAAAATAGTTTTAAAGCAGGATCAGACAGTACTGCCATGAGCATCACGGACGTCGACCATAGCTTTGAGGATCTGATTCCATGTCTCTGGCTTCTCGAGCACCTCATTCGGGAACATGCATCCGTCCCAGCAAATGTGCTGAATACCTCGAGAGGAGGCGTCCTTCAGCCAATAGCCAGCGGTACGAGTGATATCAAGCTTGCCGTTTGGATCATCGGCTTGGCAATGCTTGCCAGTCTTGTCGTGTGAACCTGCCCCATGCACGGTTCCATCATTTTGAGCAACATGAAAATCGATCGTCCACGGTCGCAGCTTGTCCGTCATCTGCTCATACGCCGCATAAAATTCTTCCTCGCTATAGCCATCTTGCAGAAGCGCTTGCTCCGGCGCGTTGTATCCCATCAAGTACAGATAAGTATGAGCTTGATCTGCCTGGAAACCGAGAGTTTCAGGTTTACCCACAGCTTCCAACAGGTCCAGCATATCTTTCCAACTGTGCATGCCAGCCCAACAGATCTCACCCTCACAAGCAAGACGTTCGCCATGTTCGGCAGCGATTTCAGCTGCCTTTGTGAACGTGTCTACAATCCTGGCGGTACCGGCAGCGGGGTCCTCTTTCCATTTCTCGACCCCGAATTCTGCCGAGTCGATTCGGATCACCCCATATTCACGGATGCCATGCTCATTGAAGACCTTTGCAATTCGACAGGCTTTTTCGATGGCTTGGAGAAACTTTCCCTGTTGCTCATCATCACCCATTGCTGAATCACCCACTGTTCCGGGCCACACGGGAGCCACCAACGACCCAACCTTGAGCCCATGGCTGCCTATCAAGTCAGCGATTCTTTTCAGCTCATCATCAGTGGCATCTGGATCGGTATGTGGGTGAAAGAGAAAGTAATCAACACCTTCAAACTTTTGGCCATCAACTTCTGCGTTAGCAGTCAGCTCAAGCATTCGTTCCAGACTAATTGGCGGTTCCTGCCCCTCATCATCTCCTTTTCCAACGAGGCCTGGCCACATCGCGTTGTGAAGCTTTGGGTAATTTGTGTGCTGGTCAGACATGTTGTTCTGCAAATAGTTCAAAAGGAAAACGAAAAAGGAAATCTGAGCCGGAACTTCTATCTTAATATCTTAACGTGTTCCAGATCAGCAGTGGTCAGCTGTCACATACTATGCTCAAAGCGGCTAGCTTCCTGCTACTAGAAGATCACGATGCATTTCAGGACCAAAGTATCTTAGACCTACCAAGGATTCTGGCCCTATCGTCTCAATTTCGCCGCCTCGGATCGCGGAAAAATCAGATCTATAAATTTCGTCGATGATATTTTCAATGCGCCAAATCATCGCCTGAGTTCCGAGTGCAAACCGAGCGTGGTGTCCAAGTCAGTGTCAGCCAAAACAAACCGGCATCCGCAGCCGAACATAAATAAATGCGACACTGTCAGCCTGAATCAGACCATCGTCCTAGTTGACGTCACCCATCAGCATTTCACGTCACTAGTTCACTTCACTCAGCAATTTGGGCATGTTTTTCGAAAACGCGGAGATTCGGCGTGGCTACTCGGTAGCCAGCTTCCGACTTAGATGTTTTATTGACTGACAGCCTCGGGTACAAGAACGCGAGGAAAGTCCCTTTCGATTCAGCGAAAATAAGCTTCGGAATCATCCCGAAGACCAAATTGAGCGTTANCACCAGTCCCACAATCACGTCATGGCGACCAAATCCGCAACTCACCGCTCACTCGGATCCCGAGGTCCCAGCATTGTTTGGGATCAAAACTCTCCGCTATCAATGCAAATTGATACTCGCAAAGGGGAAGTCAGCACCCGCCATGGACGATTTTCAGGTGGAGCCGCTGATCAAGTCGAGGTGATTGAGGTCGACACCGGCGCAATTCGGGTCATGATTCTACCCACCCGAGGAATGTCCATCTGGAGAATGGAGGCCAGTGGAGTACGTTTTGGTTGGCAATCGCCGATCTTTGGGCCCGTTCACCCCTCTCAGGTTCCAGTATTTGATTCCAGTGGAATTGGCTGGCTGGAGGGTTTTGACGAACTGCTCGTCCGATGTGGACTTGAAAGTAACGGTGCCCCGGAACATAACGCAGAAGGGAATCTGGTTCACCCGCTGCATGGGCGAATCGGTAATCTGCCCGCTGATTCACTGGCAATTGAGTATGACGAGGCATCGGGAAGACTCGAAGTGATCGGCGAAGTTCTGGAATCACGTCTATTCGTCAAACGATTGCGGTTGCGCAGCAGAATTCGTTTTCAAGCAGGTAGCGGTGAAGTGGCAGTTTTGGACGATGTGACCAATGAACTCTCAAAACCAGCGTCCATGCAATTGCTGTATCACATCAATGTAGGAGTTCCCATTCTTGGTGAGGGCGCAAAGATAGAAGCGCCCATTGAATCACTTGCACCAAAAGACTCACTCGCAGCCGGTGAAATGGAAACATGGAACGAATGTGGTGCACCCCAGGAAGGTTACGCAGAGCGTGTCTACTTTGCACGACTTCGTGCAGATGAATCCAGTGCGACCACAGCAATGCTTCGATCCGCCGATGGGGAAAAGGGTTTAGGGATTACCTTCAATGTGAATGGTTTGCCAAGATTCATTGTGTGGAAGAACACCGCTGCTGAAAGCGATGGTTATGTAACCGGTTTGGAACCTGCCACCAATTACCCCAACATTCGTTCATTCGAAGAAAAACAGGGCCGCATCGTCGTACTCGATGGTGGAGCAACGGCATCGTTTCGCGTCAAATTGATGCCGTTGACCACGGCAGAACAAGTCGATGAAATGTCACGTCAGATCCAGATACTGCAGGGTGACGCAGTTCCAGACATTCATCTTCAGCCCAGACCAGGTTGGTCGCCGGGTGCATGACAGCACCAGATTCAAGAAATCAAAAGGCATAACCTACTTAACTTTTACACCATCAATCTTGAAAATTGCAAAGTGACTTGCGCCTCGTGGACCGACCCCACTGGGATACTTGTACTTTTCAGTGTCGATCTTGAATTTTCCTTCGACAGTCACTGGTCGGGTGACAAAGTCCGTGGTCTGACCAGGCACCATTTCAACGATCACACAATCAAAAAGAGCCGCACCGGGACCAAAACAACATTCCTGATTATCCCTGACCAGCACAAACTGATCGATGTTTGTTTCCTTGAACAACGTGCTGGGCAGGATATAACCCCGTAATTTGACTTTCACGCCATCCAGCTTCTTGATCTCGTCTGTCAACAAAGCTGGGTTGAACTTGGCATCTTTTTCGATCTTGAAACTCAGATCATCAAAATTGATATCGCCTTTGGCACGCGATGAGTCGCTGCTNTTGCGCACTTCGACTTTTTTTTGTGAAACAGGTTTGTCACCAGCGAACTTGGAATCACCCTCGGTTGCACCGCTGTTTTTCGGGCTGGTCGTCTTTTGGTCCTGCTGGGGATTCACCAGTAGCGGGCTTGCCGCGTGTGAAACTCCGGCCAGCAAAATGGAGTTTACGATCATCGCGAAACGCAAAAGTCTCATGTGTTGGCTCAAAAGGGACCTGTTGCTGCAACGAAGGCTACTCCCTCGTCTTACCGGCCCATTATAGCCACAGGCAGGAGACAGCGAACACATCAAAATGTCTGGCTCAACGACTCAGCGGATTTGATCAACTTTCATTTGATAGAAGACGTTATTGTCAAAGTCGGTCACGTTCTGCGGCCCGCGGTTAAGTGTGAACGTGCCAGCAAGCTTTTTCTTCGTCAATCCGGCTTTCGTCGTTTGGCCATTCAGCAACCTGACTTCGATCATATCGCTGCTCTTCGGCTGCCCCCCAAAGCAACACGTCCCCAAATCAGGAACGAGGATGAATCTTTTCAGCAACCCGCTACCCGATGATGGGTGAATGTAACCCTTCAAGAAAATTTCATTGCCATCGATCTCTATCGCTTTTGAGCTCGGTTGGTCACCCGGCGAATTGGAAGGCTGCTGCAATTCATAGAAATGAACGCGTGTGTAGCCCTCAGGTACCTCGGTCAAGTAGACATAGCTGTGCAGACTGATGCCACCAAGGATGACAAGCAGATTCAAGATGATTCCGGTCATCGCCAGTGAATGACCCGCAAATTCCTGAGGAAACCGTTTTATCTTCGAGTATCCCGCGAAGCCCAAAATCGTGCCCACAAAAGCCACGCCCAAAAAGGCCCAGACAAAGAATCCCAAAAAAGACACAACGGCAAAAATGACCGATGCGATCGCTGTCGTGCTTAGAGCACGGTAAGGGAACTGCTGCTCGCTAGAAGTGGAGCTTATCTCAATTTCAGCTGACATTTTTCCATTTCACCAAGATGATCATCGACATGTTGGCGACTCCCATTAGGACCTCTCGACTATCCCTTGGCGGGCTGAGCCCCGCCGGAAAGCAGCAAGAAGTGCACGATCATAATGGTCGCCACAGCGAGACCCAATACGTATCCCAAACGCCAAGGGTTCATTCCGTCTTTCGAAACAGGATTCGGCGTGAGTACTGTGGAGCCGAGCCCTGCCGGTGAAAGAGCCGCTATCGCCTGCCCTGGCTGAGCGAAAACTGACTTTTGATCCACCCCGATTTCATTATCTTCACAATCCGAAAACACGGCACCTGCGGAGAACTTACCCTCAGTCTCGTGATCCACCGATGAACTGGAATCCGATTTACCAGTTTGGCGGCTGGGGACCGGAATTGAGAAGAAAGTATTGGCACGGCGGACACTTTCTGGGTCAATCGCTTCCAGTTTCTTCAGCGCCTCCTTGGCTGCAGGCAGCGGACAAGCCCGAAGATAGTTAACCACGGGTACGCGTACCCAATTATTATCCGGGTCTGCTTTGACGAACAAATCAACCAATCGATCGATTTGGCTCCAATCACTCCATCGCGCGAGGTCCGGGATCACCAAGTCGGCCAGATCCTTACGATCCAGCACATGATGCAGCGATTCGACCAAAGCACTGCGTGGAAGCACATCGCCCTCGGTTCCATGGAAACGCACCGCCATGATTGCAGCATAAGTGTCGGCATAGGGTGCCTTCTGGTTAGCCAAGAACAGTTCATCAACCAATGGCAAACCCTTTTCACCAGCCAACGTGAGGTAACAGGCAATCAAAGCATCGAGTCCACCGCGGGAACTCTTCTGGGTGCTACGAAGCATCTTCTCGAGAAACGGTAAATTTTTCTCGTCGCCACAAACACCCAACATGGTCAAGTACAACCGTTTGCGGTCGGTTGCCATTTCAGGATCGCCGATCCATTCAAGCAACTGCTTACGGTCCATTTCAGGACCAAGTTTTTTAACGGCATCGTAGGGAGCGACTGCAAATTCATCGTAAGCATCGCGTGCCAACATCGATTCTTCGTCTTGTAGAAACTTATGATAGAAGCGTAATCGCTCCAGTGAATCATCTGGCAATTTCGTGATGTTGCCAATGTACTTTTCCGCCCTCTTGCTGACTGGCAAGCAGGACCATTGCAGGTCAGGTGGATCGACACCTGAGAGCATGAATCGACGACCGATGCTTACTTCACCATAATAAATGGCTTTGACTTCTTGGCCAACTTTGATCAGGTCAGCTCCCTTGAGAACGACCTCCACCTTCATCAACACCTCACCGGTTTCCTTATTCCGGGTCGCGTCGTCTTGAAGCGACGTTGCGATGACAACGGCATCCATGGAACCCATTTCCTGCCGCAGGGTCTGCGACACAGCGTTACAAAACGGACATGCTTCCGCGATGGACCCAAAAAAACTACCAACAAGCAGCAACAATGCAACAATGAGAGGTCGGACCGAGAATTGCGATACGAGCATTCGAAATACCAAGGAGTCAGGGAATGGATGCAGGCGTTCGCTGCCTTCTAGCATCAAGTCTCATACGGTCAAGAATCAATGATCAACTACGCTGCCTCTACAGATTGCAGCGGAACTATCACGTAATCATAGGTGGCGAAGATGGTTCATGAGAAGTCGTTCTAGGGACGGGGGCCCCGCTTCCGTAGAGTTTTCCCCGCATAATCCTCCCCTGAACGACTCAACCGATGCTACCCAACATGCCGATAGTGACGGTACGTCGGGTTGTGTTACCGAGTTTGCAAGCGATTTACGCCCAAAACAGGGCAGAGCTTCGCACGATTGCAAAAATCGATCATCACAACACGACGGCCGGACGAGCCAGCTGATAACTCAGTAAAGCAGCCAAATTCCGGAATTAGCCAAAATATTCCCGCGATATTCGCCCATTGTGGCGATTTCGTACGTCTCGAGGGGGGACGCAGTGATGCTTCGTCATCTTTTGATCGCCGCCGTACTGTCATGCAGTTACGTCGCTCTGTCCGATAATGCTTCGGCTGACCAGCGGGCCTATGGCCGAGCCTGGGGTGGGCAGTCCGATTTCCGCGACTGGAATCGGTTTTATCACTATCCGTACGTCTACTATCCCCAGAACTTCTGGGGACAGGAATACTTTCGCAGCAGCGATAGCCTGTACCACAGGTATCCGCCGGAAATGCGGATTCCCGTCTACAACAAGAAGTGGCACAACTATTATCCGAGCCACCGCCGATTCCATTCGGGTCACCACTTCATTTTAGATGTGTTTTAGACATGATCGCGCGTCATCGCCCTCGGCTGATGAGTTCAAGCTGCAGCCACTGGTGAAATTACCAGTCGGGTGTTTGCCTTTCATCACATCAAACGAGTTGACTGGCGGGAATGATGGTTTCTGGAACCGGGATTCGGCCGCTCGCGCGGCTGTTGGATAAATCGAAGGCCTCAGTCTGGGCGATCAGTCCGGGCGGCAGATTAATCTATTTATCTTCCAACTGCAGCCAATGGCTTGGATTCGACAGTGCCCTTCTGTTGGATCGCAGCTCGGTCGCTGGTGCGCCAATCTCGAATGAGAAACTGGATCGCATTGCAGCCGCTTTGGCTGCCCCTGCTGAACTGCAGCGTCGTGGCACAGCATCGCTACGAATCTCACCGCCATCTTTGGACCGTCACCGCCCCGAGACACGGGAGGTACGATTCATCAAGATAGGGAATGACAATCCGGCCCTCATTCTGGCGATTGCAGGTGATTTTGATGATCGTCTGCCCGAACGCGAGCTACAAGATGCTGTTGCGATAAGACAACAGCTCGATTCGTGGAGACGACACCACGCTGAAAGCGCAATCAACATCACAGCTGGCACTTCAAAGCAAGCTTTACGTCTGAGACGCCGCATCCACGTGGCGGCCTCAACACGAACCGATGTTGGCTTATTCGGACCACCGGGGTCCGGTGGGGAATCCATCTTGCTGCGTATCCACGAGATTTCAGCACCGAGTGAAAATCTGATCAACGTTGACGGACCACTGATGGACTCAGACCTGCTCGATGCAACCTTGATGCCTGCGCGTCATCAACTCGCAGAGAACAAGGACGCTCATGTCACCGCTCTGGTGCGTGGCTTAGACGAAATGCCATTCGAAGCGCAGCAGCGACTAGCAAATCTGCTGGACACATTCTCGGGCCGTCTGAGGCTGCTCGCGAGTTGTGGATCGCAGCTGATGGAACTCAACCCTCCCACGGATGACGTGATGAGTGCAAACCTGTCGTTCGAAGATGAACGCGAGTGTGGACTGTGCTCACAAATGATTGACGTGATAAGCTCGCTGACGATCGTTAACCCACCACTGATGCTAAGAGTGGAAGATATCCCACTGATTGCCACGGCAATGCTTGATGCACGATACGCTGCCGGTGAAGGTCCCGCTGAAAGAATCAGTCGAGCCGCGCTGGATGCGCTGGTCATTTACCCGTGGCCTCACAACTATGAGGAATTGGAAGATGCCATTCGACATTCGAGCCGAACTGCGACGGGAAGTGTGATTGCGTGTGAGCACCTGCCCTTGGCGATTCGTTCCTACCAGCCCGGTTCCATCTCCAACCTTGCCAAATATACAAAACTGTCGCTCGATGATGCGATGCAACGGTATGAACTGAGACTGATCAACGATACTCTCGAATCTACTGATGGCAACCGTGCAGAGGCTGCACGACGACTCGGTATCAGCAGAGCACGCTTGATTCGACGACTTGATGATCATTCCTCCGGCACTCCGTCACCCAAGGAATCTCGTTGAATGAATTGGTCTCTCGTTGATCCAAGTGACATTCGAACGTGGATTATCTGCGAAACAGGTAGCCGATGGCTCACTGCTGTACGCAGATTTGGACCGGACATGTTTCCAGCTGACCTCATCCCGAAAGTCAAATCAGCAAGTAGGGACGAAACACTTGCGATGCTCAGCCTCTCAGAACCCTCGATTGTTCTGTGGGAAGTCCGTCGAGATTCACTCGCTGCTCATTGCGATTCACTCGCTCGATCCACTGCCAACAACCCTCAGGCACTACAAATTATCGCCTGTCATCAGTTGACCCATCGTGAGCAATGGTGCCTGACCCCTTTTCCAGTCGCAACAAGAGTCCAGCATCCGGAAGAATTGCCGCGTTTGACCCGCATGATTCACCTCCACTTCGCAAGGTGGACCCAGTTAATAGACTAAGGGTGTGGAATCTTCTGGGCAGGCGCCTCGAGAATTCGCTAGCAAGTGTCGAGTGCTATAGTAATTTTGCCGCTATCGTGTTCTAAAAATCGCATCGTCTCTCGGTCTGTTCTCGACCATCAGATTGGCCTTTTTCGGTGAACAAGACGGCCAGCAACGTTGCCCCCTCCCGGAATCCCAAAAATCGAAGTCCTCCAACAGCGTCACGAGATCGATCATGAGTAACCTGTCCCCCGAAATCGTCCGGAAAGCTATTTCCGATCACCCCGACCCCGAAACAGGGCGTGGGTTGGATTCCATGGGTCAAATCAAGGACATCGTTGTCGACCAAGACAACGCTGCCCTCACAATAGGATTGACCAGCCACAGCGCACCCGTGGCTGATGAACTATCTGACGCTTTGGAATCCAAAATCGTCGCAGCGGCACCTGGAAGCAAAGTCACAATCACCTACGTCAACCATCCGCGGCCACCAGCGCGGGTCGGACAAATCGCGTTAAAAGCGAAAAGCGTGATCGCTGTGGGCAGTGGCAAAGGAGGTGTCGGAAAGAGCACCGTGGCAGCTTCCTTGGCACTGACTTTACGGCGATACGGTGCCAAAGTGGGATTGATGGATGCTGATGTTTATGGCCCAAGCATCCCTCAATTGCTGGGTTTAAGTGGTCGCCCAGCCATCACTGCGCAAAAGCGAATTGATCCTATCAAACTCGATGATGATCTTCCGGTGATGTCGATGGGATTTCTTGTCGAACCTGATCAGGCCGTGATTTGGAGAGGTCCAATGCTGCATGGATCAATTAACCAATTTCTCGGTGAAACCGATTGGGGTGATCTGGACTACCTGATCATCGATATGCCACCAGGTACCGGTGATGTTGCACTGACCCTATCACAAGCACTTCCGCTAGCAGGTGCTGTCATCGTGTGCACTCCTCAGGAAGTTGCTCTGCTTGATGCAATCAAGGCTGTCAGCATGTTTCGTAAAGTTGAAATTCCCATCTTGGGAATGGTAGAAAACATGAGCGGCTTTCAGTGCCCAGATAGCGGCAAGACGTATGACATTTTCGGAAAAGGTGGGGCGCGAAAAAAAGCTGAGGAGCTTAATGTGCCATTCCTCGGTGGACTGCCAATCGATATCACACTTCGGATTGCTGGCGATGAGGGCAAACTGGCGGATGTGATCCAGTCAAATGATGCATCGCGAGCGCCATTTGATGCCATCTGCAAAGCAGTGGTACGTGAATTGGCCATGCGGGCTGCCAATCAGCCAACCAAGGTGAGTCTACCGACCCTCTGATCAGCCAACGACAATGTTTCCATCGAACATTGGACTTTTTCTTGTTCAACGTCAGCGGGAAGTACCAATGCCCGCCACCCGAAAATAATCAGATTGCTAGCAAAAGAGTGGCATACTAGTCGATCCTGCGGTGAACAAGCAGCTCAGACGTGCAGGGTTTCGATCGCCAACGTCAAAGTAATTCTCTAACCATAAGCCTCTGCTTCAGCATAAGTTGCTAGCAATTGCTATTTCAGAGAACGCGATGGCGGTGTTTTTTGGGATTTGTTGCACGAGCTGCGGTCGTCTCTGTCTGTGATTCTCTTTGCCTGTTTCCAAATCACCTGTGGATCGTATTTGAACAGCAGAGTGATCTAGAAGGGAGTGGGAAATTCGCCCACAAAGTGAAGTCGGAAGGACGATTTTTTGGTGTATGCATGAAAAAAGCCGCATCGGGGCAGAGCCCTGACACAGCTTTTTTGTTAGTAACGGTTCAGTCGAAACTGAACTGTAATGCAACCTAGCGACGCTTTTTAGCGGCTTTTTTCTTAGTAGAACGCTTTTTAGTAGCCTTCTTCTTGGTTGCTTTTTTCTTGGCGGCTTTCTTTTTAGTCGCCTTTTTCTTAGTTGCTTTTTTAGTAGCTTTTTTTGCAGCTTTTTTCTTAGTTGCCTTCTTCTTTGCAACTTTCTTCTTGGCGGCTTTCTTCTTAGTCGAACGCTTTGCAGCCTTCTTCTTAGTTGCCTTCTTCTTAGTAGCTGCTTTCTTCTTTGCTTTCTTCTTGGCCACGTTCTTCCTCCGCTGAGAAAGGAAACGTTGGCGAGTCCTCGAGACTTTTAAAGCAGCGCTTTAGAAGTCACCGGCCACGGCTCACCAACCGTCATGTGTGGTTGAAGCTCCGAGCCTTGATGTCCAACATCGTTCCGGCTCATCCTTCCAACCGTTTAAAACTGGGCGTAACTTTACGCGCTTCTACAAATTCCGCAACATGTTTTTTTAAAAAAAGTGGTTGCGTGACAAAAAAATATTGTTACGTGAATGCTCTCTTTCCTTTTAATTGTGCGCTTTGGTGCGTATACGAACGTGCAAAACAGACGTAAGTAACGAAAGAAAAGTGAACAACCAGTATTTCCAACCCAGTTCAATAACCCATTCGGTTGCTTTGTTGAATTGCTTGAAAATTTGTCCAACCAAGCATCAAAAAAAGTAGCCCTAAATACGTTTGACCATTTGTGAACCCATAAAAACCAACCATACCCGCAACAATCACACTGACCCAAAGCGCTTGAATAATGTTACCGCCACACAGCTGCACAACTGATCTCATCACTTGACCACCATCCAATGGCATCACGGGTAACAGGTTCAGCAAGGCCCACAAAATACTTGGGAAGATGTAGGAGGTGACAAGCACAAAGAGTCCTGGGCTATCGATAAATTTACCCTCGCCGAGAGCCGGTACAAAGTTGAGAAACCTAGGCATCATATTGAATACGAATAGCTGATAACCAGCCAATTTCACGACAATCACAACCAACACACCAGATCCAAGCTGGGCCAAAGGACCTGCCAGCGAAATCCAGATATTCTGTTTGGGAGTCAGCCCACCGAACGAGTGGTCTGTTGTCCGCGAACTTCGTGGAATTGCCATCCCACCGAAGTGATAAAGCACAATCGACGACTCAATTCCATAGCGTCGAAACGCGAGCGAGTGACCCAACTCATGGATGACGATTGATACAAACAAACAGGCTGACCAGACCAGTAAGGTTTGCAACAACCCAATGCTGTTAGCATCCTGTAACGAATCCAGAACACGCGATAGCCCATATCCAAATACAAATGCAGCGATCCAGAACGTCCACGACACTCGAATCGGAATATTGAATAAATGAAATCGCAGATCGTACGGCGACTGAGCGGGTTCTTGCAGAAACATATTACGAAAGGCCCCAACTCAGGGTGGTAAGAACGAATAAAAGACACAGGCAACCGAACTGGAGCAACCTGACTGTTTCCCCAGTTAAAATAGGCAATACTATCGACTGTTCACCCCGGCTTTGCTTTGCCTCATACAACAGGTATGGAATTCTCAGCATTGGCAGTGTTGATCAGCCGTCAAGCTGTGGTGATTTCACCACGGCCGATAAATTAGTTCAGGTTCGCGATCAGAAAAGCCCACAGGTCGGCGTACTCATCAATTCGTTTACTGATCGGTGTGCCTGCTCCGTGACCAGCTCGAGTTTCGATTCTAATCAAGGTAGGGCGATCACATCCTTGCACTGCCTGTAATGCAGCTGCGAATTTGAAACTATGTCCGGGAACCACTCGATCATCCCGTTCGGCTGTTGTTACCAGCGTTGCTGGGTAGCACGTGCCCATTTTCAAATTATGAAGTGGTGAATAAGAAAGCAGATTATCGATCTGATCTTCTTCATCACTGCTTCCATACTCAGTGGCCCATGCCCAGCCAATAGTGAACTTGTGATATCGCAACATATCCATGACCCCGACGGCAGGCAGACACGCACCGAACAAATCGGGGCGCTGAGTCATAACCGCCCCAACCAACAAACCACCATTGCTGCGACCTTGCAGTGCCAGTCGACTTGGTTGTGTATAGCCTTCCTTAACAAGGTGTTCCGCTGAAGCAATGCAATCGTTGAACACATTCTGCTTCTTGAGTCGCATTCCATCTTCGTGCCATTGTCGACCATACTCACCACCGCCACGTAGATTGGCGACCGCATAAATACCACCATTCTCAACCCAACCGACAGTTGCCGGCGAAAACGAGGGTGTGATGGAGATATTAAATCCACCATACCCATACAACAAGGTGCGATTGGATCCATCCCGTTTTGAATCTTTCCGGCGAGTCACGATAATTGGCACCGTCGTACCATCATTACTTTTGCAAAAAAGTTGCTCAGTCACAAACTCTTCCACCTTGAAATCAACCTCTGGGCGTCGCCATAAACTGATAGTCCCGTCCGGCAAACTGACACGGTAGATCGATGCAGGTGTGACGTAATTGGTAAAGGAAAAAAAAGTTTCTTTCGCATCTCGCTTGCCTCCAAAACCGCTGACGGTTCCAACACCTGGTAATTCTATTTCACCTAGCTGCGCACCATCCATATCATGACGAGTGACTTTGCCACGCGCATCCTTCAGCCAGCTGGCGTAAAATACGGACCCAAATAAGTTGGCTCCTTCCAGAACATCGTCAGTTTGGGGGATTATTTCTCGCCACCTACTTCGCTGGGATTGTTTCGCCGATACCGCGATCAAACGCCGTTTCGGTGCTTCATGGTCGGTCATGAAAAATAACGTGTCACCGTCGGCCGCAATCCACTCATATTCAGCATCAAAACCAGTGATCAGTGGCTCCACCTTGGAATCCGATTGCTGCAAATCCTTGATGAATATCTGCGACTTTGGTTCGCTGCCTTTCCAATTCTGGATGATTAGATATCTACCATCATCAGTCACCGCGGGTGAAAAACCCCATTTTGGTTGATCCGGTCGCTCTAAAATCAGCTGATCTTTGCTTTGCGAGTCTCCGATCCTGTGAAAATACATCCGCTGGTTTTCGTTGGTGCCTGTCAGTTCCTCGCCTTCCTGTGGTTCTGCATATCTTCCGTAGAAGAAACCACTCCCGTCTGGCATCCACGCGATGCTACTGAACTTTACCCACTGAACCAAATCTTCAAGATCTTTACCTGACTCGACATCACGAACCTTCCAAGTCCGCCAATCACTGCCACCATCGGCCAATCCATAAGCAAGCAATTTCCCGTCTTTGCTCGCTACGGCACCCGCCAAAGCAACCGTGCCATCCTCGCTCAACGTGTTAGGGTTCAGCAGCACCTGCCGCGGAGCTTCCAGAGAGGTAGATTTGTAGTACACACTTTGGTTTTGAAGCCCATCATTGTGGGTGTAGAAGTAAGTGTCGCCTCGATGGCTTGGCATCCCAAATCGCTCATAGTTCCACAACTTTTTGAGTCTTTGTTGCATCGTTTTTCGAGCGGGAATTGATTGCAAATAACTTTGCGTGATTTTATTTTCTGCCGCGATCCACTCCGCTGTCTGTTCACTCTCGGTATCTTCTAACCAGCGATATGGATCGGTGACCTTCCTACCGTGATAATCATCGGTAACATCGATTACCTTCGTTTCTGGATACTTCATTTTGCTTGTGCCAGCATCTTGGGATTTCTCCTGAGCTTGTAAAACGTCAGAAGTGAGGTTGAAAACAACGAAAAGTGACACCAAGCAACGGAAAAGGTGTAAATTCACTCGAAAGATCCTTGTCAGAAATAGCTCGAAATCTTGATTGCGATGATCATCACCGCATGCCCCACAAGATAACCGAGTTGGGGAGAGATGAACGCGTTGATTGGGGCACAAAATTTCTATTCGTGGTTAATCACCTGTTTGCCTTGGTCACCACAATCCAAGGTCAACCAACAACCCATGTTGTTGATCGCAGTCGCCACGATTGCCGGGGTTCTGTTGGATTCCTTGGTCTCGCCAATTCAATCGTCAGCGATCCGCGGCGTTTCCTCGTACGGCTGGTTGATTGCGATTTCGATCTGTCTGATGCTGCTCATCCGAGCGCCGCCCTCAGCGCGTCGGATAGTCGCAGTACTGGTGTTTGTGCCATTCGGTGGGTACCTGCATCGCAGTCAGGGCGATCTGTATCACAACCGCACGATCATGCGATATTTATGCTTGACCGAGCAGCCCACCGTCATCCACGGAATTGTCGATTGCCCGCCGACGTTTCGTAATCGGCAATCACGACATGGTCCTGCCACTCACCATCGCTCCCAGTGGCAAACCCATATCGAAGTTGAAGTCACTGAACTAAAAGTGGGACAGAATTTCGAGCGCTCCGATGGTCGAGTATTGGTGATCGTCGAAAGCCGTTATCAGGATCTATTGCCCGGCGACGTAATCGAAGCCTACGGCAAACTTTGTCGGTTCCGTCCACCTACCAACCCCGGACAACAGGACCTACGGCCTAGATACCGCTATCGTGACTTGCAGGCACGGTTCAAAGTCAGTGATCCCAGCCAAATCATCACCTTGCCAGCAACAGCAAGTAAGCAAAGAGTGCTTCATCGCTGGCTTGCTAAATTTGCTGCCATCGGTCGTGATAAATTACTGCAACACACTTCCGACTCGGCTGGTCCGCTTGCAGTAGCAATGGTGCTGGGGCAACGTGACTATATTGACAACGCCACAAGTGATTTACTGCTGGTCACTGGCACAGCTCACCTTCTATCTGTCAGTGGGATGCACTTAGCAATCCTGGTCATTTTGGCAAACTTGCTTGCGACGCTGGTCCGGTTGCCTATGAGACCAAAGATCATTTGCATTCTTCTGTTTTGTCTATTTTACACATCCCTTACCGGTGCCCGACCACCTGTTATTCGCGCCGCGATTCTAGTCGGAGTCTTCTTGTTATCGGTTTGGGTACGACGCATCAACCAACCGATCAATACTTTGTCACTAGCCGCAATGATTTTGATTCTGATCAACCCTGGAAATGTGCTGAACATCGGTGTCCAACTCTCGTTTATGGCAGTAACCACGCTAATCCTGTGTACGCGGAAAGTTGCCCATGCTCCTGTTTACTCAGTAAATGACGACCAAGATAAACTCTTGGATGAACTGATAAACACTGGCAGAAGTCGCTTGCTGGTGCATGCAGAACAACTAAGCAGAAAAACGCAGCAATTGTTATGGCTCAGTAGTTGTGTCACCACGATTTGCATGCCATTAGTCTGGCATCAATTCCACGTTGTCTCACCCATCAGTGTGTTGGTGAATCTGTTGTTGGCACCATGCCTGATAGTTGCTTTAGGGTCAGGTGTAGTAGTAATCGTAACGAGTGTAATCCATGACTCGCTTGCGATTGTGCCCGGTTGGATATGCAGCCGAACACTCGAATGGATGCAGTGGGTGATGTCGGTGGCTTCGGACGTACCAGGCGGACACGCATGGTTACCTGCACCGCCAGGCTATTGGGTGGTCATCTTTTACGTTCTCCTGACAATAAGTTTCTTCGCGCCCTACGATGGCAGATGGCTTCTCCGTAGCCGATGTATCTGGGTTGGAATCTGGATGTCCGCAGCCTATGGATTAGCCACCGTTGGGCGGAGCGCACCTGAAGGTACTTTGGATGCAACATTTCTGGATGTGGGCCACGGAACTTGCGTTATCTTGCGTCTGCCATCAAACGAAGTCTGGATGTACGACTGTGGTCGGCTCGGAAATGACTCATACACTAGCACTGGAATCGATCGTGCACTTTGGTCTCTGGGGATCACGCGGCTCGATGGGATCATTCTCTCCCATGCTGACTCTGATCACTTCAATGCACTGCCTGGCCTTTTGAAACGATTTCAAGTGAATTGTGTGATTACGCCACCGGGGATGCTTGACGAGCCGGAATCAGCATTGATCCCGATTCAGAAAGCGATCAAGCATTACCAGATCAATGTCGAGGAAGCACACCACGATATTGGCTGGAACAAGCCCGAGAAATTGGGGCATTCAAGTTGCCGATTTTCGCAAGCCTTCCGTGTCTTACATCCACCGTTGACGCGTTTGCCCGGCAGCGATAACGCAAATAGTCTTGTCTTGCACTTGTGTTGGCGTGGCCGAAGCATGATCCTTCCCGGCGATCTTGAGCCTCCCGGTACTGCCATGCTCATCAATCTGCCGCGTCCGAATCCGGGAGGCATTTTGATGGCTCCCCACCACGGCAGTCTAAGAATGGATGCAGCCTCTGTACTGGAATGGGCACGCCCAAGGGAAACCATAGTCAGTGGTGGTGAGCGGGCCAGAAAACCCGAAGTACTTGAAATGCTTTCAGCGCATGGCTCGGATGTACATGTGACAGCGATTGTTGGTGCAATTCGCGTTCAAATCGGCAAAGACGGTGCGGTTTGTATCGAAGAGTGGGATTTTGCGGGTTGGTGAGGCGACATTACGGTATGAAAGGAGGCCCTGTGGGCTGAAAATGATTGCTGAACGATTACGATTGATGCTGGTCTACAATTCTTAAAACTTTCCTCTAGCTCACCGCTCATCACATGCTCGCCTTTCTCAGCGAGATTTCGATCACCTGCGTTTTCGCCAGCTACTTTGTAGTGCTGGTGCTGGAATTGCTGCGCTTGGCAGGTCGGATTCCAGGCCAACGTTTGTTCGTAATCACCATGATGTCAGTGGGTTTGTTCACTCACATTTGTTACCTGCTATTACGGGCAACCACATTGGAAGGTGTCGAGGAACGAAGCCGAGAAGTGGGCCTGTTAGCGACTTGGTCGGATTGGTCGCTGTTGATAGCCTTGGGTTTAGCGAGTGCATTCTTCGTGCTTTATCTGCGACGCCCTGACACGATTATCAGCTTTTTCTTCCTTCCTGCTGTCATGAGCTTGTTGGGACTAGCAATCGCCTTGGCTGACCGCCCTCCATTTAGCCGCACCGAAGCAGTCGAAGTATGGCGATCGGTACACGCAATTGCGATGATGGCAGGTTCGACCGCTGTGCTCATCGGATTTTTGGCGGGGATCATGTATTTGGTGCAATCTCGAAGATTGAAACAGAAGCGGGCGGGATCTTCATTCCGCCTGCCCACCCTGGAGTTCTTGGGCAGGTTGAATCGGCGATGTCTCGTGGGAAGCACCACTGCAGTCGCCATCGGTCTGATCGCTGGTGTTGTGATGAATCTGAATCGTTGGGGTAGTATTGGTTGGACAGACCGGGGAGTCCTTCTAAGCACTCTTCTTCTAATTTGGCTTCTGATCGCGACAGGTGTTGAATATTTTTACGCTCCCGCGAGTCGAGGTAGAAAGGCTGTCTACCTCACACTTGCGAGTGGTGGCTTTCTTGTGTTGGCGATGATTGGAGTCCTCACCACCTCACATGGACAAACGGACGATGATGCGTCTTTGATTAAAGAGGTTGGCCAATCACCTTCAGCGCAATTCGAATGGTTCACTTCGATGGAGGACATTCGATGAAGTTACTCATGATTGGTTGTAGTCACCATGATGCTGCTGTTGAGTTCCGAGAGAAAATATCCTTCACAAGTGATCAGGTTGGTCAGGCAGTAAATGCTTTCCGTCAGCGTTTCCCTTCATCGGAGATCGTATTGATCAGTACTTGCAATCGCGTGGAACTCTATGCGACTGCGGGAAACGACAGCGAACTTGATCGGGATGACGTGGCTTCGTTTTTGGCTGATCAGCATCAGTTGAAGGCTGACGAAATCATGGACCAAATGATTTATCGTGCTGGATCCGATGCAGTCGAACACCTTTTTACGGTTGCTGCCAGCCTCGATAGTATGGTCGTAGGAGAGGCACAAATCCTGTCCCAGGTCAAACAAGCCTATGACATCGCCTGTAATTCCGGATCAGCTGGACCTCTCACTCACTCAGTATTTCAGGCTGCAAATCGTGCCGCAAAGCGTGTTCAGCAGGAAACATCAATTCATCGTCGACGGGTCAGCGTGCCGAGCGTCGCTGTGGGTGAAGTTGCAACCGAGGTTTTTGATACGCTTCACGACAAGCGAGTCGTTCTCTGCGGTGCAGGTGAAATGGGTGAAGAAACCTTGCGTTATCTGAAACAGGGGGGCGCCAGTGATATTTGCATCATCAATCGAAGTCACGACCGTGCCGTAGCGCTTGCCAATACATTCAACGCTGAATCCGCGTTTTGGGATGATCTGCAGGAGCAGGTCGTAGGTGCAGATCTCTTGATCGGCACGACCTCTGCGACCGAGCCCATTTTGAACGAGACAAATTTCCTACGCCTACATGCCAAACGCATGAATCGGCTATTGCTGATTCTTGACTTGGCGGTACCCCGGGATTTTGAACCATCAATCGGTGAATTGTCGAATGTCTATTTGTATGGAATCGATGATTTGCAGTCAGCCTGTGACCGAAATCGCCGCGAACGCCAGAAAGAATGGCCCAAAGCAAAGCAAGTGATTTCAGAAGAAACGCAACGTTTCATGCAGGCGTTCAATCACAAGGCGACGGGTCCAGTCATTCAACGACTACGCGAGCAGGCGCAGGATCTCAAGAAAGACGAGCTGGATCGATTGATCAATAAGCTCCGCTTGGAAGACCTGGATTCCTCAGCACATAAAGAAATCGAAAGGTCATTTGACCGGCTCATCAATAAACTTTTGCATCCCCCGCTGGCATCTCTGCGTGATGACGCGGCGGAGGGTCACCGTCGCGGTTTGCTTGAAGCACTGCGACATCTATTCAACTTGGGCGAGTGACTTCCCTGGACGCTTCGTGCGGTCGTTGAAAAGCAAGTACCTTCAGAAGTTAAGAAGAGACACCGAGAAGGAGACACCGAGAAGGAGCAAGGAGACTTGTTAGAATTCTCTTAACGATAAGAACGCTGCACGCGAAGCTAATGAGCGGGAATGATTACTCATTCCAGTCTTCATCGTCATCTGCCTGCTCTTTCCATTCTTCTTCTTCGTCGTCATCGTCATCGAACTCTTCATCACCGACTTCATCGTCGACTTCTTCCCACCCGTCGTCGTCGTCATCTAGATCGTTGTCAGCGGAGTCACCGCCGTCGATTTCATTGTCCTCGAGTTCGTCATCGCCTTCCTCGAGTTCGTCATCGCCTTCCTCGAGATCGTCGTCCTCTTCCTCGAGATCGTCGTCAGAGTCCAAATCATCTTCGGACTCTTCATCATCCCAATTTTGATCATCCCAGTCATCGTCGTCATCATCGTCATCGTCATCGTCGTAATATCCATTCTCCTCATCTTCAATGACTGCTTGAGCAGCATCGGAAGCTGAGGTGGGATCAGACGGTTCAATCGTCGTTGCAGTAGGGGCAACAACAGCGTGATCTGACTCTGAAATAGTTGGAACGACTGTGTTACTCACAACGAGGTCCTTCTTTGATGTCGATAGGTCATCGGGGTTTGAATCTTCGGGTTGGGGATCATCTTGCAAGGCGTGCCAGTGAATTGCTGGCAATGCATCAATGTTTGAAAGTCCAAAAAGTTGTAAAAAACGTTTGGTAGTTCCGTAAAGGTAGGGACGCCCTAACTCCTCGCTACGACCGACAATTCGAACTAAGTCCCGCTCCATTGTTTGACGCAATAATTCACCACAGCCAACCCCCCGAACTGCCTCGACATCGGCCCTAGATACAGGCTGACGATAAGCAACTACAGCGAGGGTTTCCATCATAGGTGTCGATAATCGTACGGGTGCCGGCAAGTGCCCCAAACGTGCGAGCCATGGTGACAGTGCCGACCTTGTCATCAAGCGGTATCCACCGGCAACCTGCTCCACACGAATCGCCCTTCCATATTCGTCAAAAGTTGTATTCAACTGGCGGATCAGTGTACGAGCCTCAGTGGCGTCCGCCAAGTGAGCCATTTGACATAGTTTTCGGAGGCTCAGGGAGGTTTTTGCTAGTAGCAAGACAGCCTCTAATCGCATCCGGGAAAGCCTGGGGTCACCTGCTTCCTGGGTTTGCAGCGACTGACCTGACAGAAAGGGAGTATCGGTCGGATTTGCCGTTTGGGTTACCCTATAAGGCCTCCAAGGCAAGATTCTCCCTACGGCCGCAGCGGCCGAAATCGAACCTGCAGGCCTCGGTGATGCAATCAAGTTGCATGATTCACCAGAGTTGCAGCAAACATTAGGGGTTCTCGAACGCATCATTGCTTACAGTAGACTGACGAGTACTTGCTCTATTCATTACCCGAACATGCCCCAACAAAGCTCCCGTGTCCACCTCGGTTTCAACATCTGCTCAGTCTGGAACGTCATCAGCGAAAAGAAATCGCGTGATCCGGACCTGGGTCTCTATCTCGGCAGCGATCATTATTTGTGTAGTTCTGGCGCTCGTCATCCGAACTCAAGGCTTTGTGCGTGGCAGCGAATTCGCGCCGAGTCACTTTGTACGAAGAAGTTTCAGTTTCTACGAAATTCCTCTGGTTCATTGGCAAATCACGCCAATCCAACGGAGTGATGATACCCCACCTGCTGCCACCTTTGTCAAAACAAAGCACCTGAGAAAGCTCCCCAAGGGAACAGCGAGCAACTGGCATCTGATTTCGCTGACTCGGGGGATCTCTGGAACGACCAATGCGGACGCGAATTTCCTGCTAGCACAGCTTAATTTTGGCAATCAAGGCAACCCTGATCCTTACTGGATTGATTGGAGCAAACAGAACCCTCAACACGCCGCAATTCTGTGGCCGATCATCCAGCGATTAGCCGAGCGAGAGCTTTACATATTCATACCGATGGTTTTCGCTACAGCTGACTCGGGTGGTAAGAACCCGATCGAGCTACAGAAAATCATCAATGAGCAATTGGCCGATGAATATGTCATCTTGGTAAACGACATGCGAGAAGCTGGAAAACTTACGGTCGCGGCTGCACTGCTCAGCGAGGCCTTGACTGATTACCCGAATCATCCTGATCTTCAACGCCTCGTGAACAAAGAATGAGACGAGACATGTCACAAACGCGAGTGATATGATTGAGAAAATGCCATGATGAAGGTCTATCTCGACAATAATGCTACGACGGCAATTGATCCGCGCGTTGCGAAAATGATGTTAGCCCAATTTTTGGACGGGCCAACCAATGCGTCCAGCCAGCACGCCTTCGGGAGGCGTTCTCGGTCGCATTTGGATGCTGCCATGGAAGCTATTGGTTCCTATTTGGGAACCAGACTGGATGAGCCCAGTGGTGCCCGGTTGATCATTACTAGCGGTGGGACAGAGTCAAATTACCAAGCCCTTACAGGATTAAGTGATCAGGGACTACTTGTTCTGAGCCGAATTGAGCATCCCAGCATCTTGGCTACTGCAGGATGGCTCGAACAACGTGGACGCTCGCTACGGTGGCTTGAGGTCGACCAAGATGGCTTGATTCGGATGGATCAACTTGAGGCAATGATATCAGCAGAGGGACACGACATCGCTCTTGTCTCACTCATGGCCGCTAATAACGAGACAGGGGTCATTCAGCCCATGAGCCAAGCTTCTGAAATCTGCCGACAGGCTGGTATCCCACTACACGTGGACGCTACGCAGACCGTCGGAAAACTTCCACTGAATTTGAGGGATTCCGGTATCTCCGCTATGACTTTCACCGCTCACAAATTCCACGGTCCTGCCGGTGTCGGCGGCCTTTGGCTAGCGCCACAGGTGAAAGTAGAACCCGTTTTCCACGGTGGCGAACAGCAACTGGAAACTCGGCCTGGCACCGAACCTGTCGCGTTGGTCGTCGCAATGGCCGAAGCCCTCAAACTGGCGGTGAATGAAATGGCGCAATCCACCAGACACTGTCGCATGCTGCGTGATCGTCTTGAAAATGGGCTCCTTGAACGCCATCCCGAATTAATCGTGCAAGGCAAAGTCCATGATCGTCTACCCGGAACCAGTTCGATTTCCTTTTTGAAAACGGATCGCCAGTCGATGCTAATGGCGCTTGATATGGCGGGTATCGCCTGTAGCAGTGGATCAGCCTGCAGCAGCGGTAGCAGTCCTCCCAGTCATGTCCTAACGGCCATGAGCCGCCCCGAAACCGAGATCGAGTCGACTCTTCGCTTTGGTGTCTCAAAGTTTTCCACTATTGAAGAAATAAACCTCGCGATCGACTCTATATCCAATGCATATAACAAGTTACGAAAAAAAACTTGTGTGGATAACTAGCATTATTTTACTCGCTTTTTGCTCGTCAGCTCGTAGAATGTTTCAATCGTCTCGCAGAGGACGATCCCACCTGCCTGCCTCTGACCACCATTTCATGTCGACTGCGACTAACCCTGCTAATCAGGTTCACTCATTTCCGCTCGAGCGTCCAATCGCCCGAGTACGGAAACGTGCTACGCCGATTCAAGGGGGCAGTTTGCCCTATTTCATCGCCGGTGAAGAAAATCGGATGGTGCATTTTGTTGCGTGCTCCGAAGCCTCAATCTTTGATTTGGGAAATCCCTTGCTGCTAATCGGCCCTAGTGGCAGTGGAAAAACGGCGATTGCCCTGCATCTTGCGGCAAGAGAGTCAAGTCGGTCTCAAACGGGCGAGCCCTTGCCGGTGCTGTACTACCCGGCGATAGACTTTGCCAGGCTATACGCTGAGGCGGTGGGTGCTGATGATCTTCCACCTCTTCGCCATGAAATCAATGAAGCACCAATTCTGGTAATCGATGATCTTCATCAGATGAATGATAAGTTAGCGGCCCAAGATGAATTAGCCGCAAGAATCGAAGAACGTGTAACCCGCGGGTTGCCAACGTTATTGACCTGCAAACGCCTCCCCTCTGAAATCAGAGGTATGCGTCCACTTTTGGTCAGCCGAGTCCTACCGGGACTCACGGTTCCACTAGAAATGCCCGCTACGGCTGCCAGATCCCAGCTACTCAGGGAATTAGCAGTGCACCTGAATTTAGAGATCGATGCTAAGCTTTTCGACTTGCTAGATCGTAAGCTGGAACCCCGCCTGCCAACTCGAGCTCTCGAAGCTGCTCTGAAACAGGTGTCGCTCTGGTGCCGTATGCGTGATGCTGAGCCAAACGAAGATGCAATCAACTCGGCGATTACCGTTATTGGTGAGCGAGAAGAGGTCTCGTTAGCGGCAATCGGGACAACTGTCGCCCGGTATTTTAGGTTCAAAGTAGCCGATATTCGTAGCAGTTCACGGAAACAGAATCTCGTCCGTGCCCGATCGCTCGCCATGTTTATCGCGAGACAAATGACGTCCAGGAGTATGCATCAAATAGGGGAATACTTCGGTGGACGTGACCACACCACGGTTCTACACGCAATCCGTAAAACTGAATCACTGCTCGAATCAGACTCTGAACTGCAGCGTGCAGCTGAAGAAGTCAAAGAAAAATTTAATGATGCCTAACTTTTAGCTCTGTGGATAACTTATTGCCTTTCTGTTTCTATGATGTCTGTTTTCGAATATTTGATAGCATCAATGGAACTTCCTTCTGTTGTAGATTGTTCGAAACAGAGGTTGTTCTCGACAGGAACCAAACATTCAATGAACTTGTTTTCCACACTATTTGATTTTTCATAAATCAATACTGGGTATCACTTTAGAACCGAGGTTAATCGTAAATTAACAGTTCTTATCGTAGTATTATGATTAAGACGATAGATAAAATTAACTTATAAAGAAAGCAAGATCTGGTCAGCCAATCATGAACTTGGCCTGTCCCCATGCAAGAGAAGCAGCAACGGGGTACAACATGCAAATCTGTTTGATAGAGAACTTCCACGGTACCGGTTTGCATTTCCATGAAGATCACTTGCCAACGAGAATCATTGACGAACGCGTTTGCACTCGCTGCCAGCATTGCACCGGCGCGATCGCCCAAAGAGATCCTGCAAAATGTGAAAGTTACTGCTGCTGGTGGGAAAATCACATTGACCGCGACTGATATGGAAGTCGGGATTCGATTGGACTTGGAAGAAGGTGTCACGGTCGAAACAGAAGGCACAGCGTTGCTTCCTGTTCAGAGGACCATGGCAATCTTGCGCGAAAACAACGATGAAGTTCTAGAATTTGAAACAGACGAGGCTGGGATTCGTGTTAAAGGGAAACGCAGTAAGTTCAAACTGCCTGGTAACAATCCTGACGAGTTTCCGGTAGTTGCTGGTTTTGACGAGGACAAGTATCACGTTTTACCAACACGTTTGTTCCGAGAAATGGTGAAACGCACGGTTTTTGCAACAGATTCCGATAGCAGTCGGTTTGCATTGGGTGGCGTTCTTCTCGAAATGGAAGAGTCACGAGTTACGGCTGTTGGAACTGATGGACGACGTTTGGCTCGCATGGAAGGAACGGGTGAGTCAGTCGGAGGTCATCAGACGACTGGGGCCAGCACAATCGTTCCTACTCGGGCGATTCAGTTAATCGAGCGGGCTTTGAACGACAAAGATGAAACAGTTGATGTCGCGGCAAGAAATAACGACTTGATGGTTCGTACGCCTCAAGCAGTGATTTATTCGCGTTTAGTAGAGGGTCGTTATCCCAATTGGCGGCAGGTCTTTCCAACGCGGGAGAATGCAGTCCAATTGGACGTCACTGTGGGGCCACTTTTTGCTGCTTTGCGACAAGCAGCCATTGTGACGGACCATGAAAGTCGTGGAATTGACTTCACGTTTGCTGATGGAACCTTGAAAATGGAAGCCAGTACGGCGGAGATTGGGGAGTCGCAGATTGAAATTCCGATCGCTTATGAGGGTGAGTCAATCACGATGACCATGGACCATCGTTATTTGGCTGATTTCTGCAAAGTCCTTGATAACGAAGTGAGTTTCATCATGGAAATTGAATCAGGGGCTGCACCAGCCTTACTGACGACTGATGATGGTTACGGCTATGTGATCATGCCGATGGCAAGGGACCGCTAGATCGGCCTCACGGCGGCTTGAGTGCCGCTCGAGACCTTGGGTATATAGAAAGTGGTTTTGGCCCAGGTAGCCTGACACAGAGGGTATTTGACAGGTATTTCTTGAGAAGCACAAAAAAAGCGACGAATGGTGATTCGCCGCTTTCAGAATATCTTGAGGCTAGCTAGGGATCAGCTTTCGGCGTCAGTTTCAGATTCATCACTTCCGGCGACTCCAGCGCTGACAGGTTCAGCAGCTTCGGCTAGTCCACGATTTTCGCCGTTGAACTCGAGTCGGATAATTTTGACCTTTTTTCCATCTGTGTCCAGCATTTTCCCATCTTCATTCGTGGTGACATCTTTGACATCGACCCGATCACCATCGGAGTTTTCCAGAATACCGGTCACGACAATGGTGTCTTTACCCTCAAAAGCACCGCGTAACAGCTCTTCACTGAGTGGATCTTCAATTCGTTGTTCCAATGATCTACGGAGTGGGCGAGCACCATAATCGAGATTACTGCCCTTCGTGACCAGAAACTCTTTGGCTTCATCAGTCAGTTCGATTGACAGTCCGCGATCGAGTAACCGTTCACGTACCTTTGCAAGTTCGTAGTCAATAACGTTTTTGAGGTCATCCTTGGTGAGATGGCGGAAGATGATGGTATCATCAAGTCGGTTAAGGAATTCCGGGCGGAATACTCGTTCGATTTGATCCATCACACGCTGCTTCATAGAATCGTAACTGGCATCACCATCTGGTTTTTGAAAACCAAATGCTGACTCATTTTTGATCGCTTCAGCACCCGCGTTGGTTGTCATGATGAGAATGGTGTTACGGAAGTCAACGTTCCGGCCAAAGGAGTCAGTCAGTCGTCCTTCTTCCATCACTTGCAGCATCATGTTGAAGACATCGGGATGTGCTTTCTCTATTTCATCGAATAGGACAACGGCGTAGGGACGCCGCCGAATTTTCTCTGTCAGCTGGCCACCTTCTTCGTAACCTACGAATCCGGGAGGTGCGCCAATCAAACGGCTGACATTGTGCTTTTCCATGTACTCACTCATGTCGATATGAACGAGTGCATCAGAGTCACCGAACATGTATTCGGCTAATGCTTTAGCAAGTAGGGTTTTACCAACACCGGTGGGACCAGCAAAAATAAATGATCCAGTAGGTCTTCGGGGATCTTTCAACCCACTGCGGCTTCTTCGAACAGCTTTTGACACAGCTGTGACAGCGGCGTCCTGACTGACCACACGTTTGTGAAGTTCTTCTTCCATTTGCATCAAACGCAAGCTGTCTTCGGTAGACAATCGCGTCAACGGAATCCCCGTCATTTTGCTAACGACTTCAGCGATGATTTCTTCATCAACAACGCCATCAGTCTGCTGGCTTTTATCGCGCCATTCCTGCGTGATCTGATCTTTCTTTTTTCGCAGTTTTTCAGCTTGATCTCTAAGATTGGCAGCTTTCTCAAAGTCCTGGTTCGCGACCGCGTCCTCTTTTTCCTTATTCAATTTCTCGACTTCTTCGTCGATTTCCTTCAAATCTGGTGGACGTGTCATGGTTCGCAGACGAACTCTTGCGCCGGCTTCATCGATAACGTCAATCGCTTTATCTGGAAGGCATCTTGCTGTGATGTACCTTTCACTCATCTCGACCGCAGCAACAACGGCATCGTCAGTGAATTGCACACGATGATGCTCTTCGTATCGTCCTCGGAGACCTTTCAGGATCTCAATGGTCTCATCTTTTGCAGTTGGTTCTACAATGATCTCCTGAAAACGACGAGCCAGAGCATTATCTTTTTCGATGTACTTTCGATACTCATCGAGCGTGGTGGCACCAATGCATTGGATTTCACCTCGGGCAAGAGCAGGCTTGAGTACGTTAGCAGCGTCGATCGCTCCTTCAGCACCGCCAGCTCCGACGAGCGTGTGAAGCTCGTCGATGAAGAGAATGGTATTTTTAACACGTCGCACTTCGGTCATCACTGCTTTGATGCGTTCTTCGAATTGGCCGCGGTACTTCGTTCCAGCAACCATCATCGCCAAGTCCAGCACAACGATCCGTTTCTCGGCCAGAATCTCTGGTACTTCGCCTTCGATCACTCGCTGTGCGAATCCTTCAACGATGGCTGTTTTACCAACCCCCGCTTCACCTAGCAAAACGGGATTATTTTTTGTTCTTCGACAAAGGATTTGAATGGCGCGTTCGATCTCCCGAGCACGACCAATGACCGGGTCCAATTCACCCTTTTTTGCCAATTCGGTCAGGTCTCGGCCAAAGCTGTCCAACGCTGGAGTTTTGCTTTTCCCGCTCTTTCCGGAGCTAGTCGGGCTTTCACTCTCACTACCACGTCCACCGCGTTCGCCAACTTCAGCACCTTCGAGACCGTGCCCAAGCAAGTTCAATACTTCCTCGCGAACATCTTCCAGCTTGAGGCCCAGGTTCATCAAGACCTGTGCAGCAACACCCTCTTGCTCTCTCAGCAAACCAAGCAGGATATGCTCAGTCCCGACATAACTGTGATTCAAGTTACGGGCTTCTTCCATCGAATACTCGATGACTTTCTTTGCCCGAGGTGTTTGTGGCAATTTGCCAACAGTGACCATTTCAGGACCGCTTTGAACTAATTTTTCGACTTCCAAGCGGATCTTTCGCAGATCGACCTCGAGGTTCTTCAGCACATTTGCGGCAACTCCACTTCCTTCCTTGACCAGGCCAAGCAGAATGTGCTCCGTACCAATGTACTCGTGGTTGAAACGCTGAGCCTCCTGATTAGCGAGCTGCATAACCTTACGGGCGCGGTCTGTAAATCTTTCGTACATATGTTGTCTCTATTACCCTTGTCTTATTCGACTCAGACGGGAGCGGGTGACTCCGCGTCAGGTCGATTGTCTGTAGCCCACGAACCAATGTCTCAGAGGACCAGCTGAACAAATCAATCAGCTCAGCGATGAAAATCACGGGTGGGTGCTGTCAAATTGGCGAATTTGTCGTTTCTCTATCCTTTACTAGCAAACTGTACGCCACTTTCCTCAATTACGGCATCCTGTTTTTTCATGAGGATCCGCGATAGTCACGGCAGTGGTGTTGGAGCCAGCTTAGCGTGATTCTATCGGTTAAGGTAAAAAGCGGGGATAGGAGCTATCAGGTGCGATTTCCCGAAAAGCACTGTTCTAGATCCAAAATCAAACTTTTTTGCTGAGGTCTTATTGTTTTCCGGCGGCAAGCGCAAACCGTTTTCGTCGGTTATTCTGTCATTTAGGCAGCATCATTTAGCTCGGACACGTGGTTTTTTGTGTCAGTTTGTTCTGATCCGTTTTCAGCTTCGACGGCTCGTGTCAAACGCTTGGATTCGGCCTCAATCTCCAGTAACCACGCGTCAGCCACTTCTAGTCGGGATAATTCTCGTAGTAATAGTTCAGCAGCCTCCAAACGTCCCGTGTGGCGGTAGACGCCGGTCAGAAGTAGCAGTGCGGGAGGATCTCTTGGCTCTATTGCTAGCACATCGGTTAACAATCCTTCGGCTTCTTCCCACCGTCCGCCCAGATATGCAATCCTTGCATCAGGAAATTGATCTGGTTCCTCCGAAGTTTCCCGAGGGTTGATCAAAGTTGGTAATTCTCGAGCGGTGCGAATGATGTAGAAAAATAGCGTGATGAGACCACCCCAGAAGGCCAACGCCACCAAACCGCCATGAATCCATCCGGGATACAGGTATCGGGCCACCAGTATCAAGTTCACGACCAAGGTGAATGCAAACGCAGCAGGGAGGGCGGATAACCGTCCGCGCCACCAGAGTTCAGCCAGTCCCGGCCAAAAACACGTTGCATAGTATTTTGCTTCCATAGATCACTCTTTACGCCCAGCAACGACATAAAATCAAGGTGATTTAGTGTAGAGTGCAGGACACGAATCTAATTTTCATCCTTTGGCGGCAGATTTAGACTCACTACTGGTTAATCATGAGATCCCGAATTCCCAAACGGAGCGGTATGCGTTGAGTGTTTCAAAGTGTTCGAGCATATCGGCATAAAACTGATGGGAAGCGAGGGTAGCACTGTCCCCGATGACAATCAGCTTCCGCCTGGCTCGCGTAAGGGCGACGTTAGTTCGTCTTGTATCCGCCAGAAATCCGATTTCGCGACGCTCATTACTTCGGACCATTGTCACGATGATGACTTCTTTTTCCCGTCCCTGAAAACCATCAACAGTATCAATTTCCAGGCCAATCACATTTAGCTTGCTCCGTAGCAATCGGACTTGGGCAGCGTAAGGCGCGATGATACCCATTTCTTCAGGTGAGACACCTGCTTCAATCAGATCTCCGATCAATTGAATGACAAGGTCAGCTTCTTTTGGATTCAGCTTACTTTCGCCATTGGGTTCGAGCTGTTCCTCGTACTCGGCACCTGCTGTGTCAATGAATTCGAGTGGTGCATCTGTTAATGGTAATTCGACCACATCTGGCAGGTCACAGAGCCGGTGTTTTCGAATGGATGCGTCGGCAATGAGTTTGCCGTCATAAAAAGTATCGGAAGAGAATTGCATGATTGATTCATGCATGCGGTATTGCACCGTCAGTTGTCGATAGATGGATTCACCGTCGCGTTCGATCAAGCGTTGCATTAGGGAATCTTTCATTCCTCGGGCAGCAGCTTGATCACTTAACACCGTGGGTGGTAGTTGGCAGTGGTCACCGGCGAGAATCAATTTCTCAGCACGAAGAACAGCCTGCCAAACACTTGGTACCGTGCATTGGCAGGCTTCATCAATCACAACCAGGTCGAAGGATCGCGTGTTCAAAAGCTCATCGTCGATGGTGGTGGTTGTACAAACCACATCTGCAGAATCAATCACACTCTGGATCACTGATTTTTCAAGAGATCGGATCTGACCTCGTAGTTTACCAGCTTCCGCAAACAATTCACGTCTTCGGCGGTGTCCATCACGTGAGCGGAATCCTTTCTCCGCAATGCGAATCAACTCTTTCACCTCGCGTCGCATATCTCGGACGACTTCGGTCGAGGGATCGTTGTCGACCAATTCGTCCAACGTGTGTCCCCGCAGGGACTCAAAAACCCTTGCCGGATGTCCTACCCTGACAACCGCGGGCATGAGTGCAACCAACTTTTCAAGCAGGTTATCGACAGCGGTGTTACTGGGTGCACAAGCCAGAACAGTCTGGCCACTTTGAACAGCCTGATAGATCAACTCAGCAAGTGTTGTTGTCTTTCCAGTCCCAGGTGGTCCATGAATGACAGCAACATCCTGCGATGCAAGTCCAAAACCGACAGCATCCAATTGCGGCGGGTTGAGGATTGTCAGGCAGTTGGTGAGGGTCTTGCTTTCGGTAAATTTGGCTCCTCTTTTACCAAGCAGCACATCCCGTAGTTTGGCGGGTCGGCCAGTCGCGAGTCGAGCTTTGGCCATTGCAGCCGATTGCCTTCGCCTTGTAGTTTCATCAGGCGACAAGTCGATTCGATATCGTTTGCCTTCGGGCCATGTAGCGGTCGCTACCTGAATGGTGTGATGTTTACGGCGACTGACGACACCGGCGACACCTTTATCAGCAGGATTATCGTTATCTGAAACCACCACAGGGGAGCCAACCTTGAGGCGATTCATGGGAAGGGCTTGGTTCCCCGGCTTACTAAAATCGAGTAACAAACGACCAGCCAAGCCTGTTTGATGGTCTTCCATTTGTAGTTCGATTATCGTTTCGCCTGTCTTTTCAACATGCGTTTGTGATCGAATCTTTCGGCGTCGAGCCATACGTTCCCGTTCAGCTTCTCCTTCCAGTTCCAACCAGTATTCAAGTTCATCAAAGTAACGATCAAGGTCAGGGTTTTGATCGAGCGGAAAATGAGACATGCAAAGAAAGCCTGATTCTGGTAACGATAACGGAGCAAGGAGATGATAGGTGCAACTACTGAAAAGATCAGAAGTCAGACGAATATGCTGAAAACAAGATTAATTTGGACAGCACTAAGCAGTTGCGTGATAGCTGGACTTTATGTTTGGGACAAATGAATGGCAGTCCAGGAACGCGATCGTCTTTCAGAACGGATGTTACTCTTGTGGTGTCTTTTGGGTGGTTGGCCGGGAGGTTGGATCACGGGACGTCGAATTCGCCACAAGAATCATAAGCAGTCTTACCGAATCAGGTTTGGTATTTGTGTTGTGATAAATATTGTGGCGTCGATTTGTCTCTTGTGGCTGGGAATTTGGTTGTTGGGAACATAACAGATGGAATTTGTTGAAATCGTTTGGAATAGCAATCTCTACCATCTAGAAATTGAACTGCGGGATCGTCTGTTGCGAGCGCCTTTGGGGCTGACATTCTCGTCAGAGGAATTAGCAGCGGAGTCCTCTGAATTGCATTTCGCTCTGGTGGATGACGACCACGTTCGAGCTTGTGCAGTGATCGTTCCTCTCTCTAATGATCTCGCTAAGTTACGACAGATGGCTGTTCACGAAAACTATCAACGACAAGGTTTGGGTTCCAGTCTTATACACCAGATAGAGTCAATACTACAGCAACGAGGTTTCCAAAAGATTGAATTGAATGCTCGTGAAGAGGCGGTTACTTTCTACCAAGGCTTGGGCTATCAGACAGCAGGTGATTGTTTTTTAGAAGTGGGAATTGGTCACTGGAAAATGCATCACGAACTGGGCTAGCCTATTACTTTTTTATACTTAAGTGGGCTGCTGGCGACTGGTATCGCACGGCTCGACCCGCTTGTTTGGTTATCGAAATTCGTGGTCAAGGACCCACTGCTCGACTTCCGGAGACATTGGCAGATGTTCCAAGCGAGTATCACCTAGTTCTTCATCTAAGATCGTAAGCAGAATTTTGCGTAGGATAGGATTATTGATATTTGCAGGGTCCGCATCACGAATTGGTCGGGCAATGTACTCAGCGAAAGCAAATTCCCCATCGGCGATAAAATCGCGAGTAAAAGACATCCGACGCTGAAATTCTGTACTTCGGTCAGAGGTTTTCCGGTAGGTATCCTCAATCAGCCGTACCGCTTCAAGAAAGCGTTGTGAATCCACGGGAAGGTGTGATTTCGTTTTGACGTAGCGAAAACTTCCTCCACTGAGTTCCGCGATTTTTTCCATGGAACCTTTGGTGAATGGATTTTCAAACGAGATGCAGTGGATGGGGATAGATGACATGTAGGTGGCAATCCCATCCGAGACACTCAGTTGTGATCGTTCTCCATTGGGTAATAGCCAACCGGTTTCAAGGGATGGTGCATTGGGGGAATTGAATTGACCATCTGACAGCAAAAAAATAGCGTCGGGTTGCATCAGCTTCGCCAAGGATAAGGCATCCCTCGGATCTGTCCCTGAACTCAGTTTAATATCGTCGAGCCAACGAAACAGTTTTTTCTCGTGGTTCTTTTCCGCTCTTATCCAAGCAGGTGGCCGATCGTACTGCATCGTTTTGGTCCGCCAAGAAAACAGCATTACCACGTAACTCTGTTCTGAATTCAGATTCGATATTGATCGAAGCAATTCTTTTTTGGCACGTCGATATCGTTCCATATTTCGTGCATCCATGCTCAAAGAAATATCGACAACGAATACAAATTTGCTACCGATCGCTTCTGATCCGAAGAAGTCAACGATAGGAGCAGATTTCTGATTTTCCTCGATTTTTTCCTGTATATCTGTTTCGTTTGCGACGTCGATTACCGTATCTGATAGAGCTTCCAATAGCAGATCTGAAATTGTGGAGTCAGTGGATCTCGCGGACTCCTCCCCATCGGCGGCGACTGGGTCAACTGGTTGAACCGTTTGAGGTAGTTTCACGGATACTGTGCTACTGGGAGCGCTGAGTGAAGCCGTGAGTCGAATGGAGGTCCGAGGCCCTGCGTCAAAAACGAGCAACCACAAGATGAAGGCAAGTACGCCATGCAAGACCAACGACATCGCTGGTGGGAGCAGCCGAGTTTTCGACGGTTGATCGTCATTTTCTAGGTCTTCAAGGACCATGGGATGATCGTACTTTTCAGTTGAGCGTGAAAATCGCTTGATCCAACTTAGCGTAGCAACTTTTCACATCGTTGCGGTGAGACTTTGACAGATGTTCCAAGTGGTTGTGCAAACATGCTAATTCTTAATTCCTCGATCATCCATCGAAATTCGGACGTCGCCTGATGGTCTGGGCTTTGTGCTTTTTCGGGGATCATCATTAGCCAACGTCGTGTCAGATCAGCGATGGTTTCTGAGGCACTATGGTCACGCGTAGCAGCACCACTTTTCACTTTGTCGAGGCGATAAGCGATGCCTTGCATGTATCGGGGGTAATGTTTCAACCATTCCCACGGTGTACATGAAAGAAATCGGGGGTGTACCAGCCAATTGAGCTGTTGATGCACATCGTTGCAGACATTTTCCATCCGACCGCTTCCTTGAGAGTTTTCCAATTCACGGCGGACGATGAACGCATGCTCGGCAAAACTGCCCAGCCAAGCAGCGATGTCTTGGGTAGCAACGGCGATGCGTTGCCCCCGGTTCAGTCGACGTGAATTGAATTCATCACGTGTACGTACAATCGGGAGATTTTCCACGAATGCAATTCTGGCTAGTAGATCAACGAGAGAATTTTCAAGGTCATCGGCTTTAACGAGTCCAGAAAGTTTGACTTTGGTCGCCTGTAAGTCTGGCAACCAACGCACTTGGTTGCGGAGTTCTTTGCGTTCACGCATTGAGTATAGTTTTGTGACGCCGTTCAAAATCGCTAATTCGGCCGTTGCTTGATCAGGGAATAAATCAGTTGCGACGCTGTTTTCCTGAATTCGCAATCCCGGGTACTGTGCCACTTGAACACCACCCCGCAAGCGAATTACCTCAACTGGTAGTCTTTCCATCTCGAAATCAGTCAGAGATGAACGGGCCCACGATTCATCTACTGGATCTGATGATGTCACGCTTGATGATGATGTAGGATGGTCAAATTGTTGCTGCAACTCGGTCACTTGTCGACTTTCGGCAATAAGTTCACCCTCGTCGTCAACAACCTGAACCAACATATTGAACTGTTGACCCATCTTTTCCGTTTGAAAATCAGCCGGCTGAATCAGCATATCCGCGTGTTGTGACATCGCGGCACAGACCGTTTCCATGAACGGCACTTTTCCATAAGTGGGCTGCAATTCATCAGCGATTTTCTTTGCCACGTCAGCAGCGGGCACAAGATTGCGTCGAATACGTTTGGGTAATGATTTGATCATGCTGATTAATTTTGGCTGAAGCAGTCCTGGCACCAACCAACCAAGACGGTCATCACTGATCTGTGACAAGGCTGCCTGGTGAACCGTCATCCTGATTCCGTCTCGTTCAGAACCAGGTTCAAAGTGGTAATCGAGCGGTAGTTTTGACTTCCCCAATGTGAGCACGTCGGGGAAGTCATCTTCGCCGGGAGTTTCAAAGTCTGGGTCCAGTACATCGGCTGGACGCATGTAAATATCACCGGATTGACTTGATGACGTAGGATTTTCCAACCAGTGGGTGAGCCAATTCGTGTCGATGAGTCCATCTCCCCAGGGGGGGGCGATGGTCTCTCGGTCAAATTTTTCGAGTCGACCTCGGTCACAAATGCCTTCGGGCAATTTTGCTTGGTAAAACTTGGCAATCTGGTAGCTGTCAACAACAAGATCGCGGCGGCGAGTTTTCGCAGCCATTTTCTCGATGGCGTCAAGCATGGCTTGATTATGCCTGATGAATTTTGCTTTCGTTCGCAACTGTCTTTCAACAAGCCCGTGGTCAATCATCAGCGTGCGAGCCGTGACTGAATCGAGTGGTGGCAATGGAACACGGCGTCGAGTGACAATGGGTAGTCCGAACAAGAACATATTTTCATAGCAAAAAGCGCCCCCTGATTTCGTACTCCAATGTGGATCCTGATGAGAGCGTTTCAGTAGGTGGCCAGCGATCTTTTCTATCCATGATGGATCGATTCGAGCAACAGTTCGGGCAAATTGCCGGGATGTTTCAACAAGTTCACCAGCGATTACCCATTTCGGCTTGGTATTGAAAACGCCACTGCCTGGCCACAGAAACAGTTTCAAGCCACCAGCACCTTTGTATTCATTTTTTTCACCCATCATGGCGATACCGGATAATAATCCAGTCATCAATGCTTGATGGATAGCAGCATAACGATCGTCATCGACGATTCGCGTTTTATCATCGCTGTATTGAATAGTGCCGATCGAACGTTTGCGGGTTTTTGATCGATGGGACCCCACTGATGCGACCATCTCCTTAAGTTGCCGGTAAACATCCGACCATTCGCGCATTCGATTGGGTGACAAAAACTGTTTCCGAAGGACGCGAGTTAATTTGTTGCGACTATGCTCACTTCGAGCTTGTTCGTAATAACGCCATAATCGGAGGTAGGACAAAAAGTCACTACGGCTATCCATGAATGCGGCGTGAGCCTCATCTGCTGCCTGCTTTTTTTCAGGAGGTCGGTCACGCGGATCCTGAATTTCAAGTGCCGCAGCAATGGGCAGCACCTCTGGTAGCACACCGTTTTCATCTGCAGCCAGAATCATTCGACCAACGCGTGGATCGACCGGCAGTCGTCCCAGTTGCCGTCCGATATCAGTGAGTTGCTGTTTTTCGTCCAGTGCTCCGAGTTCAAATAGGGTGCGGATTCCCTCACGAATGGCTTCTGGTCGTGGCGGATCAAGGAGAGGAAATTCTTCGAGTTTTCCCAGTTTCAAGGTCTTTGTTTGCAACACGACCGAGGCAAGGTTGGTGCGTCTGATTTCGGGCGTGGTGAACTCATCTCGCGCCTCGTAATCTTCCTCTGAATAGAGCCTGATACAGACACCAGGGCCAATTCGACCACATCTTCCTGCTCGTTGGTCAGCACTGGCTCTGCTGACCGATTCGATGGGTAGACGCTGCATTTTGCTTCGGGCACTGTACCGACTGATGCGAGCTGTACCCGAATCGATGACGTACCTGATACCTGGAACCGTCAATGAACTCTCTGCAACATTGGTTGCAAAGATGATTCGCCGTTTACCGCCCTGTGGGTGAAAGATTCGTTGCTGTTCAGATTGTGGCAGGCGAGCATACAGGGGTAGCAAGTCTACCTGTTTCTCCATTCCCAGCCGGTGATAATGAGAGCCGACACGGTGAGAAACTTCCCGAATGTCGCGTTCCGTGGGTAGGAAAACAAGCATGTCGCCAGATCCACTCCGCCCAGCTCTTTCGATACCTTTGATTACATGCTGGGAAAGATCAGGAGCTCGTGTTTCATCATCAACCACTTCCTCCCATGGCAGGTACAACATTTCGACGGGAAATCCACGGCCCTCCACGTTGACAATGGGAGCTGGACCCAGCTCATCAGAAAAGTGTTCTGAGAACCTTTCAGCATCAATCGTCGCAGAAGTGATGACGATTTTGAGGTCGCTTCTTTTGCCCTGTAGTCTTCGTAGGAAGCCCAGCAGAAAATCAATGTTCAAGGAACGCTCGTGCGCCTCATCAATGATGATTGCATCGTAAGCGTCGAGAAAACGATCAGATTGGGTTTCGGCCAGCAGAATTCCATCCGTCATCGATTTGACCAGCGATCGCTCGCTGGTTTGATCGCCGAATCGGACCTGATATCCCACTAATTCGCCTAGTGGGGTTTGCAGTTCTTCAGCAAGCCGAGTGGCAATGCTGCGTGCAGCAAGCCGGCGAGGTTGGGTATGGCCAATCATCGCTTTGCGACCCAAACCTGATTCCAGCAGAATCTTGGGTAACTGCGTACTCTTGCCGCTTCCAGTTTCTCCACAAACTACAATCACTTGGCGACTGTGAATCAACTCAATCAGCTCATCACGATGTTGGCTGATCGGCAGTTCATCGGAGTATTCAATACAGGGCTGTGCTGCCATTCGCGTGGCATGCAGATTCACCGATTTTTTGAGTTGTGCCTCGTACTCATCCATCGACAACCGTTTCTGCGCGCGCTTCAATCGATACTGATCGACTCGCATTGCATTCTCGATCCTTGGCTTCAACGTTTCACTGTTGATTGCCAACCCATCATTTTGTGCCACCTGATTTTGCGAGGTTTTCTGAGGGTGTGATATCGAATTGAGTGAAGGGCTCTGTGGGCGGGATTTCATAGCTTTTTCATCGCTAACTGCGACATCATCAATGGAGATCGGCATGGGCGGCTCGTTGCCGTAGCCGGAGGATTAGCGGGCTTCATCACAGAGGCCAAACCTGAGGGATTACCAGCATCGTGACCGTAAACACGATGATGCTCAATGGCAGTCCAAATCTTACGTAGTCATAGAACCGATAACCGCCCACGCCATACACCATGAGATTAGTTTGATAGCCAAACGGTGTAATAAAGCTGGCAGAAGCAGCAATCATGACGGCGATCACAAAGGGTGTCGGATTAGCTTCCAGACCCGTAGCGGTTTCCAAAGCGATGGGGAACATCAGCACCGCAGCCGCATTGTTAGTAATCAATTCGGTGCACAGCATGGTTGCCAGATAGACTGCCGCTAATGTCAGCATCGGATTTTCGCCCGCGATTCCCAACAGCGTCATGGCAATCCCCCGAGCTGCCTGACTTTTTTCCATGGCCATGCCAATACCAATAGCTGCTCCAATCACGATCAAAACAGACCAGTCGACGCTTCGTCTTGCTTCACCAGTGGTGCAGCAACGAAAGCCGACCATGGCAACAGCCGCGAGCAATGCAGCGGTCAGAATCGAAATCGCCGTCGTGGTCGCGGCCAATACCATCAACAACAGGATGGTGATCGAGATCCAAGCTTTCTCTGGACGTCGTACCGTGCCCTGTTCAACGGCGCTGACAAGAAAAAAGTCACGTGATTCACGGCGGCGGTGCAAGAATGACGGAGAGGCTTCCAGAAGTAACACATCACCAACCTCCAATCGCACGTCTCCCAGTTTTCCAGTCAGTCGTTTATCACCTCGGGCAACAGCAACAACCGCAGCGTTGTAGTGTGAACGAAAGCTCCCTTCGCGAATCGTTTTGCCGAGCAAACCGCATCTGGTGCTGACAACTGCTTCGACCAGCGTTCGGCGCCACGCAGGGACTTCCAGCTTTCGGGCCTGATTATCAGGGATCGTCAGGCCTCGGATTTTCCGGAGATCAACAACACTTTCCAGCGCGCCGACCAAAATCAACACATCGTCAGGTCTCAAACGCTCATTGGGCTTTGCTGCTGCAATGATGCCATCTTCACGTTGAATCTCAGCGATATAAAGTCCCGGCAAGTGACGCAGCCCGGCTTCTTCGATACTGCGACCCACCAATGGACCTGCCGGGTCGACTTGCATTTCGACCGTGTATTGACGGGGGTCATCACTAACACTGACAGCAGGACGTCGCTCAGGCAGCAACCAACGCGATGCAACCACCATGTAAATCAAGCCGATGATGGTTGCCGGAATTCCGACAGCAGCAGGTGAAAAAAAGTGAAGTGGCGTTGTGTTACTCCCGTTAACGATCGCCTGTGTATTCAGATCGGCGATGATCAAGTTGGTGCTGGTACCGATCAGAGTACACATGCCACCCAAGATAGCCGCGTAACTCAAAGGTAATAACAGCCGACTTGTGCTAGCCGAAATACGTTTGGCTAGATCGTTTACCACTGGCATCAGGGCAACGACGACCGGAGTATTGTTAAGAAATCCACTCAAAACCGCGACAGGAACAAATAATCTGGCTTGAGCAGTCGTAAGATTCTTTGCCTTATTGAGGAGCCAGCCGGTGGCCAACTCTGTTCCGCCAGTGCACTCCAGACCCGCAACCACCGCAAACAGAAGAGCAATTGTGATCAGCCCCTGATTTCCGAAACCAGCGACGGCCTGCTCGGGTGTTGGGAGGGCGTCCGACCCCGTAATGTTCTGAATTAATACAAGAATTCCGAGACAAAATAGTGCTAAAAGATCAGTTGCCGCGATGCGCAGCGCCAAACCCACCAGCAACGTGCAGGCTACGGCGATGGTCAGCCATGCTTCCCAAGTCTCCAAAAGTACGCCTTTTAGCGAGGTCTCTTGCGTCTATTTTAATTACGAAGTCAAAATCTTTCCCGACTGATTTTGACTGTCTCGAAAGGATATTCACTCTTGTCCGATATCGAACTGCCACTCGCGGTGTCGTGAGTCTAATTTTGTCCTGACCCGGTCTGAATTACACTGCTGCTAACTGGTTGAAGGTATCTAGACAGTCCTGGCCCGGTTTTTGTCCGCTCTATGTCATATTTCCCTGTTCCCATGAGGCAACAGATGCAAGCTACCAAGTCCTCGGGTCCGCTGATTATCACGGGTCTCGTGCTGCTGTTGCTCATTCTGCATCAAGATAATTGGTTTTGGACGGATGCCACGCTCGTGTTCGGATTCATTCCGATCGCTCTCTTTTGGCATGCTTGCATTTCCCTGGCGGCAGTAGCCACTTGGTTTCTTGCGACTCGAATCGCTTGGCCCCTGTCAGACGACCTCGAAGACCAAGAGGGAGGTAACTGATGGACCATCCTGGATTACCACAGCTGGTCATTATCCTTGTCTACTTGGGCTTGCTGCTTGCACTGGGGTTATTCTCGAGTCGTTTATTCAAGGGCACCAAGGAAGATTACCAAGTTGCAAGCCATTCGATTGGTCCGTTTTTGTTGTTGATGAGTATGTTCGGAACAACGATGACGGCTTTTGCTTTGGTGGGTAGCAGTGGTGAGGCATTTCGTGAGGGGGTGGGTGTTTATGGCATGCTGGCCAGCAGCAGTGGCATCGTGCATTCGCTCTGTTTTTTCCTGATTGGGGTCAAGGTTTGGAAACTGGCTCGTCGGTACAAGTACACGACGCAAATCGAGTTCTTCCGTGATCGACTCGATAGTGATTTTGTCGGTTACCTGATGTTTCCAATTTTGGTCGGCCTGGTGATTCCCTATTTATTGATTGGGGTGATCAGTGGTGGGGGAGTCATTCAGTCGTTGACGGCAGGTTTAGCGCCAGACTTACCTATGTTTCAGGTGTTTGATGCAGAGGGTAACGTGAACCCGGCTTTGCACGGCGGGATACCACCCTGGTTGGGATCGATGGTGATCTGTGTTGTTGTTCTGGTGTATGTCTTTTTCGGTGGAATGCGTGGAACAACTTGGGCGAACACCTTTCAGACGTTGGTCTTCATGATCTTAGGTGTAGTTACCTTCTTTGTGATTGCCAATAAATTGGGTGGCCAGGAGTCCATCCTTGATAATCTCAAGACATTGGCCAACTCGGTTCCGGAGGATAAGGTCACGCGTTCCGAAATGAGTAAGACCAAGTTTTTCACCTACCTTTTTATTCCACTTTCAGTTGGGATGTTTCCTCATCTGTTTCAACACTGGATGACGGCTAAGAGTTCACATGCTTTCAAGTTGCCAGTAGTTTGTCATCCATTTTTCATCATGATTGTTTGGGTTCCATGTGTTTTGGTTGGGATTTGGGCGACTGGTCTTCCAGCAGAGATGCACTTGCCAGCCAATCCCAACACTATCCTGCCGTTTCTCGTAAAAACTCAAACAGGACCAATTTTAGGAGGCTTCCTCGCAGCAGGGATTCTGGCTGCGATCATGTCTAGTCTGGATAGTCAGTTCCTGTGCATCGGTACGATATTCAACAATGATGTTGTGACGCATCTCGCGGGAAAAGATCGCTTCACTGATCGACAACAGGTTATGTTCACCCGACTGTTCATCATTGGGATTGTTGCGATTACCTATTTTCTGAGTCTGGGAAATGTACGAAGCGTTTTCGCTCTTGGTGTTTGGTGCTTCAGTGGTTTTAGTGCACTTTTTCCGATCGTGGTGGCAGCACTGTATTGGCGTGGTCTTAGTGCAGCAGGGGCTATCAGCGGAGTATTTGCCGCGATCACTAGTTGGTGCATCTTGTTTTATCAGGGTACCAAGGTACCGATTGAGCAAGGAGGTTTGAGCAAATTCGTCTTGGAATTGCCGATTGGTGCGGAGAGTTATGAATTGATGCCAGTGGTTGCCATGATGCTGAGTTCGACCGTCACCATGATTCTGGTATCGCTTGTAACGCCAAGGCCGAGCGAAGAAAAATTGGCAAAGTTCTTCGGCTAGCTAATGTCTTGGGCGCGACATGCAGATCAAGTTTGGCGAGTGGAGGATCACATCAAATGTCATGATGTGATCCAGATTGTGAGTATCCTTTTCGGTTGCCAGTTTAGGCTTGTTTCAGCGGTTGCATCCAATCTACGCTAAGCTGCCAAAGCGATGGTACAAGCTGAACGAGGGTCCTGCTGAACAATTTTCAAACACCGTGGATCACTTCAATTTGAGGGTTCCGAAGGTAGAAGTGTCCTGCCATGAATCATCTTTGAGGTGGAACCATTTCGCGATCGCATCACGTTGTGCACGGTCATGTTCATCATTGACTTGAAATTCGATACCCATGATGGTCCCGGCTTTCATGTCAGCGGCGTGGGCACGAATGGCCATTTCGACAACGTAGCCCTTCTTGTTCTTTGCTGTTGCTGCTTTGATATCCGCTTCGTCGTAGCCAGTACCCTGCCCTGAGATTATGCCTTCATAATTGACACGGTATTGGGCATCATCAGTGTCATAAGATGTGGACTTGTCCTGTAGCTGGTCTAGAAACAATTCGACCGAATCTTGAGCCCAATCATCGCCCGCGTCAGCGGATAATTTAGAGTCCTTGACTACCCACAACGCATACAGGTAGCGATCGTCCCAAAGCAATCTTACCGTCGCCGTAGCCATCTCTTTGGAGTCAATTTCCAGGAGTTCAGCGATGGGTTGATTGACTAGGAATTTAGGGCAAGTCTTCCAGATCCCGTCAATTTTTGCGTCAATATTTGGCGTCCCTTTTTTTGCGAAAGCGACGCCTTTTTGTGGTTTGGCAGTCAGGTTTTGCGACCATGCTGTGGTTGCAAGTGAAATGATAAGGCATGCAGACAAAAATCGAATCATATGTGGCTCACGCTTCCGTAGATGGAGTATTTCGATGGCTCAATGAGTACGATGGGTAAGTTCGACTGCTCAGTGTAGTCGGTCTCGGGCGATTAAAAAAAAGACGGCGAGCAGATTCATCTGCTCGCCGTCCGTCGTATTTGTTCAGGCCTGATTAGCCAAAGACCACAAAATTAGCCTCCGAACGGGTCACCTCCGAACGGGTCGTCAGCACCAGCGGCGGGCGAGCCCCCAAATGGATCGGCGGCACCAGCTCCGCCTCCGCCCCCGAAGGGATCGGCGGCGCCAGCTGCAGGAGCGCCTCCACCTCCAAATGGATCAGCAGCACCGGCTGCAGGAGCACCTCCGCCTCCAAATGGATCAGCAGCACCGGCTGCAGGAACGCCTCCGCCTCCGAATGGATCAGCAGCAGGGGCACCACCAGCGGCTGCGTTGGGCTTCTCATCGAATGGTTCTTTCATTGCCCCGGCAAGAGCGTCATCTGCCATTTTAGTCGGTGCAGGTTGCCCACCAATGCCTGAGGCAAATGGGTTGGCTGCCGCGGGTGGCGTTGGTGGTGGTGTGACAGGTCGTGATGGAATACGGGGCGCTGGTTTGACGGCTGCCGAATTTTCAGGTGTTGCGTCAATTTCGCCGTAGCGTTGGCGAGATCTGGCATTGGCTTCTGCCAAGGCCTTGATTCGGGCTGCTTGGCGAATGGACTCCAGCTTGAGTCGACCAGTCCCTTGGAATCTTGAAAGCGACCGACCGATCGATGGATTTGGGCCGCCCAAGGCCTCGATGCCAGCACCGGCCTGCCAATCTTTTACAGCCTCTTCTGGACGTCCGGAAACGTAATTGACGATTCCCCGGTAGTAGTGGACACGTGGGTCCTGGCTACCATTCTCGATTGCGAGAGAGAAGAATTCGAGAGCTTCGGTCAAGCGTCCACCGTTGTAGGCGTGAACACCTTGGCCATAAGTTTCGGCCAGGATAACGCTTTGGTTTTGAGCTGATGCGTTATTGGCACTCAAGCTGCCAATCGTCGCCAAAACGACTGCAAAGATGGTCAATGCGTATTTTTTCATCGCGGAAGCATCCTCCCCCAGAAAGATGTAGAGTAAGCCCAGAACTGGCAACGGTTTATCGCATGAACTAGCCGATGGGCCTAGAAAAGTTAGTTGATTAATCACCCAAACTGTAATCTTGAGAACCGCTGGCGGCAAACGTTTTTCGAAAGTATCGGCGTTGTTGTGGGCAATCAGATGTGCCATGTGTTCCGGTTAAGACGCCAGTGGTCGCTTTTAAGGAGATTGAAGCGGACGGGTGAATGGACGCTATCGGGCTCCGATATGCCCGAGAGTCCCCATCATTCAATCCAGCCACCGCCGAGAACACGGGTCCCGTCGTAAACAACCGCTGCTTGACCTGGTGCAACCGCTAGCTGCGGCACGTCAAATTCTGCAGAAAACCGTGTTTGATCAGCTGGATCCACAACGAGCTGAGCAGGCTGGGGAGGGGCGTTGTAGCGGATTTGGATCGATACTTGCTCTGGCAGGCTCGTTGGTTCGACTAGCCAATTTGCCTCATTTGCGGTGAGGCTGGGTTTTGCCAGTTGAGCTTTGGAGCCAATCACGACCTGATTGGTACTGGTGTTGATTTCTGTGACGAAGAAAGGCGTACCCATGGCTACTCCCAGCCCCTTCCGTTGTCCGATCGTAAATGCTTCGTAGCCAGCGTGCTTGCCGACAATTTCGCCATCAGTGGTAATGATCTCGCCACTGGTGTGAGCGGATTTCTCTGGTTCCCGGGCTCGAACGAAATCGCTGTGGTGTCCTTGGGTGACGAAGCAGATTTCCTGACTATCTTTCTTGCCAGCGACTCCTAAGCCAAGTTCTTCGGCGATTTCCCGAATTTTTGGCTTCTCAAATCCGCCGACCGGTAACAGCATTCTGGGCAGTAACTCGGGGCGTATCCCAAAGAGGGCATAAGACTGATCTTTTGCCGAATCGAGTCCTCGATGGAGTTCATGAGAGTTGGGCTTCCCACTCATTGCGACCTTTTGAGCGTAGTGCCCGGTGGCTACGAATTCGGCGTCAACACCGTCGGCGTAGTCGAAAAGTCGTCCAAATTTAATCCACTGATTACATCTCACACACGGATTGGGGGTCCGACCGTGTAGGTAATCGTCGACGAAGTAGTCGACGATTCGGCGAAAATCTTCCTGTAAGTCGAGCGCATAGAACGGAATATCCATTCGCGAGGCCACACGCCTCGCATCTGCCGCGTCAGAAGCCGTACAGCAGCCCTGTTTGTGATCGGCTCGTCCTTGGGCCATTTCACCGAGGACAGGAAGGCCGGTTTTTCCATCTTCAACTCGACAAGCTTGACTGGATTCTTCCCCATGACGCATGAAAACACCGATCACTTCGTGACCGGATTCCAACAGCAGGTGCGCAGCAACGCTTGAATCAACGCCGCCACTCATCGCGAGAACGACTCGGGCCATGTATATTTCAACTCCGGTGAGAGGTCATGATTGTTGCCCATCGACGCCAAGTCGGGGGGTGGCAGCAGCCATTCATCTGATTTCGATTGCCGACGCTAGCGAAATCCTATCCCACATCATACGCATGGAGACCGTCACGAGAATGGATGCCGAATTGGTTAACCGCAGTAATGAGATTCACGAGCGCCTGAAACAACTCGGAGACTCTCTTTGACTACGCTGCCAAACAGGGAGAAATCAAGCAAATTGAAGTGAAGATGGGCGATCCGGGATTCTGGGACGACAATGAGTCGGCACAAAAAACCGTTGTAGATCTCAAGTCACTCAAGGTCATTGTCGGCCCGATGGATGAATTGACTTCATCGGTCGATGATCTTGCTGCGCTGTTCGAAATGGCAGAAGAGGATGAGTCGATCGCTCAGGAGGTTACCAGTGAGATTGTCCGGCTAGAGAAGATCCTGGAGGAACTTGAGCTCAAAGCTCTGCTGAATGGCCCCAATGATTCGGCTGGTGCTATTCTGTCAATCAATGCCCGTGACGGTGGAACTGATGCCAACGATTGGGCGGACATGATGCTGCGGATGTATTCTGCATGGGCGGTCGGGGAAGGATACAGCATTGATTTGTTGGATCGGCAGGAAAATGAAGAAGCTGGTATTAACCATGCTTCGATCGCCGTGCGCGGACCGATGGCTTATGGCTACCTGAAAGGTGAAGAGGGCATGCACAGGTTGGTCAGGATCAGCCCTTTCAATAGTGAAGGAAAACGGCAAACAAGCTTTGCAGCAGTCGGTGTGTCACCTGAAATTGATGATTCAATAGAGATCGATATCGAAGAGAAAGATGTTAGAGAAGACCGTTATCGTGCGGGTGGTGCCGGTGGTCAGCATGTAAATAAAACGGACAGTGCGATCAGATTGACACATCTGCCGACCAGCACCGTTGTTCAGTGCCAGAATGAACGTAGTCAACATCAAAACAGAGCAACAGCCTGGAAGATGTTACGCGCTAAAATGGCTCGCCTGGAAGAGGAGAAGCGGGAAGCAGAGGAAGCAAAGAAATACGAAACCCAAGCCCGGACCGGTTTTGGAAGTCAGATTCGGAACTACTTTTTGCATCCTGATCAGCGAGTGAAAGATTCTCGAACTGGTCATTACGTTGGTAATTTCAACAGCGTGTTAGATGGTAGTGAATTACAGGGGTTTTTTGATGCATTCCTGCGTCTGAAAGCAGGCAAGACCGACAGCCAAGCCTAGTCATTGATCCAATCAAAAATTACAAATTGATGGACGAACAGAAGAATATCCAAAACGACCCTTATCGAAGTCCTGATGAGGTGACTGACTCCAAGTCAGTTGCTAAACATCGGGGATGGGGAAGATGGGTTGTGGTGGCTTTCGTGCTCTTGGCGATAGGTGTTTCAGGACTGCTCGTCTTTTCAACAACAACTGCTACCTTCAATATGCAACGTGCTCCCCCTAGGCAATTTGACGCGCCGCAAGCGATCGATGCCAGCAAGTCGTTTTTAGAAGAAGGGCCCTCCCCGCTACAGGATGATGTGTCTCCAGATGCTGAGAACACTCAGGTTCCGTGACATTCGATGATGCAGTGAGCATGTTGCTATTCAACAACACGCTGTTGCCGAAAAACGCAGACAGGCATAATCCCTTGCGAGTGGTTGCCAGTTGCTCATCGTTTCGGGTTTCCTTGTTCTACGCTGCTTTCTGATCAGAGTCAGTTTTCGGTTTCTGGAGGTCGTCAGCCATCTGAATGGTTGCGGAGGTGCTTCGTTCACGACGCAAATCCCGAATCTTTTTAACGTGATCATGCAGTTGATTTTCCATGTCGCGGATTCGATCCTGACCCTTGGCGTTGCTGTCGAGACTATCTTCGAGTTCCTCGCGTATTCCAAGAAGGTGAGTTCTTAACTGTGTCACTTCCTGCCTCAATAAATCCCGTTCTCTGCGGTCAGATTCAGCGCATTCCAGTTCACTTGATAGGCGTTCAATGTCACGAATTTGATGCGTGACTTGCTCGCTCTTCAGGCTTAGATCGTTGACGAGCACCTCATGTTGTAGTGATTTGGATTTCAGTTGCGTTTCCAGTTCATTTATCTCTGCTGTTAACTGTCCGTTTTGATCGTGAGCGGTTCTTGCTATTTCAAGTTCAATTGCCAGCTCTTCGATTTCAGTTTGTCGTTGGTCCAGTTTGCTTGTTTTTGCCGCCAGATCATCGACAATGGAATCGTGCTGCTGCGATCTGGCAGTCAATTGTGCTTTCAATTCAGCAATGGTGGTGTCCCGTGCTCCCACTTCTGCTTGTAAAGCAAATTCTAGGTTTTCATGTTCAATGGCTGCTTGTGACAAGCTCTCATTCAGTTGTTTTGCTTCTGCCAGATGGTTCGTGATTTGCTTGCCGAGTCGACAGATGGTGGCTTCAAGATCGTCGCGTGTTCTGAGCAGTTGTTCGCGTTCTTGTTTGACGACCTTCAGTTCAATGTTGCATGCATCGAGTTGCTGTTGGCGAACGCTGGCTTGCTTCAGTTCCATTTGCATGTGCTGTGCCTGCTGAGCAGCCTGTTGATTGGCCGTTGACAGAAGTGCATTATCAGTCGAAAGACAGCCAAGGTCGTTCGACATTGAAAGGATACGACCTTCCAGAGCGTGAATTTCAGCAATGGTGACTACGAGTTCACCTTGGGTTTCATCGCATATTCGCTCGGCAGTGAGGATGGTGGCCTCACGTTCTTCGATTTCACTACGGGCAAGCTCGAGTTCGTTTTGCCTGTGTTTCAGTGCAAGTTCGAGTTGGGGGACGCAGTCGGCCTGATGGGTCAGTTCCGAAATCTGAACTGTGCTTTGAAGGAATAAACTTTCTAAAGTTGCGTTGCGCTCGTGGTATTGCTGGATGGTCTGTTGTGCGGTTTCCAATTCAGTTCGGACAGCATTCCATTCGTTTGCCTGCCCTCTTAGTTCGGCCAAGGCAGCGGTTTCCAAGACCAATTGTGCTCTTGTTTCGGCCAAATCGAGAGAATGAATTGCATTCTCCTCGCGAATTGCACACAACTGAGTGACTTGCTGTTGTTGTTTTTCAACGAGTTGTTGCAGGTTAGCAACTTTCGAACGGAAAGCAATTTCTTTGGTGTGGGACTGTGCAAGCTCAAGGGTTAGAGCAGCAATTTGTGCTTGTGACTCGGTGTTCGCATTTTGCGCGCAATTTAGAGCAAGATCAGATTGTGCACATGCTGTTGTTTCGACACTAAGTTGAGACTCCAGGTCGGCGAGTTGTTCTTGACAAGCGGCGTTGAACTGTTCCAACTGGAAACGGTTCTCTCGCTCATCGGTAAGCTGTGCGTTGAGCTCGTGTAATTGTCGTTCTCGTTCAGTCAGATTGCTGGTTTTCAGTTCCAGGTACGACTCACATTGCTCGAGTGCTTGTCGTTGTTCGGTAAGTGACTTAGCAGCTGCAGCTAGCTCGTTGGCAAGTTCATCACGTTCGGCCAGGACCTGTTTCGATAAGGTGAGGTCAGTTTCAAGTTGTGTCAGCTTATGCGCGTGGGCCATTTTTTGTTGCTCAAGATGGTCTCTTTGTGTGCGAAGCAAATCGATGTCTTCACATCTTGCGACCAAATCCTGCTGGGTTTGCTGTAAAGCCTCATGCGTTTCCAAAAACGACTGGGCCTTCGTCACGATGTGTTGTTCTAGCTCTCTTATCGTATCTTGGTTTTGCTCCAGCTCAGTTTGTTGGTTCCGAGTCTGTGCTCGAGATGTATCGAGTTCACATTGAGCAGTTTCAAGCTCGGCGACACCTTGGCGATATTGTTGGTCCAACCGTTTGAAGTTCGTTTGAAGAGATTGATTCTCTGTTGCGAGTGTAACGTTTTTTTCAATCATTTCCTGCAGCTGATCAATGACCGACTGGCTACGCTTTTCTTCATTCGCAAGTTGAATTTCTGCTTCGTTGAGAGACTTGCGGAATTGATTGATTTCTTCTTTTGAGCTCTGTGAAATCTGTTCCAAACGTTTGTTTTTTGAACGTAGAGTTGAGTGCGCTTGTCGCAGGTTTGTTAAGTCTTCTTCGAAGGATGCATTTTGTTTTTCAAGTTCTCTGACCTGTGTTTTACGTTGTTTGAGCAAACTGCGGACTTTCAGGTAGCGTGTCTCAAGATCTGGATCACTTGCAGCGGTCTTTCCACGATCACGATACCAAAGCAAGTGTCCGAGCAACGTTCCTGCCAGCAAAAATAATGCGGCAGATGACAGGGGCATCCCTAAAAGTTGTACGGAATTACCAAATAGGTCAGTCATTGAAATTTCCATGTTCGCGAGAGCGTGCAATGCGCGCAGCGAGAGCCAGTATGTAATTCAGGCTGATAACATGAATTGCCCTGTCGCGTCGACGTTGAATCTCAGGAGCTTGTTTCACCCAGCGATCGTGAAACACGTGTACTTGGCTTAGCTGGATCGCCGTGGAGAGGGAAGGACACGGATGACGACTCCCTTGAAAGCGGGCGTTTTGCTAGCAGGGTCGGCATGTCGAGAGACGAGAACGTTGGCCTCTGGGAAGTACATCAGAGCATTCCCGGGTCGAATGGATTCGTAGCATCGCGCCAAGATGTTCGGCAAGCTACCTGTGTCACTCGTGACGTCCACCAGATCTTCGTGCTCGAGCCCGAGGCGTTTGAGATCATCGGGGTGCATCAGGATGATGTCGCGGCGGGTCTGATTGCGATACAGGTCTTCTTCTTCGTAAACGACCGTATTGAACTGGCCCTCGCTACGAACTGTCATGAGTCGCAGTTCTTTATCTTGGCGACCCTTCAGCTCGGGAATGGTGTGTGTGTGCAGATTCGCTTTGCCATCGTCGGTGGCAAAGTCTGGTTCGTGAAATGTTCGTCCACTGATCTGAAATTCTTTTCGTGTCTGTTCGATATCAGCAATTTGGTCGTATCCGGGGACGACATCAGCGATCCATTGCCGAATGGTGCTGGTTTGCTGCATTGTGTTCCAGTCAATTCCACTCGCTTCGGGGAGGAGACGTTTACCAAGCTCGGCGATCACTTCGACCTCACTTCGTGGTCCCGGTAGGCGTCGTGGACCGCCATCGCTCAGGCGTACATAGTTGAACATTGATTCCTGCGTCGTGGGTGTCGATTCTTCATCACGGGCCAGCACCGGCAGAATGTAGGTCTCTGCAGCCAAGCCATTGACGTGGCCAGTATTCATGGTGGTGCTAAGCATTACATTCATGTCTAAACGTGAAAGTGCTTCAGCCGCAAATTTGGAATCGGGGTTCGAACCGAAAAGATTTCCACCCAATGAAAATCCAAACGACAGCTCGAATCTGCTGGCTGCCTCCATGCACTCCAGAGTGTCTTTTCCTACGGTGGCTGGTAGCTTGACCTGATATTTTGATTGGAGGGCATCAAAAATTTGTGTCTTCAGTTTCGGAGTGACTCCCACACTGCCAATACCCTGCACGTTGCTGTGCCCTCGAATTGGCATCAGCCCACATCCGGGTTTACCGACCATTCCTCGGCAGAGTGCAAGGTTTGCTACTGCCTGTACATTTTGGACACCATGCGCATGGTGGGTAATTCCCATTGTCCAGGCGAAGATGCACCTTTTGGAATCGGCATAGATCTTGGCAATGTTCTCAATTTCGCTTCGCGGCACCCCTGATTTTGTTTCGATCTCTTCCCAAGTAATCGCGTTGATCGTGTGTTGCCAATCTTCAACATCATTGCAATGTTGTTGAAGGTAATCCAAATCCACCGCATCGAGTTGACTGACAGCTTTTGCAAGGCCCCAAAGAAGGGCCAAGTCGCCTCCAATGTGTGGTTGCACATAGTGGCTTGCAATCTTGGAACCTTTCAACAGGGAAACTGGGTCACTTGGGACGCGGAACTTTAGCATTCCTGTTTCACGGACGGGATTGATCACAACGACTTTGCCGCCCCTGCGTCGCAGATGCATCAGACTGGTCATCAGCCGGGGATGGTTACTGGCGGGGTTTCCACCAATCACGAAGATACAATCAGCATGATCAATATCTTCAAGCACCACGGTGGCTGTACCGCTTCCGACTGCTGTTTGAAGTCCTACGCCGCTCGCTTGATGACAGTAGTAGCTGCAATTATTGATGTTGTTGGTGCCATAAACACGAGCCATCAACTGCAGCAGAAATCCAGCTTCATTACTACTACGTCCACTGAAATACCAGAACGTGCGATCGGCGGCTGTTTGGCGAAGCTTCTCGATAATCGCGCCATAGGCTTCCTGCCACGTGACGGTTTCAAAGTGTGATGCGCCTTTGCGGAATCTGATCGGATGAACGAGTCGACCGAGATGCTCCAATTCACGAGGCGAAAGTTTTCTTAACTCGGAAATCGAGTTTTGTTTCCAGAAAGTTGGTTCAATGGCCGGTTGCATATCAGCAACCATTGCCTGAAGTGATTTTTTACAGACTTCTGGAAAAGATCCGGCTTCATTAACCATGCCGCCTTTTTGGCCACCCATGCCTAACGCACAGGTTTTGCACGAGTTGCGGGTACGCATGGCTTTGTATAGCTTCCACAATCCACCTGCTTCCCGTCCCTTTTTCCAGGTGTAGAGTATTGCTCGAAATCCGCCCCCGCTGCCAACCTTCATCAGAGTGCCTTTCCTCAAAGTACAATCATGGCTTTTACTGTGTCGCTGATTGTTTCAGAAACCAACCCTGGCGGCTATTTGCTCAGCGCTGCAGCACTGTTCGTGTATTCTCAAACCGGATCTGCCTGAATCCCCGCAGGTAAGCTTTGCTTCCTCACTCAGCATCTGTTCAGAATATGACGAGTCATATTCTGAACCAAGTTGAAAAGCGATCAGGGTCGCAGGTTCTCGCCTCTCGCATGTCGAGCGAGTGTTTCTTGGTATTTCTGCTTGCCTTCTTCAACAGATTTCCGGATTTCCTTGGCACTGTCCTCGGATTCTTTTCTCAAGTCAGCAATCATTTCCAGGGATTCGACTTGAAAACCACTGATCGCATCGACGAGTTTCTGTACTGATTCCGGATTGATGGTGCTTCCATATCCCGCTTTCAGTGCAGCCCGCTCCAGTTCCCGGCCTAGGTCGGCGATATCTTCCAGTCCTTTATTGACTCCAGTCTTCATCGCTTCCGTGGCCTGAGTGACTTCGTGCAGTCCGTGTTGACTGGTATAGACTGTCCCCAGAATTGTGAAGACATGTTCGTTGGTTGTGAAGAAAGTGACAGACCTTCGGTACACCCTTTCTTTGACGTCATGGGTTTGCTTGAGTTTGGTGATCAGTGTTTCTCCGACGTCGTAGCCAACTTCCAGATTTTCCGCGATGTCCTTGAGCAGTTGGTAGGTCGCATCTTCTTTTTCAAAACTGTAGCGAGCTTCATCTCGGGATAATTCGAGTCTGCTTTTTTCACTTTCATCATCACCGCTGTAGGCATCCAATGCCTCCTGGGTTTCGCTCAGTGAAATTTTCGCCTGTTCGAGAAGAGGCACTTGTGCATCAAAGAGATCGCGAGCCAAGATTTCGGCTTCCTTCAGCGCGAAGCGGAAATCAATGTAGCCTTCCATGATCGCTTCTTCACGCTTCAACTGTTCTTTGGTGTCTTTCGCGACTTCGCTGTAGACTTCGACAATCTTTTCGAATCGATCACTTGGTGTTCCGCGTCGCATCTTCATCCACCAGTTCGACACTTTCTCAGTGCCACTGATTTTCCCATCATCAAGTTGATTGATCAGCCGTTTGCTGTCCTCACGCACAGAATCAAACATCTGCGTGATACTCATGTAGCGGTCACCGACCGAGATTCCCTCGACATTTTCGCGTACGAGAGCGTTGAAAGCACTCATGTGCTGAATGACATCAGCGATTGCGAGCACTTTGGCCTCATCGAGATGTTTGACGTCTTCGAGCAGGCTGATGAGTTCTTGTGGTGCTGTATTTGAACTGTCAACGCCGAAGTCTTTGAGCACATTAACAGCTCGACCGAGGTATTTGCGCATGGACGTAGATTGCTGAGCCTTTGTGCTGGAAGCATTGGGTTCAGGGGCAGGCTGTTGTGCTTGATCTGACATGACGGCAAATTCTCCAAGTAAATAAGTTGTTGGAGAACCGGCGTTTCCGATCCCTCCCAACTGTTATTAGAGTAGCGCGTGAACCTCGCGGCTGCAATCAGCTACTCAGGGGGGGAAACGCGATTTCCAGCCAACTGACAGTTTTCACGCTCCCCGAATGCGGAAAACGTGCCGATTGAATAGACTACCTAGTGGCCAAGACACTCCAACCCCGCTCCGCGAAGATCATGCCGCACCAGTCTCAGACGCAGACACCCTATCGATCAACAGGCTCGACTCACAGAAGATCGAGCGTGCTACCTGAGCAGAGTCTATCACTTCAGGAGACCCTCCGAGTGATGGATGTAGCTCGGGAAATGCGGGATCAGCGTGAGACAGCTGAAGAGATGTTTCGCCGCGATGATTTGAGGACCCAGTTGCGTGACAGGCTAGTTCGCACGGCTCACATGTCTGGTGACAATGTCACGGAAGAGGAAATCGAGCTCGCTATTGAGCAGTTTTTTGAATCTGTCCACAGCTACCAAGATCCTCAGCTGAGTATGAAATCCATCTTGGCGCATTGCTGGGTTCGGCGTGGTCGCCTGACTCTTGCAGTCGTAGCTCTGACTACTGTCCTCGGTGGACTTTGGTTTATGTTTTCCTGATGTTTTAAGTTCAAGGTTGCTCGCGAGATGACGATTCCTGGTCCCACTGTGCATCAACAATTGATGGATGCATACAAACGCTTGACCGAGCAATTGGAGCAAGACCGGCAGGGCATGCACGATGTGCGACAAGAGTATGAGCAACTTGATGCAAAACGTGATGATGCACTACGCAGCCTTGCAGAACATTATCTTCCAGAATTGACAGCTGATGCGGTTGCTTCAACGTGGCGAGAGGTTCAAGCAAAGATCACAACACTTCTATTGCAAAAAGAGGATGAGGATCGATCTTTGCAGCAAGAACTGAAGCGGTTGCAGGAACATCGCACTGTGACGGAAAAGGCTCTTGTGGATGCAACCAATGTTCTGGATGCAGCCATCCTGCAACAGAATGAAGTTTCAGCAGTCGTTGAAAAGCGTTTGCAGGAAGACACCCAGTTTGTGGAGCTGGCAGATCGAGCAGCTATCGCCGAAGTAGCACTCGAGAGAGCTGAATCAAATTTACACGAAATCGATCAAGACGCTGCCAGAAAGTTACCCTCCTATCAAGCGAGTACGTTGTTTCAATATTTATATGAGCGTGGCTACGGAGAAAAAGGATATCGAAGTCGGGGACTGACTCGCCGTATTGATCGTTGGCTAGCTCGCTACATTGACTACACCAAGGCAAGACAGGGCTACGATTTTCTGAAACAGACACCTGATCAGATGCGAAAGATTATCGCGGAAGATCGCCGTTCATTGAATATCGTGATGGAAGAATTGGAGCGAAAGCGTGATCGCGTTGCTAATGAATTGGGCTTACCTGAGAGAATAAGCCTCACTGAGCGATTCACCAAAGATCGGCAGCAAAGTTTGCAAACGGCGAATTTTATTTCTGAATCAATGAATGAAACAGAAGATCGTATTCGTGATTTATCTGATCCGCGAGGATCTTACTACAAACAGGCAATTGAACTGTTCAGGCAAATACTCGTTGGATTCAAGTCGAGTGATTTAAAGAGGCGGGCCGAAGCCACAAAAAATGATTTGACGGATGATCAGATTGTTGCTCGTCTTTCAGGCGTTGAGTCCGATCGAGGAGACTTGCAAGAGGCAACTCGCGATCGTCGTAACGTGCAAAAACAGAAACAGGATATCATTGAGGAATTGGGACGAGTGATTCAGCGTTTTCGTGCAGCCCATTTTGATTCCGCACGCTCGCATTTTTTAGCTAAACTCAGGATCGATGAGGAACTCCGCTATACCGAGGATGCAGAGGACGCACGTAAGCTATGGCAGAAGATCCGACGTGCCCAACGTTGGGGTGATCATGAGTCAGAAGAAGATGCTGGTGGATCGTCGCTGAAGCAGGTGCTTGTCAATGCTATGGGAAAAGCTGCTGGTGACGAGCGCGGAGATGATGCGCGTCGTGCTGGTTCCCGCCGTATGGAGTATGATTCCGCTAGTGACGTACACTCGGCAGTAGGCAATTTCGCAGCAGACAGCTCTGGTGATCATTCTCGCTGAGGCCTTAGTTGCCAGTTTGTCTAGGGTTGCTTGCCAGTGGCTTTGCCGCGTTTGAGCGAACCGTGAAATAACGGTGCTGCACCCATTGGGGAACGATGTCCAGACGCCAGCAAGTCTGCTCGAGCGAGGCGAGATTGGCGGCCCCTTGTGGCAGGCCTCCTAACGGCACCAGTGTGATAGCAGCATCGGGAAACACGATGAATCGAGTCAGTAACGCCTCAAGATGGACCTGCTGGACGGTTCCGCCAATTGCAATATAGTCCTGCATCTCGGCGGATGAAATCGCGTCCATACCTGCCTGTGAAAGAGCATTGTGCTCGTCATCAATCAGTAAGGCGACCTTCAGGTCAGCGATCTCCTCTTCAGGTGAGAGCGCCAAGACGACGGTCGAATAGTGACCACTCATGAAGGGAATGACGCCGGTTCGGCGGTTTGGTCCAAGCCGAATAAGCCGATCTTCCTTGATGGATTGCCCCACGAGGCGTTTGGCTGTTTCATCGATCATCCAGTTTGCAGGTTCATTGAATGTTTTTGAAGTCATTAGTGTTTTACCGCCACGGCGTTGGGCGAAATTCGGTCGGTTGCTGGTGTCGGTCGGTGCTTTGGAGTTCAATAGTGCTTCGGAGTTCAACAGTGCTTCGGAGGAAGTTTGTCGTCTAGATAGATAACCTGCCTGTTCGGTCGCAAAGCGATTCCTCCACCTGAGTGGTTCAACGGTTGCTCGAGTGTAGGCATCGATGCACTTGGCGAGTGTCGGACTTTTTGTGACTAGTTGATTCAAGGCATTCGTGCATGCCTCGGAAACCTGATGCCGACCTGTCGTCCGACGATCGACTTGACTGATTTGCCGAAGCAAATTGGTGTAAACCGTTGGGATCTGATCCGCGGCCGTTTCTTCAGCGACTGAGTTGATGATGTCTGGCAGCGCGATCAAGATCGCTTTCTTTAAACTGGCGATTTCACTGGTTCTTGCATTGCGTGTCTTGTTGGTGACCATCCACTCAATCGCATTTGCGCGGATTAAATTTGCGGAGGCCTGAGACCATAATTTGCAAACTTGTGCGAATGCCTGTGTGCCATCACCTTGCACATTACCATCAAGAGTTGCAAAGCCTGTCTGTTCCAGTTCCAGACAAATGCGTTTCGTCTCTTCCGTGGCAGCAGCAGCACTGGCAACTTCTCTCTTTATTTGGGCAGTCGCTTGTGCAAGATACTGCGTCCGCCTCAGTTCATTGTGTTTTAAATCCCCGGTGACGATCAGGGTATCAAAATTGTGGAGGTATTTTTTTTGTTCCAGTGGTCGGAAGAAAACCAGGGACTGACGCATCAACATGCCCTGGGCCTCCATTTGCTTTGTGAAGACTTCTGGGTCGCTTTGGTTTTGCAGGCTGGCAGCAGCCAGCTGAAGAAATTTCTTAAATCGTGGCGAGTCACGTCGCAGTTCTGTAATCATCTTGATCATCATCTGACTCCCGCGGGGAGTACGCGAGTATGATAACCCAAACTGGTCAATCTGCATGGCGAGTAAAAGAAATTTTCGGCTTAGATCAGCGCCAATCGGTTCTGACATCAATTCTAGGTGTTTCGCGTCCCGTCGGGCTTTCCAGAGTCGGGCAGCTGAGTTGGAGATCTGTCGGGGCGAAAAACTTGCAGGGTTGTTTCGTTTGTCAAACATCTGTTTCACAACGTCGAGTTCTTCCAAATATGTTTGATGTAATTCGTTTGCCAACACTTCCGCACCAGCGACCGTCGCGTGGATTTTTAGTGGTTGAGATGGATTTTTGCCCGTCGGATTACCGATCGACGGTGTGTAACTTCCGAATAGGAACAAGGCAGTGCACGGCCCCAGAATGATCAGGCGTGGCCGTTTGCTGGTCATAAGGAATTGATAAGTATTGAACATGTTATTTTGTTTCCTCGCGAATCACCGCCATCAGATCACCGCCTTTGATTTGAGTTGCCCCGTCATCGGATCCGCGTAAGGAAATGATGCCCAAGGTGGCCGTCAATGTCTTGTCCGTTGGATTGTATTGTTGGAAAGCGACGGTCATGGCCTCTCCCGGTTTTGTCATTGCAATAGGTGATATTTCACTCTCTTGATAATAAACATCGCACTGAACTTTCTCTCCCACCAAGTTTGATGCTGTGGATATGTTTGTGATGCCGTGTAGTAACAGTGCTGGGTAAGACCGAGCAAAGGCATCAGAGGCATAGGTCGTGATCTGAATAACATTTGGTCGGCCATCTCCGGTTGAGATCAAGTTGAGTTCAGCCTGTGAAATTACAATCGGGTCAGGTTCGAGGGTCAGGGTGACCTCACCTGATTCGGGCAGTCCCTCTTCGAGCGCTCCGACCGCAGAGTTGGTCATTGATCTGGTTTTGGATTTGGCAGTTTCAAGAGCTCGATTCATTTCTTCCTTGGAACAGCCTGATGCTAAGACTAAAACCAAGACGCAAGGCAGCACCATCGTGATTCGAGAGCCCATTGCATTTCGCGGTGGACCTCCGCTCGGGGAGACGAAATTTATCAGTGCTCGAGATGAGTTCTTTGTGTCTGGCATCACAATCCATCTGTTGGAAGGAGAGATCGTCAAAATGCAATTTTTGCAGAGATTTAGCCGGCCACCGGTGTTGGCGACAATGCCTTGCCTTAGCGAACACCAATCTGAAGAAAATTTGGACGAACCAGCTTCGGACTCCCCTTGCTTGCTGCGTCGGAATCAAACGCATGTATGCCGTAAGAAAATTCTAGTGCGTGTCCGCGGTGGTCGGTGGCGTCGCAAAGATAGCGAACAGCGAAAGCAAGACCATCAAGCCCAGAAAGAGATAGAGGGCGGGGTCGAAGTTGCTCCAAACATCTCGGGCAACGCCCATCAGCAGCGGTCCACAACCACTTCCGGCTACCATGCAGCACCATACGGTGCCACGAATTGCACCCAGATGAGTTCGTCCGAAATACCGTACCCAAATGACATTACCCACAGCTAGCAACACGCCCTGCCCCGCCCCAAATAGGCCCACGAATGTGTGCAACGCCAGTTCTGTTTGTCCGAAGGAAACCGCCGCCAAGCCTGCACTGAGCATGATTGTTCCTACGGTTAGCAGACGATTAAGTGGCAGAAAATCTGCCAGCACGCCACCAAGCAGTTGGGTTAAGAGCATCATCAATCCAAAGGTCTTAAAAAGATTGGCAGGCACCGTTGCTTCAAATCCCAAATCGTTACAAAGAGTGAATAGATAGAAAACGATTCCGGTTCCAGCCATTGCCCAGACGGTGTTGCTGGCAGCAAGTATTGAGAAGGCACGGCATTGAATGGCCTGTCGCAGGGTCAAGCATGTAGCTGGGGCATCACATCCATCGGGCGAAAGATCAGGAATGATTTCAGCATTTCCATCAACCATCTGCCCGATATCTTCGGGCCGATTACAAAACAGAACGAAAACGATGGGTAGCATGCTTGCTGAGACGATGACTGCTAACCACTCGTAGGTTTCGCGCCACCCAATTGCGAGAATAGAACCGTGTAACCACTCAGGAATCCATGCAAATGCTATTGCGGTACCAATGCTCATAGCCGCCGTGACTCGGCCAATGCGGTTCCGAAACCACATCGAAATTGCATTGCCACTGAGAAGCGAAAGTGATCCCTGACCCAGAAAACGAAGTAAAAAAAAGGCTGCCAACAGAGAGTAAAAGTTGGTTACTTTCGCAGCGAAGTAACAAGCAGCGGATAGCATCCCAATCGCAATCAAGCTAATACCGCGTAGTCCGTATCGATCCGACAGTGGGCCTACCAACATCAGCGGAAGTGCAGCAAGCAGCGTACCTAGCATGTATGCCAGTGATAGCTGGCTATCAGTGAGTTTCAGCGATTCACGAAGATAGGGGGTGAACGCACTGACCGCAAAAGTTTGCCCAGGGCTTGTCGCGATCTGCAGCAACATCGCCACAGGGATCATGACATAGCCGTAAAAAAAAGGCAGCCGTTTTGCAAAGTAGTTTGGAAATACGGGAATCACGTCGACAAATCACCGGACATGCGTGCTCCTGATGGTAAGTGGTTTTTTCCTATCTTGCCGTTGGCTTTGACCCAGCCCAACGGTCTGCCATGGAGTTGAATGGCATGCCACCCAGACGCATCGGTTTCAATCGGTTCACCTCGCATGAACTGCTGGCACGCTTTGTGATCAATCTCGAGTTGGTTGATCGGCATGAGCGATGCCTCGCGTCGCAGTGCGCCAGCATGTGCTGGTTTCCATGTTTGCCCTGCCCGGTGGGCGAGTTCTGGACCACCGATCGCGAGCTGTTCTGCCCATTCTGGTGCAGAAGGCGAAAATCCAAGAATGATCGAATCTCTGGTGTAAAGACGTGATTCAGCTCCGGTGCCCTTGTACCACTCGCTTAATGCGATGGGGGCTCGACTCATTTTCATTCGCCTTTTCGGCTTTCGTGGTTTGGCTTGCTGAGAGTGTTGGATCGTTAGAGAGGCCGCAAAGCTACCAGCACATTGATGAACATGGGGCCAACAGCGATAGCAACCGTGATTAGTTTCATAATCTTGCAGACCGGCAATCGGCCTGGGCGTGGCTATGCCCTGTTTAATGAGCAGCCGTATTTGTGCCTCATTTTCTGCTTCGGCAAAGGTGCAGGTGCTGTAGATCAGGTGTCCACCATCACGAACCAATTTGACAGCCGCTTCAAGGATTCGTTGCTGGCGAGAAGCGCTGTGGCTGATTTGGTGAGTCGACAGGGCCGATTGATTTTGTTTTCCCCGTGACATCATGGCCTGCCCGCTGCAGGGAGCATCTACTAACAGCAGATCAAATGCATGGGGTAACAGGTCTGCCAGCTTTTCAGGATCAAGACTTGAGATGGCAAAACGATCGGAACCCGCGCGAGCCAAGTTGAGTTGCAAGGGAGCGACCCGATTGCGGATAACCTCATTGGCAAGCACAAATCCACGACAGTCGACATCATCATTCGAGACTGCTTCCAGTAGGGCGGAGGCTTTGCCACCGGGGGATGCACATAAATCGCAAACGACTTTTCCACGCAACCCGTCTCCGTCGGCTCCAGCCACAGCCAAGGCCAGGAGTGAGCCAGCATCCTGTATGAAAAAGTCTCCACATGCGTATGCCACACTTCGGGCAGGTGAAGCAGTATCTTCGGCAGGCCGCCGTCCCAGTGCGTACCAATCGATCGGAGAACTGGGGACAGGGAGATTTGAGGGATCTATTTCACGACGATGCCGGATCACATTGCGCCATGGGTGGGCCATAGCTGCGGAGAATTCATTGAGTGAACCTGGACAATGAATCTGCCCGAGAACAGATGCGATTTGTTCTGGCGGAAATGTGGGCTGGGCACGAGTCATCGGGGTCGTTGGAACCATCTCAAGACAGCCATTCCAGTTGAAATGAATCCAGCAAGCAATAAGGGAGACGTATAGGTGAACATCACGAACGTGATTTGCGCTACACGTGCCGAATCTTCTTCAGTCGTTTCGGGAACTTCACCTGTCACCAACATCATGATTTCATTCTGAATCGCAGGAACACGTGAAGCATAAAATAGTCCGGCTGAGATGAAAGAGAAGATCAACATCAGCATCAGCATGAATGCAATGCTGATTTGGGGAGGACGACGCTGCGAAGGAGATTGGTTCATGGCAAGACTCGGAGGCTGATATGCCTGCCCAGTCTAACCACTGTGGACGGAAACGACGAGGTAAGAAAAACCTGCTATGAATCTTTGCAGTAACCGCCGGTTTGTCGCTGATGCTCATAGAGCACGATACCTGCGGTGGTGGCGAGGTTGAGGCTGCGAACATGTTCCGAAGTAGGCAATCGAAGGGCCCGAGGATCTTCGGGGTCGAGTATGGAGGCGGGTAGTCCTGAGGTTTCCCGCCCGAAAACCAGGACGTCTCCACGATGAAATTCTGCATCCCAAATCGTTCGTTTTGCAAATTTCGAAAAAAAGTACATCGGCCGGGGATGGAGTTGTGATACCAAGTCATCCCAATTGACGGCGTCGCCACGTTCCAGATGGGCCCAGTAGTCCAACCCAGCCCGTCGCAGTTTGGCATCGTCCAGTTGGAACGCCGCAGGGCGAACAATCCACAGTTTTGCGTTCACAGCAACGCAGGTTCTACCGATGTTGCCCGTATTCTGGGGAATCTCTGGTTGGTAAAGCACTACGTGCGCCGAAGGCTGGTTTTCTTTACTTTCAGGGCTGCACGCTTCTTTCGCGGCGCGGTTATCATAAGGGGCAGTGGTTAATTCGGGTCTACGTAGCTCCTCGGGTTGCGGTTCCCTGCATTTACCTGACAAACTGTTCTGCGACGCTGCGTTCGTCGCATTATCTACGGATTGAGACTCTTCACTCGGGCTTTGTTTTTCATTCATGGCGATTCAAGTCACCTGTCCAAACTGTCTGAAGCGGTTCCAGGTCAGCGACAAATTCGCTGGCAAGACCGGTCCTTGTCCAAATTGCAAAAAGGAGATCAAGGTACCGGATGCCTCCGAAGAAGTCGTCATTCATGCACCCGACGATGGGGCTCCCAAGGATCGTCAGGGAGTCAGTATTCTCAAGCCCCTGAAGCGTACCGAAACTGATGTGACCCGAAAGGGTATGATCATCACATTTGGTGCAATTTTGCTCGCAGTCGCCGCTGCGGTTGGATTGCGGATGGGCATGGAATCGATTCCTGTTTACATCCTTGCGATTGGGGCACTGTTTCTGGCTCCACCTCTCGTCTGGTCAGGCTACAGTTTTGTTCGCGATTCCGAGTTGGAACCACATGTTGGGCCGGATTTACGAAATCGGGTTCTAATTCTATCAGTGATTCTGGCTGCTTTATGGCTGGTGTACGTTTTTGTACCCAGCTACGTGATGGAATATGATTCCCCAGCTGAGATGAGTTATCTGTGGTTTGGAATCATTTTTGCCGTGATGATTGGTTTGGGAGCACTTGCATCGGCTGCCACTTTTGATCTCGAATTTTTGAATGGACTGACGCTCGCCGGGCTGTATTTTATCGTGGCGGTTGTCTTGGCATTGATCAGCGGCCTGACTCTAGCCACAAATCTTTGATACTGGATCTCCCCCTGCTGGCAAGGCCGGCTCTTTTCCACCTCTTGCCTCACTACTTGTCCATGCTGCCAGAAGTTGTCGCCCTGCATCGCATCGGATCACTCGTGCGAATTCCACCTGCCCAAGATGTGCCGGTTTCTGATCGGGTACGCCGGATTCTTGATCTATCGCCCATGAGGCGATTGGCTTCTATCAGTCAGCTTGGAATGGTGTCGCTGGTTTACCCGGGGGCCACCCATTCACGGCTGGAACATTCTCTCGGGGTTTACCATAACGCTTTATGTGTTTTAGCCCGCTTTTCGTCCGACAGCGAGTTCACCGAGCGGATCACACCTGCAATGGCAGAAGCTCTTGTGCTCGCAGCTCTGATTCATGACATTGGTCACTGGCCTTATTGTCACCCCATCGAAGACATGGATATTCGGGAACTCGGCGAACATGAGTCTCGGATCAGACAATGCATCTACAACAGCGGTCTTGCAGAATGTATTGAGCAGGATTGGCAATGCGAGCCATCTCAGGTTTTGGCTCTGCTGGAGCCAAAGTCAGAGTTGCAGGGGACAGATCAAGAAGCGTGCATTTTTTTACGCAGTTGCATCAGTGGTCCAGTGGACATTGACAAGCTTGATTATTTACAACGTGACAGTCTGCATGCTGGCGTGCCATACGGCAGAAACTTTGACGCTGGACGTTTAATCAGCTCACTCTGCTTCAACCCGGAAACATCGCGTTTAGCCATCATGGACAAAGGCCGAACAGCAGCCGAAATGATGGTTTTCTCGCGTTATGTCATGTTTAGTGAGGTGTACTGGCATCATGCGGTCAGGTCGGCAACAGCCATGTTGCAACGCTGTGTCTTTTTGCTTCAGAATCGTATTGATCTTGAATCGACGCTTGGGCTTGTCGATGCAACTTGGGTTGCAATGTTGCGCCGGGCCGCTGAAGGTAGTGTTGCGGAACCACTTGCTGAGGGTTTATTTGGTTCACGCCGCCGGCTCTATAAGCGAACGGCTGAATTCAATTTGGTCGAAGGTCGTGAGGTTCACCAGGCTTTGGCGCGAAAGCCTTACTGGTGGTTGGTCGCCTGTTCAGAGAAACTGGCTGAGAGAATTTCTTCCAAAACAGGAATTCCCATCCACCCAGCAGATGTGTTGCTGGATGCACCGCCGGTAAAGTTGGAAGTTGATATCGATGTCGATGTACTCGGTCGTGATGGAACCGTTCGTACGTTGGGTGATGTTTCACCAGTTGCTTCGGCTTTGGCAAAGCAACAATTTGATAATCAAGTCAAGCAAGTACGAGTATTCGTGCGTGATGATTTGCGACGTGAGTTGCAGAAATTCTTGAAGCCCAGTGACTGGGCGAATGAATTGTTGGCTTCTGCTGCACTACTAGAAGAGAATGTTGTATGACCAAGGCTACTCTACCCACGATTGTGGTCGCTGCTGACAAGGATCACGCAGCACACTGCACAGTAGATTTGATCCATGAGACAGTGCGGGAGAATCCATCTGCTGTTCTTGGACTTGCTACCGGAGGTACACCCGTGGGTGTGTACCGTTTGCTGGTGGAAAGGTTTCAGGGCGGTGAACTGGATTTTTCCAAAGTGACCACCTTCAATCTTGATGAATATGTAGGTTTGGGTCCCGAGCATGATCAAAGTTATCGTTACTTCATGCAGCAGCAACTATTTGATCACGTCAATGTGGTACGGGAGCGAACCCATGTCCCCAATGGACTCGCGTCCAACATTGAAAATCATGTGGCTGAGTATGAAGAGCAAATTCTGCACGCGGGCGGCATAGATTTGCAACTTTTGGGAATTGGTAATAACGGGCACATCGCTTTCAATGAACCTGATTCACCAATTGACAGTCGGACACGCTTGGTTGATTTGACTGAAAACACAATCGAAGCCAATTCGCGATTTTTTCAATCAGCGGCCGAGGTGCCTCGCCATGCAATCACGATGGGAATAGGAACGATTCTCGAGTCACGGCGAATCGTATTGATGGCTACTGGAAAATCGAAAGCCAATGTTGTTCAATCTGCAATCGAGGGTCCAGCTGATCCTGCTAATCCCGCATCACTATTGCAGGGACATGCAAGGCTGACCTTTGTGCTCGATCCCGAGTCTGCCAGCGAATTGAGCCTCTGATCTCGGCCAAAGTGCCGGCTTTGCAATGTCACAGGCATGCCGGCTTTGCGCTCAATGGCTTGCTTTCACGCGATGATAGGCTCAATTACTCGAGCAGGTTCTACTCCGGTCAACTTCATGTCCAATCCTTGGAATTTGTGTGTGAAGTTGTGATGATTGATTCCCAGTTGGTGCAACATGGTGGCGTGCATGTCGCGCACGTGTACGACATCGTCCACCGCGTGGTAGCCAAGATCATCAGTGGCTCCGTAACTTTGTCCGGGTTTGATTCCACCCCCAGCCATCCACATAGAGAACCCCTTGATGTGGTGGTCACGACCCGCACCACCCTTGCCCTGAAACATTGGTGTTCTGCCGAACTCACCACCCCAAATGATGAGTGTATCTTTCAACATGTCCCGCCGTTTCAGATCGGTCAGCAGGGCCCACGTCGCGCGATCGGTCAATCCGCAGCAAATGTCCATGTACTTTTCAAGCCCACCATGGTGGTCCCAGCCACGATGATAAAGTTGGATGAAACGAACCCCGCGTTCGGCAAGACGCCTCGCAAGCAGGCAGTTTGAGGCGTAGGAACCATCGCCGGGTTTCGCACCGTACATGTCCAGAATGTGCTGCGGCTCATCCGACACATCTGTCAGATCAGGTACAGATGTTTGCATTCGAAATGCCATCTCATAATTTGCCAGGCGAGTCTCAATTTCAGGATCACCTGTCGATTTCAGCCGATGTTGATTGAGTTGACCAATGGTTTCAATCAAACGCTGTTGCTGTCGGGCTTGGACGCCCTGAGGTGCATCGACATAGTTCACGGGTTGTCCACTCCCGCTGAATTCCACTCCCTGATAGCGGCTTGGAAGAAATCCAGCTGACCATTGTCGTGACGCGATAGGTTGCGGATTACGCCCACCTACACTCGTGAGCACCACAAAGCCTGGCAAGTTTTCGCTTTCGCTTCCCAAGCCGTAGGTGACCCATGATCCCATCGAAGGTCTTCCACTGATTGCGGTGCCAGTGTTCATGAAGGTGTGTGCGGGATCATGATTAATCTGCTCGGTAACCATCGATCGAATGACACAGATGTCATCGGCCATCTTTTGGTGGAAAGGCAGGTAGTCACTGATCAGTTGACCGGACTGCCCGTGCTTTGTGAACTTGGTCAAGTGTCCCTGACATTTCAATTCCTTTCCCTGTAGTTGGGCAATCGGTTGTCCCTCGGTATAGGACGCTGGCATGGGTTTCCCATTGAGTCTGTCCAGTTCCGGCTTGTAATCGAATGTTTCGAGGTGGGATGGCCCTCCTGCCATGCACAAAAAGATGACGCGTTTGGCTTTCGCAAGATGATGTGGCACATCAGTTCGTGCACCCGCGTTGACCTTGTTGGCAGCCTTGGAGTCGGTTGCAAGCATGGATGTCAACGCGGCGCTGCCAACAGCGACTCCATTGTTGGAGAGGAACGTTCGCCGATTGAGCGGATTTGAATGCTGTTTCATGAGGATGGCTTTACAGCGGTTATGGAATGCGTTCGCAGTGGTGTTGGTGGTCGACGTCTAGTAACGGGTCACCGTTTCCTGCAGATTCAGGAGAGCACGGGTGAGAGTGGTCCAAGCAGCAAGCTGTTGGGGGTTCACCGATTCAATCTCAATGTTCTTGTCGATGGTATTGAGCAACTTGGCAGCATCTTCAGGCTGGGAACGATAATGTTTGATTTCGGATTCCAGCAACCTGCTAAGTGCTGAAAGCTCGAACGAATCAGGTTGTCGAGAGACGGTTAACTCAAAGGCTCTTCTAATCTTAGCCTCCGGAGCTTCTGCTTCGATTTTTAGCAGAGCTGCAGCAAAGGCTACTGCAGCATTGATCATGGCTGGGTCATTCAGCATCACCAACGCTTCCAACGGAGTATTGGATCGTGCTCGTTGTGCTGTGCACTCTTCACGACTTGGAGCGTCCAAGGCTTTGAGCATTGGATGCAAGAATTGTCTCTGCCAATGAACGTAAACACCGCGTTGATATTGACGTTGGTCCAGATGTGGTGCGTAGACACGTTTGGGAAAGTTCAGATGACGATAATAGCCCGTGGGTTGACTTGGTTTTACGCTGGAACCACCAACGGTGCGTACCAGCAGATCGCTTACGGACAGCACATTGTCGCGAACCATTTCGGCTGGAAGTCGATAGCGAGCCTGGCGTCCAAACCATTGGTTGTACGGGTCTTCCCGGAGTTGTGTGTCTGTTGTATCGGAAGCCTGCTGGTAGCTGCGGGATAGTACAAGGCGGCGCATCATGCGTTTGATACTCCAGTCATCCTCGATGAAATCGAGGGCAAGCTGATCCAGCATTTCGGGATGATTTGGTGGCTGCCCCTGACCACCAAAGTCTCCGAGTGACGGGGAGATGCCGCGACCGAAAAGCAGATACCAAAAGCGATTCACAAAGACCCTCGCCGTCAGCCCTCCGATGCCGTTGTCAACATCGACAATCCAGTTTGCAAGATCGAGACGCGTAGCACGGTTTCCATCGACATCGAGTGTTCCAAGAAATTCCGGTATTGCTGGAGCCACGATGGGTCCGCTGTCATCCAACCAATTTCCTCTTGGCAATACCCGAATCTCTCGCGGAGCGACAGACTGGGTGACCATCGTGAGCCGATTCGATGCCTTGAGTTGTTTCAACTGCTCCTGATTCGCGCCAATCTGATTTTTGATCATGCTCACCTGCGCTGGATCTGCATTTTCCAGTTTGCTTTGCAGTGTTTTCAACGTTGATTCGATTTCTGCAGCAAGCTCACGCTGCCATCGGCTTCCTACGGAGATTTCGGGTGGCCGTTTGGTGGGTAAAGAGTTAGTGCCTACTTTAAAGTGTTGCTGCTCATCGATGTCTGCAAAAAAAGCGACCATCGAATAGAAGTCTTTGGTTGAATACGGGTCATACTTGTGGTCGTGGCATTGGGCACAACCCACAGTGGCTCCCATCCAAACGGCTGAAACATTGCGAATGCGATCTGCAGCGTAGATGGCGAGATATTCTTTGGGTTGCAGTCCCCCTTCATGCGTTGTTTGCAACAGTCGGTTGTATCCGGTCGCGATCTGTTCGTTGGGCGTGGGATCTTTGACAAGATCACCTGCCAGTTGCTGGCGCGTGAATTCATCTAATGGCAAGTCGTCATTGAAACTGTCGATGACATAGTCGCGATAAGGTGAAATGTTGTGGTCCTGATCCCCGTGATAGCCGACGGTGTCTGCATAGCGAACCAGATCCAGCCAGTAGGTTGCCATGCGTTCCCCGTACGCAGGCGAAGCGAGAAGAAGATCGACAGCTTTCTGATATGCCATGGGGCTCGTGTCGCCGACGAATGCCTCGATCTGTTGTTGGGTAGGTGGAAGACCGGTCAGGTCAAATGTGACTCGACGAATCAAGGTGTGACGCGGGCTATCCGGCGAGGGTGGTAGCAGTGTTTTTGGCAGTTTTGCCAAAATATGATCATCAACTGGATCACGGGCCCATGCACTGTTCGTTCTGGGTGTGGGTTTTGGCTTTGGGTCAACATAGGACCAATGCGGTTCATAGATCGCACCTTCGTTCACCCAGCGTTTCAAAAGATTGATCTGCTTTTGGTTAAGATGTTTGCCAGATTCAGGTGGGGGCATCAATTCGTCGGGGTCGCCAGATGTGATTCTTGCGATCAATTCACTCGTGCTGGCGTTACCAGCTTCAATGGCATCCTGCTTTGCAAACTCTTCCACATCCAGCCTAAGATCAGCTTCGCGATGTTCAGCGTCGGGACCGTGACAAAAAAAACATGTGTCCGAGAGAATTGGCCGGATGTCGCGATTGAATGAAAGCTCGTCACCAGCATGGGCGTGTGTGCCCGCCGCAAAGGTCAAGAGAAGTATGATGATTGGGACAAAACCGCGCATTTAACTTTTCGTTGTGTGAATGGGTAAGTGCAACTTCGCTGACAGTTTAACCGCTAAAAGTCGAAGACGGTTACAGAATCGCCAGACTTAATGTTGTTGAGAGTTTGCTAAGTGATGGAATCTGCAGTATTCACTCTTCTAGACTGTTGATCATTTGGCGTTACGTTTTAAACTCCGATTGCGGCATTGAGAGCAGCGGATGCTACTGCATGACCATCTTCGATTGATGGTCCGGATACACCAATTGTTCTGATCACCGTCTCCTGCTCGTTGGTGATCGGGAAACCGTCGGGGAACGAGACGAGTCCAGCATTTGAATTTTCGATATTTCACGAGGCTTCGCCGAGTTGAGTGAATTCACTGATATCACCTGTTGGCATCTCAAAGAAACGGGGTGGCCAGCCATTTGCTGGAGAGCAGTGATCTGAGTTTGACCCAGCTTGTGAGCGAATTTGGCTTTTATGATCAGAGTCATCTGACGCGGCATTTCAAAGTTGCGACCGGGTTTACGCGCCTGAAGTATCGCCAGCGTTTTCGGAACCGGTAACCGCGAGTTCAAATTGCCTCACTGGGAAAGGCAGGTTTGGTGCATCGATAAACGAAGGCCGGAGGCAGATTCAGCCATACGCTGGGGCTTCGCTCGACGCTTGCGAATGTGTTTCTTAAGCGCCGGTTGAAGCGGGCGCCGGCAGGCAACACAACTCCCTGCCAGTACGCGAAAGTTGCGAATTGTGCCTCGGGAGCCAGTACACCCAGCATGGCATCGATGATTTCAGTTTGCAGCGATTCGGGGAATGAAGCCCACGGTAGGCCGCAAATCACAGCGTCGATTTTCTCAATGGATTCTTGTTGGCAGAGTGCGGCAATATTGGTGACGCTATCGTTGTAGACCGTGACATCGGGGCAGCGCTTTCGGGTTACCTCGGCCATTTCAGCTGATCGCTCGACTGCAAAAAAAGTACTCTCAGGGTGAAGTTTTTCGCTGATCGCTTGCGTGAAGACACCTGTCCCGGGTCCAAATTCGACGACGTTTCGGATCTGATTCCAGTCAAACCAGTCAACCATCATGCGAACTAATCGGCCACTGCTGGGCGCGATTGCGCCAACTTGTCCGGGATTTCGGAGGAAGTTCTTAAGGAAGGTTGTATTTTCGCCCATCAAAACAAGTTCCAGCTGTACGGACTCGCCGCCAAATCAGATTTCACGAACCACAGGGTATCGGATTGTGACCGGAAGGTGAGGTACCATGTAGTGATGCAAATACCTAATCAAGGAAATCGTGGAAGTGTCGGCGCTAACATGACACCGATGATCGATGTCGTTTTTCTGTTGATCATTTTTTTTCTGGTGTCGAGTCACCTGGCACGACAGGAGAATCGGCTACCCCTGGAGTTGCCGGTTGCCTCAACCTTTGATCCCGTCGATCCTGACAAAGCACCGCTGACGATCAGTGTTGATCAGCAAGCTCGATGGTTGGTTTCCGGGGATGTGGTTGATTTGTCCAGTGTGCGGGGAATCCTGTCTGACCTGAAGGTCAGACAGGGTTCCGATGCTGCGATTCGGATTCGTACCGATGGTGCGGTGCAATACAAGCAGGTCGAGCCATTGTTACGTGAAGCAGCTCTGGCTGGAATTACCGATGCTGCGATCGCTGTTCGCGAGGAGGCTGGATTATGAGGTTGCCAAATATATCCAATGAGGATTCATTGGAGTTGAAGATGACGCCCATGATCGACGTCGTGTTTCTATTGTTGGTTTTCTTTGTCTGGACCAGCAGCTTCGAATTGCCTGAGTTCGATCTGCCTGGTTCTCTCGCAGAAGTACCGATAGGGGCCGCAGAGGCATCCAGCGACACACCGCCGGTTGAGAAGTTTGACGAGATTGTCATCCGGCTCCTGTGGCAGGTGGAGGGAACCCAAATCATATTGAATGGTCAGCCGTTGGATCGCATGAGTGATATCAAGGAACGCTTGACGGAAATCACTGCATTGGGTGTGCAGCCACCTGTGATTGTCGACCCCGATGAAAAGGTGACGATGGCTTTTGCTGTCCAAGCTTATGATGCCGCACGTGCAGCGGGGATCGATCGAGTGCTATTTGCTGCCAAGCCGGAGTAACCATGAATCGTGTCTTACAAAGCGTTTTGCTGCTGCTTGTAATGGTTTGCTTTGAAGGCAGTGGTCGACAAACCAATGCCGCTGACCTATCCGTCAAAATTGTTGGACGGATGACTCACGATCGAGACGAGGATCTGATTCAGGCTTTGTTGGAACTTAGACGCTTTGATGACGCTCTTAACCTTTGCAGATTACGCTCGGTCAATTTGGAACTTCAAGGCGATGCTGCTGCCAAATGGCGGGTTAGAGAATCAAAAATACTGACGGCCAGGCAGATGGGACGTGATACGTTTGGTAATGATGAGTTGGCAGAAGTACAGCGTCCAATCAGTGATTTAATACGTTCTTATCCTGATCATCCACGTACGTTGTTTTTGAAATCACAGTTGTTGGATAGCGAAAAATCGTTCGCTATGCATTGTGTGTTGCGTGCTGCCGTGTCCCCACGGAACGACCAAATACAGGAACTGGCTACCAGGCAGTTGCTGACTGCAATGGCCCATGTAGCAAGTTTGGCTGATGAAGTTCAGCAGAAACGCTCTGCTCTTGAGTCAGACCGCACTGCTGGAAGTCTTGGAATGATTGCTGATTTGCGTCGTCTTGGTCAACAACTGCAAATGGATGCAGTTTCACTGGCGCTGGTTCAAACGGCATTGTTCCCGCGCGGTAGTGCTGACTGTATCGCAGCGGCAACGAAGGCCGAGCAGATGGCCAATGACGCGATTACACGTTTGCCTATGGGAACTGATGCGAGAAACGAAGTTGAGCGATTGCGAGTGGAAGCTGTATTTCAAGCCGCTCAATATGATCGCTGTGATACTTTATTGACAGCGTTGCTACCTCAATTTGCTGGTTCTCTGCCTCCCAAATTACAGGCTCTCAGGGTGCGGTTATGTATCGTTCAGGGCCGGATGGCGAAGGCGGGGCAATTATTGACCGATTTTTTTGGGGAGGTGCCTGAGGCAGCACCGAATGCCCTCTCCATGGATTTGGCAAGACTAGAATTCTTGTTGGTCACTAACGCGGGACGCCGGGTCGGTGATTGGTTGGATGTAATCCAGCAGCGTGGAGGGGCGTATGCGAGGCGTCGTGCCGATGCGATTTCCCTGTCGCATTTGAATTTGACAGGCCAATCAAAAGTCACCGTTGATCCCTCTGTGGTTGCCGCTCAGGGTCAGGATTGGTTGCGGCGCGGTGATCCCAGTCGTGCTGGCGATCTCCTGGCCGCTGCTGCCGCTGCCGAATTGAACCCTGATCGCGCGATGAGCCGCGTAGCGGAGGCTGCTGCGGCATTTCTGGCAGCAGAACGAATGAATGATGCAATCGATTTGATGCGGGACGTGCCGCTGGCGAAACCTGCTGCCGAAAAAGCATCAGCAACTCATCTTCAGGCCGCAATCCTGCTTGCGAGGCTTGATCCCTCTGATCCGGCAACCGTCAGNAGCCTTGAGACGATGCTGCGAGTGAACTTGCAGAAGTGGTCTGATAGTCCCAACTCAGGGTCCATTCGCAACTGGTTGAAACAGATTCTTCATTCACAGCAACGCTATCTTGAAGCTGCGGAAATCGTTTCGGATATTGAGCCTGCGACGATTGACACTGAACTGTCACAATCCATTACTGATGCGTGGTTGTTGGTTTTGCAAGAAAATGCCTCTGATACCGGANCTACGAAGGTCGCTAACAAAAAGGTACCTACGCAAACTAGCTGGCGGCAAGCGACAAATCATTTTCAAGCTGCGATGAAGAAATTGGTCAGCAATGAAGCGATGCTCTCACGGTATCGCTTTGTGTCCGCTCTGCACTTGGATCGCTTGGATCTTGGTGATCTCAAGCCACTGGGCGCAGACGCCTTTTCTGAGGATGCATTCATTGACTCGGTCATCACTTTCAGGCGGAGTGGAATAATTCCAACAGAAACGCCACCCCCGGATCTGTTGCCTCAGGTAGAGCAGCGTTTGATGGCAGATGCCCGCCTTGATCCGTCGTTGCGTCCAAGGACACTTGCATTGTTGGCAAAGTGGATAGGTTCAGAATCAGTGTCCATGGAATCAGCAGAACGTTCTTTGTGGAACGGCGATATTGAGAAGGCGATTGAACAGTTGAAGGAGGTTCGGAAGACATCAGCAGATCCCCGGAGGTCGATCCAGCACGCCGCTACGATGCTGGGTTCGACTGGCAACCCAAAAGCCCAGCAAGCGGGGGTAGCGTTGTGGGATGAATTAGCATCTGGTTTGCCACAAGGTCAACGCGCCTGGCATGGAGCGAAATTAGCGGCAATTCGTTTGTTACAAAAAAAGGGGGACCAGCAAGAGGCATATCGCCGTGCGAAGTTTATCTTGCTGACCCAAGGGATGCTCGATGACGCTCTTCGGGGCCAGTATAAGTCAGTCAAAAAACCTTGAGCAGTCACCAGACCCTCAAGGGGTTCAAGTTTGAGAGTTTGGCGGTCAAGTCATGGGCAGGGATTGGAACAAGGCATGATGGAAACACCGGATCACAATGATCTTTTAGAACACAAGTCTGGGAATCGTTTTGTCGTTTTACGGCATGATGTTGGGCCATCTTTCGAACGGACAACGGAGACACATCTAGATTGGATGTTTGCGAATGGTGAAGCATTGGCCACGTGGTCGACGGAATTGATCACTGATTTGGAAAATTCGTTTACTACACCTTGCCGGAAGCTAGCTGATCATCGTTTGATCTATCTTGATCGTGAGGGCGATATTGGTGGGGGGCGAGGCAGTGTGCAGAGAATGGTTGCTGGTGAGTACAAGCAACTGACGAGTGCTTTATCTGAAGCGACTTTCAAAGCAGCAATGCATTGGCAGACAGAGTGTGGTATTCGACATGGATTACTCGAGATCGTTCAACGGCGGGAAGAAAAGAGTCCGGACTCAGAACCAATTTTGGAATTGCATTTATCAGTCGCTCGATAGGTGACGAACTGGTGGACAGGGCTTAGAGATTCGTGACAGGCTTCGGTTTGTGTCCCAGTATGGCCCGAAAGAATGATGGCTCCGTCGATCAATTGGATTGAATCAATGATGACAGGACTNTAGGCATATTCGGTGCGTTCAATTGGCACTTGAACAAGCGCAGTAAGACCTGATTCCGTGCGGTTCCAACGGATCGTAATACCTGCCTTCGCGGCTTCAGCACTTACGCCGTCGATAAAGTGGCCGAGTGGCAAGGAGATGGCACCCGCTTTCAGCTTGCGAATGTCGACGGCTAAAAGATTGGGTGCTGCTGTGAGTTCCACATGCAGTTCACAGGAAATAACGGTATCAAGCTTCGCGTCGGTGTAGCGTGCAGCTGCCAACAGATGGTTTCGCTGAATATTGATTCTTGGGTCGCTTACACCTGAAGTTTGCAGTTGCTTGAATTTCAGAGGTAGTTGTTGGATAAGCCACGCATTGATGTCGTCTTCACTGAAGCTAGCTTCCCAAGAGCCTGGTTGGGAGGCATCTCTTTGCAGTTTGGTGACATTGGCCTCGAGCTGGTAGCTTCCTGATTTTGGGTCAGNATGGCTGAGTTTCGTTGCCTGATGATAGAACTCTGGTACAACCCTGCTCTGTCTGAATAACCACCAGCCACAGAGTGAGGCAAGAACGAGGATTGCCAGCACAATGATCCCAATTCGCTTGACCCATTGGAGCATGGCTAATTCCGTACTTGGCGGCAGGCCTTAAAAACGTAAAGGTCGGGGGATCCAATCACGGATGCGCTCTGCGATTCCAGGTATTTTTTCTGTTTCTATTGTCTTGGGTTTGGGGTCTTGCAATGGCTCAAGTCGCAACAAGTACTGCGCCCATCCGTTTTGCAATAATCGACCCGCTGGTGCGAGATTGCTTTTTTGCAGACCCTGGACAGCAAGGAAAGCTCCGCTTTGCAATTCATCTCTTTCGCTGACAGTGGGAAACTGATCATGAAGCCTGACATCATCAATCCAGATCCGCCCACTTGAAAGGTTGTCGATGGTGAGACGCAGCGAGTGCATGTTGGCAGCATCGATGTTGAGTGCTTCGAGTTGCACTTCCCGGCTTCCCCACTGACCATTTTTTGGGATTTCAAACTCATTGGAATAGCGGACAGGTTTTCCATTTTCCGTGGCTTCAAGAGAGATTCGCAAACGGTGGCTAGCGGCGTTCGCGCTGGCCTCGGCACGACATGCCAGCGAGACCGCAAGTCGACCTGATCCTGGCGGTGTGATTGTCTCACTGACCAACCAGGTTCGTGCCGTTGTATTGGTTTCGGTGGTGAGCAAGATAGAATGCTCGCCTTCAAAGGGTTGGGTGTCATCGATCCGGACGCAGCCTGCAGGATGTTGTGCGTGCAACCAACCTACCAGTCCCAAGTCGCCCGCTTTTTCAAATCCTCCATTATTCAGGGCGTCGTAAGATTCGAAGTCGAACAGAATCCCAATTCGCTGGGCAACCAACGTTACTTTCCGTTTGATTTCTGCCAATGCTGCCGCCCCACCACTGAGTCGTGCCCGGCATGAAATGATTTTAATGTCACCCGCACGTTGATTTGATTGAAGTAGAATCAAATGCCCTTCAGCGACTTGAATTCGCACCCGATTACCACCCAGTTGTTCAATTTGAATTCCTTCCGGCTTTCCGCCGACGGCTTTCCACTGAACTTTTTGACTGGTTTCAATGTCGATTTCATTTGCCCATGGTGTCAGGCATAGACAGNCAAGGTGCAAGTAATTGTCCGTTTGAACGCTCTTCACGCGAACTGTGTTTTGGGCTCTGCTTTCCACTTGGACGGTTTGCATGCCAGTTCGCGGCAAGGTTCGAAACGATTGCAGGAGTGTGACGAGTTGAGGGCGTAAAACGCGACCATCGATGGGGAGTTGGACGACAAGGTTGGTTGGATCAAGCCGATCAATCAGATGGCATGTATCTTCCAACAACTTCTTCTGATTCTGAATGATAGCAGTATCTGTGAGTTGCAGTCGCGTGCTGAAGTAAACGCTGGAAGCCACTGCTCCCTCTTCGGATCGCGATGGAACACGCAGGGGTCTTCGTACCAACAATCGTGGATCGGTATACCCATGCGTGTTGCCAAAACCTATCGGAAAATTTTCTCCCGGCGTGAATGCCTGGGTATCTGCATCAGCAGACTTGGGCTGGATGGTTCGAGGGACAGTTGGGTCAAACTTCAGGTCGAGGGTCGTTTGGGGTTCCCCGTTTTGAAGGTCCCGGAAGCAGCGATTGGTCGTCTGTAGCACCCAATTTTTATAGGTTTCCCGCCCTTCACCTTGTGACCATGCACGCAATTGTTCAGTCGCAACAGTCACATTGAGCGATTGTGCGAAGGTTGTCAGAGTGGCATCACTGTCAAACATCTGCTTGATTGGTTGCAGATGACTGCCTGAACCGCAGTCGATTGTGATGCCGGCGAAATGGTCTGCCTGACTACATTGAAATACCAACTCAGCAAGCAGTTCCTGGAGACTTTCTTGCACCAGCGGATGTAGCAGGTTGTATTGAAATGCGTTGCCTTGCTGAATTCTCGTCAATTGTTGAACAAGAGTCGGCCGCTGTAGAAGAGCCTGTTCGACGGGTAGCAGCATGAAGTCGGGATCAAGATGTACATGCGTCTTGAGACCGTGGTTTGCCATTAAGGTGACAGTTGTTGCCAGTTGGTTGGTGTTCGCATGTGTCGAGCTTGTTCTTGGAAATACAGTTCGTGTCTGGAAAAGTGTGTTTCCACCACCATTGGCAGGTAACATGATCCCGTTCATCCCACTCGTTCTTGCGAGATCGCAAATTCGATTCAACGCGACCCAAAGTTCGAAGGCGTTGATGGTCCGCACATCAAAATCATCCAATGAATATCTTCCTGGCACATCCTTGGATAGCGAATCTACCCAGTTGATGTCGTTGATCTGCAGGACGGTGTTTCGCGTTTGGGGCATTGGAGGAAGTTCATCTTCATCATGGTCAACCTGAGGTGGGATGAGATTCTGTGGTCCTGCTTGAACTTCGATTGATTCCAGTTGCAAAACACCATCACTAAGATTTGTCAGCCAGATTTGGTCATCTTCGGCGGGGTAATGCACGAATGTGTAGGTGCGCCATTGCTCTGTCAGATCAATAGTTTTCGCGTCCGACAGAATGAATTTGGTAGCGGGGCGTTCGCGATCGTACAGACCGCCTGCTTCAATCTGCAGTTTGATACTCTGAGTCGCTGGCAACCGCAATTTAATTTTGTGAGGTGTGCCAGGAGTGAGTACCGGCAAACTGGCTTGAAATGCCTCGTCAGTTGGTAGTAGAGAAACTGTCTCGCCGGAGTGCTGGACTTGGGCAAGTTTGGTCTCAGGCTTGGTAGAATTGACGCCTGGGATGAACCGGGTGGTTGTTTTAGGTAACCACTGACCTACAGACCAATTTGATTCTGAGGGCCGCAGTGTTCCGGCAATTTGCCAGTTTTCTGTGTCAGTTGGGGCGGGGGTTCCTGGTTTGGACACCACAAAGAATGGACGACCGATTTTCACTAGAGGTGCTTCACGACCTCGCAGTCGATCCCAAATGCGGTCATCGTCCTTGGAAAGATGACAGCGTATTTCGTAAACTCCCGGTGTTGCAGGAACCGCCTCAGTGATAGGAATCACTTCACTGTTACCAGCGGAATTAATGCTGATTGATTTCCGGTGTCGTACCACTGTCTTCTGGTTGGATACCTGAATAATCGAGTAGTGGAATGTCAGCACGGACGATGCTTGGTGTGTCATTGCATTGACCGCGGCAGCCAGCTCGAGAGGTGCATTGGGCTCATAGACCGGAACTGCTTGCAGGCCGGTGAGTCGCATCTCATCATCTTCTGCTCGACCGACTGACCAAGTTGAGTGTCGCTCGGTGGTCTTGGATGATGCGAGCGGTGGATCAGAACGGAGTATCTTTTTCTGTAGCAGGTCCGCGAAGCTGATTTCACGAATTGGTTGCATGATTCGAAATCCCGCTGGATTACGGGGTTCGTCCAATGATTCGATAACAATGCGCGTTTCGGGTGTACCCTGCACTCGCAGTCGAACACGTACGGAATTGACCTGTGCACGAGGGTGAAAGGTCAGCTGAGTCGCGTCTTGGCTCAGTGTGAAGGCTGCAACCGTTTGATCAGAGTCAGATTGATTCGTAAGTTCATGGATCATGTGCCCATGATTGGCAGAGTCATCAAGCAATCGTAAACGTAAATGGCAGTATTGTGCTTCCTTGACTGCCCAGTCAAAATCCAGAGCAATATCAAGGGTGTTGTCTCGTGATGTTTTCAGGTTGATCGCAGGATCACCTATGGCTGCTTGCTCTCCTGACAACAGCAACATGAGAAAAGGCAGAACAGCGAATTGCAAGCATGTGTTGGCGTATCTCCACCGCATTACCATGGCAGGTAATTTTGAGAGCAGGCCTATCGGGCGAAGACTTCCGTGTCCAGCCATTGATGAAATTCGAGGTGGAAAAATTTTGCGCAGGCGAAAAGAGGGAACGCCCGACACTGACGCTTCCATACATTCCCGACAGTAGCTAGATGGGCTTGCTTAGGTAAAGGTGGATTTGCGATTCCAAGCTCCGGTTTCACATGGTGTTTCACGTTGTTCTTCATGTTGATTCGCTATCTGCTGCTGGTTTGGCAGCTTGCCACGGATTATTCCAACTGCTCCAACTCTCAAGGTACGATGCATAGGCCTCGCATGTCCCAGCCCTTTCCTCAATCCACTGTCTCGCAGCCTCTACCAATTCGATTTCTTCTTGCAGAGAGATTTTACCCGTAAGCACTTGGGTCCGCAGAAAGACGAAATAAGTATCCAGAACATCACAGCGGCAGTAGTCACTGATTGCCATCTTATGGCCTGCATCCCACTGCTCTTGAACCTTGTCTCCTGTGAGTCCCATCTTGCCAGGTTTTCCAAGCAATTGCGCGACGAGATTCAATCCACCATTGCACCGTGCGGCTCCATGATTGGTCAGCACGTCCTGCAGGTCGAGGTGAGCAGTTGAGTTGAATCGGTTTCTCGGCGATTTGTAGCCATCTGATCTGAACCACGCTGGCAAGGAGATGCCAAACCGAAATGCCGCGAGCTCCATCAAGGGGATGTCAAATGATCGTCCATTGAAGGTGACCCATTGAGGATTTTTATAGGCTTCCCACCCTCTCCAGAAATTTTCAGTGATGACGTGTGGCCGAAATTCGGGTTCATCAATGGATACGATATCGAGCAGTTGTAAGTTGGTCGCGACTTTTGCGATCACGACTGCGATGGGTATTTGGAACGTATGTGGAATGAACGTTGTCCCGCGCTGCTCCATCAATTCGTCCTGATATGTTGCGATGGCTTCGCTGTTGCTCAGGTTTTGGTCGGGATAACGAACCTTTGAAATCAGGTCTCCATCAGCAATGCTCTCGACGTCAAATACGAGGTGTGCGACTTTCTCGCTCATCTTCTGCTTGCCCGGGATGTGTTAAAAACAGTTTCTGATNCAGTGACACAATGTACAACTTATCGGGTCTGTGTTCTAACGGAGCCGAATGAAACGTCCTCTTTCCCCGTTTTCTGCAAATCAATATGCCTGCTGCCAGTGCCGACCGCGTTCTGATCAACCGTGATAGACTTCTTCAACGTTTTTTGTCCTATGTGCAGGTGGGTACCTCTGCTGACCCAAGCAGTGATGGCTATCCAAGTTCATCCGGTCAATGGGATCTAGGAAAGTTGCTGCTCGAGGAACTTCGGGCATTGACAATCGAAGACGCGTGTCANGATGAGCATGCGTTGGTTTGGGGAACCGTTCCTGCCAGCAACGGGGAAAAAGGACCGACGGTAGCACTGGTTGCCCATCTGGATACATCACCCGAGGCACCCGGAGAAAATGTTCAGCCTCAGGTGATTCAGTCCTACGAAGGCGGTGACATTACGTTGCCCAGCGGAAACGTGATCGATGTTGCATCATGCCCTGCTTTGAAGTCCATGGTTGGCATGACCTTGGTCACCACCAACGGGAATACGCTTCTGGGAGGTGACGACAAGGCTGGTGTGGCAATCATCATGGAATTGGTGGCAACCCTGGTTGAGAATCCACATCTAGTACATGGCCCCGTGAAAGTGCTATTCACATGCGATGAAGAAATTGGTCGTGGTACAGATCGAATCGATTTGGAAAAACTCAACGCGACAGTCGCATATACACTCGATGGCGGCGGTGCTGCCGTGATAGATGAAGAGACATTCTCTGCCGATGCTGCAATCGTCCGTTTTGAGGGACACAATATTCATCCATCGATTGCGAAAGATCGGATGGTGAACGCTGTCAGAGCAGCAGCAGATTTTGTGGCGAAGTTGCCCAGAGAAACCTGTTCGCCTGAGACCACCGATGAGCGTGAGGGATTCATCCATCCGTACACGCTCGAAGGTGGCGTAGGATCGGCGACGGTTGAGCTGATTTTGCGGTCTTTTGAAACAGAAGATTTGAAGACCTATGCCGAGCAATTGCAGGAAACTGCAGACGCTGTCGTGCAGACAATGCCGGGTTTGAAAGCCAATGTGGAAGTCGTGCGCCAGTATCGGAATCTGAGAGATGGTTTAAGTGATCTGCCTGAAGCGGTAACACTTGCGAAGCAGGCTTTTGAGAATCTTGGTGTAGAGTACAAGAGTGAAAGTATTCGTGGTGGGACTGACGGCAGTCAATTGACTGAAAAGGGATTACCGACACCAAATCTGTCCAGTGGGCAACACAACATACATGCTGTCACTGAGTTTGCTTGTTTAGACGAAATGGCTGCTGCAGTTGAGCATCTGGTAGAACTGATGTCGCTGTGGAGCCAATACAGAAGTTGAACAGAACGTAGGTGATCGGTCTGCTCATTGTGATTTGTTGACACGAAGACTCGTGCTCGAATTCGTCAGCCAACATTTTTGTGTTGGGCAAAGGCAAGCTCATCCGGAGTCACTGTGATAGTGGCCTCGATATCCGGGCGACCAAGGCTGGCGGCTCCTGTGTACACTTCCAGATTAGCTGTCATTTTTGCTACTCCTGCATGGTGCGTGTGACCGCAGAGCACGGTCGTTTTGCAATCAGGTCTCCGTTGGCAGAAGTCCATGATTGCGTTGCCAACTTGTCCAGCAACAAAAAAAGGTGCCCAATTATCGTCGGTTGTCTTGCCCTCGTACCAACAAGCCTCTCGAAACGGAGGTGCATGGGTTAGTACGAGTACCTGATGAGTGTCGGTTGGTAGCTGCTCGAATTTGGACCGCAAGCGTTTTGCCGAATCACTGCCAATGTCCAGTAGCTTTTGTTTCCAGGCAAATTGGCCGGACGCTTTGAAATCACCGATTCGTTCAAAGTCATTCAGATGAATCGTTGATTCTTCGTAATTCCCAACTGTCCCATCCGCCCAACCATCCTCGCCCAAGAGGTAAGTTCCTGCAGACACCCGCAAGGCAGAAAGATCTGTCAGGTAATGCAGTTGGCTGGAATCGCGGCAGGCATGGATTACATTTTGCCGTGTGGCTTGGAAGGTGCTTCCATAGAAATCATGATTGCCCAATACAAAATAGATGGGCAAGTTGATGTCGCTGGCGATGCGATGCAACTGTGGCACAACATCATCACCTTCGGAAATATCGCCCGTAATCACCATGCCGTCGGCTTTCAGGGCGCTGATCTTCCGAACCCACTGTTCCCACATAGGTGTGGGAACAGAGTTCAGGTGCAGGTCGGTTGTCCAAACCAGACGCACAACTTAGGCCGTTGCTGACATTCCGGCTGCTGCTGCCAGTGCTTCCGCTTTGTCAGTCTGTTCCCAAGTGAAGCCATCACCTTCGCGGCCGAAATGACCACCGGCAGTTGTTTGACGGAATACAGGGCGGCGCAGTTCGAGATGCTCAATGATTCCTTTGGGTGTCAGAGGGAAGTGTTCACGCACCAGTTCGCATAGTCGGGCATCATCGATCTTGCCAGTGCCTTCACTGTCGACATGAACACTGACAGGCTCGCTGACTCCAATCGCATAGGCAAGCTGTACTTCGCAGCGTTCAGCCAAACCAGCTGCAACGATGTTCTTGGCAACGTAGCGTGCCATGTAAGCAGCTGACCGATCAACCTTGGTTGAGTCCTTACCACTGAAAGCACCGCCGCCGTGACGACCCCAACCACCGTAGGTGTCCACGATGATTTTCCGGCCGGTCAAGCCACAGTCGCCATGAGGGCCACCGACGACAAACTTGCCAGTCGGATTGATGTGATAATTGATATCACCTTTGTCCAGTTCGGCAGGAAGCGAAGGCTTGATCACTTGCTCGGTGATGAATGACTTTATTTCTTCATTGGACACATCAGGGCTGTGCTGGGCGCTGACCACAACCGTATCGATACGAACGGGAGTGTTACCTTCGTATTCGACAGTGACTTGACTTTTGTTGTCAGGACGCAACCAACCAACTTCTTTGTTGAATCGCGCCTCAGTAATGCGATTGATGATGCGATGTGACAATGCAATCGGTAACGGCATCAGTTCCGGAGTGTCTTTGCACGCGTAACCGAACATCAGGCCCTGGTCACCTGCCCCAATTTCTTTTCCGGCTGCGTCATCAGAATCAACGCCTTGAGCAATGTCAGGACTTTGTGTGTCGAGCGAAACCATGACTGCACAGGTGTCGCCGCAGATTCCCATTTGGTCGTCGGTGTAGCCAACTTCATTGATGACTTCACGCACGACATCAGAGTAGCTGACTCGGGCGTTGGTTGAGATTTCACCCGCGATGACCGCCATGCCAGTAGTGACCATCGTTTCGCACGCAACGCGGCTGTTGGGATCCTGCTCCAGCAAAGCATCAAGAATGCCATCGGAAATACGATCCGCCAATTTGTCGGGATGGCCCATGCTGACGGATTCACTAGTAAACAGATATCGAGCGTTGCTCACGACGGGATTCTCCAGGCTCAGCCACCACGGGGGTGGAATCGGTTTTTGAACTTTGTACCGCAATAAATTAGTTGGGAAATGGCCTGCTGAGAAGCGTCCTCATTGCATTGTCAGCCGACATACGCGCACTTTTTGATGAAATGGGTTAGAACAATGGGTGCCATGAAACCGCTTGAAACCTCCTCGACGCCCACCATGAACGCTGAATTAGCTGAAATGGTGCCTCCTGAACGTCCAAGATCTGCCCTGCTGATGTCGGTGATTCTGCATGTCATCCTGCTGACCGCTTTGGGCCTGATTTGGTCCCAAACGCCTCGGGGAACTGGTGCCACGGTGGATCGACCAGTGGGAATTGCCGTAGTACATCGTCTGCCAGATCGTGATCGTTATCAGGAGATCAAAGAGGTGGTCGAGCTACAAAAAGAAGTTACCGACGACATGGCGACGAGCTCATCGGCGTCGTCGGCAGCACCACCTGCTGACTTGTCCCCGCCGTTGGATTTGCCCGGGGTCTTGGAATCGATGCAGTCCACGCCAAAGCCAGTTTCCGGTGATGGCTTGGCCGGCCAGAGTGACTTGTCAGGAGATGCGTTCTCAAGGGGAACAGGGATACAGTCTGCCAATGACTCGGCGGAGGCAACCACCATGGTGTTTGGAGTATCGGGGAGTGGTTCGCGGTTTGTCTATGTGTTTGATCGCTCTGATAGCATGAATGGTTTTGGCGGCAAGCCGTTGAGGGCTGCGAAGTCTGAACTCATTCGCAGTCTCCGGACACTCACCGACCGCCAAAGCTTTCAGCTGATCTTTTACAACGATAAGCCAAAAGCTTTTCAGCTTTCAGGCGTTCCAGACCAGCTGTTTTCAGGAGAGAAATCCTACGTGCGTCTTGCTGAGAACTATATCCGATCGATTTCCGCTTTTGGTGGTACTGAGCATGAGTCAGCTTTGAAGATGGCTCTGCGTATGTCACCCGACGTTGTATTCTTTCTAACTGATGCGAGGATCCCACGATTGTCATCCAGTGAGTTGCGTGAGATCAGAAATCTTGCCGATGCCAGTGGCGCGACCATTCATACCATCGAATTTGGTGCTGACCCCGCAGCACCGACTGATACGTTTCTTCGTGATCTTGCTGCTCAGAATCGAGGCCAGTATCAGTATGTTGATATCCGCAGGTTAGGCACAGTGTCTCCTATCGCCCGACAAAATAATTCCCAACCAGCAGGTGACTCTCAGCCTGCAGCGAACCCTGATTCGCCATGAACTGGCGTAAGAGCAAGGCAGGTTTCATAAAGTTGTTTCTAAGTGTTGACTTTTCCTTGATACCAAGGCGTGTACGTGCAATGCGTTTGTCATTTCTGTTGCTTCTAATCGTAGGTTTTATTACCTATTCAGATGGGATCTCGGCTGCGGATCGAATTTGGTTGGAGCCCAGTCGATCAAAAGTCGGACAGGGAGATTGGTATCCGCGCAGCATCGAGGTATTTTCAGGTAGCGTGGTTGCTTTGGATGCGGAGCAATTTCGAGTGATTCCTGCTGGGCAGAATGCCGAAACAGTCAAGTCCGCAGCTCGTGTGCTGTGGGTAGAACCAGAACAGGTCTCTGATCTGGAAAAAAGCCTGATTAATTTTTTCAAACAGGGAAAGTACACACAATCACTTTCCGGTTTGCCTGCTGCGTTGAAGAGCCGTCCTCCGGTTTGGCGGCAGCAATGGCTCACGATGCTGTCGGCCAATAGCGCCTGGTTGGGTGGTCGAGCCCCGGTTGCATTGGAATTGGTGGGGCAACTGGATCGTCGATCACTGCCAGCCATGGTGCTGGCGTGGTTGCCGATTGCTTGGGAAAATGGGGCTCAGCCCCCGTTGGTGGTTCGTGNTGCAAAGGAAAGAGCTCAGGACTCTTCTGCCGCTGTAAGACTCGTGGCGGCAAGCTGGTTGCTCTCCTCTGCAGCGCGCAATCAAGGTTTGCAGATCATCAACGAACTGGTGAAAGATTCCGAGACATCGAAAGACATCTCACAGCTTGCACGGATTCTGTCGTGGCGCGTTACGCCGCCGCCGCAGGTCGCTGCGCTGCGAGCAACTTGGGAGAAGCAAATAGCGGCGTTGCCTATGGCAATGCAGACCGGCCCGAGTCGTTTGTTGCTGAATAAGTTGCGAGCGTCAGGCCAAGCAGAGGAGGCGAAACGCCTGCAGTTATCGTTAGAGTTGACGCCTGTTTATGGACTCAAATAAGTCTCTTCCAACTCACGGAATCACTGAATCGAGTGAGCTTTTCAGCCTCCCCATCATGTAATTCTGATTGGCGGCAAACGGCGCCGAACTAGCGATTGGGCTGTTTGCCATACTGGGGCTTTTCTCTGCGAACCGATTCACTTTTTGTTGAATAACGGGATCGCTTGACGGGCAACCTGGCCATCTACGGTACCCTGCCCCATTCTTACACATGTTGTTCCAAGTGCATCCGTTGCGGTGTGTCAGTTGTAAAGAGACGGACGTCCTACAGAACTCGTAGGTGGCGGCGCCTCCCAGACACGAAACTCAGCCCAGACAGGCAGGTGGTCAGACACTTGCAGTGCCTGTTCGCGACTTAGTCCGAGGTTGCGCTCCAAGTCATAAACGCCCCAGCGACCGGTGTATTCACGGGTTGCCTGCCCCTGGAACAGAATATTGTCATAAGCTTTATTCTTGCGAGTGTTGGTGGTCACACCACTAACTGTCCATTGCATTCCCGGCAGTCGTCCTAGTCTGCCCAACTGCTTTTCACTTGCGTTCAGATCCCCGAGCAGAATCACATCATCTTCGTCAGCGCGCGCCTTTTGCATCACTTCAAACACATCAGCCAGTGCATCAACTTCCTCAGGAACTTCATCAGGATCGGTGTGTATGTTAACCATCCAAAATGTAAATGCCTGAGCGGGTGATTGAGTTCTTGCTCGAAAGCGCGTTACGAACGGCTCACGGTGCAGAAGGTCTTTTGGGTCATTGACCGTGCCAACTGATGATGGGTCATGTTCCACCGTGTTGGTGTTGAACACATAAGTGTACTGTTCCTTGCTGTTGCTTCGACCTAATCGAGGACCGATCACAAAGTTGTATCGGCTGCCATTTGAATTGACGGTGGTGACCAGATCTGGAATGACATTGTCTGCTTTTGCGCGAACCTCCTGAATGGCAACGAGATCGAATTGCCGAATCACGTGAGCTAATAGTTCTTTCATGCCAGGTTTGGAAATCTTTGATTGACCGAGTACTTGAATGTTGAAACTGGCGATCAACAAATTCCCATTTCCGTGGCTTCCTGCAGCTGTGGTGGGTTGGACAGCACCTTGCTGCTGCCCACGGGAAGGCTGCCTAGCTGATGTAAGTCGACCGGCAACGGCTGAGCCGCCATAACTACCAGATGCTTGGTTGTTAAGCAGACCGCTTGCTGATTCCGTAAGTAGATTTTGGCTACCCGTCACCAGACCCTGACTCTTATCGGTGAAGTTTGCGATCATCGGTCCAATGATCGGAATGTTGGGTTTCAGGTAGCCAGTGATTCCACTGCCTGTAATGCCACTGAAAAGCAGCCACATCAATAACGAAAATTTGGATTTTCTGCGAGCCATGCCAGGCCTCCATGCCCGTGATCGCGTTTTGCAATTCGATTTTTCTAGGTTTACGTTTGCTGCAATGCTTTTGCCGCAACACGCGAAAGTCGCGTTTCGGGTGATTGCGCAGCTTGTTGCAGTGCCCGCGTTGCTTCCGAGGAATCTGCATGCATGCGGCCAAGACTCCACGCTGCTTTCTCCTGCACCGCCAAGTCCTTTGAATTTAGCAACAAAGTTACCAGCACTTGTTGGTGAAACGCTGCATCAGGACCGGCGCGGCCCAAGAGGGTTACCGCCCAATACGCGGTCAGCGTCTTTTCTGATTGTGCCAGGCTCGCCAGTAAATCAATGGCAGATGATGGAGGTGGTCCCAGCTGCTCCAATGCAGCAATTGCCCAGTCGCTGACCGATTCCGTATCACTGCAAGCTGCGGTGAGTTGACTCGCGGCGTATGCGGCGTCTGTGCCTTGGTGCGCAAGATATTCAGCTGCCGTTGCACGCTCACTTGGAGAACCATGCACTAACTGCTGGAGCGTCATAGCGGAATTCATCAGCAGGAGCCCATCCTCAGTTTTGCTGTCATTGTTTTTTTGCTGGCATTAGAATCTTCTGAATAGGAATTCCAGCAGAATGAAACGGCAGTGAGTGGTAACTAGTGGAATCTTCAAATTGCAACAAGATCCACCCTCTGTAATTCGGACCGCCTTGGCTGCCGAGTTCAGGAGATTCAAACTAGGATGGCTAAGACGGCAGCAGTTTTTTGCCGGTAAACGCGTGGGAACAAAGCCCTAGGTTGATAATCGAAGGGTTTTTGCTGTGATGCTTGGACTCGTAGCGGGACTGATTTGGTCTGCGAGTTTGATCTGCTATCGTGACCTGCTGTCGGTGAAAGTATTCCATGCCACTGTTAGAATAGATGCTTGAGGAGAGGTGCTCAGCAAGGCAATGCCGTAGGACGAAATGGTGTTGCGAACAAGAGAAAATCAGTATTCACGTGGACTGTGCTGACGATCTCGCGTGAGCCGTTTCGTTGGGGGTACGATCCGTTCAGTGTGGGTGCCAAAAGCCGTTACATATTTTTCTACTTGGATTTTTTGATGACAACGATCTTTTCAAAAATCATTGCAGGTGAGATCTCTGCTGAAGTGTTGCATGAGGATGAACTTTGCCTTGCATTTCGTGATATCAATCCGAAGGCCCCCATTCATTTTCTTGTGATCCCCAAAAAGGAAATTGTTTCACTTGCTGATTTGTCAGATGAAGATGAAGCGATTGTGGGACGTTGTGTGCTGGTCGCATCGAAGGTCGCGGAGGCAGAGGGTCTGGGTGCCGGGTATCGTCTCGTTGCGAACACTCGCGAGGATGGTGGCCAAGAGGTCATGCACTTGCATTTTCATGTTTTGGGCGGTCGCAAACTTGATTGGCCTCCAGGATGAGTTTGTCCTGAAACGATTTTATGAACCCAGTTTGCTTTCCCGGTGTCTGATGACCAGTTTTGATTACCTAACGCAACGCCAACAGAGTCTCCGAGAACACAAGCGGTTTCGAAACCTCGTTGCACGTCAACTTGACGGTGTTCATGTGATTGATCCTGATGGTCGGCGATTGTTAAATTTCGGTGCAAATGATTATCTCGGGTTGGGCATGGAAATGCGTGGCAACGAGGGGCGTCAAGACGGGCAGTCGTTGGGTAATGCTGATTTGGACTCACGGGTAACGGGCGGCAGTGGTGCCAGCGCGCTTTTATCTGGCTGGACAACCTGTCACGAGCGATTGAGCAATCAAATTGCAGAGCTCGAAGAAACGGAAGCTGCTATTTTGTTTCCCACTGGTTTCGCTGCGTGTAGTGGTGCAGTGAGCGCCTTGGCGGAGGCTGGGGACTTGATTCTGAGCGATGAGCTGAATCATGCATCGTTAATTGATGGTTGCCGATTGTCACGTGCTGAGTGTGTGGTTTATCCGCATCGAGACTGGCAGAAAGCCGATCATATTTTGCAGCGGCGGCGGCAGGAATTTGCTCGCGTATGGATCGTGACAAATACAGTCTTTGGCATGGACGGAGATCTTGCACCGGTGGATCATTTGCAGGAGGTTGCAGAAAAGCATGATGCGAGTGTAATCGCGGATGAGGCACATGGGACGGGGGTGCTCGGCAATGATGGTTCTGGTCTTTGTGATGCACTGGGTGTGAAAAATCGGATAGCGATCCGGATTGGCACGTTGAGCAAGGCGGTTGGCAGTCAAGGTGGCTTTGTAGCGGCTCCTCGTGTCGTGGTTGACCACTTGGTCAACCATTGCCGGTCGCTGATTTACAGCACCTCGTTGGCCCCCGCAGCAGTAACTGCCTCGCTCGCTGGTATCGGCGAAATCAGGACGCGGCCGGAGCGGCGGCGGAGGGTTCAAAAGCTGGCTCGCCATGTGCGTTCGGAACTTTCGATCGCTGTAGCGAATGATCTGGAAGCGTCGGTTCCCATTATTCCGGTTGTAGTTGGAACGGACCCACGCGTGATCGAAGTTTCGGCACAGTTGGCAAAGAGTGGGTTTTATGTTCCAGCGATTCGGCCACCCACTGTACCAGAGGGTACGGCGAGATTGAGGATTTCACTTTCTGCTGCTCATGAAACCAAGATGGTTGATGAGCTGCTCTTTGCGATTCGGAACTTAATGTAATCCGTACGATGCGTGTTGCATTCCTGTACATGCAAGATTTTTCTTCGCAATCATGCTGTTGTTCTGTGCTACATGCTGTTGTTCTGCGCTAATGGTGCGCGTAACCATTAGCGAATAATACGGAATCATTCGCTACGATGAGGGGTTCAACGCCCTCAGCACGACTGATGATTCTGTCAGCGCTGGCATGGATCTCGGTTTGGGGTTGCTTTGGAATAGGAATGGACCTCTTCTATAGCCAACGCTCGCAGATCTTTGACGCGGCAGGAAATCTACCGTGACCGCTTGTCCATAAGTCAGGATTATCGGAGAACGTGAAAATGGCAATGTCCATCAATTTTGTTCTTAGTTTGCTGTTGCTTATGTTTCTCAGTGTTCCCGTCAGTGGACAGCAAATCTTTGATTTGGTTGAGCCAACTGGCGAAGTGACGGCGACAGCCCGAATTGCGGGTGGACAAATTTTGGTTCAAAGTCGTGCTGGCCAGCAGGCGACTTTTAGTCGTGATCCATCGTTGGACTCACTGGGTGGTGATTTCATTGGTTATTACTGTCCAACGATTGATCGCGCTTTGAGGTTTCCACGCTCCGGTATTGGTTTGATGCAAACGGCAGGTTTGGCAGATCCACGCCCACGCTTCATCAATACTCGCCGAGCAGTGAGATTGCGGCGTGGGCAGGTTGTGTCACCCTTGACCTTTGGTGTTCCCCTTTTCTTTCCGGGGCAGTTGTTTCCGCGTCACGGGTTCCATCCACAGCACCAGTTGCAACCCAGACAGCATTTGTATCCTTGGCAGTGGTACGGACCGTCATTTGACCCTTACATGCAGGGATATGCCGGCTGGTGGCGACATCCTCAATCCGTTTTGGTTGATAGCGTGGTTGCTCCCAATCCAACGTTGCCTCCAGTTCGACTGAAGTTAGTCAATGATGGTCGTGGCGAAGTTCAAGTTGGGATTCGTGATCTACAGAATTCTGCAAAAAGCCAAACAATGCGGATTCGGCCAAACTCATCGGCTGATGTAGAATTGATTTGTGATACGGGTGGTAAACGCATTGAACAGTTTCGTGTCATGAACCCTGATGGTTCGACACGGACCCGCGAAGTGGTGACTGAATACGAGCCACCGATTCGCTACGAACTTGTGGTTCATGAGTGGGCAATGCAGTCGGTTTCGATTGATCGAACTGGTAAGAGCCCGAATATGATTGAGGACATTAACTTTCAAGGGCGCGGGATCGGGCGTTTTTTTCTGCCTCCAGGTCCCTTGCTTCAATCGGGAACCATCGGAGTTTACAGCGCTGCTTTGAGGCAACAGAACGGCGGGGCTGTGCCGCCTTTGGTTCCGCAGGAGAACATGCCAAAACATGGGGGCCGTACTCTCGAGGACGCGGTATTTGAGGCTCAGCGGGCTGCCCAGAGGCGGGCAGCGGGGAATTAGCCGGCTGCCTGTCGGTTTGTGATGTGAGTCCAGCGAGACTAGCCTCTGGAGGGCGACTCAGCTACTCATCGTTGCTCAGACCTTTCTGATGAATTCTTCAGCATAGCTTCGGACTTCACTGCCATTTAACACATGCACGGTCCGCAATTGTTGAACCTGTTCATCACTAAATGAATTCAGCGGAACATGCACAAGATGTTTGCGGTATCGTCTCGCCAATTTTCGAAAGCCGTTGCCCGGTGGCAATGCAGACAGTACAGCGATTTGCTTCCCTCTCGAATGGACACATGCTGCAGCTAACAAGCGTTCTTCAAGAGTTTCAGTGTAGTCAAGTCTTGCATCTGTCCACACGTCGGCAATACCCACAGGTGGATAAAGAAAGAGCGCGCCTCCATAAATCCCCATGCCGATACCAGGACCAACCATTTCCTCCTCATAATTCGTCGCATAGAAAGAGAGAGTTGACTCGTCTCTGTGTTCTGCGAACCAGGTTGTGCGCCATGGGTAATCGCGGGGATCAGCGGGTGAATCGAACAGCATCACACACGCATCCAGTGTGCCTCGACTTGGTGGAACGACTTTGACATAGATTTGTTTCTCATACCAATGTCTGAGAGTGTCACGGATATCAATGCCATCTTTGACACTGGTTGTGAACTTCTCAGTTTTTGCCAAGTCGTTGCCCATGATTGATCGGGCACGTTCAAAGACTCGCGTTCTGAAATTCTCAATTCGGTCATCTTCCGGTGGATAGCTGCATTGGCTAAACGGATTCCATCGGTACTTCCATTGATCTGATTCTGACTTGCTGGGGCGTCGTTTCAGTTCAAGTGTGCACCATGTCATGGGTGGTCCCGGTAATCGATTGACCAGCGACATGATTTCTCCATCGGGAAGTCGAGCCTGGTCGATTCCCAAAGTCACTTCCTCCAGATCAGTGTGCTCCTCATCTGCCTCGGAGTAACGGTAGTCATTTGCAAGTTCAGCAACGTGCAACGCGAATTGATCTCCTAAGATCTGTTTAGCGGCAGTCACAATTGTGATGAGGTCTGGCGTCATACGGCGGTGAATCAACGACAGATTTCGGATGTATTGCAAGCACTTTGACAGATGCAGAGGTGTGATACGTCTAGCTCGGTTGCCGAGGTCTCGGCGGTAAGCTTCGCGAGCAGCAATCAGGAGCTCTTTTACCCCATCGATTTGCAGATCATCATCCTCTTCCAATTCTGATCTTGCGCGTTCATAAAGACCAGTGATGTAGGGCAACTCACCAAACAGAAACATCAGTGTGCGATTCTTTACTGCATACCGGACAGGCTCCTGCACATCATCGTCATTCGGTAGTTCCAAAGACGCTGTCACTTCACTTTTTGGTGGTGTGTCGGAGCTGATTTCCAATTGGGTGTAAGCATCACGAATCCACGGCCAATGCAAAACACTCGTGACCAACAGAATTCGTTGATAGTGATCTTCCAATTGCCGCAGACGCCACGCCATGTGAACCATACGTTGACGTGTTTGTTGATCTGTTGGTGGGACAATGGTTGGTAAGACCGCCGCCGCGAATTTTTCGGGTGCCACGTGGCGTACCGCGAATGGATCTGGCATTGTCGTCGCATAAGGGCGAAATGGATCCGTTTCCAAGTCAATGTATTCTCGGGGAATATGTTCACCCATCGCAGCGCGGATCGACATGATGACGCTTTGGCATGGATCAATGGGGATATAGCTGCAGGTGGCTGCATCGAGATCTTCGCTTTCCCCGTCTTCTGAATTCCATTCGTTGAGCTCCCAATTTTCCGGTTCTGCTGTGAAAGCAGTGGTTGGGGGTTGGATCACGATGGAGGGGCGTGGCAATTCCAGAACCGCAGCTTCCACGGCGGTTCGAAATGATCCCGGCAATGGGACCGCGATGCAGTCGAAAGCGTGTTCGAGCATCCAACGCCGCACAGTGACCGCAAACTGCCCGCTCCCATGAATGACGGGAAGAAGAGAGATTTTGTCACCGATTCTCAGCAATTCCGGAATATTCTTGTCGTCATTCGAGCTCATAGAGATTCACCCTTTACAAGGATGACCTTCCTATCGATAATCGATCCATCTGGTTCAGCCATATACATTGCTTTGGTGAACTCCGGGACAATTGTTCCGGACATCGGGTCGGCATCCAGATCTCATCTAAACCCACTATTATATCAGCGGTTATTCTATTGTGAACGCAGGCGTCGATCGATGTCTGCGTTCTCTTTTTTTACGGACTTCCGGTTGTCGAAAGCGCTTTGTCTAGTACTGTCTGAACAGGCTTTCTGCGTGTTAGAGCCTGTGTTGCTCGGCTACGAGACGGGCTATGAAGTCTTCAGCGTCCAGTTGTATCACAATCGCATCATTGCGTTGATTGGGTACCGTCTTGCTGGCAAGAATTGTCGAAGCTGTGGAATGCTAAAGATTGATTGCTAGGGTCATTTGATCAAGGGCGAATGTCTTGTTGGAATGGTATTGTCATGGCCTATGGGTTCGTTGGTCATCGCAATAAAAAAGGCGCACAATTGATCAGACTGTCAGATTATTAGTGCGACTGCAGAAAATCGACCACTAGTTGTTGTACCTCTGGATTCTTCATCAACGTGCTGTGTAAGACTGGTACGATGGTGAATGATTCACGACCTTCAAGTTGGGTTTCTTCGACTTGCACAACAAAGTCACTGGCTTCACCCAGGATCGGGTTGCGAACATTTTTTTGGCTCAGATCGCCTGCGATGATCGAGAATGGGAATTCTGGAATGGCAAGGTTTCCAACCAATTGTTGCCAGTTGGGTCCGAGTTGCAGGCCAGTTTTCCCTGCTACAAGGCCAAACACTTTGGTGTAAGACAGACGTCGAGCTATAGCAGCACCCTGATTGGGAGGTCCTAACATGACCATGCAACCGCACCGCTGCAGCAAGCCATCTGGATCACCTTGTTCCTTCAAATCTGCAAGCAGATGACGAACGACGATATTGCCCATGCTGTGAGCCACAAACGAAATTTTTGCGTCTTTGGGCAAGCCACTGAGTACCTCTTGAAGGGCTGCTGCGTGATCTCCTATCGTATTTCTGGTGCTCGCGTAGCTAAAACGCAATACCGTTCCACAATCAGCCATTTGCAGCGTTTTTTCCATGGATCGCATGGATTGGTGAGAGCGCATCAGACCATGCAATAGAACAACATATTCCTGATCAGTGGATGCATCTTTCTTTTTGCTCAGCAAATCATCCAAAGCTACTTCACATTGTTTTCTGGTGCCCCATGCGCGGCGGACGTCAGCGGCGTCAAGAAGTCGCCAATGATTGGTCATCCAATTCGATTGAATACGGTAACCATGGGAGTGTTGGTGATCTGTCCAGAATTGTGTCCCACCATAGGTCTTGAACGGCACATTGAAGGGAGCGGTTGATTCAGTAGGCGATTTCTTATTCAACGAATTTACCTCCTCCAAGAGGCTGTCCTGATCACTTTCCTGAGCATCAACGACTTGATTCTGAGAAGCCAGATGTGCAACAACCAGACCAACTAGAAGAAGAAAGACACTGTAATTCATGGGAGGTACGCCAATTGAGCAATGATTTTTCAGGGCGGGATAGAATCAGAAATCACTAACGATTCAATACCCAGCGATAGGAGTCAGAGCCCGCCCTGACTAGAATATAGCGTTTCAACAGCCTGGATATTCGAAATAATTTATTGGCATCGATTAGGTGTATCGTTTGAGAAGATGCCAGATTTCTGCTCCATGGCCAAATTCTTTCCATGGCCAAATTCATCGTTCAGTCGTATGACATCACAAGCTTCAAAAACTCCCGCTCATCGACGATTCTCACTGTGTGTCCTGATGCGCTAAAAGACTGCGCTAGATGAGCGTTGTCGGAACCATCAGTGCTTGCTGACGAGTTTTTACCCGAGCCCATGACGAGATAATCAGTTTGCTGATCGACAGTTTCCTGCCAAGTGCCCCCCAGTCGTACCGTTAAGTTTTCGGCATCACTAGGGCTCATACAATGCAGTTTTCCGGAAAATACGATCCGTTTCCCACTCAATGGACGCACAAACTCACCACGAATCAGAATTCGCTGTAGGTCGATCTCTGTTTCCGACTCGGCGACATTTGGGACATGCTCTCCAGAGCCCGCTAATTGATTGGGAAACAGGAAAGGTAACCCCGCTGCCGAGTCAGAGGCGAGTGTTGTGGGATTCACGCGACCCGTTCGCCTTTTCGGTTTTCCTGTTGCCCCGCGGTAACCCCACACGCCCGCTTTCCCGCGGTTTAGTTTCAGAATTTGTTCCAAATGATCCAGCGACGTTGCTTCGCGATCAATCCCAGCTGCCAACAGAATCTTTGCACAGGCAATCGAGTCTTCCAGTGCATCATGATGCTGAAAGCGAATACCAAGCCAGTTTGATAGAGGTTTCAATCCATAACGACGATGATGTGGCCATGTGCGACGGGCTACCGCTCGTGTGCATGTGAAGTGAATTTCTGGAATCGATTTCTGATGAGTGCGAAGGCAAGCGAGTAAAACTTTGATGTCAAAACTGGCGTTGTGTGCTACCAAACAGTCGTTACCAATTTTGTTTGAGATTTCGGACCAGAGATCGCCAAAGTTTGATTCTTCGCGAACTTGGGCAGGGGTGATGCCGTGGATCCGAATATTGCCTTGACTGAAATAGAGTGGTTCGGGGCGGATCATCCACATGAATTGGTCTACGACTTGCCCGTCGCGGACAACGACAGCTCCCAATTGGCAGGCGCTGTCAGGTGCATGGTTTGCGGTTTCGAAGTCGATCGCGGTGAAATCTGCTGCAAAATCCATGTTACTCATCACCGGTTTTAATTCGATGATCGCTGCTCCTGTCGAGTGATTCGAGTCTCACTTCCATCATGTTACGGATTTGAAGCCAGCTGAGCAATTAAGACGTCGTTGTCAGGTCACGCGGCAATAGCGTGAGGCGAATTTGGAAGGTGGATAAGCGCTTAGCACTGATGTTCGAAGTTCACCAGATCGTTGCTGGTTGCTCTTAATGGGTGGCAAATCTTATGGCGAATTTCTGCTTGACTCCTTCGATTTGCCGCGTGGGTAGGCAATTACTTTTCCTTCGGCTACTACCCACACACCATCTGTTGGTTTTGGTTGAATAGTACTGCAGCCGGTAAAGCCACCGATGGCAGGAAGCACCAGGCGTTTTTTGTGCCACCAGAAACAGGGCAGTCTGTTGGTGCGGTCGGCCACCGAGATCAGACGCACTGCAGGATGAAGGTGTCCGCATAGCATGAGGGCGACATTTTTTGGGATGTTCTCAGGTTCATGTCCAATTGCCAAGCCACCGGCGAATTCTCCCATCGGGACGACATCAATCTTCCAACTGGCAGGCAGCGTGCCCAGTGGGCGATCATGATTTCCAAGCACCAGTTTGATTTTCAAGCGTGGGTGTTGTTGGCGAAATTCCGTCAGTTGTTCATGCGTCTTTGTCGAGAGCGAGGATCTGGCATGAAACATGTCGCCAAGAATCACGAGTGATTCCGCGCTAGTCCGCTTTATCATTTCGGTCATAGCCCGCAAGGTTCCAGCGGTTGATCCGTCGGGTACCGGAATGTTATGGAATCGAAAGGTAGCTTCTTTTCCTAAATGTGTATCAGCAACGAACAAAGTATGATGCTGATTCCAGAAAACACCTTTCTCAGGAAGCAGTTCCAGTTCGTAATCCAGCAAACGAATCTTCAATCTACTACTCACTTTTCACGATCTGCTGCGGCTGATTCCAGTTGCTCTTGCATGCGAGCAATACGGTCTCCAAGTGTCTCGCTGCTGACCCGTTCCCGCAATTTATCGACAAGCAGAGGGAAAGCCAGCGGCGTTACCCGCGTCGGTTCTTTGATCATGATTTGGCTTTCATTGATACGTTCCATGGCAGCGTGCATTCGGGATGCTTCCAGTTGCTGATCGAGTACTTCTCGGCGGCTTTGCTCCAGTAGTAGATTGTCAGGGTCATATTCACAGAAAACATCAAAGAACAGGTTGCTGCTTGCCTGAAGTTGTCTGGCGTTTTTGCGGGAACCTGGTAGTCCTTGTTGAATAAGTCCGGCGATTCTGGCGACCTGTCGGAATTGCCGCTTAGCCATCTCGGTACAGTTCATGCTCTCAAGAATATCAGCCATCAGATTTTCAGTTGAAAACCAGCCCTTGGCAGTTTTGGTATCAATATCTGTTTTCGATGGAGACTGAAGTACGATGCCATAGTCATTGCATGCCATCGAAAATGTAGTTTTACGGTTTCGTGAGATACGATAGGCAATAAGGGCGGCCAACCCCTCGTGAACCAGTCGACCCTCGAACGGAAATAGAAAAATTTGATACCCAGTACGGGTTTTGATCTGCTCAATCAGCAACTGGTCTGCTCGTGGAATGATGCTCCAGCGCTGTTGAATCTCAAGCAGACTTTTCAGCGCTTTCATTTCACGTCCCACCAGTTTTTGATGGGATGCCTCATGTAGTTTTTGACGAAGTGCTTTGCTCAATTCACTCGACAAGGGCATTCGCCCGCCCATCCATCGGGGGACAGTGTCGGGGGTGCCTTTGGATCGTTTCACGTACGCAACATTATCGCGAACACACACCATCTCGACGAGTCTGCCGGCAAAGAGGAATTTTTCTCCAGTTTTAAGTCTGGATAAGAATGACTCTTCTGCAGTACCAAGTGTTTTGCCCTTCATGTATTTCACATGCATCGCAGCATCGGAAACAATGGTGCCAATATTCATGCGATGAGTGGTTCGGACCCGTCGTCGCGTGATTTGATAGAAGTCATCGTGACGTTCTACCCGTTTGAATTCGGGATAGGCGTCAAGAGAAGCACCACCGCGGACCACAAAGTCCAGCACCCACTGCCACTCGATGTCGGTTAGCGATTCATATGCTTGTGTCCTCCGGACCTCCTGCAGCAGGTCGGGTGAGTGGAATCCACCGCCGATTGCGATGGTCACCAAATGCTGAGCGAGTACATCAAGAGGTTTTTGAAGTAGAGGTCGGGCTTCAAGATGACCTGCACGAATGGCATCCTGTGCTGCAGCCAATTCCATCAATTCAATTGCATTCGTTGGAACAAATGCCAATCGACTGGTTGCTTCAGGTTGGTGGCCACTTCGACCAGCACGTTGCAGTAGTCGAGCAGCACCCTTTGGGCTTCCGATTTGAATGACCAAATCTACGGCGGTGTAATCAACTCCCAGATCAAGGCTGCTGGTGCACACTACGGCCCGCAGAGTTCCGTCACGAAGTCCTTTTTCTACCCATTGTCTTACGCTTGTATCCAGTGATCCGTGGTGCAAGGCAATTCGACCGGCCCAGTCAGGTCGCTGCCTCAGTAGTTGTTGGTACCAGATTTCGGTTTGTGATCGCGTGTTGGCAAATACCAGAGTGCTGTTGACTGACTCGATTTTTTCAGCGACTTGCGGCACCATTCGCGTTCCGATGTGGCCGGACCACGGAAATGACTCGATTCGTGAGGGGATAATCGACTCAAGCTGTAAACGCTTTTTTCGGTAACCCTCGATGACTCTGACTGGGCTGTCTGGTTCTGCACCGACCAATGCACGTTTGGCTTGTTCCAAATTTCCGAGAGTTGCCGAAAGGCCCCAAGTTCGAAGCGCAGGATTGAGCTTTCTGAGACGTGATAATGCGAGCTCAGTTTGGATGCCGCGTTTGGTACCCAACAATTCATGCCATTCATCTACGATGACACCTTCCAGTTGGCGAAACTGTCCGAGCAGGTTCTCATGCGTCAGCATAAGTGACAGGCTCTCGGGAGTGGTAATTAAGGCGGTAGGTAGTTGTTTCAACTGACGAGCTCTTGCACTGGCTTTACTGTCACCAGTTCTAGATTCAAGTCGCCAAGGCAGGCCTAAATGATCGAGTGGTTGTCTCAACGATGCTTCCGTGTCCCCAGCGAGCGCTCGGAGCGGGGTAATCCAAAGCACTCGCAGTCCTGGCGGCCGTTTTACTTGCCACTTGCCTCGGTCCCGATTTTCTCCCAGCCATTTCAAGATTGGCCCCATCCAGACAGCAAGTGTTTTGCCCGTTCCCGTAGCAGAGTGAACCAGACCACTCGACCCATCTCGGTAGGCACGCCAAGTCGATCGCTGAAATCGAAATGGTTTCCAGTCTATCGACTGAAAAAACCTATCAACTGATTGGGATGGTGTGTCAGTCATGGAATGCTGAACAGTATCCATCAAGGACCACCGCCAGCTGATGGGCCCGGGAGTAGATCGAGAACATCCCCAAGTGTATTCGCATCTTTTGCTGCTTTGTCATGTCTCCATCGGTTGATACGGGGAAAGCGTGTCGCGATTCCACTCTTGTGCCGCGTGCTGGCTTGCAGGCCTTCAAAAGCGAGTTCCATCACCAGTTCTGGCTGTACGCTTCGAACTGGCCCGAATGCTTCTTTCGTGTTTCTTCGCACGAAGCGGTCAACTTCACGCAATTCGGCGTTGGTCAGACCGCTGTAAGCTTTTGCAAATGGCACCAGCTCATCCTCTTTCCATACTGCAAAGGTGTAGTCGCTATATAGACTCGATCGTTTCCCATGACCCTTTTGTGCGTAAATGAGCACAGCATCAATGGTGTAGGGATCAACTTTCCATTTCCACCAAGTGCCACGAATACGGCCGACATCATAGGCGGCATCGATGCGTTTCAGCATCAGGCCCTCGGAGTGACGCTCTCGGCTCAGTGTTCTTATCTCAGTCCAGTCTGCCCAAGAGTGTGCGGGAATCAGCTCAGTGATTTTGAGATGGGGATTTGTCACTTGTGACATGAGGGTTTCCAGTTTTTCCCGACGTTGTCTCCATCGCAGTGAACGAAGGTCGTTTCCATCCTCTTCAAGTAGATCAAATGCGTGGAATACGACTGGTACCTCATGTAACAATTTCCGCCCAACTTTTTTACGATTGATTCGTCGTTGTAATTGTGAGAAAGGAAGAACCGTACCATCGGGTTTGGTAGCCAAAATCTCACCATCGAGTACAGTGCCCGTTGGCAGAAGAGATGCCGCTTCTTCAATTTCAGGCCAGCGGTTCTCCATCAGTTCTTCGCCACGTGACCATAAAAAGATTTCCGAATTTCGCTGGATCAGTTGGGCCCGGATTCCATCCCACTTCCATTCTGCTGCAAAGTCATTGGTATTTCCTAGTGACTCAGGAGTGCTGTCACGATTAATCGAATGCGCGAGACAGAACGGATAGGGTTGGCTGATAACAGCATCGTTAATGTCCGGGTTGGATAATCGCAGGAAGGATTCAGGAGTTGGGCTCCATGTTCCCATCAAGCGGTGGGCAATCACTTCGGCGCAGATTCCGGTATGTTCCGCAAGGGCTCGAGTCACCAGTCGTTTGCTGACTCCCACTCGAAAAGCACCGGTAATTAATTTGAGAATGACAAATCGTACTTCCGCCGGGTTTTGATGCCAGATGTCGGTCACGACCTTGCGTTGTTGCTTTTCATCCATATTCTGAATGGGCTTTAATCGTTCTTCGACCCATGCGCTCAAGGATCCTGTCGTTTCGCTTTCCTGTTCAGGTACTACCAGCGAGATGGTTTCGGCTAGATCACCGACAGAACTATATGATTCGTCAAATAGCCAAGCAGGGATTTTAGCTTCCTCCGCGGCCCATTGGCGTAATAGTTTGGTTGGGATGAGACGCCTGAGTTTTTCGCCGGACAGGAAATAGATCGCCCAAGCAGCGTCGGCAGGGTCAGCAGAGCCAAAGTATTGGGTCATTGCCTGGATTTTGACGTTGGTGCGCGTGGTTGAATCCAATCGCTTGTAAAGTTGAGAAAAACGCTTCATTCTGATTTTTCCTCGTCGCTCTTTTCCGTCCCACCATCTTCCTCGTGGTCCACCGATCGTTGCCACCGATCGAGTGAAATTGCATCGCGTCCGGCCTGTCGCAGATAACGAGCGACGACTGCTGAGTAACCATGGGTAACCCAAATGGTTTCAGGCTCACAGGCATCCACTGACGAAAGTAAAGACGGCCAATCAACATGATCGCTGAGTACGAACCCCCTGTCGAAGGATCTCCGACGTCGTGATCCACGAATAGCCATCCAACCGCTGGCCATTGCGGTGCTGATTTTGCCAAAACGCTTCAACCATGGTGTTCCGTGCGCGCTCGGCACAGCGACAACCATGGCTCCAGCCCAGCGCTGCGATTTTTCAGCATGGGAGGTGTGTATCGTGGGTGGCAGGGATACTCCTGTTTGGCGATAGGCTTCGTTTCCTTTTTCGACGGCACCATGGCAAAAAATGGGTCCTAACGATGGATCGAGTCCGGCAATGATTCTTTGGCTCTTTCCCACGGCATACCCGTAAAGAACGCTGCACTGTTCTTGGGAACGGTTTTCACGCCACCATTGGTTGATCGATTCGAATACGGATGTTTGTTTCGGCCATCGATAAACAGGTAATCCGAAGGTCGATTCAGTGATCAGCAGATGGCAACGTAGGGGTTGCCAACTCTCGCAGGTTGCATCACTACCCAGTTTGTAGTCTCCGGTAACAACTTCGATCCGGCCGCGGTATTCAAGCCTGATCTGAGCAGAGCCAAGAATGTGACCAGCTGGGTGAAAACTGACTTGGACGCCCCCGACGCTGATCGTTTCGCCGTAATTAGCAAATTGGAATTCAGCATCAGCACTCATTCGCATGCGTAGCAGATGCTCACTCGATCTTGCTGCAAGGTACAGTCGGCTACCCCATCGAGCGTGATCAGTGTGTGCGTGGGTCACGATCGCCCGATCTACGGGACGACTAGGATCGACATAGAAATCACCTTGGGGGCAATAGAAGCCACGGCTTGTTTGCTGCAAAATTGTGCTCATTCAAGTACCGCGTTGCCCTGTCGGAGGTCCTGCACAAATTGCCTGATCATCTCACTTCTTCGATTCTTATCTGGCATGCGGAGGATGGCAGCTGGATGCCAGGTGGCTATCGTACGTTCACTCCATTGCGTCATCTGAATCCCACCTCTCTGCTTGCTGAGACGAAAGTCTCGACCCAGCAATGCCTGTGCTGCTGTGGCACCCAAGCAGATCACTGTTTTGGGTTGCAGTGCTGTGAGTTCGGATTCGAGCCAGGGTCGGCACGCGTAGATTTCTCGGGAGTCAGGTTTTTTGTGGAGTCTTCGTGTTCCCCGCCGCTCGAATTTAAAATGCTTGACCACATTGGTGAGATAGACATCGTTTCGTTCGATGCCAGCATCATGAAGTGAGGTATTGAGCAGTTCCCCAGCGGGACCGACAAACGGCTTGCCTTCTTTATCTTCGCGATCCCCCGGTTGTTCCCCCACCAATACCAGTCGGGCGTTTTCCGGGCCGATGCCAAAGACAGCTTGGGTTGCATCATTACAAAGGTGACATGCCTGGCAGTGATTGACGGAGTGACGGAGTGATTTGAGATCTTGTTGGATCGGTAGGTAACGGGCCGCTGTCTCGGAAAATCCCTCGTGGTTCTCGATCATCTGATTCACACGAGCCGGTGCCTCACTAATCAGGTCTTCGATGAGGCTTGCTTCGGGTAGCGTAGGCCAATGCCGAACAGGCATCTCGCGTTTCATCATGTCTATTTTGATCCGAGCTGGATTGAAGATTGACGCATAGTAGGTTTTCCACAGATCCTCCAACACATCCGCCCGAGGCACCTCGCTTGCGGGCAGTCCGGGTCCATACGTCAGTTGTTTCTGGTCCCAATGAGCTGATTCATTAGGTGTCAAAATAGTCCACAACATTCCCTTGAATCGGCGGGAAAAGAAGGGAGCTGCCAGTCGCATGATCAGATGGTCTGGCCGATGCCAGGCAATGTAGGTCTCGACAGCTTTGTTAGCTTCTATTTTTCGGAAACGCACAAATGCTTTCATTTTGTGGACATCACGTTTCACAGCTTTCTTCATGACTTGCAGGCGGTGAACATCCTCGTCCGTCGAGATTTCAAGCAATCTCCGCTCACCATGTACGATTCTCCATAGGGTTTGGTAAAGCACTTGCCATCGCGCAGGATCTCGATGACAGGCGACATGGCGAGCCAATTCAAGGAACGGGGATGGTACGCTGACCCGAGGTGATTTTCCGCCACCATTGAGGCTCGCATCGGCGCCCTTTTCCTTTGACGTTTCTCCATCAATTTGGTCAAACAGCCCGAGTTGATTGTCCTCAGGTGACCAGTGAACCTGATTGGGGGCGACTTCATCAGACAACAGCGCTCGCGCTTCTGATCGCCAGTCATCAAAACAAGCCACGTGAATGAACCGCATGACGCTTTAAACCTCACCCGAGGTGGCCGATTGCATCGCATCAAATAGCATCAACTGTTGAGTTGCTGGTCGCAGTTTCCGCTCGAGATCCAGCATGTCGAGGTTCTTGACTGCTGGGTTGTGGTCATTGGTAAGCACAAAATATTTTGCCCGATTCCACGCAACCTTAAGTTTTTTCAGATCAGAAATGCGAATGTTCTGAAGCTGTCTAATTTTCAATAAACGCGCTACACTTCTGGCTCCGATACCTGGTATTCGAAGCAACTGTTCTCGACATGCTGTGTTCACATCGACTGGGAAGCAGTGGCGGTTAGCGAGGGCCCATGCTAGTTTGGGATCGACCTCGAGAGATAAATTTTGGTCAGTTTCGGTTACCAGCTCGGTCGCTTTGAATCCATAAAATCTGAGTAGCCAATCAGCTTGATAAAGACGATGCTCACGCACAAGCGGCGGCGATTGCCCCGGCAAGCGTGCGTCAGCGTGCGGTATGGGACTGTAAGCCGAGTAATACACACGCCGCAGTTTCTGCCCCCCATAAAGTTCGGATGCAGTTTGTAAGATTTGGCTGTCAGGCGTAGGAGTTGCTCCGACAATCATCTGTGTGCTCTGGCCAGCAGGCGCAAAGCGTGGGCTCTTGAATCCACGTTTGCGATCGGCGCATGTCTCGTCGATCTTTTCTGAAATTCCCTGCATTGCATTTACAATGCTTGGTTTGTTTTTTTCGGGGGCCAACTGCACCAAATCGTTTTCGGTTGGCAATTCGATGTTGACGCTCAAGCGATCAGCCCAGCGACCAGCTTCTTCAATCAAATCTTTGTTTGCATTAGGAATGGTTTTCAAGTGAATGTAACCTCCGTACCTGTGCTCCTCTCGTAGTACCTTCGCTACTTCAGTCAGTTGCTCCATTGTGTAGTCCGGGTTCTGTATGATCCCGGAGCTCAAAAATAAACCCTCAATGTAGTTACGCTTGTAGAAATCAAGGGTTAAGGAGACCACTTCAGAGACCGTGAATCTAGCGCGAGGTGTGTCGCTCGAGATTCGGTTGACACAATACTGACAGTCGTAGACGCAAAAGTTAGTCAACAGAATCTTCAGAAGCGAGATGCAGCGTCCATCGGGGGTGTAACTGTGACAAATGCCCATCCCCTCTGTACTACCGATGTCGCTGCCGGCTCGGGTCGTCTTGGATCCACTGCTTGCGCAGGAAGCATCGTACTTCGCCGCGTCGGCTAAAATAGCGAGCTTGTCTTGGACATCCATGGAAAGAGATCTTTTTAATATTTCCGATGAGGGAACTGACTAACCGCGGCGTTGTGGCGATGGTACTCTGCCTTAAACCGCTCTGGCTTCAGATCTTCAACGGCCCGGGCTGCTCTGCCTTTGCACAACCTTTGCACAACAGAGCCATAGCAATGTTCCGGCGGGCTCGTGGCAGTTGACAGGAGGCCTTCGATTGTGTGTAACTCGTGTCGCTTTAGTTTAGAAACGTGTCTACTCCCCGTGCTGATAGTTGTCTGTGCTGATAGTTGTAGGCAGGCTGTGCAATACTGATGACAGCGTTCAAAATGTATTCGGTTGGGAGTGATACGAGAGCAATCTGCCGTGGTGATGTCAGGAAAGTTGAAAACAATTGATGGCGGTTTGTGTGTAGTTTGTTTGATTACAATGGTGTCGTTCGCGCTCATTCGTTCAGGCCAGTTCTGAGTATGTCTTTCGTAGGATCAAAAGAGGATCTCCATTGATGGCTGCAAACCGATTCCTGACGGCTTTTGTCATGTTGTGTCTGTCACTGCTGCTGAGATCTGTTGCGGTAGCAGAAGATTGGCCGATGTGGCGCGGTAATGCTCAACGGACGGCAGTTTCCATGGGTGCTTTGCCACCAGAACTCAAGTTACTCTGGCAAAAGAATCTGCAACCTAGGACTCAGGTTTGGGATGACCCGCTGAATCTTGATCTGATGACCTACGATCGTGTTTTCGAACCGATTGTCGTTGGGAAAAGGCTGTTTTTAAGTTTCAATGATCGCGACAAGGTGTCTGCTTTTGACACTGATACTGGTCAAGAGTTGTGGTCGACCTTTGCTGACGCGCCCGTGCGTTTACCGCCGGTGGGGACTCCCAAAGGCATTTTCTTTACTAGTGATGACGGTTTTCTTTACTGTGTTGAACCGGATACCGGAAAGCTCCGTTGGAAATTTGACGGCGCCCCCAATCGACAGCAGGCGATAGGCAATCGCCGTTTGACATCGGCTTGGCCAGCGCGTGGAGGGCCTGTCATCCGTGATGGAACCATTTATTTTGCTGCCAGTATTTGGCCTTTCATGGGCACCTTCCTTTACGGACTGGATGCAGACACCGGAGAGGTGAAGTGGTTGAACGACAGTACGGGTTCGCAGTACATCAAGCAGCCTCATAGCGCGCCGTCTTTCGCTGGAGTGGCGCCACAGGGTGCCTTGGTAGCAACAGAGAAATTGCTGTTGGTCCCAGGCGGACGTTCGGTTCCCGCTGTGTTCAATCGAAATGATGGCAGTTTTCGCTATTTTGAAATCAATGCTGCAGGCAAAGGAATTGGTGGCTCGTTTGTGTCAGCTGATGACGAGCATTTTTACGTGCATACGCGACAGAAAGGCACTCGTGCCTTTCGTCTATCGACCGGCGCGAAAACATCATTCACTCCTACCGAGCCCGTGTTGCACAATGGGAAGATTTATTCAGCTGAGACAGATGGTGGGAAGTCTTTCGTCCGTGCTTACAGCAAGACGCAAAAGAAAATATGGGAAATCGAGGCGGACGGTTCTGGCGATCTGATTCTTGTGGGTGACCATCTGGTCGCAGCGGGACAGCAAACGATTTCAGTTGTTGCATTACCCAGTCAATCAGAAGCTGCCAGAATTATCAGCCAGATTGCCACGGACGAACCGGTGCAGCGATTAGTGGCTGCGGATGATAAGCTTTTTACAGTCACAGTCGGAGGAAACGTTGCGGCTTATGGACAAACAAAGAACAGTTTGAAACCAGTGGCCAACAAACCCGGGGTGATTCCCGCGGACCACCAGAAAAAATCGGTGCATGGGGAGAAGGTGATCAGTGATTTGTTGGCACTTGGGGATCCGTCTGGTTACGCATTTTGGTTTGGTAAATGTGACGACGAACAATTGAGAGCCCTGATTGTCAGGTCACCATTTGAGCAACTTGCAATCATGGATCCAGATTCAGAGTCAGTGGATCGGTTGCGACGTGACTTGGATCAAAAGCAGAAGTATGGAAAAGTCACGGTGCATGTAGGCACTGCGAGTGAATCGATGTTGCCGAGTTACGTCGGAAATATGATTTTTCTTCGGCCAAATGATCTACTTGGGTTCGATTCTTTGGCGGTACAGCGCCTGTATCACGCGGTGCGTCCCTATGGTGGCGTGTTGCATGTATTGGCAACGACTGACCGCGATAGGATTGCAGCACAGATCAATGCATTGGAACTTGAGCAAGCGAAAGTGCAGATCAACTCTCACGGTGTATCAGTCACACGGTTCGGCGCGTTGCCGGGATCAGCGGACTGGACCCATCAACATGGCGATGTTGCCAATTCGATCAAGTCAGATGATCGCCGTGTGAAACTGCCACTGGGAGTATTGTGGTTTGGTGGCAGCAGCAACATGGATGTTCTGCCTCGGCATGGACATGGGCCACCCGAGCAGGTAATTGGAGGCCGCTTGTACATTCAGGGGATGAACAGCTTGAGTGCTCGCGATGTCTACACGGGACGCGTCTTGTGGAAACGCGAGTTCAAGGATCTGGGAACCGATGACGTCTACTACGATGAGACGTACGACAACACCCCACTCGATACTAAATACAATCAGGTTCACATCCCAGGTGCGAATGGGCGAGGTACAAATTACGTTGTGACTGAAGATCGGGTCTATATTGTTGAGGGATCTGTTTGTCATATGTTGGATAGTGTGACTGGCAAAAAAATCACAGATATCAAGTTGCCTTCGTCCCGCAAGTCTGCTGACCCTCAGTGGGGCTACATTGGAATTTACAAAGATGTACTACTTGCCGGTTTGGATTTTGCTTCTTATCGGAATCGGCTCGATCTTTCGTTTGAGTCCGATGGAAAGCTAAAAAAGAATCGCGCCGGGTTTGGCTCTAAGAGTTTGGATCGCGCCGCCAGCATGGGGCTAGTCGCCTTCGATCGACGCAGTGGCGATGTGCTTTGGAAAATCGATGCGATCAACAGCTTTTGGCACAACGGCATTGTTGCTGGTGGTGATCAGATCTATTGCCTTGATCGAAATCCTGCCCCCATCGAAGAAGCGTTGAAGCGACGCGGTAAATCACCGGCAAGCGGCAATCGAATCATTGCAGTTGACTACTTGACTGGGAAAATCAAGTGGCAGGTTGATGAGGATGTATTTGGTTCGTGGCTGGGATATTCAGAGCAGCATGACTTGTTGCTGCAAGCTGGTGCTGCAGCAAGTGATCGACTGTCAAGTGAAGTGGGTCAGGGAATGGCTGTCCATTCGGCTGCAGATGGTTCGACCCGTTGGAAGAAGGCATCTCTCAGATACACCGGACCTTGTATATTGCACAATGATTTAATCATTACTAATACAAATTCCTATGCTGAATCTGCGGGAGCTTTTTATCTGCTTGATGGTAGCCAAAAGTTGGTTCCCAACCCAATAACGGGTCAGATGCAACCGTGGAAGATTACACGTGCTTACGGCTGCAACAATATTGTTGCGAGTGAAAATATGTTGACGTTTCGGTCAGGGGCAGCTGGGTATTACGATTTGCAAACCGATGCGGGAACGGGCAATCTTGGCGGTTTCAAGTCGGGGTGCACGTCAAACCTGGTAGTTGCCAATGGTGTGCTCAATGCACCCGATTACACCCGAACGTGCAGTTGTGCTTATCAAAATCAGACCTCGCTTGCTTTGGTGCATATGCCCGAAGTCGAGCTGTGGAGTGTGAATACAGCGGCTTCGGTGAAAACTCATGGTCAGCGAATTGATCGGGTTGGACTCAACTTCGGTGCGGCAGGTGATCGACGTGACACCAACGGACTACTGTGGCTTGAATATCCCGCTAATGCTGGACCTTCGCCGCCCCTGAAGTTGCGATGGAATGAAACAACAGAAGTGGTCACTCATCATGCGTCGGTTGCTGCTTCCTCTGATTATCCATGGGTCATGTCATCGGGGTTGGATGGAATCACAAGATTGACAATGGCGATGCAACTTCGAGATGAGTATTCCCTTCAGAAGGGAATCCCGGTGGCACATGTGAATGATGATGCCATTGAGAATGCCGGTGGGGTCGTTGATTTGGTCAGTGAGGATTTTGAATTCAGCAAGGCATCGGGCAGTCAACTCATGGGGCTCCGATTCAACGACCTAAGCATGCACCATGACAGTATGATTCGAGAGGCTTACATAGAGTTTGCAAGTGCGGAAGCAGGTGAGGACGCAGCTGAATTAACCATTTCGGTAGAAGACAGCGGAAATGCCAAGAGCTTTGCTAACGCCGAGAAGAATTTGTCATCTCGAAATGTCGCAAGCAAGTCGGTTTCTTGGAATCCGGAATTTGGTGCGGCTCAGGCCCAAAGGTGGAAGACTCACCGCACCCCGAATCTCGCCCCGTTGATTCGAGCGATAATCCAACGAAAAGATTGGAAACCCGGTAATTCGATCGCTTTTCTGCTGTCGGTCGATGGCGATCGGAAGTTGGCTGCCTATTCCAAATCGGGGCAGAATCATGCCAGATTAATCATTGATGCAGCGGCCAAAGTAGATGAGACAAAGCCGAAGGAAAGATACCGTTTGCGGCTATTCTTCGGTGCTCCCAAACTCGAAGTTGATGACCGGCGGGTATTTGACGTTTTTGTGCAGGACAAGCTTATGCTCACGGATGTTACAATTGATGCCTCCATCGATAGTTCTCGAGGCAGCGTTCGTGTCCTCGAAGATGTCATGATTGGGGAAGAATTAGATATCCGCTTTCAGGCAAAACACGGAAAGCCTTTGCTTTCGGGGGTGGAGTTGATTCGACAGCACCCGGAAGAAGAAAAATAAAGTGGTGCCCTTCCTGGCGATTATCCTACCTTAAGTTTCTCATGAAAAACCCAAAATCAACCGCGCTCATTTGGACACTCTCTACCCTGGTGACTTCAGTTGCTCTTGCCTGCAACGTGCCAGTGTTCAGGTACGCACTCGAGCGGTGGCCGGCAGATCCGTACGAGCTGGTAGTGTTGCATGAAGGAAAATTAAGTGCTGAAGATTTCGCAGCAGTCGACACGCTACGTCAGGCTGATGTGCGATCGGATACACCGGCCAATTTCCATGTCCGGACGATCGAAATCAGCGCGGCAGAAGATAGTTTGCTGCAGGATATCTGGAAAAAGCGAGAGAGTGGAAATGGACCGTTGCTAGTCACGCTGTATCCGAGGAACGCGCAGGAGGTTCCGGATCGGGTTGTGAGTGTGCATCCGTTGGGTAGCCAAATCACGCAGCGATCAGTCGATTCCCCGGTGCGTCAACAATTGGCAAAACGGTTGTTGTCTGGTGATTCAGCGGTGTGGGTTTTTGTACCCTGCGGTGATAAGGCACAAGATGAAGCTGCTTTCGAACGTTTGACTGTTGAGGTTAAAAAAAATCAGCAGTCCCTTGAATTGCCTCCACAGGATGAACTAGAGGAAGACGATTTGTTTCAGCCCGAGAATCCGATTGAACTAAGGCTCGGTTTTTCGATCATAACGGTGGATCGAGAAGATCCAAAAGAGGTTTTCTTTCTCGAAATGTTGCTGGGAAGTGAACCTGATCTTGAGTCGCTTGATGAGCCTATGGCGTTCCCTGTGATTGGGCGCGGTCGTGTCCTTTATGCTCTGGTTGGAAAAGGGATCTTCCGTGACACCGTCGCCATGGCGTCTCGATTTGTGGTTGGGCCTTGCTCCTGCCAAGTGAAGGAACAGAATCCCGGTTTTGATTTATTGCTTGCAGTTGACTGGGATGAGAAACTCGGAGGCGCCGCAATCAGTGAACCAGCCGAGACGCCAAGCAAAGGTCCCATCTTGATCGACATTCCAACGGGTAAGAAGTAGGGTTGCACGGATTCGTCGGGGAGATCTTCGGCGGGTTGCTCCGTGTGGCCAGGCAAGTCAGTTAAAACATTACCAACGAGCAACTCCAGCCGTTGGTCCATTGCAGATACACCAATCGCTCACCAGGTGCAGCTCATGCGATCTCTACCGTTTTTTTCAGTGGCCATCTTTCTGCTCATCGACGGATTTTACGGTGCTAATTCGATAGTTGCTGACGAACTGCCATACGATGCGGAGCTCGTAAAAAGTTTGGTGACAGAGTCACTGCAGAAGGGCAATCCCGGCCGCGGAGCAGTGATTTATTCGGCGCCGACGAGCGCATGTTTGTCGTGTCACAAGGTAGGTGATCATGGTGGCGCAATTGGTCCCGATTTGAGCGAAGTCGGGAAGAAGCAGAAGCTTGCTCACATTGTTGAGTCGTTGTTCTGGCCTCAACGCGTGGTAGTTGATGAGTACAAAGCGATCGCTGTTTTAAATATTGATGGTCATGTAGTTCGCGGTTATCGGGTCAGTGAAAATGATTCTGCTTTGGTGCTTCGCGATAGCGCAACCGGCGAGACCATCTCGATTAGGCAAGACGACATCGAAGCGATAAGTTCGGTTGGGTCTCTGATGCCGGTTGGTTTGTTGGCCACGATGGCCTTGCAGGACAAGCATGATTTGATTTCTTTCCTGGCCGATCTTGGCCAACACGAGAAAGTCAGCGTTGCTGGGGTTGATGCTCTGCTGTCACATTCGCACGGTCATCATCCCGAATCATTCGCGATGGCGCGTGAACCGCTTGAACCGGAGCGTTGGCCAAATTGGCAAGCAAACGTGAACCGTGATCGCCTTTATGATTTTTATCGAAAACAGGCCCGGTACTTCCGTGATGTTACGCCACGTCCCGAGCTATTAGCCCAGTTTCCGGGGCTCGATGGGGGTAAAGATGGGCATTGGGGAAACCAATCCGAACCAACTTGGGCCGATGGACGTTGGAATGAAACTGATCTTGGAAATCTTTTGTGCGGCGTATTCACAGGAGACAAGATTCGAGTGACGCGTGGCATGTGCTTACAGGTTGGTCGAGGAGAGCAGCGACTGTCGGCATGTTTCGATCCTGATACCTTGACTTATCCACGGGTCTGGTCAGGTGGCTTTATCGAATTTTCGACGGTCCGACATGGGTTCATGCAAGGTTTAAAGCAAGTTGGAAAAACGCTGGAAGTCAAGTTTGCCGACCGTGAATTCTTGGCAAATGCGAAAACGAAAAAGTATCTGGGTCTCTATCGTTACGGTGATCGGATTATTTTTTCTTATCTGGTAGATGGGGTGGAATACCTCGATGCCCCGCAGATGTTGAATGGTAAGTTCGTCAGCGTCGTTGCACCTCGTTCGGATCATCCTGATCGCGAGCATCTACTGGGTGGTGAAAAGCAATGGCCGCAGACAGTGATTGTTAAGGGTGAACTTGGGACGACTACGCCATACGCTGTAGATCAGATTCCGCTGCCTCGTGATAATCCGTGGAAAGCGTTGTTGTACGGAGGCGGCCATGATTTCCTTTCGGATGGATCCGCAGTTCTATGCACGATGCAAGGTGATGTTTGGCAAGCCGCTGGGTTGGATGATGGTCTTCAAAAAATTGTCTGGCGGCGGATCGCGTCGGGGCTGTTTCAACCACTCGGCATGGTCGTCCACGAGGATCAGATTTTCGTCATCGGGCGAGATCAGCTGACTCGTCTTCATGATTTGAACGATGATGGGGAAATCGACTATTACGAGTGTTTCAGTCAGGCTTTGGAAACCTCCGCGTCAGGTCATGACTTTACATGTGATTTGTGGCGTGATACCGAAGGTCGTTTTTATACCGCCTCGGGTAAGCAGGGTGTGATGCGAATCGCTGCTGATGGCGAGTCTGCCGAGATCGTCGCCAATGGCCTGAGGAATTCAGATGGCTTGGGATTGGCACCGGATGGCCTGGTGACAATTCCAAGCAGTGAAGGCGACTGGATGCCTGCATCGATGATTGCAGCTGTTCGTCCCGAAGGTCCGATTCTGAATCGCTTGCGAGGACAATCCCCCGATGGTCGCAATATTCCGTTTTTTGGTCGCCCTGGAGGTGATCTGAAACAGCCACCTGAGATTCCCATGCTTTATCTTCCTCGTGGCTTGGATAACTCCAGTGGAGGACAGATTTACGTCGACAGTGATCGCTGGGGACCAGTCAAAGGTCAGATGGTGCACCTGTCATTTGGTGCAGGTCGCGCATTTTTGTTGCTTCGAGATGAGTTCGATGGATGGATTCAAGGTGCAGTGATTCCAATTGCTGGTGAATTTGCTTCCGGTGCTCACCGCGGCAAATTCAATCCACTGGATGGCCAGCTATACGTATCTGGTATGGCTGGATGGGGAACTTACACGACCGATGACGGTTGTTTCCAACGCGTGCGGTACAACGGTGACAAGCCACAGTTGCCGGTGGGATTTCACGTTCATGAAAATGGTATTCGGGTCGATTTTCTGCAGCCTATCGATCAGACACAGGTTGCAGATCCTGATTCCCATTTCGCCCAGGCTTGGAACTATCGATACAGTGGTGCCTATGGTTCGCCAGAATACTCCGCACGGCAGTTGGGGCTGCGTGGACATGATGTTCTTGATGTGCAGTCGGTCAGTGTCTTACCAAATGGTAAAAGTCTTTTTTTGGAAATCAGGAATTTGCAAAGGGTCAACCAGTTGCATTTGTTAGTCACTACAGGTGAAGGCCAAGAACATGACTTGTTCATGTCTGTTAATCATCTTGATAACGCGTTTGAGGATTTTCCGTTTTATGAACCAACGGATAAGATTGTCTTGCCACATCCGATGTTAGCTGACCTTTCCAGACCGGTTGTATCGACACGCAATCCATTCAATAAAGCAATTGCTGGGGCGAAGCCATTAACGCTCAAGGCAGCAAAGAACCTAATGTTTGATCAAACGGAGATTCATTTACCCGCGGGTCAGGCAGTTAAACTCACATTTAAAAATCCTGATTCTGTTCCCCACAATTGGGCGTTGCTAAAACCTGAGACGCTGCAGAAAGTAGGTGAGCAGTGCAATCGTCTGATTTCGGACCCTCAGGCAGCGGCACAACACTACATCCCTGTATCTAGTGATATTTTGGCACACACCAATGTAGTGGAGCCTTATGCGGAACATACCATTTACTTTCTGACGCCAAGTGAAGCAGGTCGGTACCCTTACGTGTGTACATTCCCGGGGCACTGGATGGTGATGAATGGAGTGTTGGTGGTCGAGTAAAACGGCTTGTGGTTGGCGGTGGATGGGCCCGTTTGGTACCCGAAAAGAATACCTGCCATTGCTCTCACGCAGCCAAGGTCATCGTATTCCAGCTGTGGCTTGCGCGAGTGATCCTAGAGTTGGTAAGATCTAGCCTTTAATCATTTTCTTGTCAATTTGCGATGCCGCCATAGTTTTTACGAGTGGTGCATTTTCATCACGGGAGTCCCGTCTTGACCCTCCAGCCGAACCGTATTTATCAGGGCAATTGCATCGAAAAGCTCCGGCAACTGGAAGCAGGCTCAGTGGATCTGGTTTTCGCCGATCCACCTTTTAACATTGGTTATTCGTATGATGTTTACGATGATCAACGGACAACGACCGATTATCTGGAATTTTGTGAAGCTTGGATTCGTGAAGTACATACCGCGCTCAAACCCAGTGGAACGTTTTGGCTCGCGATTGGTGACGAATATGCGGCCGAGCTGAAGGTTCTTGCGCAGCAACTTGGATTTCATACACGTAGTTGGGTGATCTGGTACTACACCTTCGGGGTCAATTGCGTGCGTGGATTCAGTCGTTCGCATACACATCTGTTCCATTTCGTCAAAGACGCTAACGACTTCACTTTCAATGGTGAGAATCCGGCAGTTCGAGTCGCTTCTGCAAGGCAACTTGTCTATGCCGACAGCCGAGCAAGTACGAAAGGAAGATTACCGGATAACACTTGGATTTTGCGTCCGCAAGATGCACCTGCACCGGGCTTTTCACCGTCGCACGACACTTGGTTTTTTTCGCGTGTTGCGGGGACGTTCAAGGAACGCGAAGGATTTCATGGTTGCCAGATGCCCGAACAACTCCTGGGACGGATCATTCGTGTTTCCAGTAACCCTGGTGATCTGGTTGTCGATCCTTTTGGCGGTAGCGGTACCACTTTGGCCGTGGCAAAGAAACTGGGTCGCCGGTGGAATGGTTTTGAGCTTTCAAAAGAGTACGTTTCGCGGATAGAGGAACGGATTAGTGGCTGCGAAATTGGACAGGAATTGGATGGTCCAGCAGATCCACAGAAGAGCGCCCCGAAAACGTCCAAAGGGAAAAAGCGCACAAAATTCAAGAATGGCAGGCCAGTAATTTCACTCGATGCGGCAACGGAGTCCTCTGTCATTGAGGCATTTGGTGAAGCTTCTGAGGGGCATTCGACAGATTATCTGCTGTGTGATCCCAAATTGTCAAAACGGTTTTTGTCCGCTTGCCGAGAGCGGTCACTACCGGGCGATGCTCGAATGTGGAATTCATTTCTGTTACGGATACGAAAGTCTGGAAAGTTGCCGAAGTCAACGAATTCTGGCCTACGGTTGTCTTACGCTGACATGGATCCGTACAGTGACGGCAGTGAAGCAGCCATGCGACTGGTTGGGATTGACTATGGCATGACCCTTGATGAGATGTTGTGTAGCCCGCAGGCAGCCAGCGAGTTTGATCAATTGGCGGGAATGTTCTCTCCGGGTTATTCATCCTTTGAATATCGGTGGGCAGCGCTGGCATTGCGAAAGCGGGCAGGTACCAGACGTTATCGAACGATTGCATCTGACCAACAAGAATATTGGAGCCAACAACGTAAACCGAATCGTCTTGCGATCGAGAAATGCCTTTCAGCCAAATACGACTGTCCTGGAGTTTATGTTGTCTTGTTCGAGGATTCAGTGCTTTATGTTGGTGAGACTCGGAGCATCCGTGACCGCGTGGAAAGACTCCTCAGCACCGAAGCATGGACGAATTTTGCACCGACCGCAGTGCGTGTGTGGCACCTCGATAGTGAGCAACAGCAATTTGGTCTAAGGTCTTTCCTGATCAACCAAGACACACCACTACTCAACTCCGAATATCTGCTGCAGAGCTAATTTTGTATTCAGGAGTGCTCCGTCTGACTTTTACACTACAGAGAACAAATGTCTGAGACGCCATTGAATGGTCTGATTGCCGCGACCGTGACGCCACTTGATATCGAAGGAGCAGTTGATTTAACGGTGATCAAACCCATGATTGATCGCCTGATTGAATCAGGCGTGACCGGTATTTACGTTTGTGGCAGCACAGGTGAAGGAATGTCCTTGACTTGTCAGGAACGAAAAAGTGTCGTTGAGGCAAGCGTAACTGCAACCAACGGAAGGGTTCCTGTCATCGTACAGGTTGGCCACAACAGTATCACGGATGCCTGTGATCTGGCAAAGCATGCAGTCGATGTTGGAGCGAATGTCGTGTCTGCTACGTGTCCGTCCTATTTCAAAGTAGGAGATACCGAAACGTTACTGAAATGCATGGGGCAGATTGCCAACGCTGCTCCAGAAATTCCGTTTTACTATTACCACATCCCCGCTTTGACAGGTTCGCAGATTGATGTTGTTGACTTTCTGGAACGGGGTGGAGAGCGTATTCCCAACCTTGCGGGACTGAAGTACACCAATACTTTGATTCATGAGTTTCAGGCCTGTCAGAATACAGCATCGCGAAATTTTGATGTGGTTTGGGGGTGTGATGAAATGTTGTTGGCGGCCGTTGCCAGCGGGGCTACTGCTGCCATCGGAAGCACCTACAATATTGCCGCACCTTTGTATTGCCGGGTCATGAAAGCAATTGAGGCCGGAGATTGGCACACCGCGCGTCAGTTGCAATATCATTCAGTGGCCATGGTTAATGTCATGAAGTCTTTTCCCTTTCACGGTGCGCTGAAGGCGATCATGACGATGCTAGGAATGCCAGTGGGCAGTTGTCGATTGCCGTTGAACGACCTTACGGAAAACCAAACAGTGGGTTTGCGTAGTGGACTCAATGAGATTGGTTTCTTTGACTGGTGTGGTCATGAAGTTCAGGTCGGGAGCTAGGCATGCGTGTATTGGTTTGCTGTTTCGGTTTGTGGTTAATAAGCGTTTTGTTCGCGAGTGTTCCGGTGCGTGGTCAAGGTGCCGAAGAGAATTTATTGACATGGAGCGATGAGATACCGCCATTGCCAGATTCGATTGGCGTGGCAGGGCCATTTGTGGGCGTGCACGGTGATGCGATTGTCGTGGCTGGTGGAGCCAACTTTCCGCGACCAGTTTGGGAGAGTGGAAAAGTTTGGCATGACGAAATCCATGTCCTTCGCAAGAGAAATGGGAAATACACGTGGCAGAAATCCGGGCAGTTGCCGAGACCACTCGCCTATGGTGCTGCAGTTTCCACCAAAGCAGGAGTTTTGTGCATTGGAGGGAACGATAGCGATAACACATTCAGTGATGTGTTCTTGTTGCAAGTGGATGCAGGGACTGGTGACGTAACGATCATCGACTACCCTTCTCTTCCTAACCCTTGTGCTTTTGGTGCCGCAGCTTTGCTGGGTGATTTGGATAACGGGGTGGTATACATCGCTTGCGGGCAGTCCGGATTATCGCTCGATACAGCAACGAGTCAGATGTGGTCACTCGATCTTTCTAAACGTGCCAATTCAGGGGCGTTTACTTGGAAGAAGGAAGCTGAATTTCCAGGCCCGACGCGCGCTTTTAATCTGACACTGGCCCAGCATGATGGTTATGAGGAATCGCTCTATGTTATCAGCGGTCGACGACAGAACGGAGAAGGCGTCCAATTCCTCACTGATGTGTGGCAGTACAAACCCAGTTCCAAGGCATGGCGTCCACGAGCCGATGTGCCCACATGTGTGATGGCTGGTACCGGAATTGGTTGGGGTCAGAGTCATCTGTTGATCCTGGGAGGTGCAGATGAATCAAACTTTTTTAAGGCTGATGAACTGCGTGATGATCATCCAGGTTTTCCTCAGGAGGCTTGGGCATACCACACGATCACGGACACCTGGGTGTCTGCAGGAAAAACACCTCAGAATCAGGTGACCACCATTGCCGTCGAATGGGATAACGCCATTGTCATACCCAGTGGTGAAATAAGGCCACGTGTTCGGACTCCAAACGTATGGAAGGTGACAGTGAATCCGAAGGCAGATCAATTTGGATTCATCAATAACGTGGTGTTGATTGGGTATTTGCTTGGAATGGTGGCAATTGGTTTTCACTTTGCTCGTCGTACAAAAAATACAGATGATTTCTTTCGAGGGGGAAAGAGTGTTGCCTGGTGGGCTGCGGGATGCAGTATTTTTGCCACGATGCTTAGTTCCCTGACTTACACTGGTGTGCCTTCGAAATCGTATGCTCAGGACTGGGTGTATTCGGTCGGAAATTTCATGATTCCGCTCGTTGCCTTAATTGCGGTGTATGTGGCTTTGCCTTTTTATCGTGGCATCGATGCGACTAGTGCTTACGAATACCTGGAGAAGCGTTTCAATCGCGGTACACGCTTATTTGGCAGCGCGAGCTTCACTTTATTTCATGTATTCCGAATGGCAGTCGTTATGTCGTTGACTGGAATGGCATTGGCGGTTGCTACCCCGCTGACACCGACGCAGTCGGTGTTGTTGATGGGGTTCATGAGCATCCTGTATTGCACGATGGGTGGTATTGAGGCAGTGATTTGGACGGATACCGTTCAGACAGTCATATTACTTGGTGGAGCATTGATCGCATTGTTTGTTCTGTTTTCAGGAATTGACGGTGGTTGGCAGGGCTTCATTGATCATTCTGAGGCTTCGGAGAAATTTAAAATAACCAATCTGAATCTGGATGCGACTAGCGCGCAGATCGCTTTGTGGGTGATTGTGGTGGGTGGTGTCGCACAGAATGTCTCTTCCTACACAGCTGATCAGGCGGTCGTGCAACGCTACATGACGACCAAAAATCGTCACTTGGCAGCAAGATCCATTTGGCTGAATGCTGGCTTGGCAATTGTTGCGACTTTTCTGTTCTTCGGCCTCGGAACAGCTTTGCATGCCTTCTACCAATCGAATCCGCAAAAACTTGATCCAACCATCACGACGGATCAGATATTCCCGTTGTTCATCGCACATGAAATGCCGATTGGTCTCGCGGGGTTGATTGTGGCGGGAATCTTCGCTGCGGCGCAATCAACTGTGTCGACCAGTATGAATTCTACGGCGACGACGCTTGTCACTGATTTTCTTCGGCCGCTCGACGTCTGTCGTACCGATCTTGGTTACCTGCGATCGGCCAGAATCTTGACACTTGTGATTGGTGTCTTGGGCACGTTGATTGGATTGTTGTTTGTGAATCCTGATATCAAGTCATTGTTTGACGAGTTCCTCAAAATCATCGGGCTTTTCATGGGCGTGCTGGGGGGACTTTTTGTTCTGGGCGCGATGACGAGGCGGGCCAACGGCATGGGAGCGTTGACGGGAGCGATCGTTGGTGCTTTGACGATGTATTGGGTTTGGAAAGAAACTCCAATCAACGGCTACCTTTACACGGCCATTGGTATCGGGGTCTGTTTTGTCGTCGGCTATGTGGTGAGTTTGCTGGGTCCAGCCCGCAACGAGGATGAATTGGCAGGCCTGACCATTTATACGATGAATGGTAAGAAAACATCTGATGCGGTGAGTCGTTCATCAGCATGAGCCACTTGAATTCACAAGAACTGGCAGCGATTTATCGCAACGGTTTGATGGAAGACACCATGCCGTTCTGGGAAAAGCACTGCGTGGATCACCAACATGGTGGATTCATGATGGCGGTTGACCAAACAGGGAAAGTAGTCGACACCGATAAAGGTGTTTGGCAGCAAGGTAGATTCACGTGGCTTCTTGGTGAACTGTATAACAACGTGGAAGCCCGTGATGTATGGTTAGACTTGGCACGCCATGGAGCCGATTTTCTATTGCAGCACTGTTTTGATGCCAGTGATGGCCGTATGTGGTTTCATGTCACCCGAGATGGCAAGCCAATACGTAAACGTCGGTATGCCTTCAGTGAGAGCTTCGCGGCAATCGCGTTTGGTGAGCTGGCCAAGGCTACCGGAGAAAAGCATTACGCAGAGCATGCGGTCAAGGCCTTTCATAGTTTCGTTCAGCACAATCTTGAACCAATTGATACACCCCCCAAATTCACGGATCATAGGCAGATGCGATCCATCGGTTTTCCGATGATCACCATCGCTACTGCTCAGGAATTGCGGGAATCCATTTGCTTTGCGGATGCCAACTTATGGATCGACAGGAGCATAGAAACGATTCAGCGGTTTCATCATAAGCCTGAGCTGAATTGTGTCATGGAAACGGTTGGCATGAAGGGTGAACTGATTGACCACTTTGATGGACGGACTCTCAATCCCGGGCATGCGATTGAAGGCGCCTGGTTTCTGATGTGGGAGGGGGCACATCGAAATGATTCTGCCTTGATTGAGAGTGGTTGCCAGATGTTGGATTGGATGTGGCAGCGAGGTTGGGATTCAGAGTACGGCGGAATTCTGTATTTCACTGATGTTCATGGCTACCCGGTTCAAGAGTATTGGCACGATATGAAATTTTGGTGGCCTCAATGCGAGGCGATCATCGCCACACTGTTGGCATTTCAGCTGACAGGAAGGCAGAAATATGCCGATTGGCACCAAAAAGTACATCAATGGGCTTATCAGCATTTTCCTGATTCCGACCACGGTGAGTGGTTTGGTTATCTGGATCGGACTGGACGCGTGACTTCCACACTGAAAGGAAACTTATGGAAAGGACCCTTCCATTTGCCGAGGATGCAGCACATTTGCACTACAATTTTGTCTCTGTGATTCCGTGTCGGGGTGTTTTTTAACAGTCTGTATACCGGTAACATCCATGGCTATTTGCCGAAAACAGAGCCGCGTTGGCCCAATTTTTGACGCTTCCTGTCTACAATTTGGGTACCGCAAACTGATTTCCCCTTCCATCCCTCTGTCTTTAACCTACCTATTCGAGGACATAAATGACGCAAAACGATTCTGACCGTCGAACCTTTCTTAAGACTTCAACGGCTGCAGCAGCCGGTGCAGCATTGACCAGTACCATTGCCAAAACTGCCCATGCTGCTGGTAGCGATACGATTCGCTTCGTACTGATTGGTTGTGGTGGCCGTGGCAGCGGTGCTGCTGCTCAAATCATGAATACCAAAGGAAATGTCAAGCTGGTTGCAGCAGCAGATCCATTCGAGGAAAAAGCAAAAAGCGCCCTCAAGCGACTTGGCAAAGGTGATAACAAAGACAAGGTCGATGTGCCTGATGAGCGCATTTTTGGCGGGTTGGATGGGTACAAGAAAGCAATCGATACTGATTGTGACTTGGTCATCATCGCGACACCTCCAGGTTACAAGCCTCAGCAGTTCGAGTATGCAGTCAGTAAGGGGCGCCATGTTTTCATGGAAAAGCCTGTTGCTGCAGATGCCGTGGGCGTTCGCCGCGTCTTGGATGCTGTGGAAGAGTCCAAGAAGAAAAAGTTGATGGTGGGTATTGGTCTTCAACGCCGACATGAGCCTCGTTACATGGAAACGATTGATCGTATTCATGACGGCGCCATTGGTGATGTCATCGCCCAACGAGTTTACTGGAATGGTGGTGGAATCTGGTATCGCAACCGGACTCCAGAAATGAGCGAGATGCAGTTTCAAACCAATAACTGGTATCACTTCAACTGGCTGTCAGGAGACCAAATCTGCGAGCAGCATATCCACAATCTGGACGTAGGTTGCTGGGTCAAGGGCGAATACCCTGTTGAGTGCAATGGCATGGGTGGTCGCGAGATGCGAATGGACGGTGATGCGTCGAAGTCACAGATTTTCGATCATACTTTCTGTGAGTATACGTTCTCTGATGGAACCAAAATGTTCAGCCAAGGGCGGCATCTGCGTGGCGCTTGGAACAAGGTTGGCGAGGCAGTTCACGGTACCAAAGGTACTGCTGATCCGTCTGGCTCAATCTCCGGTGAGACCAGTTGGAAGTTCACTGGGAACAGCCCAAATGGCCATCAGCAAGAACAGCATGATCTCATCGAAGCACTGATGCGTGGGGAGATCTATAACGAAGGTGAATATGGTGCCAAGTCCACATTCACGGCGATTCTTGGTCGTGAAGCCTGCTACAGCGGCAAGGTTCTGAAATGGGATGACTTGTTGGCACGTGGTCGCGAATTGGCACCAGGTATCGACAACTACACCTTGGATACTCCGCCACCTGTATTGCCAGGTGAGAACGGATTGTATCCTGTGCCAGTGCCCGGTGAGTACGACCCCTTCCAAGCTTGATTGATTTAGCAGCTTGAAAAGATAGCGTCTCTGGACTTGGCTTGTGCCGAATCCAGAGACGTTTTTTTATTGGCTCCGCTTGATTTGGCGAGCAAGATCTTTGCGAGGAAAATGCAGACGCAGATGCGGAGAATCTTCTTGCTCTGTTCCATCACTGAGTGCGGCAGGTGCACTACTCGGGGGTGCGTCTACGGAAACAGAAACCACAACCCCCGTCTCTTCCAACTGGGCTGATGGTGAGGCCGCGACACGATTTGAATGGTCAGACTTATTCGGTCGGCTGTCGCGGGGCTTGAAAAAACGACCCGCAGGACCAGCCAACAACGCTGGCAACAGAATCAGGTCACCAGCGAGTGCGGTTGCAAGCATGACCAGCATCAATGTGCCGAACCGCTGGGTTGGTGTGAAGGTTGACAAGGCAAAAACGAAGAGTCCAAGACCTCCGACGATGGTGGTTTGAGTCATTGCTGGCCCAACCCTGCGATACGATTGTATCACCGCTTCTGCTCGGTTCATTCCTTCGTCCAGATGGGCACGGAACCACGAAAGAAAGTGAATGGTGTCGTCAACGGCCACGCCCATTGCGACGGATGCGGTCATCATCGTCCCGATGTCAATTTCGATATTCAGATGGCACATGACGCCGAAGACAACCAGCACTGGAAAGACATTTGGGATCATCGAAACCAGACCGGCTGCCACTCCATTAGCAATGTTACTCGGCTTCATCCATCCCATAGGCATTCGCCCGGGGTTCAGTAGCCAGACCATGACCAATGCAATCAGTACAAATGCCATCGCAATGGAGTGCGTCAGACTTGTTAACAGCGTTCGCTGTGCCTTGTAAACAACAGGAACCACACCCGTATAGATCACTTGTATCGGGCCACTGCCATCCACATCAGGCACACGATCTGTCGTTAGTTTTGGCGTAATTTGTTTATCACGGATAACTGTTGCATCAATGAAATTCGAAGATGATTTGAAGTCGTCCAAAGCGAACACATCGCTTCCTAGCCAAACAATCGCATCAAACCGTTTCAGGAATGCGTCCCACTTAGGATTGGATCTCATTTCCTCTGCTTTTTCAGGTGAAACGTCGATCCATTTCGGGGACTCAATCCGTTCACCACTTAGCAATTCCGCAAGGGTCGCGGCAAAGGTAGCTTCTTGATTGATTTCACCGTCCGGCAGAATCAATTCAGCTGATTCCAGGGTTCTTGGTCTGTCGGGGCTGATTACCAGAACTTTTGATTTGTTATCAAGTTTTTTTCGATCACCGTTTTTGTCGGTGGTCAGATGTTGAAGGATTTCATCGCGTGTGTCATAGGCCCGCAGAACGGGTTCCACAGATTCTCTGAGTGTCGATATGAATCGGCCGTAATCAACATCTGACAAAGCGGCGACCCGAAGGCTGATTCTCCACAGTTCGTTATCGAGAGCTCCTGCAGAGTTTTCTACTCGCAGGTAGTCATTCTCCTGCAAGTCACTTCGACCTGCCAGGATTTCGCGATTGAACTTTGCCCGGACCGGGCTGTAGCCGTTACTGGGGGCTGGCAATGGCGGAAGAACGGTATCAGCGCTCATGACTTGACCAACCACTCCACGACCAGTCTCACCGAGCGTACGATTGACGACGGTACGGATTCGCGAAATGGCCTCGACCCGTTCAAGTATTGTCAGTGCTTGGATTGAAGTTTGATTTTCTTGTTGTTCGGCATTCTGCTCAGGGTTGTTTTTGGCGTCTGCTAGATACTCTGCTTGCATCTCAGGGGGTACACGGACAATCAGTTCCATGGGAACCAATTTGCCGAAGTTATCTTCTAGCCAGCCATAGTCATGAATGATCCGCGACTGTGGATCGAATAGCTTCAATAATTGAACAGAGGTTCTGATGTTTAGAAGCCCAAGAGAGCAGACAGCCAGCACTAAAAGGCAGGCCGTGCTGACAAATGCGTGGTGTCCGGTGATCCAGCGGCCTACGGCAGCCCACCAATCCGACAGTCGACTTTCTGGAGCAGGCTGTTGGCTGGTGGCGTCATCATCCGAGGCTGCAATTTTCGGTGCAAACACCTGCAAGGCAGCTGGTAGGTATGAAAATAAAATAGCGACCGTCATCAGGACGCCAATCGCTGAATAGAAGCCAAAATTGCTGATTGGTGCCAAGTTGCTGGTGAACAGCGAGGCGAGGCCAATGGCAGTTGTCAGTGATGCCAGCGAACAAGGCAAAATGGCATGCCGCAGAGCACGCCCGGGCGCACCTGTTTTGCCGCGAATCCGTACCTCGTCACGATAATAATTGACGACGTGAATTGCTCCGGAGATTCCCAGGACATAGACCAGCGATGGCATGCTAAGAAGGATCGCATCCACCTTGCCGGACGTCCACCAAACCATCGCCATGCTGAGCATGGCCGAGCAACCACCCACGACGAACACCATCACCGTGATTTTGATACTGCCAAAGCAAATGTACGACAGCACAATCCCCAGCACGATGCTGTAACCGACCAGCCTCGCCAGCGTGATGGTTCCCTCCTCATCAATTGCTGTATTATCGACTGGAGGACCACCGATGCGTAGCGGCGGTAAACCGTCTACAGATTCGGCGGATGGACGATTGAAGGGTGGTGGCGCCATGGACGGAGGGGCAGCGGGTTGAACACCCGACTCAGCGGCCAATGTCAGTAGACGTCCCCGAGGTTGGCCCATGATCCCCCGGCCTAAAGCAAAGGCAAGATTGTCCTTTGCCAAGTCAGTCAGAGTGATGAGAACGCAGGTCAGTCTTGGTGGTGGTTCGACTTCCATCGCGTCGTAAACCGCATACCACGCATTGGTGCGGTCGTTCAGAGGTGCTTGCTTCAGTTCATCAAGCGAAGCGTGATACTTGTCAGCTAGAATTTCATTGAGATGCAACGGAATTTGGGCATCGAAATCTTCGGGCAGCTGGTCGCGTTGGTTTTCTGGAAGCGCATCGCGAAACTCTGCAGCTGTCCAATTAAAGTTGTCTGCAATTGCAGGAGCAAAGAGCGTGCCGGTTAATCGTTCCATCGCGCGACGCCGGGCCACGGTTGACCGGCGGTTTTCGTCAGTCAGATCGATGGGCCAAAGCGGCCCACCTTCGCGCGCCAATTCTCCCAGAATTGTGTCGCCTGTCTGAACCGAGTGAAAAAGGTTCGCGCAAATGATCGAGGGATCACTGTAAAACGGGTTCTGAAATTGTTCTTCGCTGGGTGATTCACCGAAGCCGGTAACAAAGGTGCCTTCAAGTTTGTAGCTACCAAGTGATTTTTTGATTTCACGAACCAGGGCAGCGGGACCATTGCTGGGTTCATCCCACCTATAAAGATGACCCTTGGGAGTGATGTAATACCACTGCCCCGTAGGAGTACTGAGCCATTTTTCCTGTTCTCCTCCCCAGTTGTAAAAGTCGCCGCCAGCCAACAACAATTGGAGTTCATTGCCTACTTCCTTGGCACGTCGGTAACTGTCAGCAAGTTCCGGAGGAAAATTAGCTGAAGGATCAAATGTTTCACTTTCGTGAAGTAGCTTTTGCTCAAGCAAACTCAAACGCTGGTCACCACTGACGCAACCAGGCCATGTTGCCAGTACGAAGCTCTCACCCGCGAAGTGATCAGCGAACCATTCCAACTCAGCGGTTTCAGGAAAGTCACTGGGAAGCCAGTCTTTGACGTCGTTCTCTTTCTGATTCAGACTCAGTCTGGCTGCTCGAAACCCCGATGGCAGCAAAAAGAAAAAAGCAACCAGAATTAGCAGCGCATAACTGATCCCCAATGGGCTACGTCGCTCAAGCAGTGGACGTTGATTCATAGAGGAGCGCTAAGTTGGATGAGCCGACGGACAAGGCTCGGTTTCGATCAGGGGTTTGTCGGTCCGTAAGTTACCGCTGATATCTCAGGTGGTCTACTTCAAACGGGCTTACCGCATCGCACAAAGGCCTTCGATTTGTCGGATATTCCGGTCACGCCCAGTTTACAGGCATGTCAGAGTTGTTGGCAACGGAAAAAGAGGCTCGAGATGCGACTGAGAAGCCGACTTAGCCGCTATATACTGCCTGAATTGGCACCTTGCAGCCCGAAATCCTGCTACCGGCTGTCTGTTTTGTGCTGGTGGATTGACGTCAAGTGCCAGAGAGACGCACAACGATGCCCCTTTTTTTTCTATTGGTAGGCTCGGGACCTGAACTACAGTGTGGTGTTTTGCAAGCATTTCATCCACGAACTTCATTAGCCTGAGCTACGATCTGGTTGGTTGGACAATGGCGGTAAAGCTCAACCTGCTGGTGTAGCTCGATGGCGGTAGAAGCGATTTCCCAAAATTTGTTCCAGCAGGAAAATGGCCAAGGCAAATAGAATCGCCGGCGAGTGCAATGAGACTCGCTGGGTTGCCTCGTTTTCAGCAAACTCAATTCCTGCCCGGTTCGTGACGAGATTGTATCGTTCCGGCCCAAAAACTTGATCGAGTTGGTCCTTACCGACTCGTTGGAGTGACAGCGAACTTTCGGGCAAATTTGTTGAAAAACCTGAACCCGGTTCCAGCCCGCGAATCCAATAGATGCCAGATCGCGGGGTATCTGTGAACGTGATCCGTTCGTTGGCTGGAGTGACATTGAATGGGATAGGAGGTTGGTTCGCCGGCGGAAAAATCTGGACTTTCTGTGTCAGGCCAGAAGCATCCAAGATCCTACTCGGGTTTCCGTTTTGGTTGGCTTGGTCGGTTTCGATTACTTTGGGTTGACCGACAAGCAACATGGATTCATTACTTCCACGCTGTGTCAGGTATTCGATACTTTGTCTGGTCAGTAACCAAGTTGGCCAAGGATCAGTACCGAACAGTGCATTCCAGTTTCGCGTTGTGCTCGACAGCCCGGGAAGTGGTGTGCTGAGGACAAGGATACGGCCTGAAGTACTGCCTGATTCGCCGGGCACGATTTGGGACGTCATCGCGGCATGTTCGGTACCTGCATACTGGATCAGAACGGTGTCCTGCTTCGTTGTTTTGAGCTGCCAGTATTGCTGCACACGAAAATCGCTCCATGGTGTGTTTTCAGCGAGCACTGAAGTAATTGGGTTGCCACCTGCTTTCATCTGGAAAAAGGTGCCAGGGTCAGGCACTCGCCAGCGTCGTACTAAATTGGGAGTGATTCTTGATTCGATATTCGAACCGGCAACTGCTGGTCCCAAGGCGACAAATACACCACCGCCGTCGGTCACGTAGTCTGCAATGCTCGCATCCTCAAGAACATCCTTGGGCGGATCGAGAAGTAGGATGGATTCGAAGTCGGTCAGCCGTACTGCTGGGAGATCAGTAAATCCGATGCGTTCTACTCGAAATTCTGAATTTTCTTCGTCTGACAAACCGGCAGATGCAGTCATGATTTGACTGATGATCAGAGATTCATCCGGATCATCACAGACAAGTAATACTTTGGATGGTGGCAGGACTTCGAGTGTGAAGTAACGACGATCATCGATCGAGATTCCATCGTCACCTACCAATGTGATTTGTCCGTGGTGTATACCCGTTTCGAGCCCAGGTATTGTCAGTAGCAGTTCGCTTGACCCGCCCTTGGTAACCTGCACGCTCGTGCGATCGACACTCTCGAGCTTTGGCAGAACGACATCTCCATTGCGAATTACCGGTAGGGCGGCATCAGCTTGGTAAAGTTGCAGGTCTGCTGTGACTGAATCGGCGTTCATGTCACTGAACGATTCGAATGTCAATGTTGTGGAGACCGAAATGGGTGCGCCACGTGGTGGCGTTCGATCCGAGAGCTTTGGAATAGAAAGTGAACGATTGAATCCTTCAAAGTTTCCTGTGTCAAAAATGGTCAATGAAATGGAAGGACTGGCATCCAGTAAGTTCAACATGCTGCTGTCATCAATAGCGTCGTTCCACGTTGACTCTACCAGGTCGCTCAACAGTAGGATTTGGCGATTGGGTATTTCACTTTCACGCACCAGTCGTGCGGCAGCATCAAGCCGCGAGGCGAGGGATGGGGTTGTTTCCACAGGTTGCAACTGTTCGATTTTGGAAATCGCATTGGCGGTGTCCATGGAAAAGGAAGCCATTTGCGAGGAGCGATCGAGAATAGCAACGCGACTGGTGCGCGGTAAACGCGTTACCATCCAAGTCGCAACATCCTTCATTCTGGTGATGCGGTCGTCATCGGGAGTTTTCCAATACGACGAGGGCGAGTTGTCCAAGATGATTGCGATGGCCACTGGCTCGATCGAGTCGATCGTCGGTGCAGGGCCCGAGGCATAGGTATAGCCTCCCCAAATCAGGGTAATGACTAACAGCAGTATCCCTGCAACTCCCAGTCCATAAGTTGTGGTTTTGGCCTGCCTTCGCGAAAGTGCGATCGTTGCCAATACCAATAATGCGACGCTTACAAGCGAACAGATGCCGATTGTGAGCCACGTGACTGAAAGAGATTGGTGAATCGCAGGTCGTGCCAACGCAATCGCGAGCATCGCCACAGCGAGAATACGTAACGCCAGCAGCCACCAGCGACGAACACGTAATCGGCTGCGATTGGAGTCGACGCGTTTGGTCAGAAAACGTATCGAAGGAAAAACTACTTTTCGGGGTTCTCGACGTGCGATTAAATGCAGTACGACAGGGACGGTTATCGTCGCTAAGCCGAACAGTAGGGTTGCATTCAGAAACGTCACGATGCGTCGTAGTTAAAGGCGGTTTGAGGAAGTGAAATTGAATAGTTTGAGGCGTTGTTTTAATGCCGGATCGTCACGGATGCGGGATGCAGCAATCAGCACACCGCGGATTGCATCCGATGGCAGTATTGATGCCTTCTAAAAACGACTCTGACGCTGGGTCAGGTATTCGGTAAGGGCTTTGTCGAAGGGCATACTCGTGTCGAGAGGAACATAGTCGACCCGCAGGTTGTTGCAACCTTCGCGATACGCATCTCGAAAAGCTTCGATTTGTTGCAGGTAGTCGTCCCGGAACCCCGTCGCATCCACGGAAACTGTTTCGCCACTCTCTGAGTCTTCGAATTGCACAGGACCCTCATACGGAAAATGGACTTCGGCTTCATCCATGACATGGAACACAATGACATCATGTCCCCCGTGCTTCAGCCTTGCCAAAGCTGAGATGATCTGTTCGGGTGCACCCTCATCGTCGGTGGTGGGTAACAGGTCAGAGAAGAGAATGACTAAAGAGTGTTGCTTCAGCATTGCTGCCAACTGGATAATGCAAGCAGCCAAGTCAGTTTTCCCTGTCGGTCGCAACTTGGATAACTGCCCCATGACGTCACCGATGTGACCCCGTCGACTACGGGCAGGCAGTCGAGCCTGCATCTTCTCATCGAACGTGATCAAACCCACTGGGTCCTGCTGCATGGTCATCAGGTAAGTGAGCGATGCAGCAAGGCAGGTGCAGTACTCAAACTTGTTCATCGTCTGCTGTTCGGTGAATCCCATCGACTTTGATAAGTCGATTACCAAATAGGCGGTCAGGTTGGTTTCTGCCTCGAAGCGTTTGACAAAATACTTGTCAGTCTTTGCGTATGCCAGCCAGTCGATCAACTTTGGATCATCGCCTCGATTGTACCGGCGATGTTCACTGAACTGAACTGAGAATCCGTGAAAAGGACTGGAGTGCAGACCCTGTAAAAAGCCTCTCACCACCATGCGTGCGCGCAGATCCAGACGTTTGATCTGTTGCAGCGATTCGGGGGAAAGCAGTGCTGTCATTCGGATATGGGTCCACGAAATCGTTTTTATTTTTTCGGCGCAAGCTTTTCTGGTTCAGGTGGTCTGATATCTTCCAGTAATCGCATCACGATGGCATCGGTATCCATTCCTTCAGCTTGTGCTTGAAAGTTGGTAGCAACACGATGTCGCAAAACTGGCAGTGCGATTCGTTTGATGTCATCGGGATCGATGCTGAAACGACCATCCATTGCTGCGATGGCCTTCGCACCTGCGATCAGATTCTGTCCGGCGCGTGGGCCTGCACCCCAATCAACCAGTTCCTGAACGTATTCTGGCGCGGTGGGATCTTTCGGGCGGGTTGCACGCACCAGTTTTGCGGCATAGCTAATCACATAGGGATTGACTGCGATGCTGGAAACCAGTTTTTGAATGTTGAGGATCGCCCGCGAAGAAAGCACCTTGTTGACTTTCACTGACTCGCCACGTGTCGTAGCCGTCAGGATCTGCTCTTCTTCGTCAGCGGTGGGATAACCAACTTTGATGTTGAACATGAAACGGTCGAGTTGTGCCTCTGGAAGAGGATAAGTTCCTTCCTGTTCGATTGGGTTTTGAGTTGCGATCGTGAAGAAGGGTGCAGGCAGCTTGTAAGTGTCACGACCAACCGTGACCTGGCGTTCCTGCATTGCCTCCAGAAGTGCGGCTTGTGTCTTGGGAGGTGTTCGGTTGATCTCGTCGGCAAGTAGAATATTGGTAAAGATTGGACCTTCAACGAACCGAAAGCTTCGTTTTCCCTGTTCATCTTCTTCCAAAACTTGCGTTCCAGTGATATCCGAAGGCATCAGGTCAGGTGTAAACTGGACACGCTTGAAGGAAACGTCGAGAATGTCGGCAAGCGTGCTGACCATGAGTGTTTTTGCAAGCCCGGGGACTCCCTCGAGCAGGCAATGGCCTCGAGTGAAGATGGCAGCGAGTAATTGTTCGATGGTGTCGCTTTGGCCAACAATGACCTTGGCTAATTCTGATCGCATCGTTTGCTGGTGATCAGAAAATTCACGCAACACATCCCCAAGATTCCGCGAGGCTGAGGGGCCCGGGGAAGTTTGTTTGGGAGATGATTGATTTGGTGGAGGTGGTGGAGGAGAACCGCTCATGATGGAAAAGAAACAATCCTTTGCGGAAACACGACCAATGCGTTTCAGGGTTGCACTGAGGCCGCTGGGTAATGCAATGGCAGACACCTGCGTCGCTGGCTGCTACCGCTATCTTAGACCGCTGGGGCAGATTGCGGGAAAGGGGGGCCAGTTCTGGATTATCGTGATTTGTCTCGGAATGTTGCTGATCCCTCGCCAACAAGCCCATGCAGACATCGATACCAAGGCAGTTCAGCGATCGATTACCCGCGGAATTGCCTATCTTCGCAAATCGCAAAATGATCGAGGTGGTTGGGAGGAATATGGTGGCCAGTCTTGTGGCCTCTCAGCGCTCTGTACTTTGGCCATGTTGAATGCGGCGGTTTCGCGGGAAGACCCTGATATTGTGCGGGCAATGAGGTACCTACGTACATTTGAGCCCAAGCAAACCTACTCGGTCGCACTACAAACACTCGTTTATTGCCAGCTGGGTGCCGCTGGGGATCTGCCCCGAATTCGTCGAAACGTCGAATGGCTTGTCAAAGGGCAGAAGTCCACTGGGGTCGAAAATCGGATTGGAAGCTGGGATTATGGAAGTCAGCGTGGCGCAGGGGATCCATCAAATTCGCAGTTTGCCTTGTTGGCACTTGGCGCAGCTCAGGATCGAGGGATCAAGATTGATTCCTCGGTTTTTCAACGTGCGCACCGCTATTGGACCGATCGTCAGCAATCCAACGGTGGATGGGCATATGGCAGCGGTCGGCGGACTTCGGGAAGCATGACCTGTGCAGGCATTGCATCGGTCATCATCGCAGGTAGTCGTCTCGATTCTGAGGCTGCTGGAAATCGAATCCAGTGTTGTGGGGGTAGCACGACGGACGAGCAGGCGATTGAGAACGGAATCCAATGGCTCGGCAGAAATTTCACACTGCAAGTTAATCCCGGCGGTGATTCCATGACCAAGTTTTACTATCTGTATGCGCTCGAGCGTGTTGGTCGATTGTCTGGACGCCGATTCATTGGTGACCATGACTGGTATCGTGAAGGTGCGGAATACCTGATCGGTATTCAAGATGAATTTCAAGGATACTGGTCCAATGTTGGAGCGATGGAAAGCAGTAACGTTGCCACCTCGTTTGCGTTGCTGTTTCTCAGCAAAGGAAAGCGACAAGTCGTCGCGGGCCGGCTCCAGTATGGAAGCCCTGAGGTTCAAGCTCAGTGGAACCAACATCCTGATGGATTACGTCAACTGGTTCGGCATGTCGAAAGTGACTGGGGGCGCGATCTTACATGGCAGACCATTGATGCCAACAATGCCAGTTTGGAAGACTTCCTGCAAGCTCCTGTCCTCGTGATGAGTGGAATGGGAACGATACCTATGACCGACGAGTTATCGGAGCGACTCAAGCAGTATGTGGACCAGGGAGGCTGCATCCTTTTTGAAGCTGAAGGTGGTGATGGATGTGGCGATGCCACTGGTTTCGAACGCAGTGTGAATCAGCTATGCCAGAGTTGGTTTGAGGGAGCGGGTTTGGAACGCTTGCCTCTGGGGCATCCCATCTGGTCTGCTCAGCATAAAGTAGACCCAACTGTGATTGGTCCTGACTTTTGGGTGTATGGCGTTCAAGCGTGTTGTCGTACGGCTGTTTTTTATGTGCCCCAAAGTTTGTCGTGTCGCTGGGAATACGGTGATCTTCTGTTCCACCGAGATCGCGGTGGCGAGCAACTGCGAGTACAGGTGCAAGCTGGAATTCGTATAGGGGAAAACCTGATTGCGTATGCCACCGGCCGTGAATTGAAAGACAAACTTGAGCAAAGGACCATTCTGCCGGCGGGACCCGCCGGTGATGCGCCGCGAGACGTGGTTCAAGTTGCAATGCTAGCGCTCGATGCGGGTGGGCAAGAAGCCCGTCGTGCACTTCCCAATGCGATGGCGTTGATAGCGGCCCGCGTACCAATCTCGCTCGCCTCCCCCGCACAGCCGGTTAGCCTCGATTCTGAGCAATTGAAAGATGTGCCGTTTTTATGGATTCATGGGCGTACAGACTTCAGTTGGGACGAAAATCAACGGAAACTACTTCGCGACTACGTCCAGAGTGGTGGGGTCATTCTTGGATCTGCTGTTTGTGGCAGCATAGCCTTCAGCGACGCATTTCGACGTGAGATGGCGAAAATGCTCCCTCATGCAGAGCTGCAGAGGATGCCGATAAATCACGCCGCAATGCGTGCAACTGGTGGGTTTGACCTTCGCAATGTGACAATTCGGACACCTGCGGGTGGAGGTAAAGAAGGCTCCCGTCGAACGGGTCAGCCTGATCTGGAATTTGCTATGGTGGACGACTTGGCAGCCGTCTTTTTTTCTCCGTTGGACTTGAGTTGTGCCTTGGAAAGCCCGAATTCAATCCAATGCCCCGGGTACAGCACCGAGGATGCGGCAAAAATCGTCGCTAATCTGGTGCTTTTTGCTCTTCAGCAGTAGCCGGGCAGTGGTGAAAATCAATTTTTGTACGATCTGCAGTCCTTTTCGAAGGTCATCCTGCAGGGTTTTCGACAATGCTGACCCAAGAAACGTCGCTAACACGGCCATTTCTACTTGCCGAAATAGCCCTTGTACTGCAATAATCGCCACTCGAAATTTCCATATTGCCCAACTTAGCCGACAAACCGAGCCCTCCCGATGGCCAGAAGTAAGAAGAAAGCTGAAACGATTTTCCTCGTGTGTGAGGAGTGCGGCGACTACAACTATTCGGTCAGGAGAAAGCCTGGCGGAGAGAAGCTTCGTGTCAAGAAGTATTGCCCGCGACTGCGGAAGCACACTTTTCACGGCGAAAAGAAGAAGTAATTCAATCAAAGCATGTTGTCGGTGCTGTTCTTCGTGAGCAGCCCACATGTCATCCGAATAAAGTCCCACATTAAGTGTGACACGTGGCTGGGCCGTTGATGGAATTGATCTCCGACTTTCTTTCGGTCGGTCGGAGATACCGTTCTGGTAGGATCTTCAGTAGCAGCGTTGCCGGGGTTTGGCGTTTTGTTGCTGGTATTTGATGGCCGCAGAATTCCCAGCGACAGAATTCCCAGTGACAGAATTTTCAGTGACAGAGGTCGAGTCCAAGCGGTTCAGGTCCACAGGATTCAAGGATGAAACGACAGTGGCGAATCATTCCACACGATGCTGATCGTGTGGAAAGCCTGATGAAGTCGGGAAAACTGCCTGCGGTGGTTGCGCAACTTCTGGTAAGTCGAGGTATCTACACTGCGGAGGATGCTTCCCGTTTTCTTGCTACGAAGCTGATGGGCTTGAGAGATCCTCAGGAGTTACCTGGAATTCCTGAGGCGACATCGATTCTTGTTGAAGCGATTGAAAATAAAACGCCCATTGTCATCTATGGTGACTATGACTGTGATGGGATGACGGGGACCGCCATTCTGGTCAATGGTCTGCGGTTATTTAATGCTGACGTTAGCTACCATGTTCCGAATCGTCTTGAAGACGGTTACGGCTTGAATGAGGATGCGATTCGTAAACTGGCCGATCGTGGCAAGAAATTGATTGTTTCGGTCGATTGCGGTATCACCAGTATTTCCCATGCTGAGTTGTGCAAGGAGTTAGGTGTCAAGTTGGTGATCACGGATCACCACACCATTGGCGAACAATTACCTGATGCAGATGCCATTGTGCATCCGCGTCTACCAGGTACCGCTTATCCGTTTGGTGAGCTTTGCGGTGCGGGGGTCGCGTTTAAACTCGCGTGGTCGCTGTGCCAGTCGATCTGCGGAGCGAAGAAAGTAACGGAACGAATGCGTCGTTATCTGATGCAATCGTTGTCCTTGACTGCAATCGGAACGGTCGCCGACGTTGTGCCGTTGTTGGATGAAAATCGAATTTTGGTTGAGCATGGCATTCGCATGTTGAGAGCGGAGCCATTACCCGGTCTGACAGAATTGATGAAGGTTACCAAACTGGATCAGGTTGAGAGTCTCAATACAGAGAGCATTGGTTTCAACATTGCTCCGAGGTTGAATGCAGCCGGACGGCTTGGGCAAGCCCAATTGGCCGTTGAATTGATGACCATTTCGCCGGGCGAGCGAGCGACGCAATTAGCTGAGTATATACATCAACTCAACACGACGCGGGACAGTTTGCAACGCAGTGTTTATTTAGCGGCTGACAAGCAGGCCAAGTTAGAGTTCGAGCCGGAAAGTGATCCTGCTCTGGTTCTCGCGGGTGTTGGCTGGCATCAAGGCGTCATCGGTGTCGTTGCAGGACGCTTGGCTGATAAATATGCCAAGCCCGTCTTCGTGATTTCGTTGGACGCTGCAGGCAAAGCGGAGGCTGTTGGTTCAGGTCGCGTGGGCGGAACGAATATCAATCTTTATGAAGCGCTCTGCGAATGTGATCACCGTTTAGTTCGTTTTGGTGGACACAAGGCTGCAGCCGGTTTGACGATCAGTGAACGCGAGATCGAGTCTTTTCGCGGTGACTTCAATGAAGCAGTTGGTAAACAATGGAACGAAAAAGAAATTGTGCCTGAGATCGTGATCGATGCTGAGGCAACACTGGGGCAATTGAATCTTGAGGTACTCAAGCAGATGGATATGCTTGCCCCATTTGGAGCAGCTAATCCAAGACCTGTCCTCTATTGCAGGAATGTGGAACTCGATGAACCCGCACGCAAGATGGGTGGGGGTGATCGACATCTTACGGTTAACCTCCGTCAGGGAAAAAAGGTGATCCGCGGCGTTGCTTTTGGTGCTGGTGATTGGTGTGATGAAATCAATGCAGTTGACGGTCCCATTGAAATTGCCTACCGCCCAGTTGTGAATGACTTCCGTGGATTCAGGAAAGTCGAAATACACCTTGTTGATTGGCGTCCAACGACCACACTCGCTGCTGTATGACTCTTGAACTGACGCAGGCATGATGTCTGAGAGAATGTCAAGTAAAGTCTTTTGAAGATGAGTTAAGACAGCTGTTGGGTTAGTTGGGCAGTGTTGTTGTTTAATAGCCCGCAACCATGTCGCAGGAGATTAGTCGATGATGCAGTCAATCTTCCGATTAGGAACTCCTTTGATGGTTGTCCTGTTGGCTCTTTGGCTGCTCGCTGGTAGGCCCAACGAATCACCTGCTGAAAAAGCAACCAAGACAATCATTCACGCTGCAGGCAGTACTCAGGCGCCCACAGTAAGCACCAATTGGCAACTTTTGTGGGAGGATGTTTCTGGTGCATGGAGCCAACGTTTGACAAGCAGGACGGGGTGATTTCAGCTACTTCGGGTTACTCGGGTGGACGCATAGGAAATTCGACCTATGAACAGGTAAAGACGGGGCATATCGACTTGATTCAGATCCTTTTTGATCCTGAACGTGTGTCCTATGATTAGTTGTTCTCACTATTCTGGCACAACGTTGATCCAACACAGGCGAATGGTCAAGTTTGTGACCAGCGGAACCAGTATCGTACGATGATCTTTACACACAATGAAATGCAAAAGAAGGTCGCAAAGACTGCCCGTGCTCGAGTGGGTGAAGAATTTGGCAAACGAATAGAAACTCAAATCATGAAAGCAGGCAAGTTTTATCTTGCAGAAGAATATCATCAAGATTACCACAAGAATAATCCCAGCAAGTACAACTTCTATCGCTGGAGATGTGGCAGGGATTCTCGGTTGGATGCTCTTTGGGGTGACAAAGCAAGGCAACCATGAGAAGATTTTGTTCGGGGTTGTGTGGTTTCGTGGGTTGCGTGGTCAGGTTCGCTCGCATTAGATATCGTTATCGCACAATCGAAGCGCGGGGGGCAGCATCGTTTTGGTTGGCTGAAAAACGTTCAGATTTGCTTTTTACCTATTCCCCGTTTGAGAATGATCAATGCCCGAAGCACTTCGCACCCGAATAGCCTCACTTGATTGCATTGTTGTTGACGGTGGTGCTGACCCAAGCATTGGAGTCGTAATATGCCATGGATATGGTGCTTCGTACGACGACTTGGCTGGGCTGTCCAATGAGTGGATCAGTTTATTGGGTGATCAGGGCGGTAAGTTTCGTTTTGTATTTCCGGACGCGCCTAATTCACTTGCAGAGTTGGGAATGCCTCAAGGACGTGCTTGGTGGCCTATCAATATGGCTCGCTTGGCAGAGGCCGTGCAGGCAGCTGACTTTGAGGAATTGCATGAGCATGAACCACCGGGCGTTACAGAAGCACGCTTAGCACTATGCGAAACCATTGAGGCTGTCAAAGAACAATTGGGTGGAGCTGAAATTCCCTTGGTGCTAGGAGGCTTTTCGCAGGGAGCGATGTTGGCCATGGATACGGCATTGAGGGGTAGCATTGCAGTTCCACAGTTGCTCATTCAATTTTCAGGTACTGTGATCTGTCGGCCCCATTGGCAGCAAGCAATGAAACGGTTGTCGGAGACCGCAGTCTTTCAATCGCATGGAACAATCGATCCGATTTTGCCGTATGCCAGTGCGGAAACCCTCAACCAGATGCTATTAAACGCCGGTGTGGAAAATCACTTTCATTCATTTCAGGGGCCGCACACAATCGACTTGGAATCAGTGACCGTGACTGCGGAATTGCTGCGAAAGATTGCAGCCTCATGAGTCACCTTCGTTCGTTGCAAGTTAGGCTTCAATGTCAACGATTGTAAATTCGTCCTTGTGCTTGCGTTGCCCCAAGAGTGATGCACGCTTGATGTTCTGGTAGGCGAGTGCAGACGTGTTGTAGATCGAGGTGTGATCGCCGACCTGTGCGTTGGCTCTGTCGAGACCTTCAAGACAACTGGTCACCAAATGAGCTCGGTTGAGATCGTTTTCCGTTTTGATACTTTTGACTAACTCACGGGTCACGCCAAGCAATTCACGTTCTCTGCATACGAATTCGCGGATCTGGTCAGGAGACGGCTTGCGAGGGTCGATGGAGGAGAGCGAATCTTCGGCGGTTTGACTGATTTCTCTCAACTTTTGTCGTTCGAACTTGGGGTCAAATGACTTGGGGATGGAGTCAGCGAGATGGGTAACAATGACGTGCCGATTCGTCAGTTGCTGCTTTAATTCCCCAAATTCGGCAATGCTACGGTGCGAGAGTTCCCTGAGCCGTTGAGCTCGGTGATACCTGATACCCAGTAGCCAAAGGGCGACGAGCGCAAACAAAATGCAAAGGTACTGCATGGTTTCACCATGACCGAAAGTGGGTAAGCCAAATACCCAGTCAGCTGACCTTCCGAGTCGTTGGAATTGGGATACGTTGCCGGGGATCGCCTCTAATCAAATATTCGTCAGTATCACACCATGGCAAGCCCCTCTCGAAGATGGTTGTTAGGATTTCGAGTTACCTGTCGTCAGGTGGGTGGGTCGCTGGCCTGATTTTTTTGTCATTTCAGGCACTGTGAAAGAAGATAAAGCTGTGGCTTGAGAGCTGTTGAGGGGCTTGTGGGATCTCACAGTGGGGGCTTATGCCTTGTCAGGCGATTTTCAACGTCTATCCTGCGGGCTGTGGAGCGAGATTTACTGCTTTCAAGTTACCGCCGTTTATGAATCCGTCACTTACCAGCAGCGACCATTGATGACTCGAATTGCCAGCCGACGCCCCAAAAGTACCGAAGTGGGTACTGAGTATCAGCAGGGTCTGATAGATCAATTGGAGGGAGAGTGCGTTCTCAAGGCTCTGGACGACCAATTGTATTGGATCTGTGAATTGGCGAGCCATTTATGTACGGAGCAAATTGACAAAGTGCATGCATCGTATGGATGGTCGATTCGGCAAGTTTTTGAGCACTGCGTCGATGCAGAGCGGGTTTTTGGCTACCGCATGTTGAGGATAGCGGCGGGTGACAGTACACCTTTGCCGGGCTGGGATGAAAATGCCTATGCTGATCGAAGATTTGGTTTAGGCAATTTCAGTGGTCTGGTTGCAGAATTTGGCTATCTAAGACAGGCTAACTTGTTGTTGCTACGTCGAATTGTCCCCTCATCGTGGGATTCCAGTGCAGACGTTGATGGCTTTAGCATCACGGTGCGTGCGATTGCATGGCTGACGGCAGGACACCTGCATCATCACCTCGGTATTGTCGAGCAGCGTTGCGGGGTCGCGGTGGCTCGGACTGCTGCACAGGCGATGATGGACCAACAGGCGATGATGGACCAACAGGCGATGATGGACCAACAGGCAATGAAATCCTGAGGGATCCTATGTCGTTATGAAATGAATCACAAAGCACACTTGTGGTATTACCAAGTCTCGAACAGAACAGAAGATTCCGTGTTTGAAGAAAAACTCGATCCACTTCTTGGATCTTCAGCCGATCCCGTTGCTGCTGGATGGCAATTGCGACAGTTGGCTGAATCGGTTGAGGGTCAAGGTGCTGTTCTGGTCGAGGAGATTGCTGGTCAATCAGATCTCGTTTCAGCATCGGATCCAGCCATTCTTGGCGGTATCCTCCGCGTGGTACACACCGTTGTCTTGCAGGCTGGTCCTGAAGTGGTCTCCAAGGTGGATCCTGATCATCTGCAAAAAATCCTGGAAGTGCTACCATCCAAAACGACGAATCGTTTTTTGTTGCTGCAACTATTGGCGATGAATCGTGGTGATGAAGCTTTGGGAAAATTGGTTTTCCTGCTGGAAGAGATGCCACCCAAGCAGTGGATGGAAGCAGCACAGGTATTAAGTCCGCTGATGCAGCATTCTGACTGGTCAATTGGCGTTGTGTATCCGGCGTTATTGGATTCATTGCAGCATGCGTCTTTGGCATCACCGGTGTTGGATCTTGCAAATTATCTGTATCGAACAGGACGTGCTGAAGTTCATCCAGCCAGTGATCGTTTGCCAATGTTGAATCATCTGCTGGGCGAGGTAAGTGGGCGACTAAGTTTATTCGAAGAAAATCCACGAGCGTTTGGTGACGACGTGGAGACAGTTCAAGCAACATTAGGTGAAGCTGTCGCCTTGGCTGTGTCGCTTTGTGACACTGTAGGTCTCATTGGCGATGAGACATCCATTGGAAAATTGAATCAGACCATTGGTTTGCGACATCGTAGGGTTCAATGTGAAGCAGCAGGCGCACTTGCCAAGCTAGGAGATGATGATGGTAAGAAACGACTGCTGGCATTGACCGAGGAACCTGCGGCTCGCCTGCGGGCGATTCATTACGCAGACGAAATTGGGATCGGAGAACAGGTTAAGGATGATGATCGTGGTGAGAAAGCAACTGCCGAGGCAGAGATGGCATTGTGGTTGACTCAGCCACAGCAGATGGGAGTGCCCCCCACTTCTGTGGAAGTCATTGATCAGCGGCGACTGCTATGGCCGAGCTACACCGATCCAGTTGATGTTTACCTTGTGCGATTTGAATACAGCATGGGGGAGCGTACTTACAGCAATGTTGGGATGACAGGTCCAGTTTGTTTTGCAATGTCGACTGATGTGGCAAATCTTCCTGTCGATGATATCTACGCAATTTACGCAGGCTGGCATGCCGAGCACGATGAGATCTTTACGGTGGCTGCGGATCAATTTAATGATGCTCAGCAAAGAGCGATGGATACATTCTCCAAACATCTGGAGCATCTTGGTTACCGTTCCATGAAGCCCCTTATGCTGGGAATTTTTCTGGATGAGCAAGCAGGGCTCTTTACCGCTGTGCGGGAAACCACGGAATGTGTCGTGATCACGGATAATCTTGAAACAATTGATCGTCCCATTTCTGGGCGTTTAAGACCGCTCTCCGCTGACGATTTGTTTAACCTGTATAAGGGCAAGAAAATGTTGCGGACGTTTAATTCGCAATCCTGATATCCCCCAAAAGGGAGGGCTTCAATGGCATTTCAAATGGGACGCGTTACCGACTGTGAAGGTCGAATTCAGCGGGATTTTACCGAGTTTGCCAGACTTTGGGTAAAGGTTCGTGAGGATTGGCTGGATGATCGCTGTCGCAAGTTTGAGCAGGAGCATCTTTCTTCGTTGGGGCCCAGTTTGAATCGATTCTCGGGGACACTGCACGAATTTTGTGATGCAGTTAGGAAAGCAGATATTGAATTGAAAGACAATGATGTGCTGCCAGACGGGTTAGACTAGAGGAGGCTGCTTCTCTCCTCTCTCCCCCTATCGCGATCATGAAAGACAATTCTGTCAGTCCGACTGGGCTTCTTGGAACCTACCGCCAACGCCAGCTTTTGGATGGGCTATCAAAGCGCTTTCAAAGCTGTTCGGCGAAGCAAACGGATCTGGAAAATTCTCATTTGCAGCAGGAGGCAGAGGAGGAACAAGATTACGCCATCAGCCACGCTGCCACTATGGAACAGTGTCGCGCCAAGCGTCGTGAAATGTTGTCCATGTGGGATGAAGCAGATGAGACATTGGCTCGCACTTATGAAGAGACGGCCATTCGAAATCGGATTGACCTCAGTCGACTCGCTCAATTGTTCACACAAAAAGGAGTCGAGGAACAACTGGTGATCGAACGAAAGGTTCAGTCACGGTGCCAGGCGGTTCGAGAACAATATGAGAACCGGAAAAATCAACCCGGCCAGCAACAGCGTACAGAAGTCAAGCAGATTGATGATGCGCTGCTGCCGCTTGCGCAGCAAATTGAAGAAGCGAATTATCTCACCATCCGTCGGCTCGACATGCTCCCTGAGATCGAGCCCGATGAGGAACAATTAAAGAACCTCAGTGAGGTTAAGCCCGACAGTGTCAAGGCGACAGTTGAATCACTGAGTCGGTTGACGAACAAGTGCGAGAAGTTGGTAATCGAACTTCAGTCTGGTGCAGCATCGAAAATTGTGGACTCATTCTATCTGCCCGCTGGTGTCGCCGTGTTCCTTGTGATTTGGGCGATCGCTGCACTGCTGGTGGTTTCCGATACGCTAGAGCAATGGCTTTGGGCTGCGGGAGGACTCATTCCTGCGTCTGTACTTGGCTTTGGCACGTATCTTGTGTTGCTGTGGCCCCTCAAACGCATGACCCGCCGCATCTATCCAAGAGTAGTGTTGCTTGGGCGTTTGGCAGATGAGTTCGCAAAAAATGCTCGGGGAATCTCGAAGAAAAGTGCAGAAATCGCCTCCACTGAACTCGTGGAACGACGAGATGCACACCTGGCTGCCGCTGAACGTTGGAAAGAGGAGCAGTTGGCTGAGATGCAGCAACGACTTGCAGTCGAAGAAGAGAAACAGCGAGTGATGTTGTCCGAGTCCTTAAAAAGAGTCGATTTGGAATACGAAGAAAACGAAAATCGTGTTGGGAATGAAATGCTTGGGAAGGCTGATGTGGTTGCCAATGCCATTTCCCAACAACTCATGGAAGCCGATCAGGAAATTCAGGAGCAGCGTGATGAGCAATTGGCCAAACGCAAAGAGGAGTTGGATTATCTTGTGCATCGGTTGAACGAGGGTGTGAATTGTGGACTGAAAAGAATCAAGTCAGCTGATGAAGAGGTTGGAGACAGGTTTCCGGCTTGGAGTGCGTTAGCTGATGATCATGAAAGTCAAAGTGACGGAATTGATTATTTACCGCTTGGCTGTTTAAAGGTTGAAGACAGTTTGCGTCGGATTTTGGAAACATCGGAAAAATCAAACTCAGCTAACGTTGGAAGCAATGGAACAGTCAAGGTCACAGATGTTGATCTTGCAGCTGAAGAGCCCTCGAGGCTGTTGGAAGAGATTCAGATCCCGCCAAACCTGCCGGTTGTGTTGCATCGGCGACTTCATAGCGGGCTCATGATCGAGTGTTCCGAGGCTCACATGGAGAAGGCCATCGACTTGGCACACCAACTATTGTGGCGACTGTTAACCGCTGCTCCTGCGGGACGTGCGAAATTGACCATGATAGATCCCATGGGTAGAGGACAGCACTTCACAGGTTTCATGGCTTTGGCTGACCATGATCCTGCACTGGTTGGGCATCGAGTGTGGACGACGGATGCGAAGATTGAAAGCCGCCTGAGTGAGTTGGCTGATCACATTGAAGATGTTCTGCAGTCCAGTTTGCGCGATCGTTTTGAAAGAATCGAAGATTACAATCGAGTTGCCGGTTCCATGGCAGAACCCTATAGGGCGGTTGCTGCTGTTGGTTTCCCAGAGTCACTCTCGCGGGAAAGTTATCGACATTTGTTAGCTCTTCTGGAAAGTGGCTTACGATGCGGCGTATTTACGATCCTGATTTGCGATCGCCAAAAGCCTTGGCCGCCGGAAACTCCACTCCCTGATACTGACAAGATTCTTTCGCTTAGTATCGATGATCAGGGTGAGTGGCATTTGAAGTCCAAGGGTATGGAAAATCTACCCTTTGAACCGAGTGCTGCACCCTCGGCGCAAACGCGTGAGGAATTGGTGGAACAGGTAGGAAAAGCTGCCGTTGCAGCATCCAATGTTGAAATACCACTGGAACACGTGCTTTCCGGTTGTGAGCCTGCTACTGGCTTGACTGGCAAAGGCATCCAAATCCCGATCGGAAGCCAGGGTGCAAATCGTTCTTTGTGCATTGATCTTGGAACAGGTGTTCAACAGCATGTCCTGATTGCTGGTAAGACTGGATCTGGAAAAAGCACACTGCTGCATTCGATCATCATGTCAGGTGCTTACCGGTACCGGCCCGACCAGTTGCATTTTTACCTTCTGGATTTCAAAAAAGGTGTCGAGTTCAAACCGTATGCTGAACACCAATTACCGCATGCGCGGATAGTCGGGATCGAAAGTGAACGTGAGTTCGGCCGCAGTGTTTTACAACGGCTTGATGAAGAGTTGCAGCAGCGAGGTGAGAAATTTAGAGCCGCCGGGGTCCAAGACCTTGCTGAATACTTAACGGCGACTGAAGAAGTGATGCCTCGGATCATGTTGGTTGTTGATGAATTTCAGGAGCTGTTTGTCCGAGATGATCGTATTGCTGGTGATTGTACGATGTTGCTTGATCGTCTAGTCAGGCAGGGACGATCTTTCGGCATGCACGTCGTGCTCAGCAGTCAATCACTCGCGGGTGCATATTCTCTTCCCAGAGCAACATTGGGTCAGATGGCGGTCCGAATCGCAATGCAGTGCAGCGAGTCTGATGCGGCAATGATTCTTGCTGATGACAATACTGCGGCACGTTTGATCAGCCGTCCCGGTGAAGCTATTTACAATGATGCGGGTGGATTAGTCGAGGGAAATCAACCGTTCCAAGTGGCGTGGTTGTCGTCTGCGGAACATCGCGACATGCTTATGTCAGTTGCTGTTCGTGACGAATCCTATCACGACGATTTGCTGCCAATGGTCGTGTTTGAAGGAAACCGGCCTTGCCGGTGGTCGACAGCAATAGCAGGTTCTGTACTGAATATGGAGGGTAAGAACATCCTGTCCGGCCTGCTCGGCGAATCGGTCGAAATAGGACCTCCACAGCGGCTCAAATTAGAGCGTGACCCGGGCCGGAATGTTTTGATCATCGCTGGATCAGATTCACGCAGGGCACTTTTGGCCTCAAGTCTTTCTGGGCTGGCAAAATCTGACTCGCGTCTGGAGGTTGTCTATTTTGATGGGGCACGTTCAGGGGATGTCGAGTCGGGAGCAGCGTGGCTCGAGGATGCTGGTATCTGCACCCGAAGAGTGAAAACACGGGATGCTGATGGCGAAATGAGTCGTCTCAATGAGCTGATCCAGAAACGAGGCGCGGAGGCGGATGATCCTTCACCTGTCGTGGTGGTTATCGATCCTTTGGAGAGATTTCGAGATTTGAGACAGGATGACTCATTCAATTTTTCGCTCGATTCGGGGTCAGGCACGGTGTCCGGTGGTGCGGCTTTGCAGGCGGTCTTGAGAGATGGGCCAGCGGCAAATGTTTTTGTCGTGCTGATTGCTGGATCTGCAGAGACCGTCTCGCGGTGGTTGCCTCGAGCATCACAGCATGATCTTGAAATTCGCGTTCTCGGGCAGATGAACCAGTCAGACTCGGCCCTGCTGATTGACTCTCCTGTTGCAGCAGAACTCTCCGCAGCCACGATGCTTGTTTATGACGATGCAGTCGGTAGCATCACCAAGTTCAGACAGTGTGATTTACCCGATGCGGATCAGGTGAAAAGCTGGTTGACTGACTAGCAACCGAGGCATCATCACAGAAACGAGCAAGCAGCAGGAGGTGTGTCGAAGCCAATTCACCGTCAGGGGTGTCAGTAAATACAAGTCACCTGCTCCAGTACTCTCAGCTTCATGTGCACTACCATCCTAGGGTTCCGGGGCCGCCCTTGAATGGACCCACGATGTCATCAGTAATCCAACCACCATAGAAGTTGCCTTCTTGCGGCTTTACCTTTTCACCGTCAACATAGCAGCACTCGGCCTTGTGGGGATAGAAAGCCAAGTGGTCTTTGATGGGTTCAAACCGCTGTGTTGGTCGTGAATAGCACCATGCTAGATCGGTGATCTCAATGCTGCTTGATAAGTAGGAAAAGTAGGTGGCGTAACCTTTCCATTCGCAAAATGAACCGCTACGCATCTTTTTCAGACGCTCCATTGCGATATCGTTCGCTGGCAAGTAATAAACAGGCGGATGACTTGTTTCTAGAACCCTGTACGAACTGGTCGTATCTGCCAAAATTTGCCCGTCGATAATGATCTGGATGTGCCGAGGACAGGCTTCCACGGCTGGTGGTCGAGGGTAATCCCAAACGGATTCACGATCAGGACCGGGATCGATACGCTGCGTCATTTCACTGGGGATTTATTCAGAGGGTGGATTTGGCTAGCCGCAGACCAGTAAATTGCCATCGAGCATCAGCCGGGAAAAAGTTTCGGTAGCTTGCCCGCACGTGCCCTCGGGGCGTTGCGCAGGAACCACCACGAAGTACGTATTGGTTACACATGAATTTGCCGTTGTATTCGCCTAATGCTCCATCGGCTGGATGGTATCCCGGATACGCCGCATAAGAGCTGGAGGTCCATTGCCAGCAATCGCCAAATAGCCCGCGAAACAAGCCGTTTTTGTGTCCGTGAAATGGATGAACCGCCTGATTCAAATCGTAATGGTCCTCGGCGAAACATCCTTCGACCGGATATTCATCGGCCGCAGCTTCCCACTCGCCCTCCGTTGGGAGCCTGGCCTTGGCCCATCTGGCGTACGCATCTGCCTCGAAGTAGCTGATGTGCGTAACCGGGGCGGTCAGGTCAAGTGGTTGCAGGCCACCCAGTGTGAACTCGCATGGTTCCTCCTTGTGATACACCCAATACAGAGGAGAGTTCCACTGATGGTGATTGATGTGGTTCCAACCCATGGAAAGCCACAGTTCAGATCGCTGATAGCCAAGGTCACGAACGAACTCAAGGAACTCGCCATTGGTGACAAGCTGATCACAAAGGGCGTAGGGCTCTAAAAAAACTCGATGCCGGGGTGACTCGTTATCGAAGAAAAACCCGTCTCCTCGATGCCCCATGTGATGGATACCTCCTTCGAAACTGATCCATTTTTTTTCCGCCACACAATCATGATTCCCAGTCTTGAAGGGTGAAAGAGATGGAAAGAGTGGGTTCTGCGCTAACAGGTGCTTGATGTCAGTTTGCATCAGTTCTTGATGTTGCTGCTCGTGATTCAACCCCAGTTCCAAAATGTCCAACAGATGAATCTTTTCTTCGTTCACATCCCGCAGCGTGTCGGCCATCCGTTCATCGATGCTATTCCGGTAATGGATGATCTCCTCCACCGTCGGGCGTGTAAGCAGACCGCGTTTCTCGCGAGGATACTGCTCGCCTACTGAGTCGTAATAGGAATTGAAAAGGTATTCAAACGAGTCATTGAAACGCTGGTAATCTGGGCTGTGCGCTAAAATAAATGTCTCATAAAACCAAGTGGTGTGCGCGAGATGCCACCGCACGGGACTCGCGTCAGGCATGGACTGAACAACGTAATCCTCAGTGCATAGTGTTTCGCAGAGTCGCTCAGAAAATGCCCGAACTGCCCGATAGCGTCTCAGTAACTGGTCCCGTCTTGATTCAAGTTGCGTCTCCAAGCACAAGGCAGTCATTGGCGTGTTCACGGTCGAACCTCAACGCCTTTCCAGAAGGCAATGTAGTCGCGAATGTGAGTAACAGCATCTTTGGGAGCTGGGTAATACCACGCGGCATTCGCATTTGCATTTTCTTCCACCACCACGTCATAATAACTGGCTGTACCCTTCCATCCGCAAACAGTGTGGTGGGCGCTTTCGCGAAAGTACTGCTGGTTGATCGAAGTTGGAGGAAAATAATGGTTTCCTTCAATGATCTCAGTAGCATCGCTTTCCGCAATGACTACACCATTCCAAAGAGCTTTGGGCATATTAGGCGAGCAACTTTTGATTAAGGGTCATGAAGCACTCAACTGAGGTCTAACAGGTTCATGCTTCGAGGTACATGACAGCAAAGTACCGCTGTGGATCGTACCAAACACCTCGGCAAGACCAGCCGGCTTGATCTGCCATCGTGGTGAAACCTTCGACGGTGTACTTGTGCGAGTATTCGGTCAGAACCTCATCGCCTTCATTGATGTGAAAGAAGTGGTCATCGATTCGGATGGATTGGTTGCAGAGGCTGCGTAATCTCATCTCAATTCGTCCTGCCTGTTCATTGAAGATAGCGTTGTGCTCAAAATTTTCTACTACGATATCGGCATCCAACTCTCTGTTAATTCGAGAAAGCACATTTAGATTGAACCTTGCCGTGACTCCCTCACGATCGTTGTAGGCTGCTTCCAGAATGCATTTGTCTTTGTGCAGGTCGAAACCAATTAGCAAGCTTCCTCGTTCACCGGCGGTGGTTCTCATCGAGTGCAGTAGTTCGCTCGCCTCATCATGCGTGAAATTGCCAATCGTAGACCCTGGGAAGTAGATACATGTTTTGGTTTGCGGTGAAGAAGTTTTTGGCAGGTTGATCGGTTTTGTGAAATCACCAACGATGGGTTGGATCACGTGATTTGGGTACTCGACTGATAAGTCGTTGGCTGTTGCATGGAGATGTTCTCGCGAAATATCGATCGGCAGGTACGAGTCAAGCTCGGTGAGTTGGTCGAGCAGGATACGTGTTTTCAGACTGCTTCCACTACCATATTCGACCAGTCGGGAATGGGTGCCAATGCATGCAGCGATCATCCTTGCCGAATGCTTCATGATGCTGGTCTCCGTCCGCGTCGGATAATATTCCTCCAATTCACAAATCTGATCAAACAGGAGAGATCCCCGCTGGTCATAAAAGTATTTGGACGGGATGGCCTTCGTCGGCGAATTCAAACCCCTCAGCACATCATCTCGAAATTGCATGGTCGTTTTGGAGAGAGTTTTTTGCCCCAGAGGGGAGAGCAATGTCGATGGCATATTAGGTATCCCGGAGATCAGATCAGCTGTCCTTAACTTTGAAAGTTTAGGATACCGTCCAGTGGGAACCGCTTTTTTTTCATTTAGGCCGTTTTCAACGGTGATTTTCGACAGTCGTTGCCCAAAATGCGTTGAAATGACCAATTATACGATCGGGGAAAATCATGTATCTTCTCCAGCATTCGGCTTGGGCTTGAGTTTACGATACAGCGTCTTACGGTCGAGCCCAAGGATTCGTGCTGCCTGCGTTCGGTTTTGATCGACGGCCTGCAATACGTGTTCGATATATCGCTTTTCAATCTCTTCAAGCGGCACTAGTTCAGTCGGATCATCGCCACCGATGAAAACAGTGCCTCCTCGATAATCACGGATTTTGTCTGGAAGGTCTTCGATAGTTACTGAGTTATACCGAGTAAGTGCTAATGCCCTTTCCATGACATTCCTCAATTCGCGGACATTACCCGGCCATGAGTAACCCAAAAGTTTCTCTGCGGCAGTTTCGCTCATGCCGCTTACCTTCTTACCGGAACTCGTTGCGAATTGATCGATGTAATGCGAAGCGATGGCGAGGATATCAACACCGCGCGAGCGAAGTGGTGGAAGATGCAGTTGAATAACATTGATGCGGTAGTATAGATCTTGTCGGAATCGCCCTTCGTCGACAGCTGTTTCAAGGTCACGGTGTGTGGCTGCCAGAACGCGTACATCGAATTGACTCTCTTGGTCACTCCCCACAGCTCTGATGCGGTTTTCTTCCAGTGCTCGCAGCAACTTAACTTGCATTGACATCGGCATATCGCCCATTTCATCTAGTAACAAAGTGCCACCCTCTGCTTCCATGAACAAGCCTTTTCGCTCATTGCGGGCGTCGGTGAAAGCACCACGCACATGGCCGAATAGTTCACTCTCTAAAAGTGTTTCCGAGAGAGCGGCGCAGTTCACAGCGACGAACGGGCTTGCAGCACGATTACTGAGTTTGTGAATGGATCTTGCAACCAATTCTTTTCCAGTGCCACTTTCTCCTGTGATGAGCACAGAGGCATCTGAGGTGCTGACTCGTTTCATTTGATCGTACAAATGTTGCATGGGCAGACTCTCACCCAGCATTTCCCCAAAATGATTTTCTGTCTTTGCTTGTTGTTCAAGTAGATGAATCTGCCGTTTTAACTGCCGGTGTTCAACTGCACGAGCAATCGTGAGCGTCAGGAGTTCCAGTTCAACTGGTTTGGTCAGAAAGTCATACGCACCACTGCGAATTGTTGCCACTGCTGTATCGAGAGTCCCGAAAGCTGTCATCACAATGACAGGGATATCAGGACGCTTTGAAGTGATTTGTTGGCAGAGTTGCAAACCTGTTGTCCCTGGCATTCTGATGTCAGTCAGTACGACATCAAAATCATCATCCCGGATCAGTTCATTTGCTTTGTTGGCACTCTGACACCAAATGGTGGTGTATCCCTTCATGGTGAGCGTGGTATCGATTAGCTCGCACATGGCTTTGTCGTCGTCAACGACCAGTACCTTTCCCTGCAGTACCTTACCTTGCAGTACCTTACCTTTCATCAGGTTGTCTCCGCGTAATCATTGCTGTCTTTTGAACTGGCGTTGGGTGTGGTGGGCAGATAGATCGAGAATTCACTGCCCTGCCCCTCAGAGCTTTTCACTTCAATCCAGCCACCATGTTCTTGAATGATGCCATGTGAAATCGATAATCCAAGGCCTGTTCCTTCCCCCACATCCTTGGTCGTGAAAAAAGGTTCAAAGATGTGTTCTCGATCTTCCGCTGATATCCCAACGCCATCATCGGCAATGATGACTGTACGGTAGATGTTGTTTGTGTCGGCCTTGTTTCCGGGATGTTTTCGCTCGGTGTCAGTCAGGGTAATCGTCACATTCCCGTCATTTCCAGCTGATTGGATGGCATTGATGATCAAATTAGTGAGCACTTGTTGGATTTGACCTGCATCGATGTTGGCAGTGGATTGGGCTTCAGGTAACGATAAGTGGAGATTTGTGTGATGTTTCGTTGCGACGGTCTCCATCAGTTCACGGGTGGTGGTGATCAGTTCGTTGAGATTTTGGCAGGATCTTTGGGGCGTGTTTTGTCGCGCGAAGTCCAGTAGCTCACGGACAATTCTTGTAATTCTTTGTGCCTCCGATTGAATTGCCTGTGCGCTCACGCGTGTCGCTTCCAGATCCAATTTGCCACTCGCCAGTAATTCAGCTCTACCGGTGACCACATTCAGCGGAGTACCGATTTCGTGTGCAAGGCCAGCGGCCATTCTGCCAACCGTTGTTAATCGTTCTGCATGCCGCAGTTGTTCAACGGTTTTGATTTTTTCATGGGTGGCCATCTCAAGTTCGTCATGTTGTTTCGTGAGTTGTCCACACATATCATTCAAGGCGGTGCCCAGGCGTCCAAGTTCGTCAGCTGATTCAATTTGGACGGGGCCGGTAAAATCACCCTCACCAACACGCCTTACCTTGTCAATGAGTTGGTTGAGAGGTTTACCCACCATGCGGATACCACCCACCAGAATCACAAAGCCTGACAGTGAAGCAACTCCGGTGAGCGCAATCAGCGAAGCCAGCAGTGAGTGCTGGAATTTGGGGTTCATGCCGTCATCAGGAACCGCAACTTCAATCTTGCCTGCTTTAATTCCATCTGGTCCCCTGCTGGTGAAGGGGACATAGGTGTAAACGACTTGGTTACCTGATTGATCTGGCATGCTGAGAACAGTGGTCTTCTGCTCCGCAATGATCAGGTTCAGGGGAGATGGTTGTTGGCCGCTATCATTGATTGCGGCTACTTCGACCCATCGCATGGTGACTTGCTGCAAACGAGACGAGCGTAGCATAGGGGTGGGGATTTCAAGAACACGATTTTCTTGAATTGCCTGATCGATTGTTGGTTGCAGCGATTGCACCAACTCCGATGCAAATTGTTGGTGTTCTGCTTGAGCTCGTTGTTCCTGTCGAACGGTGAGGTAAGCGAACAGTCCAACGACAAGTAGCAGGCCTGTTAAAAATAGTAGAACAAGTTTGGCAGCAAGTCGCATCGACAGGTGTTCCAAGATTCTGAGGGCAAGGCAGGCTTTTGTGGATTCAGAGTGCTGAACATTGGCATTAAGCCTAGTTATTGTAGCCGCCCTCTATGAAGAGCGGTCAGCGTCGGTTGCAAATGCCGACGCTGACCGCATTGTGGGTCCGTCGCCTCCTTGCGGCAGAGGCGGGAGCGTTATCACGAATTCACAACAACGAATCGTGATCCCTTCTCGCTACGGACCAACAGGAGGATACCTTCTGCTGATTCATCTTTGCGATGCTCAGTCATCAGCCGCTGAAAATCTGCGACCGACGTTACTTTTTGTCGGTTGACTTCCCGGATTACGATTCCAGGAGCCAATCCTACCTCTGCAGCAGGACTTTTTTCCCGCACAGAAGTGATGACAACACCCTCGGTACCTTCCATACCCAATTGTTTGGCAACGGCGGCATCCAGTGGTGCGATTTCCAGCCCGAGACCTTCCATACGCTTTCCTGGTTGCTCCTGCTCCTCGGTAGTACCTGTACCAAAATCAGTGGGCTGCATGGCAGCTTCGTAACCAAGCTTCATGTTCTTACCACGACGAACAATCTCGATCGCCAACTCTTCACCGAAGGTTGAACGCTCAACAGCGAGTTGCAATGCTTGAGGCGTTGAAACTAATTTCTTGCCGAAACGGACAATAACGTCGCCAGATTGGAGCCCTGCTTTGGCGGCAGGTGTGTCGGGATAAACATCCGTCACGATAACACCACCTCGCGGTTTGACCTTCAGCTCTTTCGCCAATTCCGGGGTTACAGGCTGAATGCCCACACCCAAATAAGCACGCTTCACCGTGCCACTTTCAACCAACTGATCACCAACCCAACGGGCGAGGTTTGAAGGAACAGCAAAACCGATTCCTTCATTGCCGCCGCTTCGTGAATGGATCGCTGTGTTGATACCAACCACTTCGCCACGAAGGTTCACCAAGGGACCGCCACTGTTACCGGGATTGATCGCGGCATCTGTCTGCAAAAAGTTTTCCCGTGCAGTGATACCAATGCCTCGATGCTTGGCACTGATGATGCCAGCGGTCACTGTGCTTTCCAAACCAAAAGGCTGACCCAGTGCCATCACCCAGTCTCCGATGGAGACGCGGTCACTGTCACCAAGGGTGGCAGCGGACAGATCCTTCGCATCGACCTTGACGACGGCTAGGTCGGTCTTGGGGTCAGTCCACACATTGGTCGCTACGAATTCACGACCATCATGAGTCCGCACCGTCACCTCGCCACCGCCAGCTACAACATGGTTGTTGGTAAGAATTACACCCGATGCGTCGATGATGACACCTGATCCAATCCCACCCTGCGGAGCAGGAGCCGAACGTCCCGGATTCATGTTGGGGCCTCCACGTTCCATTCCACGGAACATGTCCTCGAACGGTGTGCCGCGAAATGGATTCTCGCCCCTCATGCCATCTTGAGATGGTTGGGGTTTTGCTTGAGAATTCCACTTTGACGCCAACGCAGGTCGATTCTCAATCGAAACGACCGAAGGTAATAACTCCTCTGCAACCGTGCGAAACGCACTCGATAGATGGTGGGCCGAGTCGATGGCCGCTTGCTGCTGGGGAGTTAAACTCGCCAAAGGAGTTTTTTGAGATTGATCAGCATTGACCCACGCCGCTCCGGAAAGCAGACCAGCAGCAGCCAATGCCGCTAGGCCCGTGGAAGCCCATGCTTCTGGTTTTCTGAATTTCATGATGGTTATCCTCCAAGTTCACTTCTTGTCTTCGGGGAGATTGCGATGGTTGGACGCTTGCTCTACAAAACTTTTACGAGTGTGCCGGCACTCAGTCCTGTCGAGCATTCATCTCGCGTATTAACTCGACAGTCATCACCAGGGGCGGAGACCAAGTTGGCTCCGCCCAGGCTTGCCGTCTCGCTGCAACGCGCTTGCTCCAGCCTCTGCGAACCTCAGCGGATCGCTCGCGAATCTCGTCCGGGGTCGGATCTGATGACTCACGTTCAAAAGATTTAGATTTTCTGGACACGAGCTTCTCCCGACTGAAGACATTGAAAAGAGAGTGACGCACATTGCGTTACTCACGTGCTCGGTGGTTAACGCACAACGCGTGCCAATGAAACAAATTGCCGAAACACGGATGTTTTCAACGATCAGCCATACGCACCGCGCCGCCGTTTGCCCCAGCGGGGCAAAAAGCCCCACTCGTCCTGTAACCGATGTAACGGGCCCGTCCAAACAGTGTTGCTGCAATCGTGTGGGGAGAATCAGCGACCAATACGCTGAAGAATGCTTGTGTAATGCGAACCGCATGCTCTGCATTTCAAGTCGTGTAACACACAATGATCCGCGTATTACCGATGTTCTACATCGAGTCAGAATGCTTGCAAGAACAGGAACACAAACCGCGCTCAGATGCCGAGTTGCGATAAAATTCTTCACGAACAAAACGGCTTTGTTCGTGATTCCATCGATATGCGATCTGACATCGATCTTCCGCAGTACGATGTTAGATGACGCTCATTTCGCACGAAGCAGTCGAATCTAGACCATTAAGACTTGGAAATACAAACTGGTTGAGATACGGAATTGTGGGGCGATCCTTAGCCAGCTTGTCTGCCATCGATTGATGATAGGTGATTCAGGATTGAGCATCGCTGAATTTTTAAATGAAAGTGCTTTGATCTCTTCGAAACGGAGCTCAAGCAAATGATTTTGTTGGACGCAGAATATCACGCCCCCTAGATGAGGAATCGCGGCTTACGAACGGGACGTCGTTTCCGCAAGTCGTCTGTGTTCCATGTTTCCGCCCAGGCCTGCCACGTTTCCGGCATAGGACTACAGTCTTCATCGTCCTGATCCGTCGGCACGTGTTGCTGTTACCCCGCCCATTGCCTTGCAGGCAGTGTGCTTGCCACTCAAATTCAGAGCTATCTGTCCAACCAGAATAGTGCCCGTATTTCCATTTGAACTTAGCTCAGAGATCCGGTAAGTCATTCGCTCGTGCAGCATCCGCAAATGCAGGAAAGCCGTCGGTTGGTCAGGTGTGCTGTTACGAGTAACAGGCCGCCCAATGGTGTAATCCATGGAAAGAATGAGCTTAGAATTGGCGTGGCAGCGAGTTTGGGTTGTTCATTCGCAGTTTCGGATTGTTCATTCGCAGTGATTGGCTGTCCGGATTCTGCGACACAATGTTCGCAACATGCTTCTGCACCAACTTGCACCTCGGTGGAAGCAAGTGGTGTTGTCAATTCGCAACTCGTGCAGCATTCACCTTCCAACCCAAATGCTGCGATTGAAATCATCCCCAAGCCAGCAGTCGCCACGATAAAGGGTAGCAGTCGGCCATGGAGTCGGAGTCCGGGAATGAAAGCGCTAGCGGCTATCAATGAGCAGACTCCAACCATGATTTTGTGGAACGACTCGTCAGCCAAAAAACTTAAGCCCATCGATGGCAGGAAACCGACGACAAAAGGCATCGCCGCGCAGTGAATCGCGCAGGCAATCGATGCAACCACCCCTATCGAGTCGGTCCAAACACTTGATTTATTCATTGCCTTGACCCCTGCACACGTTTGCCACTACTCCTTGTTGGGATTCGGTTCCGACACCTAATGGCTGGCAACGAACGCTTTGCAGCTCATCATCCTGAAAGCATGGATCGTGGTTTTGGAGTACAGAAATTGTCTGACATGTAGCAGACTTGTCGACTCGCTGAGATGTTGCTGGGGGATGCATTGCTATCAATTGTTCTGAATCCAACCGCCAGAGATTAGGACCAACAGTATCGAGCCGAAACTGAAGAGCGCGGTTGACCGAAATGTGTGCGTTGAGGTCAACGACTCGAATACCTTGCGTCATCAGTCGTTCTCGGAACAGTTGGGACCGGATCGAAATTTGATCGGATCTGTACACTAGAACATCTGCGTCTCGCGTCGACCAGGCGCGTCTGTTTACAACTGAATTTGGTTCATCTTCACGTCGCACAAGAACCTGAAATTCAACAGCTGGGAAGCAGGCTCGCAACAGGTCGCCGGTGTGGTGATCCAGTGCGACCACGGTGGCTGAATGCGGTTCCTCAGCAACTACCGCTGTCGGTGCTAAAAGAGCAAGCAAGACAACCAGAAATCTCTGCTGATTGTGATTGTACATAACTTGAAAACAGTGAGGTAATTGCAAGACCAATCTCCGATGTCTGTTGTGCGCACATGCAACTCTTGTGCATTTAAGCGTGGCGGCAGCGAGTCGTCAAGGCTTAGTGCAATGCAGTTGCATGTGAAATCAATAATTATTTCATGAGTAGACGTCTGTTAGCTGCACGATTGGGAGGCGGCTCGATAGAATTCACGTTCAAAAAGTATGCCCACTTGGGTTTATCAAGAACGATATGAGCACTGTGACAGGCCAGACGTTTGCGCGAAAACCGTAATTGCAACTCATATGCATTTGGGGTATCGTCGTATACGATCCACCTGTGTTTTGACCTTATTCTCCTACATTTGATGGTACCGGTATGCGTCGTTTTATTGAGTTCCCATTACTCGCTGTGCTTCTCGTGCTTCTGATTGCCACAATCGGCTGTGAAGATTCGGGGAGTTCCACCGTCGGCCAAGCTGACGCATCGCACCAAGACGAGGGTGACCACGATCACGGTGACCACGATCACGGTGACCACGATCACGGTGACCATAGCGGCCATGATCACGGTGACCATAGCGGCCATGATCACGGTGACCATAGCGGCCATGATCACGGTGCGAGTTCGGATCCATCATTGCCCCCGACCGGTAGCGATCATGAGGAGCATAACGATCCGGAAACCTATGACGAGGCGGTAACTGAGTTGCTTGCCACAAAAAAAGCGATCGCCGAGGCCTTCGCTGCTGGTAAGCCGGACGATGCACATGGACCACTCCATGACGTTGGCCATCTGTTGGGAAATACGGAAACGCTGGTTGAGAAATCCGACATGGACGACGATACCAAAAAGAAGCTGCGTGAGGCGATCGAGCAACTCTTTGCATCTTATGGTGCTGTTGACGACAAAATGCACAACGCAGAAAAAGGAAAAGATTACTCTGATGTCTCCGAGCAGATCGAAAATGCGATCAGCACACTGAAGGCACAGGCAAATATCTCGAAGGAATAGCGAGACATGTCCATTACCAAGTTTATTTGGCTGATCGTATTCGCTGGTATCTTTGCCGCAGGCTGTGGTACTAAAGAATTGGTCACAAGCTCCGGGAAGCTACCTGCGGGGGGTGGAAAGTACATCTTGGCAACGGAGCCTTCGGACCCGCAGACACCCACAGAAGTCAAGGAATCGGTCACTGAACCTACATTGGTTGCCATCACTGGACGCATCGACGCAGGGGACGTTGAGCCATTTCAGGACGGTGTCGCATCCTTTTTGATTTCACAACTACCCGAAGGTGACCATGCGGAGGGTGATCCTGACCATGCAGACAACTGCCCATTTTGCAAACGCAAGTTAAAAAATGCCCCCAAAGCGGTGGTGCGTATTTTGGACGATTCTGGTGAGGTCATGACCGTGGACGCCCGGAAACTGCTTGGCATAGCTAAGGGGGACGTTGTGGTCGTTCGGGGATCAGCCACCTTTCTTGAGCCAGTCAATACGGTGCAAGTTGACGCCGAGGGCATTTTTGTTCGCTGACACAGAACTGGTTAATTTTAATTCCGAAGGGGAATGAAAATCCTGGAAGGTACTGTCGGCGATCCGAAGTGTGTTCTGCTAATATTCGGAGAGGCGAAAAATTCTGATTCTTTCACGTCGATCGGTGGACGCTTCCGCGACCACATCGAATAGGATCTGCAATGTCCACTTCCGCTGATTCTGATTTAATCGAGTGCCCCGCGTGCGGGTTGTCGATGAAGATTCGCAGGCTTGATGTCGCTTCGCGGGCGGTCTGCCCGGGATGCCGTCGAACGATCCAGTTGCCCGCCAAAGGACAATCGTTGTCAGCGGTCAGCACGTCCGTATTTGACGAACTTCCGCCCGCCGTGGTTATTACCGAGCCTGTGCGTCGGCCGAAACGTCGTCTGTGGCAAAAAATCGCCAGTCAAGTTTCCGGCACACTGGATCGTCAACGCAAGAGTCTGATTCGTGCAGCGATCGCGTTGTTGGGGATTTTGGCGATGGCCAGCATCGGTGTCGGGCTTTACTTGAGCCGCGAAAAGATACCGCTCGAGGCCGTCAAGACTTACTTGAAAAACGAGGACTCGCCCGACAAGGTGCTGGACAATTTCCAGCCTGCTGTCGATGCGGTGCTCGCTCAAATGGAATCGATCAGCGACGAAAGATCGAGGGATAATTCGATACCGCGACTGAACGGCTTCAGGACAGGTTGCCAATCGTTAGCGACACGCGCCATCACGATTGGACCGCTATCAGAAGAGCAGTTTTCATCGCTGAAGGATCGTATAAAGAGCGAGGTGACTGCGCCAGCGCAGCAGGTCATTGATGCGGCCAAACGACTTATGGGAAACAGCAAACTGAACAATGTGAAGTTGCAAAAATCGCTCTACTTGCTGCTCTCCGCCGCGGAGCAAATCGGATCGACGTTGGAAACGGCCTGGCGACCGATTCCCGCGCCTCAATCCGCTTCCGAGCGTCTTGCCCACGAAATCAAGATGATCCGCTACCGAGTCTGGGGTACATCTTATTCGGTAAATAATCAACGGGACTATGACCAGCTGGGCGGAGTCATCGAAACGGCCGCCAACGAGTTGGAGTCGATCCTGGGCCGCTTGACCGTGCAGGCCGATAGACTGACCGACGTATCGGAGTCGCTGATAAGCTCCAAGTACAACGACGAGTTGTTGGCCGACACTCTGAAACGACTGAGCACTCTCCACTCTCGATACGGCCCGCTGGGAAATGCGAAGGCGACGGATCGCTATCGTGATGCGTTGGAAGCCATCGGCAATCGCGTAACCTCCGTCGCTTCACAACCGCTTCGCTCGCGGGCTGCTGGGAGAATTTTCGTCTTGTGCCCGGAGACGCCTCAAGGCGGAAGCCCTCGGCGGCTTGGAGTGCTTGATAAGTTCCGGGCTGAACCAACTTTTCGGCAACACCCCACTTGAAGATCCGCTTCAGCCGACCGGTATTCTTATTGACGGTCGTGCGAGCATGGCCGCCATCAATCCACTGCTGGCGGATTGTGTTCAGCGAGAGTGGGCCGAACTGATCAACGGGCAAATGACCATAGAGGGCCCGCAGGTCACGGATGATGTTCTTGATCGCGTCGATCTCGTTGGTCGGGCGTCCGTTCTTGACATACCACAAGAGGGCGTGCTGAGTGAGAAAGCGTTCGCAGAGTTCGACGATGGTGAACCCACCGTCGCGAGCGATCTGGACATCAGCCGAGCTGTCAGTGTTGCTGACCGACTCCGCGATCAACTGTGCGTAATGAGATCGGCTGTCGGCCGACTCGTGTGGCCCTAAGTAGATATCCTTGCGGTTGATGGTGACGACGGCTTGCCCGGTGGCCTTATGAAGGCGGTAGCTGGGCGGGGCGCCCTTTTTGCGACGTGGCACGAGCACTTGCTCGGTTTCCGCGTAAGTGGCGGAATCGGCTGGGTTTAAAGAAGCGACGCGGACGGGACTCGAACCCGCAACCTCCGGATCGACAGTCCGGGGCTCTAACCAATTGAGCTACCGCGCCAATGGCTGGAGGGAAAAGTATATCGACACACCCGATACTCGCAAGGCCTTTCTGGAACCGGTTTTTCTGACCAACTTGGCCGAAAGTTGGAGTTTGACGATTGGAACGGTTTCAGAGGCAAGATTTGCGTTAAATAACGGGTTTTAATCAAAAAAATCTCGTGCGAACTGTACTAGCCTTCCAGTAGTGCAGCATATGTTCACCTCGTAAAAAGCAAATTCACTTTAGATCGATGCTGGGTGAGGCAGCTGGCTGTTGCTCAAAGTGGGCTTACCATGTTCGAACTGATCATTACCAATGAATTGCCGAACGCTTGGTTCTTTGAAGCATGGACTGAGTTATCGTGTTACTTGCGCAGCATGGGTGTCACGCAATGGGGGGTGGTCTCGGCCAGCGTCGTAGCTTTTGGCTTCCTGTGCCTTCGCGGAAATGGGATTCGGCATCATCGATGGTAGTAGTGCCGAGTTTGGGGAGAGTCGTCCAGGGCGACTGCATCGTCCGAAGGGGGATTTATTCGGAATCACGCCAAGCAATTTCACGTTATTGCAGGTGCAGGCGAACTTTTTGGCACACAGAGCTCACCTGTCAGTCGCTGCGGAAAGACGGGGCAGAGCCACCTACTGTTTCTCTATTCCGGCAGTCTACTTAATACCTTGTGGGATTTGATTCATAAGCAAAGCTTGCTGAAACTACCCAACTGTGGTCTAGGAAGCAGGATCGGTTCAGGCTTTTGTGATTGATCCCAGGGGCGTCGATACGATGTGTTCAACGTTTGGCAGTCCACCCGGACTAGCAGGCCAGAATTCGTTGATATGGGCCATTTGTATGGTGGCTGCAATGCGAATAGGTTTTGCATCAAGGACAGGCCTCGGTATCATGGTCTTGCGGTAATATTTTCCGCATGTTTTTAGTGACTAAATAGGCTGCGGGAGACGGACGATGCCGCTTTTTGAAATCGAGACAGAGTCTCATATCATCATCACTTGGGCCGATGATGAGTCTGCTGCCCGAGGTGTTGTGGCAGATGCTTATCCAACGGATGACGTGGTTCGTTTAACAAAGCGGCCACGAGATACTTGGGTTATCAGCAAAGGTGCTCTCGGGTTGACCACTCCTAAACTGGACCCGTGTGCGGTGGCTCGTGAGTGTCTGAGTCGCTCCGCAGGTGACAAAGTGAATGCGATTCGTTTGTATCGCATGGAAACTGGCAGTGATCTGGAGCATGCAAGAAAAGCGATTGAGTCAAACATGGTCATGGGTTGGTAACCGGCTTACACCGATTTCGGCTAGAATGCATACACCAGACGCTTGCTCTTCCTTTATTCCGAGTCGCATTAATTGATGCCGCGTTTTCCTCTCCTCTTTGCGGTTTTATCCTTTCCTTTGATCGTGGGCTGTGACGGCTGTCGGACAGAGTCAACCGTGAATCCTGATGTGGATTCTGAGTTGAATGCGGAAGATTTTGTGGCAGGGCGACCCATGCCCTATCCGACCGATGAGAAAATCACCACGTCAGGGATCAAGCCCGGACATTGGTTCACTGCTGTTCAGTCTTTGAAAAGCAATAATTCTGATTCACGGGGTGACTTGAATAGTCTTTCCGGGATGGTCGAGGGACCATCTTTGCAAAGTGGAAAACAGGCGAGTTGGAGTGATACCCAGGCCTTGCGTCGTGGCAGCATGATTTCCCGTCGACCGGTGGTGATGCCCAGGGGGCAGAATAAAGAAATCGATTATCGTACGTATACACCGAAGCGGTTTTTTGAGGGAAAAGCGAAGTGTTATTTAAGTAACCGTTTTGTGTCATCGGAACGTGCGGAGTCTTTCTCAACTGGCGCCTATCCGTTTACGAGAATGGCGGCAGCGGAGTATTTCTTCGTGGTTTTGACGCAACGGCCCGAGCGATTCACGCGGTTTCAGGTCTCTGATTGGACCCGGGCAATTCGTGACGAGACCAGTTTCGATATGGGCGAACCGGTGATCAATTACAGGGTTGTGGCGCCTTCTCCCGAAGATTATTACCCTCTGCCTTTGCCATTGGCGGAGACAATGTTGGATTGGACCAATACTGCTGTTGTCTTCTGGGACGATCTGCCCCCGGAAGCTCTCACACCACGCCAGCAAACGGCTCTCGCAGATTGGGTGCATTATGGTGGGCAATTGATCGTCAATGGCGCCGCAGCAGCCGACTCAATCAATAAGTCTGGTCTTGCTGATTTGTTACCGCTGAGGCCTACTGGAAATATCGAGTTGGACGTAGATGCGGCAACAGAATTACTTCTCAATTGGCAGGTTCCAGAGGACTCTTCGACAGACCAGCAAGTGGCTCTATTGAAAGGTCGTGAAAGTCGAGTTGCAATCGATGGTGTTGCAATTGCAGGTACTGATGTAATCGATGGAAGTGGCAATCTGATTGTGTCGCGCCGCGCAGGAAGTGGTCGAGTGGTACAGTCGCGTTGCGATCTCTTGAGCGATTGGTTGACCTCCTGGAAATCTTACGACAGTTTCGTTAACTCAGTGTTATTGTTGCGACCTGCACGTCGGTGTGACCCAGTCCAGAAAGTTGATGGCTCGGGAAGAATGAATCTACGGACCTACGTATTACCGAATGGTAGTGAAAAGGTATTCGCCGATCCGACGATGAATACGCGTTTTCGAATCGCGGCGCGAGATGCCGTATTGCCGATTGTGGCTGAGGTGGTCAAGCGACCGTCAACCGCATTTCTAAGCGGGCAAGACGCCTACACGCAAGTTGATACGCTTTCAGGTATTGGTGGCTGGTCGGACAGTAGCGATGTAATGCGTCTTTGCAGAGAAACGTTGCGGTCCAAAGCAGGGATCGAAATCCCAGATTCCTCGCTCGTGTTCCGATCGCTTGGCTACTATTTGTGCCTCCTGATTCCTGTCAATTACCTCATCTTCAGGATGTTGGGAAAGCTTGAATATGCGTGGCTTGCGGTCCCGGTCATTGCGATCGGCGGCGCGATTTGGGTTGCTCGTGAGGCACGCTTGGATATTGGTTTTGCGCGATCACAAACTGAGCTTGGCTTGTTGGAAACGCAGGCAGGCTGTGATCGTGCCCATCTGACACGCGTCACAGCGATCTACAACTCTCTATCCAGCACCTATGACATTGCGTTTGACACGCCAGGGGCGGCTGCTCTACCGATTCGGCAGGGAACTGACGCGGCACCTATTTCTGCCGTGTTCAAAACTGGTTACGCCGAAGGACCTATCCTGTCCGGAATGATTGTTGGTAGTAATCAAATTCGTATGGTGCATGCTGAGCAAATGTTTTCGTTGGGTGGAGCACTTTCATTGGAAGCCAATGGAAATCTCGTTAACGGAACAGATCGAGAGTTATTTGATGCCGTTGTGATTCGAAAAGACCCGCTTGGGGAAATGGAGATCGCGAATGTTGGACCCTGCCCTGGGCAATCCAGCACCAAGCTGCGTTTTCGTCCAGCTACCGATGAAGAAATCGGGGAGAGTTTGTCCGAGGAAATGAACTTACTGGAACGGGCGTTGGTGAGAGGTGATGCGATCGCCCCCGGATCAGCCAGATTGGTTGCACGGGTTGGTGGTTCGTTGCCTGGCATGACAATCACGCCTTCGGCGACCCAAGTGTCGTCCACGACAACAGTTTTGGCCCATTTAGATTACAGTCCATGGCCTTCTCCAGTGCCTGATGTAAATCTTCCGAAAGCGGACATAAGAGTCTTGAAAGACTCGGATCTCAAAACACCTTGAGTTCTTTTTTTGACGATATCTGTTTCCGAACTTACCTTCCGAAAAATCAGAAACGACGCATGATCACACTCAAGGGTTTTGGCAAGGATTATGGTGATTTCACCGCAGTCGAATCGATTGACTTGCATATCGCCGCTGGTGAGACTTTCGGGTTCATCGGACCCAATGGTGCGGGGAAAAGCACCACAATTCGTTTTCTCGCAACGCTACTTCGGGCAAGTCGTGGTCGCGGCGAGGTGGCAGGGTGCGATGTTATGGGTGATCCTGTAGGTGTGCGTCAGTCAGTCGGTTATATGCCTGACAACTTTGGTGTTTACGATGGAATGAGAGTTTGGGAGTTTCTCGACTTCTTTGCCGTTGCTTATCGGATTGGCCGTGTAGAACGAAAAAATATCATTGACAACGTGCTTGAACTACTGGATCTGACTCATAAACGTGATGACTTTGTCAATGGTTTGTCACGCGGAATGAAACAGAGGCTGTGTCTAGCGAAAACTTTGGTGCACGATCCACCCGTTCTCATTCTCGATGAGCCAGCAAGCGGTCTTGATCCACGTGCACGAGTTGAAGTGAAAGCACTTCTAAAAGAATTAAGGAAGATGGGAAAAACTATCTTGATCAGTAGTCATATTCTGACGGAGTTGGCTGATTGCTGCACTTCCATTGGGATCATCGAACGCGGCCAGTTGCTGATGCATGGACCGATTGAAAGTGTCTATCGGCAGATTCGCCGTAATCGAATTGTTGAGATCCAATTTGTCACGGGTGAAGAGGCAGGGATGTCTATTTTGCGTAGCAGTCCGGATTTGAGATCGATCGAAATGGCGCCGACAGCCGTGATTGCGGAACTGCAAACAGACGATGAGGGCTTGGCAACTTTGATGGAGGAAATGATAAACGCAGGCGTGCGCATGAAATCGTTCAATGATCGTGACCCCACCTTGGAAGATGTCTTTATGACAGTGACCAAGGGTCTGGTTACTTGAATACTACTGCGTTAAACGATGTGTGATTCCGGAACGCGTTGTAATTACATGGCCTGGAAGAATTTCAACCACAAAGCGAATGATGAGCATTGCCATGCTCAATTGAACAAATTTTGAGCGATTCTTTGAGCGATTGCTTCAGGCTCATCTGTTTTACCTACATCAATGATTCGCCGTTCTGCGAACGAGCGTAACCAGGTTTCTTGGCGGCGAGCTAATTGGCGAGTGTGGGCGGACACTTCTTCGGTCAGCACGTTCGTGTTTTCCCCGTCTTTTGAAATCCACTCCATGATCTCTCGGTAGCCCACCGCCTGTGCGGCAGTGCGTGACAGCGTTCCGTGTGCTTCGAGTAGGCTTCGTACTTCAGCAATGAATCCATCTTCGAACATTTGTTCGACACGCTTGTTGATTCGTTCATGTAGGTGTGATCGCTGCCAATTCAGAGTGAATACGTTGCATTCATTCGGATCTTGATAATGATCAAACTGAATTTGGCGATGGCTGATGGGGACACCAGTTTGATGAGAAACTTCCAAGGCACGGATCATTCTACGGGCATCATTTGGTCCGATGCGGTGCGCGGCTAATGGATCAACCTGCTGTAGTCGCTGTCTTAGAGCTTCTATTCCATGACTCTCCAAATCTGATTCCACTGCTTTGCGGAAACTCCAGTCGGCAGGTGGTCCGGGGTCGAAGCCGCGCAGAACTCCTTTTAAAAACATTGGAGTGCCACCGACAAAAATTGGGTGGCGACCTCTTTGGCGGATTTGTTCGACGGTCGCGTGTGCTGCGGAGAGATAACATGCGACACTGAAATCTTCGGTCGGTTCCACCAAATCAATGAGATGGTGGGGCACAGCACGCTGATCTTCGATCGTGGGCTTGGCTGACCCAATATCCATTCCACGGTAAACAGCAATCGAATCAAGTGAAATGATTTCGCCATTGATGATCTGTGCCAAAGCAATGGCTGTTGCACTCTTGCCTGATGCCGTTGGGCCAGTCAGAACAATCGCATCCTGCACCAGCGGCTTGTAAGAGATAGATGCCTGGCCGTCGTTGGAGTTCTGTGGCATTGCTGTTGGTGTTTCTGAGTATTCCGGAAATCAATCAAATGGATCCGGTAATCGTGCACTCGATTTTGCAGAATCATAGTCAGCCCCGATAAGATCGTACAGTCAGATCAGTGGGAGGATTTTTCCGTTGGGGTGGGCTGCGAATATTATTGCTCGCTGGGCTGGCTTTGGGATTCTTTTAGCCACCAATCGAAGAATTCGTAGATCTGCTGATTCGACTCAGGGTTGGGGCCGTGCGTATCTCGGTTGGTCATGGCAACACGATTCTCGTAGCCAAGTAACTTGTTGATAGATATCAGGTGATTCAGGGCAGGCCAGCGTTCCGGGCGATCAGCAGTACCTCCCGAAACGAGAATGGGCCGTGGAGCCATCAATGCGTGGAGTTCGGTGAGATCGTGCCCACCTTCAATCAGTGTTTTGTAGGATCCTGTACGTGGTTCTCCCTCACTGGGCAATTTGCGGAAGCGTTGTGATTGCGTTGACGTGTTCTCTTTACCAAGTTCAAAGCCCAAGTACCAAGCGTCCCAGTAATTCACTGAGCCCCCGGGGTTCTCTTTTCTGCGGTCACGTTCATCGAAAACAATTCCGGCATCGGACCAGGCTGCACACGCAAATTTTTCGTAGAGGCATGAGGCAAATAAGGACCACTTACCTCCGAATGAATGGCCCACGATGCCGATCCGATCCGGATATACCTCAGGACGGGACGCAAGAAACGTGTGTGCGTTAGCAGCGGCAAAGGCGAGAGCCGACAGGGGTTGGGTTTTGACAACTTTACCTTCGCTGCCAAAGTATTGGCCACGGTGTCCTGCTTCACGCGGATTGTCAAAGTTGATCCCGGAGTTTGGTTTGCCAATGGATAGCGTGACAAAACCGCGTTTTGCCAATTGCCAGCCAAAATCCCGCAACTCAACACCCTTACCAATGCCGGTCTGGGCATCGTAGTACGGCACGACCACTGCAGGGAATGGACCATCGCCATCCGGGATTAACATGAAGGCATCAACCATTTCACGACCGATGCCAATGCCCAGTTTCAGTTGTCGTTGGGTAATGTTTTTGCGGCGTGTGACAGCAATCTGCTCAAACTTGGGGTTCGCATCCAAGGCTGGCCATGGGCCCATGATTTGGTGCCAGGTGTCCAAGATTTCTGAACGCCGTTGCTGCCACTGTTGAGGTGTTGTGACCAGTACCCCATTTCCAGAATCCAATGGTGAACGGTGATCGCCGAGCTGTAATTCATAGTCAGGTGGGCATTGAAAAAACTTTTCCAAAGACTCGGGCGGTGCGACATCGTTACTTATCCATTCGGCTCTTCGTGGAGCATCTGCTGCAGCGCGTGCTTTGCGTGCAGAGATGCTTCGGAACTTCCAAGGCCATTGGTTATTCCCGGGAAACGCATCAAGCACCTGTTGTAACGCCAATCTTCGCTCAGATTCAGATTGGGTTTGGGTAGTAGGTGAGATGAATCGTTGTTCTGAAGGATCGACGGCAAGGTCGAAGAAACGACCGCTGGAATATAATTTGTAACGCTGATCACGTATGACACGATCCTCAGCGTATTGTGAGAAAGTCCAAGGACGGGCCCACGAGCTATCGGATTGTTCTCGAAGAATCTCTGCAAAGCTGACTCCATCAATCTTTAACTTTGCGGGTGTAGACGCATTGGCAAGATCGACGAGAGTGGGAAGGATGTCGGCTGCATTGAGTAAAGCATCGCTTTCGCGAGCTTCAGTAATCCATCCTGGACAATTAACGATCAATGGCATGTTGATGCCTCGTTCGGTCAGCGAATAAATCCCTTCGTCCGAGATTCGTCCATTTCGCATGCCACCTAGACTTTCTATCATCCCCTGATCAGAGCCATTGTCGGTGCCGTTGTCCGTGGTAATGAAAATCAGCGTGTTATTACGGAGTTCCAGGTCGGTGATTGCCTGCGTTATCTGTCCTATCAAATGATCCGCGTAATGCACCATGCCAGCGAATTTTTCCCTTGCCGTTGCATTTACATTGGGAGTGTGCGGGGTGGTGGTGACAGGTATGTGCGTCAGGATTGCAGATTGATAAAGAAGAAATGGTTTGTCCCGGTGACGCTTCATGAAGTCGATCGAGTATTCGGTAAAGACATCGGGTCCGAACATTCCAGTGGCGTCGAGTTTTTTCCCGTCGCGAATGACATAAGGGTCCCAGTAACGTTGTTTGTGTCCAGGTAGCCCTGGCTTCGCTTCCGGCCAGATGCAGTGTTGCTCGAAGCCATGTTTTGTTAACGCGTCCTGTTGATCTGGATCAAATAGATCATTGATCTGCCATTTACCTGAAATGCAGGTTTTGTAGCCTGAATCCCGTAGCAGTCTCGCGACACAGATTTCACGATCCCAGTCGAGAAATCCACCGCCGTAAATCGCAGAATCGTGATGTGTGTGCCAGCCAGTACGAAAGGGATATCGACCCGTCAGCAGCATGGTTCGTGTGGTGCTACACACCGGCGTGACATAGAAATTCCGGAATTTCATTCCTGTATTGCATAGTCGATCGATATTGGGTGTCTGATTTTCCTGGCTGCCGTAGCTTCTTAACCAGTCTTTTCCCATATTGTCGAGCAGGATGAAGACAATGTTGGGACGTTCAAGATACTTTCCGGACTCTTCAGCCAAACCTTGGCATGTGGGCAGAAAGATGAACGTGATTATGACGATAAGTCGATTCATCGACGTGTTACCCAGTGAGGGGTCCAGTTGAATCAGAAAAACGTTTCAAATTCAGCCAGTACCCGGATCGGAAATGGCATATTGTAAGCTGAGATCACAGGGAATGAGTTCCGACCCTGTCCACATGCGCGTCAGGTTTCTCACGGCTTGAAAGCCGCGCGCCTGCGCGAGCATGACGGCATTGTGGTTTGGGTGGGGGATGTCCCAGAAAGTGGTTCGCTTGCTGCAAGCCAACAGGTCCGTGACGATTCTTCCCGCACTGCTGGGTGTTGATGCAATGATTGGACCGAGATAACTGGCCAAGTATCCCTCCCTGATCATGCCACAGCCTTCGCGGTAACGGATGACATGGGAATGGGCGGCAAGACGATTCAGCCAACCTGTTCGTGGAACACCAAATGCTGCTTTGTCGAGATTGGGATTCCATCTATCCAAAGTGTCGTGAGCAGAAAGATTGCCTTGCTGATGGGTGCCGTCACTTTCTCGATGCCAGCGATGGAATGACCATTCATCGCGGAACCCCAACTGAGAGTAAACGAGTTTGCCAGCGGGGGTTGCATCCAGTTTGATGCACCGGATATTTCTTGAATGCAAGTATTCCAGGCAGGTCGTGATCAGCGCTTTTGCGATCCCCTGTCGGCGATGTTGTTCGTGAACCAACATCATCCCGATCCACGCCAAATCTGATCCGTAGCAGGTCGTTGTGGCAGTTGCGATGATCTCCTGATTGACTTTCAATGCGAAGCATCCATCTGGTTCATGTTCGATCAAGCGGTGCCAGTCGGTTGCAAGCTGGTTCCACCCCGAGGCCCGGCACAATTTCAGTGCTCCGGGAATGTCGGAGGATTCGAGTAACTGGATATCGTGATTCACAGTGATGGGTCGTCAGATGGCTTTGCAAAAATAAAATGGAATTGGGCAACGCATCGATCATTTGCGAAATTGGTTAGACGATATCCATCCGCAGCGCTGAATCATATTTCAAGCCCGAATTGACCAAGATGGCATCATTTCTCAGGTAATGAAACGCAACCGCACGGCGTGATTTTGTGCTGCGGTTTGCAGCAGAAAAGTGTGGTGTGTTGCCGTGGTGAAACGAAACGCCACCGCTTTGAATAGGGACAGGCGTCAATTCAAGTTCGTCAGCGTGTGTGGAATCAATCTGCAAATTGTAAGGTTCATTTTCAGGAGCAAAATGCGGTAGTACTTCGCGTTGGTGATGGTGGCAGTAGTGGAGGCAGCCATTGGTCAGTGTTGCATCATCCAAAGCAATCCAGACTGTCAAGGTTGCATCGAGGTTGTCAGGCCCAAAATAGAAATTGTCCTGATGGATTGGCTTGGGGCTGCCCGCTTCAGGGGGTTTCATGAAAACCTGACTGAAAAACAAGTGGTATGGTGATCCCAGTAATTGTTCGATCAGGGGTTTTAAAGAAGTGTGCCGCGCAAGCTCGCGAAATGGTTTTCGATGGAAGGCGGGGTGATCGAGTTTACGCAGCGCTTTTCTACTCCCGTCACCCCGTTCAAGGAACCATTGCTGTTCATTTGGATCCAATGTGTCGACAAATTGTTCACTCCAGACATTCAGGTCATCCAGAACCGATTGGATTGTCGACTGCTGGAATAGGTCCCGCCGTGTTACATGACCCGTTTTTCGAAATTCCGCCAACTCGCTCCGCGTGAAAGACGGTCGGGACATCAAATCACTCCTGGTTCATATGGTTGAAGGGTGAGCAACTGGAGGAGAATGTGAGGCTTTTGTTTGGCTTGGTGGACGCACATTGCTGCGGCACGGTGGATTCCGTGTGTCAATCAGCAACGGGTGGGGATTCAGGAACACTGGCTTCTTCAGGTGCTGTTTCTTCGCTTGGTTCCGCCATGTACTTTTTGATGCTGTTGGGTAGTGTGTTGATTGCTGTATTGGCGGCGATGGCAATTAGCACAGCAAGACCGACTGCTGCGACTGTTTTTGTAGGTGTGCTGGCCGCATGGCACCCCATGATGTCTTTACTACTCGATAACCACAAAAGAACTCCTGCCACCAACGGTGCTCCGACAACGGTGACGGCTTGAGCGGCAATGATGGTCGGGGTTCGGTCAAATCCGAGTAGCAGGAATGCCACTGCAACAGACATTCCAGTCAACAAGGCGACCGTGGTCATGACTCGTGGCGCAGGTCCATTGGGATCGCTGCCCAGACCGAGACAATCCGAGACAATGAACCCACCAATCATGGAGTTGATCAGGAAAGAGGAGAAAGCTGCTGAGAACAGCCCCAAGCAGAAAATGTATTTCCCAAAAACCCCAAAGCTTGGCTCCAAAGCCACAGCCACCTGTGCTGGATCAGCCAGTTGCACCTCTGATCCTGTGTAGAGCCCTGCAGCTGCTGTTGACATTAGCATCACCGTGATCAGCATCATGAGTACAGCTCCTACGCGGGCGTCCATGATTCCATTGTGAACCTCGTTTTCATCCCAGCCTTTTTGCTGCACCAGATACGCTTGGTAAAAAGCAGCTGTAATGACAAACGTCGTGCCGATCAGCCCGAGTAGTGCGATCAGTCCATCCTTGCTGGTTTCCTGCGTGGTTGCTGCATTGTCTGCTCCCATAAATGGGATGAAACCCATGAAAAGCTCACCGAGGTTGGGCTTCAACACAATCAGGTTGATAGCGAAGCTCAGCAACATCAATGCCACCAGAAACATCATCAAGCGTTCCAGAACTCGATAGAGATTTCGAAATGCAAGCAGAAAAAAAATGGCCAGCAGATTGAATCCGACGACCAGACCGGTAATGGCCCAATCAGCATCAATGAAGGCATCAAAAGCGGCAGCAACGCCCAGATTGTTGCCGGATTGAAATGCGGCGGAAATGAAAAATACGCAGCAGCCGAGCATGATGGCAAGCCCTTTGCCAGCTTTTTGTCGAATCAAATTTCCTGGTGAGGTTTTGGCAACCGCTCCCAGTTTGGCTCCCAGCGTCATGTACACCAACATGAATGCTACCGATGCAAGTACGATCCATAGCTTGGAATATCCATCATTGGCTCCTACTTTGGAACTCGTCAGGATGCTTCCGGGGCCAATGACCACGCAAGCGGTAATCAAGCCAGGTCCGATGCGGCGGTACCAGTGACGGTGAGAAGTGATTGGGTCAGGCATGCGATTGGTGAGATAGGTGATGGGGTCGACAACATAGTGTGGACGACATGGGATCGCTTTGCAACGTAACCGGCTGATGACAGCGAAGGGTTTACAGTCGCCAAGGGGAAAAATGTTGTAAGTCAATCTGTTGCTTGAGTCCCATGGGTGCTGCATTGATGCTATCGAGCTGAAGTTGACCAGCAGAAGGCTGCAGGGCCAATAAACCCGAAGCATCGCGCTGAAAAAGATCAGGGTGATCAATTGCAGTTTGGTTCTGGATCGGTTCAGGAAACATATTTAAACCGGCAAAGTAATGGTGTCCGTTTCGCTCTACATGTGGGATCCCCAACGCGGCGACGACGGCTAAGTCCTGTAACAGAGCAACCGGTCCGATATTTCCCAAGTCCTCGGCAGACAGGATGAGTTGTCGAGTGACCGATTGCTCTTTCTTTATTGTTCCCAGGGCAGCGATACTCTTGAGTATTCCTTTGCAGTTTTTGTGACTCGTACCTGCATAGCCAAGTTTCAGTGCGGTTGGCAGGGATTCGATTTCTGAATCAGATTCATCAATGATGACAGGTGGCGCATTCTGCCAATCCGATAATGTCTCCTGCACTTCTGGCAGCAATGCAGCATCGCGATGAACAGGTTGTTCAACGAATAGCAAAGACTGGTCTACCATGCGTCGAATCGATTTGTCGCTATTCAGTTCCTGCCAATGGTTCTGAAATTGCGCCATCGTTGCGTATTGTTCGTTGCCATCCAACGTGAATCGCATTGAGTTACCGACCCGCTCGCGCAACAGCTGGGATAGTAATCGCATCCGAGAGAGATCGGCTTCTAAGTTTCCCGCCAGCTTGATTTTGAAATAGCGAAGACCATAACGATCAATGCTACTCGTCAGAGAGTGTGGCAGATTGTCTCCCAGTTTCTCATCTTTCGATATGTCCAAATCAGTCAGGGGATCACCAAGACCAACGGTGTGCCGGAGCTGCACATGGCGGCGTGGTTGCGGGGGAAGAATGTCCGATGGTTTCATTCCGGTCAAAGAGCAGCGGATTGCAGAGAAGTCTATCCCTAGTCTGTTGTGACGCAGGACCGAGGAAAAAGACAGTTCTTGTTGTCGGCATGTAGCATCTAATGCAGCACGTTCCATTAGGCTGACACCGAGATTCGCTAACAGAGATGGGGTTCCATTTTCAGCTGCCCAAGCTGTCTGTTGCTCAGAGAGATCCATCCACCAAGAGAAAAAATCGCGGTTTACATCTGCTGTCATTGCAAAATGTGCTGCCTGTTTAATAACCCTCAGCATTTCAGGTAAGTCATCGACCTTGAAATCAGTTTCAGGATTCTTGGTGAACCATTTTGGTGGTAGCCCTTCTGATGATGTGCCCTGCCACATTTGATTATCAATTTCTACATGCATCCGTACAAATAGATGTGGAACTTCACTCATGGTTGCGATACCGTACCGAAACGGAAATCGTGTCTGCATGTCGAGTCGGTGAAAATCAATTTGATGGACTTTCATGCTCATCGATTCAGGCCAGATCTGCGTCTAGGTTGTAGGCGAGCAAGCAATAACGGACTGCTTGGTGGGTTAATTTGGACGCCGTCTTTTTTGTGCTTCTTCCCATCTTGCTACCTCGAGCTTGGAAGCGTTGCTGTCGAGAGTGTCCCTCAAATTTTACGCCGAAAAAATTTTCAAACGCTTACCAGAGTCGTCATGAGGAAGATTTATATGAATAAGCAATCTGATAAGTCGGTGATACGGCTGGATGACTTTATCAAACGGAGTGGTCTGGTGGGGACAGGAGGTGAAGCAAAAATGTACATTCAGGCGGGTGATGTGACGGTTAATGGAAGTGTTGAGACACGGCGACGGAAGCAATTGGTCTTGGGCGACGAGATTGGCCTTTTGGGTGAATTACTGACGGTTACACCGTTTGAAGATTAAACTTTTCCGGTTTTGCCGAATGGAACGAAGCTGTCAGCGTTTAAGCAGTCCACGTGGTGCAGTGTCCGATATCGAGAAATGATGGGTAATGCATTGATGTGTTGCCAGAATCTCATCCCATTTCACCGCAGACGTCACTGTCTGCCTGCGAGCGAGGCGGAAGGAACTGCCTGTCATGACACTCAACAATAAGTTGACCCGCGCGGTCATTGCAGTGGTTGCTCTTGCAACGACCACCGCATCTGCTTCAGCTGATTGGAATCAATTTTGGCAAAATTTGCACGTTGGATACCATCGCAACAATGCATGGCCTGCCCCGTTTAACGAGGCTGACGCCATGAATGTTGCTGCGCCGTTTGAGGCTATGAAGGCCAACGGCTGGAGAATGCACAACACGATTGGGCATGAGTTGTTCCGCCCAGACGACGGCGCTTTGATGGCATCAGGGAACAAACGCATCTACTGGATCGCTACTCAAGCGCCGCGGGCACGGCGTACAGTATTTGTACTACGTGGGGGGAGTGAACGTGAGACCGCCGCTCGAGTTGCTGCTGTGCGTAATGCCATCAGCCGTATTGATGTGCAAGGTTCTTTGCCAGACGTGCAAATTACTGAAGTTGAGCCACATCATTCGCCCGGGGCTTGGGCTACCAAGATCAATCGTGACTGGTTGCAGAATCTCGCAGCACCTCGGTTGCCTGCCAGCAGCGCGGGGGGCACGCCGGGCATTGCGAATCAGTGAGATTAGATTCACTGGGTTGGCTGACAGCTCAGGCCGTCTGCCACGACTGGCGTGAAACTCATATCAAGGATGGTTCCTCTCGGGGAATCATCCTTTTTTTTTCCTCAGTCACTTTTGATGATTGCCGTTAAAGTTTACCGGTCGGAACGGTCGATCCGGATTATTAAGAGATAGGAATCGAACCATCAATCTGTGTTCACTGTTGCAGTCCATCAGTGTGATGCAGAGGAGAAAGAAATTAGCCGTGAATTCAGTATCCAAACTTCGACAAGTTATCTTTTCAAGACTTGTTGTTGGAACAACCGTCACATTGACCGGCTGCACCAGCGGTGGCGTCTCTCTCTCCTCAATGAATCCTTTCTCAAAGCAGAAAGCGACGATTGAGCAGGCTCCTGATGTCACTGAAGCGATCGCTGCTTCTGATGAGGGAACCAAGAGTCAGCTTGCATCATTTGGAGAAAATGCCAAAAAGGCCTTTTCCAAGACCACGAACGCTGTCACTGGTGCATTTCGCTTCGGTGATGACAAGGTAGTAGAGGAAGAGGTAATCAGTGACCCACTCAGCCTTGCTAACAAGCCAGCAAGTGTTGGTCCAGAGGTTTATGTCGCAAACGGTCGGCTTTGGGAATCAACTGGTGATAATACCAAGGCCATGGAAAGTTATACCAAAGCCCTGCAAAACGCTCCGGGTGATCCAGAAGCCCTCGCTAGCATCGCCCGATTGCACCTGCGACAGGGAAATCAGCAGCAGGCAGTTCAGTACTTTCAGCAGGCTATTGCTGGTGCTCCAGAAAACGCACTTTTGTACAACGAGCTCGGCTTGGTGCTGAATACTGCTGGGAACTACCAGCAAGCAGTTGTCGCGCTCGAAAAATCTTTGGAATTGGCGCCAGGCACTTCAAAGTATGCAAACAGTCTTGCAAGTGTCCGATTCGGTGGTGGCGACGCAACGGCCGCCTACCAGGTGCTGCTTGCTAACAACAAACCTGCAATCGCAAACTACAACATGGCTTATTTGCTGTACAGTAATGGGCAAGTGGAGGTTGCTCGTGGCTACTTGAATCAGGCCCTGCAATCTCAACGAGAGGGCGTCGCTGATCCTGCCGTGAAGTTGGCAGTTGATCGTTCTCGCAGCCTGCTCTCACAAATTGATACCAACCTCGGTCCTGTGGCTCAGCCTTCGCCTCAAGCAACCATCGCGCGAGCATTCACTGACTCAGCAAAACCAGCAGCAGCTCCGATTTCGAATTCGGTAACCAACAGTGTGAACCTTGGAGTTGGTGTTCCGACAAGCATTGCACCAGCCGCCGCTCAGACCGGTGGACTTACTTTGCCCGAGCTTCCACCAACGCCAGCAACGACCAAATAGTCTGCTGGCTCCGAAAGTCACTTACGAGAACGCATTCGCTTCGGTGAATGCGTTTTTTCTTTAACGCATGTGGTTATTCGTTGGGAGATTCGTTCTCGCGTACGTCACTTGGGAAGGGCAGCGGTTGGCTGTGCAGTTCGGCAAGCGCATTTGATGCTGCTCTCTGTTCCGCATCCTTTTTATTGTTACCCCAGGCGGCTGTGAATTCGCGATCAGCGATAACAGCCGAGATCAGGAATGACTTTCGGTGATCTGGGCCTGATTCACGCACCAGTCGATAGATCGGCGTATTGGATAGTTCGCGTTGTGCGTATTGTTGTAGTGATGATTTATAGTTGCTGGCACCCTGATTTTCGACTGCAGTGTGAACTTCATCAGCCAACCATTCTTTTAGTCGCGTCTTGACAATTTCACTGCCACCATCCAAGTACAAGGCTGCGACTACTGACTCAAAAACGTCACTGACCAACGACCTTGGGAAGCTGCGATTGCGAGTGACGCCACGGCCAACGATCAGACATCGGTCGAGCCCCAATGAGCAGGCCGCCTTACCGCAGGAGCGGCGGCTGACAACAGCAGACTTGATCTTGGTCAGATCTCCTTCGTTGTACTCGGGATAATCCTCGTACAGCCATTGGCAAACAGTTAATCCGAGTACCGCATCTCCGAGGAATTCGAGTCTCTCGTTGCTTGCAAGCCGATGAGACGCACCTGAAGCGTGTGTCAGAGCAGACAAAAGAAGTGATTCATCTTGAAAACGATAGCTGATAATTTCTTGACACCGCTCAAGTTTTGAACCTTGATCGGTGCCATCAATATCACCTGTGCCGTCGACAAGATGGATATCAATGGCGGTATCGGTTGCTCGGGGATCCGGCAGATTCACGGTGTGACCAGGGGCAGCAAACAACCAAACCTGTTGGTAGGAAAAAGTGGAACCAAACTACAAGTAGTGGTTCCGGTTCGTTTTTCCGGGGCATGGTACTAGCGGGGTATTGGTGTCACACACCGGCGATCGGGTTGATTGCGATGAGCCGAGTCCAATAGCCTGCCCGCCCATCAACTTGGTTGCAACTCGAACGCCGGTGAACGACTGCGCGGTATTCTACCCCTCTCCGCGTCAGTTGAACAGGTTTCAATGCCCTGACTCCTGATGCTCTAATATTTTGCTCGTGTTTGCGTGAATCACGGTGCAATGAGAATCAAAGTCGATTCCGCTGCCGCAATGCCTTTGAGTTCCCGGTGATCCTGATCTGAATCCCCGCGGAGCCGAAACGCTTCTTTGTTTTGATTAACAGTGAGTATTCTGTGGAATGGTGTCAAACGGCCAACAAGCCCTACGGAACAGAAGTGTCTGACACGGGATTTTCCTGCTTTTGGCCGGTCTCGACCTGTTTCCCTGCTTCGACAAAACGGTCTGCATCGTCAATGACCAGATAGTGTCCGTGGTCAGCAGTCACAATCACGGCTGTATAAGGCCATGCATCGTTTTCATCGACCCAGCCCATCACGACTCGAAAAGCTTCATCCCCGCTAAGCACGGAGCCGATTGCGTTATCAGCGTTATTGGCGTGATTTGCCCAGTCAACATCTCCAGCTTCGACGAGTAACCAGAAGCCGTCGACCGCCTGTTCCAGAACCAGGAGAGCAGCTCTTGTCATTTCGGCGAGTGTTGGATTTTCCGTGATGTCGGCGGGCGTGTATTCTTCCTTGGCTTCTTTGTTGTCGATTGTGGGGTTGTATTTTCCATCTGCAGTTTGGAATGGCAGGTGGCCGCCTTTGGTTCCGAAGAATCCGAGCAGTCTTTGATCTTCGTCGATGGCTTTCATGGCAGAGGCCATGAGAAGCGGCTTTCCAGCCTTTCCTGGAGTGCGTTGAGCGACGATATATTTGCCACCGTTTTTAATGTTCACCCGCCGAATATCTTCTTCATGCAAATACGGATTGCCCGGCACAAAATTATCACCTTGAGCTGTATCCGCTTCTTTTTTTTCACCCCATCCTCCGCCCAGCAGAACATCCACTCCCTGCAGCGGCGTGTTTCGATGCGCAGCTGAAGGTAAGCCAATCAAGTCGCGGCCAATATCCTGATAGTCTTTTCGTGTCACATTATTGGCGTAGGCACAAGCAGGTGTTGCGTGCGTGACAGGTACGCTCGTCACCACACCCACCTTGAATCCATCTTCAGCCTGAAGTGAACGCCCGAGCGGTACGACTTGGCTACCATCTACCAGAACATTGATGGCTGCATTGTAGGTTTTGTAACCGGACATCATGCTGGTAGCGGAGGCCGCAGAGTCAGTCACTGTATGCGGTTGCTCTCGATCTTCACCTAGCAGGTAGTTCCTTTTGCTTTGTTCCAACCAGGGTGCTTCTCCACCACGGTTCGCGTCATATCCGCCGGTGGGTTCTCCAGCCCAATCCAACACAGTTTGAGCGTTGGTGTCAAACTTCAGGATGTCCGATTTTGGACTAGTGCAGATCAAGCCATAATCTGTCTCTACCCGTCGGTCATCTAGAAAAGAGAGACCGGTGCCGCGACCATTTTTATAACGGTTTTGTTTGTAAAGACTTGTAGCACGGGTTGTTTGCCAGTCCATGCCGTCGAACACCATCAGGATGATGTTGGTGTATCCGGCATCGATCGCTGCCCGTTGGAGCCGGTAGATATCTGTTTGGTCGAAATAGAGAGCCGACGGATTCAGCGTCCCCTTGGGTACTTTGCCGTATATTTTCTTGAGCCGTTCCGGATCAGCGTAGGCACTCCCTTCGGCCCGAAGTTCATCCAACATGATTCCAAATGTATAAACAGGTATCAGCCGATTGCTGTGCTGATCCCACGTCATGTATTTGTTTGGCCGGTGGCCCCAATGGCCCCATGATGCCATTTGGTCTTCGGTTGCAATCCGCTGCATGCGACGCATCGGATCATCGGCATCGTCTTTATCAAGATCGACAGCGATCTTGCCGGACGGTTCAACGGTGTCGCTTTCCGCTAACGATTTGCTTGTTGGAGTTTTCCGTGTTTCGAGCGCTTTTGGATCATCTTCTAAACTGAAAACGGATCTGATCGTTAGCGTTGATAGCACAAGAAGGGCGAGAAATCGGAGCATTGATGGCAATTCTCTTAGCAAAATAGAAAAAAAGTTGGATTCAAGAACGAAGGTGGTGATTCTCACTTTGTCCTCTTCCTCATTGAATATGTGCCTGACAGGATAGTCCAGTCTTACGAAACGATGGAGGCATCAGTCGTTGATTGACATATTTTCATGCGATGCTGGTGATGCCATTTTGGGGCATATTTAGGCTGGTAAAATGGCTGCGACGAATTGTCCCGGAACGAACTGAGTGAATCGCGCACGAATGGCATGCAGCCCCGTTGATCAGAAGGTTTACTGCCAATTTTTTCAGGACAGATTGGGTCGAAAATCTAAGCTGAAGCGGATTCCACTATCGATTTGTGTTAGTCAGTGACCGTTTGGCGATCACCGCTGGCCACGTTTTTTCTCAACCGTGACCTCACCGGCTGCTACTAGATACTCCTTACGAGCTTGCCCTTGTCCCTTGGCATACCTGATGTAAAGCCGGTCATCGACTGCGACCGGGCTGGCGAAGATTGAATCACCCGTGTTGTTTTCTGCGAGCAAGTCAAAACGGTCGGGGATCGCGGAAATGACATAGACCGTGCCATCCTGAGCTGCGATGTAGATACGCTGATCTACTAGTAGAGGTGAGGCACTGATGCGGCCAGCGAAGAGTCGCTTCTTCCACATTTCAACGCCATCTTGAGTGCGCCAACAATAGGCCACGCCATTGTCAGCGATCGCAAAGGCATAGTTTTTGATAGTCAGCAGTGACTGCTCATAGCACATCACAGGGTTCTGCCAAAGTAGTTTTTGGGAGCCATCACCGCTGACACACCAGGTGCCAGCAACGGGATTTCCGCCACTGAAAAGTACTCGTCGACCGTCCCACGCAACAGTACCACACATGGCTTCTGTACCAGCGTCAATCGACCAGCGTTTTTGGCCGGTTTGAGGATCGTAAGAGATAATCGTGTTGGCACCGGCGAGTAAAAGTTGTCTTTGACCGGTTATCGTTGCGATGATGGGTGATGAAAAATTCAGGTTTTCGGGTCGTGGTTGCATCCACACCTGTTTTCCCGTTCGGCGACTGAACGCGTAAATTCCACTTGCAGCACCATCGTATTCAGCAGCGACAATCACCAGGTCGTCTTCGATCAAGGGGCTCGCACCGTAGCCAAACTGGAAAGCACCCGGTTTGAAGTCGCAGACTCGGAGGGTCCAGACTTTCTGTCCACTTGTTGTCACTGCTGTCAACCAGATTGCATCATCGGTGTGAAATACAACGAAAAGGTTTTCTCCATCAAAGACGGGTGTCGGTGAGGCGTACGAGTTGTTGGGGTGGATTCGCCGTGGCAATGTGCCTCGATGCAGTACCCATTGGTCCATCATTCGGCCGCTTTCACGGTCAAATTTCAGTAGTGATTGGGTTTGGTTATCCGTTTCTGCTGTGGTGAGAAAAATTGAATCTTTGACGACGACTGGCGATGAATGACCACGTCCAGGAATGGCAGTTTTCCAGATGATGTTGGTTTCGGACTCGATATTCCAGCGTAGAGGAACATCAGTATCATCCGGAGCATGGTTGTTGCCTTCTGGGCCACGCCAACCTGACCAGTCATCGGCCTGAGCGACTGTGGTGATCATCAGCAGGGTTGCACAGCACACGACGGCGAATACGGGGCGGGATTTTTCTGAATTCATAGCAGTATCAACGAGAAGGGTTTTGTTCCGACACCATCTTTCTTAGCGGCACAGGATCGACGATCATAGCCCCTGTAGTTCAAAGTACTTGTTAGAGAATAAAAACTGGAGAATCGGCATGCGGGCTGGAATTGTCGGCGTTGGGTTCATGAGCTGGATTCATTATCTCGCGTATCAGCGAAGCGAAATTGCCGAGATGGCAGCATTTTCCAGCCGGGATCCTGGTAAGAGGTCGGGGGACTGGCGTGGTGTGAAGGGCAATTTTGGCCCACCAGGCGAACAAATTGATATCTCCGGAATGAATGTCTATGAGTCACTCGAGACCATGCTCGAGGACGAAACCCTTGATCTGATCGATATCTGTCTGCCTCCCAAGCTACATCCGGAAGCCATCGAGAAATGCTTAGCTGCCGGAAAACGTGTGCTGTGCGAAAAGCCTCTCGCTCTGGATGCTCAAACTGCGGAAGCACTCGCCAAGGCGGCCGGGACCGGGCAATTGATGGTTGCCCATATTCTTCCGTTGATGCCAGAGTTCAAGGTATTGGTCGATGCTGCTCAGGACGGGCGTTGGGGCAAGCCTGTAGCAGGTCGGTTCATGCGGACGATTGGCCCTCCGGATTGGATTCCAGATTTTTACGATCCGTCCAGTATTGGTGGCCCATTAGTGGATTTGCACGTCCATGATGCTCACCTGATTCGGTTGCTGTTTGGAATGCCATCAGCAGCCCACAGTGTTAGCCGCAAGAAAGATGGTGTTCCTATGTTCTATGAAACAGTTTTCGAATTCGAACAGCAAGATGTGGCGGTCGCTTGTGGTGGTGGAGTGATTGATTCACCAGCGAGAAGTTTTACGCATGGCTATGAAGTCAGTTTTGAGAATGCAACGGTGCGTTTCGAGTTTGCCGCGTACGCTGATGGATCAACCACACTGTTGCCAGTCACTGTCATGAAGCGTGATGGTAGTCTTGAGAGACCAGAGCTGGGAGATGGAGATCCGGTCAACTCCTTTGTTGCTGAAATTGATGCCGCGGCACGGTGTGTTGATGATGGTGAAATATCACCTACTCTTGATGCGCAGACTGCGGTCGATGCATTGAAAATTTGCGAAATGCAAATGTGATTTTGACGGAGGTGTCCCGTCGGAGGGACTTTTGGTTTCTTACCACCGAAAGATTTTGTCGAGACCTTTATTTAATTGCTGCTGCAAATAATTCTCGGCCGTGTTTTGTACCGCCTGAGTCCCAAGCTGCGTGGCAATTTGACGGAAACTGCTCGAATCAAGGCTCGGATGCGAGATTGAACCATCGATGGGCAGGGTAACCACTTGACCCGCCAGAGCTTGAAGATCCCGCCCTAGCCAACGAGTGTCCAATGGTATTTGGGCAATCATATTCAAGCCTCCATCCAATGTGACACGCCCACTGGTGATGACTTGCGCTCGATCCAGTTGCAGATAGAGTCGCTGATGGCTAACGATACCCTGACGAACTGAAAAGTCGACCGTTTGAGGTGGCAGGGTGACAAGTTTGGTGATTTTCGGTGGAGGGCCTCGTTGAGGTCCGGGTTGAGGACTAAGTTGAGGACTAAGACCATGAGTTAGCGATGTAAGATTCCCAATACCCTGGATGATCTGTGATGCCAGCGGACCTGCAGTCATTTCCGCTTCGCTGATGTTGATCCTGCCGATGACTTGCGTTTGCTGAGGTTGATCGAAGACAATTGTTGCTTCATCAATTTTGGCACCCAAAGTACCTTGGATCCTGGTGGTATTCGCTACCAGAGGGGCAACGTATTTGAGCCATCGATCTGTCATCTCGGGCGTTAACTGAATCGCGCTGGCGGTAGTTCCCGGTTCAAGATGTATCCAGACGGGGCCCGGTCGATAATGCAACTGACCCGCGAACGCCAGATTGCCCCGATTGACAGGGATTTCGGCTTGTTCGACTTTGAGGCTTGTTTCTGTCAGTTTTAGGGGTACCAAAGCTTGGCCGATGTTCATGCCCGCAATGTGGCCAGATTCCCAACCCAAGTCGGTTGCAAGGGTAAACTCAACATCGCCACCATCGATGATAGCAGCCCGCAGATTTAGAGCCGCCTCATGAATACCTGTCGCTCGAATGTCGATATCTGCCATCTTCGAAAAATGCTGGGCAACCTCGTTCATTTTCAGTCGTGAAGCTCCCGTCAAATCCATCTCGCTCAAACCGTTTGTCCATCGCGCTTGACCAGACAGATTAGCTGCAAACCAATCTCCAGCAATTTGTACCTGTTCAGCGGTAATGGTGTCTGAATCAGGCCGATGCCGCAGACGAGCTTCCAGTGTCAGATTGGGTTCGGACCAGACGACGGTTGCTTTTGGTTGTTGCGGGGCATCTTGTTGACGCCATGGTCCCACGGTTTGCACTGATGCATGCTGTGTTGCCGGTTGAAGGCATGCAATGTTTTGTCCCACGGAACTCACTTCAATGAATAGATCATTTTCGATTGATCGTAATGATATTTCTCCCTCACAGTCTCCCAACACCATCCACGCATCAGATGGTGGAACTGCGCTCGCCTGATAAGTAACAGTCTGAATTGTATCGCTTGCTCCAAGCTGTTGATCAGGATAACCCTGTATGCGATCCAAGTTTGCACGGTACTTGAGTTCCATGTTGATGTCATTAGTGCGCATGGTACCTTGACCAGCGAGTGAGAAAGCATCACTTGCGATCGTAATAGATCGGGCGCTGATGGAATTGGCAGGCCAGTTGTAGTTGCCGTCAAATTGAATCTTTATCAGGGGTTGTTGGAATTGGCGTTGTTTGTAGTTGAAGCTGGGTCTGGTAAGTTCCAGGGCAGTATTGGTAATCATGACCTGATTTAAACTAACGAGTGCTTTGGCCTCAGTCGAAAAATTTCCCGCGAGCTGATCGACATCGACAGGAATCCATGGATCCAAAATTCCTTCCATGGTATCCAAGCGTCCTTCCCCCTTCAGAGTGAATGGAAGCTGGGAATCCGGAGACAGATGATTGATGGGCTCAGTTAGAGTTGCGTTGAGATCCAAGCCAAGACTGTTGATGATCAGGTTGGCTCGGGTAAGTTCCCGAAGCGTGTTTTTATACCATCGCCCCTCGGCGGCAATTGATGCTCGCATAGCGTTTCGCTGGATATCGCGACCACCAGGAAGTTGGATGAGCAGATTCGTTGTTTGACCGTTGCCCGTCAAACGCCAAATGTCTCGATCACCACTTGTCCACTGGACGTTACCGCGAGCATTCCCAGCGAATCGTGTTTCAGTCATTTTGAAGATTGGCAGCAACATGTTGGTTAGTTGCCCAAAATCCACATTGAAGTCAGCACTGCCTGATTCAAGATTTCCGTTTCCAATCGCTGTGCCGAACGCGCTTCGCCACTCGAATTGCTCGGCCATGAGTTGACCATCATCACTGGACACAGTCGCGATCAGGGTGATCGGATCGATTGCAAATTCTCTCCCCCGGGACACCGCTCTAAAGGAGTCGCAATCAATGTGCAGTTTTTTCTGCTGTCGACTGCCATGAGGGATCGATGCCAGATGAGCAATCACGCGTCCTGATTCCAATGTCACGCCCGAACGCAATGGAAGAACTCCGGGTAACGCTTGTTCCAATGCTGCGATGTCAACTTCGGCAGATGCATTGCCGTCAATGGCTTCTAGCCATTGAAGTGGATTGTCTTTGCTGCCAGTCAAGGAAAAGCTTCGAGAAAAAGCACCATCGATCGTAGCGGAAGCAAAGTCTGTGTGTGCACTGAGTGCTTCGCCAACAAGTCTTTCCCCCTGAAGGATCAGCTTTCCGTTCAGTATGGCACGTTCATTCGTCCAGACACGTGTGCCATCCTCCGAAGCAGTGAGTTCTCGGATCTCAAAATTCTGCAAACTGGCAGTGACAGAACCGTTTGAGTTGCCATCTGCTATAATTGTCCCTGTTGCATCTCCATGGATCCTCGTTGGAACACCAAATGCCATATCTGGGAATCGAGTCAGCAGCAGTTCAGAAATCGAGATTGGCAGTGACTCGCAACTGAGATTCAATGACCACTGATTCCCTGTTTTGTCATCCTCGGTTTCCTTCAATTTGAGTGAACTCTGGAGTGATCCATGATCTCCGTTGGGTTCGCTCAAGACCCCGGATACAGAGAGTTCCGTCGATGCCTCAGTGAGAGAAATGCTCGCATTGGATTGCGTCAGGGTCCAACTTTGATCCGACGCTGATTGGGTCATTGAAATCGTGACGTCATGTAGTTGCACATTTGCCACAGTGAGCGATTTCGGCGAGTCGGAATAGTCGGAATATAGGAACGCTTCGAAATCATTTTCTAGGCTGCACTTGCCATCACTCATGGAACAAGCGACAGCAACTCCACGCAGATGGATCGGCCCCAAGTCGTCAGGTAGGGACATCAGATCACCAACGGTGAGACTGAGGTCTAATTGCTCAATTGCAATTTGGCTACCAGCTTTGCCATTGATCTTCACGTTTTTAAGACGCAGTGGCGTGAGCCAGCCGATTCTCACCGAGGCAACATCAGCCTGCAGTCCTTGAGCACCCAGATAGTCGATTAAGTAGGAACGCCCAATCGAGGAGTGACTGACCATGCTGGGAGCCAGAAACAGCAGGAGAAACACACACGCAAGGCCAGCAAACACAATCAATCGGTGACGCTGGGCTCGTTCACTGCGTCGTTGATCGGTTTGTTGTCGTTGTGAACGTTCGCCCTGCTCCAAAACGAAGTCATCAGTTGTCACGGTCACATCCTCGTCGCACCGGATTCGAAAATCGCCACCACCGAGCGAGTCTAGCGATATTGCGGTGTTCAGCGCAAGGTTGATTTGCCGATTCTATGAGTGAGATGTTCAGGCGTAGCGTTCAGGCGAGTTGCTAGTGGATGGTGCTGTTGGCCGATAGAGGCTGAGTAGAGTCTCGACAACGTTTTGCAGCAAAAATCACTAAGTGGATGCTGCCGAAAACAACCGTTTCTCACTGGAAAAGCAGAATCCCGAATAAGCAGATCCACCATTTTTCGGTGAGTGGTATCTTCGTCAGGGCTACCCCATTGCTAGCAAAACTCTTTTTTCGCGGTTTCCTGGTCGGCGTTTCCGTTGCGGTTGGGGCTACCACGGCATTTTGCTAAAGCTGCTTCGATTCCGCAATCGTGGTTTCAGTCAGACGACCCACATCATATTCGCACTTCCTCTTATTATCCTCCTGACCATCATGAAACCAGTTGCTGTTGCTTGTGTTTGCTATTTCCTGACGTTCATTCGGTGTTGGCGTTGATTACTGTGAAAATCGATTTCGGTGTTGTCCGCTTCGCGCAATCGATGTTTTTTCGAGTCGGTCAGGCTTTGTCAGGCCAGAATTTTGTAGTGATTGAGGTTTTGTGGCACCCGAGGACGTACGCTATGTCTACTGCTTATTTTACGTTTTAGCTTGAGGGTATCGATGAGAGTCTTCGTGACCGGGGGAACCGGGTTACTTGGAAATGCAGTCTTACGAGAGTTGAACGCAGTAGGCCATGATTCTGTGGCCTTGGTCCGTTCACCCTGCGATTCAGTTGCCTTTGAGGGAATTGATACGGAATTTGTTACAGGTGATTTGCTTGATCGGGAACTGATCACAAACGTGGTCCGTCAGTGCGACGCTGTGATACACGCGGCAGGTTTGATTCATCTCGGCTGGAGGCGACTGCAGGAGTCAATGAGGGTTAACGGCGAGGGAACCCAAATCATGGTCGATGCCTGTTTGCAGCACGGCTGCAAACTTATCCATGTCGGAACCGTCAATACACTCGCAGTTGGAACACTTGAGCAACCTGCGGATGAGTCAACGCCATGCAGCAATGCTGGGGGGCAGATCCCCTGCAGTTATGTACTGAGCAAAAGGGCGGGCGTTGAAGCTGTCAAAAAAGGTGTCGAGCAAGGATTGCAAGCAGTGATTCTTGCGCCTGGTTTCATGTTAGGGCCATGGGATTGGAAGCCGAGTAGCGGTCGAATGATGTTGGCATTGAGTAAGGGATGGAAAGCAATCGCTCCCAGTGGAGGTTGTAGTGTGTGCGACGTACGGGATGTCGCTGCGGCGACCATCACGGCAGTAGATAAGGATTTGTCGAGTGGTCGTCAGTTTATCCTCGCTGGCGAGAATATGACCTACAAACATCTGTGGGCGAGCATGGCTCAGAGATTCGGTCAACGAGCGCCTCTGATGAGTGCGGGACCATTTCAACGCAGGATCGCTGCGGCACTGGGAGATCTGATTGGCTGTATCTATCAAGAGCCTGATTTTAATAGTGCTGCCATTAAAATGTCTTCTCAGTACCACTGGTACGATAGCTCAAGAGCTGAGCAAGAGTTGGGATACAAGCCTCGGCATGTCCAGCAAACTCTTGACGATGCCGCAGCATGGGTGCGAGAAAAACACATGTGATGGACACGCGAGGCAGATTCTGAGGCATGCTGGATGTGGCGGTCACTGTTGGGCTAGCGGTGGAAAAAGGGTAGGCCGTTCAGGCTGTGAATGGTTGATCGGGGTCACCTGCTGTGAAAGGGCGATCGAATGCAGGGAAAATAGCGAAATTTAATGGAATTTTAGCACCCCTTCTTAAAGGGGAAATCACGTGCAAACAGCGGTAAAGTTGCGAACTAAGGCCAATGATCACCCAAAAGGGGGGCGGTGTCTTGCCTCGGCGGAATTGACAAGCAGCACCCCTTGAGACCAATCTGTCACCCCGATTTGGTCCTGCTGTGATCCGAGCTTTGCTTGCGAAGATCGCACAGGGTGTCGACACTCAATGAGATCAAACTGTATGGCAACCGCCGCGTTACAAGCGATTCGAGATTCAGCGCCAGCAGTGCTGCCTAGCCTGTTGCTCTGTGATTTCGGGGATTTGAAAGGTGAGGTGGCTGAGTTATCTGCCGCGGGTGCGCGTGTTTTGCACCTTGATGTGATGGATGGGAACTTTGTTCCCAACCTGACGTATGGAATGCCGATTGTGGAAGGACTTCGTCGGCACACTGATCTTCCTCTGGATGTTCACTTAATGATTACTGATCCGCTGGCTTACGCGAAGCCGATGGTGGATGCCGGTGCAGACATGCTTACCTTCCATGTCGAAGCGGTCCGTGACCCGGTTGAAACTGCAGGTAAGCTCAGGGACTTGGGTGTCGGTGTTGGGATTGCATTGAATCCCGAGACTCCGCTGGCGTCTTTTGGGGACGCAATTTCCATGGTCGACATGGCTTTGGTCATGAGTGTCGAGGCAGGCTTTGGCGGGCAGGCCTTCAATCCGATTGCTTTGGAAAAATTACGCTCTCTGCGGCAGGACTATCCCGACCTATTGCTTGAGATTGATGGGGGGATCGGCGTCGATACCATCAGTTTGGCTCGTGCTGCGGGATGCGATCTGTTTGTGGTTGGGTCAGCGATTTTCCGCCAGGACAGCTATCTGGCAGCGATTGCCGACTTGAACGCCGGGATTCAGACTGCTGCACGCAACGAGTCGGTACGAGGGTTGAAACGGGAGGATCACTCGTGATTGTCCGAACACCTTTAGCTTCCCGAGTCTTACTAATAAGACCTGGTGCGACTGACTTTGATGATCAGGGGCGTATCAAGGGCACGCTGGATATGCCGATGAGCGAGCGAGGCCGAAGACAGGTCAATTCTCTCGCTGAGCAACTCTCTGATTTTCCCGTAGCGACAATTTACACCGCCCCCTGCGAATCCGCTCGTGAAACTGCACAGCAACTCGCTCAGGGACGCGAGATACGGATCAAAGTCATCGACGCCTTCAGAAACGTGGATCATGGACTGTGGCATGGGAAGCTGATCGAAGAGGTACGGCGAAACCATCCAAAGGTCTATCGGCAGGGTCAGGATTCACCCTCGGATGTTTGTCCTCCAGGTGGTGAGTCAATTCGTGATGCGCGTGATCGTGTTGCCAAGGCCATTCGGAAGGTGCTTCGAAAGAGTGGTACCGAGCAGATTGCCATTGTGATTCCAGATCCCATGGCTTGGGTTGTTCAGAGCCTGATCAGCGGTGAAGAGTTGTCAGATCTTTGGAACGCTGAAACTGATGGTGCCAGCTGGGACTTGCTGGAGTCGATCAGTGATAAAGTTGCGGAATCCTGAGGTAGCTGAACAGGCTGTTCTCGCTAGTGAGGGCGGCGTCCTGAGGAAATTCTCTGGACTTTCGTGTTTTCCGCTCTTGCTGTGAAAAAAAGAGGCGTTTTAGACGCTGATTGTCGGTTCACCTGCTGAAAGGGCCCTGTTTGGGCCGACTTACCGGAAAAGCCTGCATTTCCGGTGCTTTTATCAAACGTTCTATCCCGGTTATCTGTTTGAGGACCGCCAAGTCCTCGAATAGAATAAATGACTGTTCTATTGCACGTTGTGGGTACATGCTCCAACGTGGTTCGTTCAGCCTACAGACGATCAAAAAACACCGCCAAGGAATTTAGCGACGATGACGCGATATTCAACGATCCTGACCGCAGTGCTGTTTCTAGGATCTCTGCTGCCTCTTGGGAAATCGGAGGCTGCCGAAACCGTGGTCCCTAGCCAAGTCACGATGATCAATGAGATGATCGAGCAGGGTTGGCGAGATTTCGAAATTCGGCCGGCTCCCGAAGTCGATGACTCGAGCTGGTGTCGCCGTGTTTTTCTTGACGTGATCGGACGCGTGCCTAGCCAAAGTGAACTCTCCGAGTTTCTGGCTGCTAAAGGCAAGGACAAGCGTGCGGCCCTCATCGATACTCTCCTATACGATGATAAATACACCGAGGAGTATGCCAGTCATTGGTCGACGGTTTGGACCAACATTCTCATTGGTCAATCAGGTGGCAATGCTCGGGATTCGATGATCAGTCGCGCAGGGATGAAAAAGTATCTGCGCGATTCGTTTGCGCGAAACAAGCCCTACGACCGAATCGTATTTGATTTGGTTACCGCGACGGGATCAACCAAGCCCGGTACAGACAACTTTAATGGAGCTGTTAACTTTCTGATCGATAAGGTGAATGAAGAAAAGGGTGTACTTGCGACCAGCAGTACCTCGCGGATCTTCCTTGGGCAGCAAGTGCAGTGCACTCAGTGCCACAATCACCCATTCAACCAGTGGAAGCAGCAGATGTTTTGGGAGTTCAATTCGTTCTTCCGGCAGACACGCTCGTTGCGACGTTTCGTTGACGGCACGCGTGATATCGATCACGCAGAATTGATCGATGAAGATTTTGCTGGTGAGGCAAATGACCCCGAAGATGCATTGGTTTTCTACGAACTTCGGAACGGACTTACTCGTGTCGCCTACCCTGTCTTCACCGACGGAACTGCAATTGGTGTCAGTGGTTTTGTAAGTGATATCAAACGCCGAAGCGAACTTGGGCGGATGATGTTGGCTAGCGAAAATATGGACAAAATGGGTGTCAATCGAATGTGGTCGCTGTTCCTCGGATTCGGATTCACAAAACCAGTGGACGACTTGGGACCGCACAATCCTTCGTCACATCCTGAGTTATTGGCAAAGCTGTCTGCCGAGTTTCGCAAGAACAGTTATGACCTCAAGCAATTGATCACATGGATTACCTTGAGCCGACCTTACAATCTCGCTCCTGTCCTGGGATCAAACAATGAAATCGATGATCCGTCTATCGGAGAGATGCCAAAGTTCTCCCGGTTCTACTTGCGTCAAATGAGCGCTGAGCAACTTTATCAGTCACTCGTGACTGCCACCGATGCTACCTCGCAAGGGAGTTACGAAGAGCAGGAACGGCAGCGGAATCGTTGGTTGCAGCAGTTTGTCGTAGCTTTCGGCACCGACGAAGGCGACGAAGCGACAACCTTCAACGGTTCGATCCCACAGGCACTGATGCTGTTCAATGGTGACTTAACGAAGAAAGCAATCAGCACGTCTGGTGGAAGTTTCATTGACCGACTGTCGAAGACCGGGAAATCACCTCGTGATCGAGTGAACGAACTGTTTCTCGCCGGGCTTGCCCGACGACCCAGCAGGAACGAAATGACGATCGCAAGCAAACTACTGATCGCACGGAAGGGTAAAGAAAAAGAAATGTTACAGGACATGTGGTGGGCAATCCTGAACAGCAATGAATTCATCATGCAGCACTGATTCTGCCGCGAGCTTCCATCTTTCAAGTATTCAAACCGAACAAAAACCTCTCTTCCTTAAAGGCTACTTCATATGTTCAACAACTGGCAAACTCCAAACGGGATGTCACGTCGCCATTTCATGCAGCACCTCGCTGGCTCCTCCGCAGTTGCAACGGCATCCATGACGATGGGTGGTGCCATCAAGGCAAATGCTGATGAGATGAGAAAAAATGGCAAGTCAGCAATCTTGTTGTGGATGGGCGGTGGACCGGCAACGATTGACATCTGGGATCTCAAGCCTGGCGCGCCTACCGGTGGCCCGTTCAAGCCAATTTCAACCACGGGCGACTTGCAAATTTGTGAGCACATGCCGATGGTTGCTCAGCAGATGAAGCATCTGTCGGTCGTGCGAAGCATGTCGACGCGTGAGGCTGATCACAACCGTGGGCGGTACTACATGCATACAGGTTATGTCCCGAATCCAAACATCGAGCACCCCAGCTATGGATCGGTGATCGCTCACGAAGTGATGGACCAGCGTCCGAACCTTGAGATCCCTCCATTCGTTTCGGTTGGTGGAGCTAGTGCCGGGCCAGGGTTTTTGGGCATGGCTTGGTCACCGTTCTCGGTAACCAGCAATGGACAGATCCGGAACTTGAAAATGGATCTTGAGGACAATCGTTTGCTTCAGCGAATGGCCGCCTTGGATACGATTGAGACCGGCTTCTCCAAACGAACGCGAGATCTGCCTGCCAGCGAGCACGCTAAGGTTCTGAAGAAGACTTTTGATCTGATGACGAGCGATCAGATGGAAGCGTTTCGTGTTGAGAAGGAGCCAGAAGAGGTCAAGGAGCGGTACGGTACAGACCGTTTTGGGCAAGGTTGTCTGCTGGCTCGGCGTCTTGTTGAGGCTGGTGTTCCATTCGTTGAGGTTGATCTTGGGGGGTGGGATAACCATGGCGGTATCCACGCTTTATTCAAGGATACTAAGTTGCCACAACTTGACCGGGCCATGAGCGCCTTGGTTGAGGATCTCAACCAGCGAGAGCTGTTGAAAGACACTGTCGTCATCTGGATGGGTGAATTTGGTCGCACACCGCGGATCAACCAGAATGCTGGTCGCGATCACTGGGCACGTTCATGGTCATGCGTTGTCGGTGGTGGTGACATCAATGGTGGTCTCGCCGTTGGTGAGACTAGCAGTGACGGTACGGCTGTCGAAAGCGAGCCATTCAGCAGCGAGGATTTGATGACCACAGTTTGCAAAGGTCTTGGTATTTCAACTGAGAAAACGTTTACAAGTAAGAATGGTCGTCCAATGAAAATCGCAGGTGGTGGAAAGATCATCAGTGAACTGGTGGCGTAACAACAGTGGCGTCGCCGCAGAGTTCGCAAAGTCAAACCCCGGATACCGGCTTCGACTCAATTACACCGGGGCATCAGGATGCAAGTGCATGTGATGCCGAGGTTGAGTTGGAGCCAGCCGAGTTGATTGCGCGACATCAAAACGGCATTTGGCGATACCTTCGGATGCTTGGATGTGATGCCTCGACGGCTGACGATTTAACGCAAGAAACCTTTTTGCGGGTGTTAAGGCGAGACAGTTTCGTGCAGCACAGTGATGCCGCGACCTCCAGCTACCTCAGGCGGACGGCGTATAACCTGTTGGTGTCCATGCACCGTAAACAGAGAAAGGTGCAGACGCTGTGCGAGCCAGGTCTATTGGATGAAATCTGGGATCGCTGGGCTGGCAAGGATCTGTCTGGGGATACCGCGGTTGAGTCGCTGCGGAAGTGTCTCGCGACATTAACTGAAAGAGCACAGATCGCGCTGAGGATGCGTTTCGCCGAGCAGGCGAGTCGCGTCGAGATTGGTGAGGCATTGAGTATTACGGATCACGGGGCTCGGAATCTTATGCAGCGGGCCAAGCAGCAGCTACGCAGGTGCGTAGACGAAAAACTTTGGCAGAATGAAAATGAGTGAAAATAATCACACCGCGGAGGAAGAGCGAGCGTTCGACGCGATGCTCGACGAAGCATTTGGCGGTTCACGACCACCAGATTTATCGGATCAGATACTATCCCGATTTTATAATTCCGATACCGATTCAGATGGCACTGTTCAGCAGGTTCGTCAACGGAAATCGTCGCGGCCCAGCCGATCACGTTCCAAGCAAGTCACTGTATTGGCAGTCGCCGTCACAGCTCTGGCAGCCATGGTGGCAGGCGTCATCGCGTTACAGCCTGATCACGATATTACTGATAGTGTCACCGAGCTCGTCGAGAATGCTGAGCATGACGCTGGCGGGGGCAATCGACCAGCGGTCGCTGGTTCAGGGAATGATAGTAGAACTCAAAAGCCCGTGAAAAAGAAGAATCCGACGCGAAAGCTTCCCAAAGGGATTCCAATGGTCGTGCAAACGCCTGATTCAGATCGGACTGAGTCAGAGCTTGAGCAAGGTGATTTGCCAAGCTCTACAAATCCTGACGAAAATGAAGCCGCAGCGTTAGCGTTCGTGTCGGCTCAAGTTGATGCGGAAATGCAGAACTACTGGGACGCCGTCGGGATTAACCCGACACCTGAGGCGACGGATGAGGAGACGGTGACCCGACTCGGCAAGATACTTGGGGCAAAGGTCTCCGCAGATGCAGTCTCTGAAGTCGATCAACTGCAGGCCGAATTGGCGCAGAGTTTGAATGCAGAGGCAATTGCGAGAAGGTGGCTGCGTCAAATCACTAACCAACGCAGTGGCCGAATGGATGCGGAGTTGCGAGATCGGCTCGTAAGCGAAATAGCTCGTTGCATCCAGACTGGAGGTAGCTTTGATAAGACTGTCGCCGGATGGTTGAACGGTGAGAGCGAGAACTCGGGAGCATTCTTCTCTGCCCTGGCTGCTGGATCACGTTCTGTGGGTGGTGAGCATGGCATGGCGAGAAGTCTTGCAGCGCTGACTCTCAATGTGGATGTTAGATGCACACGTTGCCACGACTCGTACATCGAAGGTACTGGGCAGCAGAGCGACTATTGGAACTTCTTTGCATTTTTGAAACGTAGTGTGCGAAAAGATTCTGACGGACAGTTCGAAGTCGATCTTGGTGATAACTCATCGGATCCCGTTTTCTATGAGTTATCTGATGGTCGTCAGAGAGTGGCGGATGCCAGAGTATCTGCTGCCTGGACAAGCCGCTCAGCTTCGGAAGGTTACCAACGCTTTCAGGAATTCGCGAAAGGTTTGGAAGGCTCATCCGAGCTAGCAAGTGGCGTTGTAAATTCGTTGTGGCAGTTGGTCCATGGCCAACCCCTGCGAGGTGGTGTGGTTGATCCAATTAGTGCGCCTAACAATGAAGCTTTGGAACGCTTGGAAGAGCAGTTGACTGAAGATTTAATCGACTCCCATTTTAACTTGGCACGTACGCTCGCTTTGATCATTGCTTCCCCTGCGATGCGGCGGTCTGTCCCTGAAATGCTGCTCCCGGATAATCTGTGGGTGGCTAGTCAGGAGGATACTAACGCAGCAATGAGTGCTGTTGACGCATTCGCGGCAGTATTGCCTCCCCGAGTTCCTTTACCTGCATCTCAGCGGACTGACCAAGTCTTGAGATCCCTTGGTATGAGAATCGATAGCACTGGCAGGTCTTCTCTTGGTCAAATTGGTCAGGGAGGTACTGCCCCTAACGTCAAGCGTGTCAAGCCGCTGGCTGCTGACTTGCCGATGAAAGCAGAGTTACTGCCGGTGCAATGGTTGGAATTAATCGAGGATCGTGAGAGCCAAATCAACCATCTTGGTTATCTCGCAGGTCAAAACGAAGTTCCGGCGTATGTGCAGGAATCGGTGAAATCCATGAATGAGGCTGAGGTTGATACCAATCTTTTGCTGCACCGGGTGTGGTGGTTGATGAAGCCCTAGGGTTGTGGGCCTACAGTTCGGCAGAATGCGTGTCGAATCGGCGTGTCACCCGCCGATCGCATACATCGGTCGGTCGGGTGGTTGAAAGCCGTCTTGATCGATGCCGTGGGCCTTGGATTTTCCAGCAATGCAATCACGAATTGCTGACATCAAGTCTTCATCTGAGGATCCGTCCCGGATCAAACCTCGTAGTGGTGTTTCGCTTGTTGCAAAAAGGCAATTCCGCACGGCTCCATCCGCGGTGATTCTGATGCGATTGCATGCCTCACAGAATGGCGCTGTGATAGAGCGTATGATGCCGACTCGTCCATGTTCAACTTGGAATTCTTCAGCCGGCTGTGATGGATCAGGCCGTGAGAGCGGCACAACATTTGCAAATTCTTTTTGCAGAGTCACCAATACCTGGTCACCAGTGAATACTTGATCTTGTTGCCAGGCTCGATCGCTATCCAATGGCATGAATTCAATGAATCGCAGCATGACATTGCGATCGAGCGCATAGCGGATCAATTCTGCTACTTCCGACTCAGTCACGCCTTTGATCGCAAGTGTGTTGAGCTTGACGGACTTAAATCCACATTTGATGGCAGCGTCGATTCCTTGCAGTGTTCTTTCAAGCCCATCTCTCCTAGTAATTTTCTTAAAGACCTCCTTGTTCAGTGTATCAAGGCTGATATTCAGTCTTTGTAAACCGGCTTCGTGAAGCGCGTGGGCATGTTCTGCAAGCAACATCCCATTTGTTGTGAGAGACAGGTCCTCCAACAGTTCAATGCCTGCCAGCATTTCGATTAAATGCGGAATCTGTTGTCGGACCAAGGGTTCACCGCCCGTGATGCGAATGTCCCTCACTCCTCCTTGTTCAACAAGCAATCGCGCAAGCCGATAGATCTCCTCAAAAGAGAGGATATGGTCCTTGGGGACGAATTCAGCACCCTTCTCCGGCATGCAGTAGAAACAGCGGATGTTGCAGCGATCAGTGACACTTAGACGCAAACTGGTGTGCACACGTCCAAATGAGTCAATCAGCGGTGGAGATGATTTTTGGCTCATAGTCGAAATGATAGCTGTTAACGGTTCGCTCTCCGAGTCATGCAAAACGTGTTTGACTCGATAATTTTGGATCGGCGAATCAAGGACACAACCACTTGGTATTGAGAGGCTTCGATCCAGAGAGTGCGATCTGGTGATCAGCTGGTCAGGATGAGCCGGTAAGTGACCGGATGACATGCCCGTGAACATCAGTTAATCGGAATGGGCGACCGGCGTAGGTAAAAGTGAGTTTTTCGTGGTTGATACCAAGTTGGTGCAGTATTGTCGCTTGGATGTCGTGCACGTGAATGGGATTTTCAATCGGTCGGAACCCGAGTTCATCCGTTTTTCCGATCGTCTGACCACTACGGATCCCGCCACCGGCCATCCACATGGAAAAAGCTTGAGGGTGATGGTCGCGGCCGAGCTGTCGTCCGAGGGCTGCACTGGCCTCCACCATGGGGGTTCGTCCGAATTCTCCGCCCCAGACGACCAGCGTGTCTTTCAACATGCCTCTTTGCTTCAAATCCTTGATGAGAGCTGTGCATGCCTGATCTGTTTGTTTGCACTGCTTTTTGATTCCATTTTCGACATTACTGTGATGGTCCCAACCGGAGTGGTAAAGCTGAATGAATCGTACACCTCTTTCAGCAAGTCGTCGGGCTAGGAGGCAGTTTTTGGCAAAGGATCCGGCATCTTTGGTCGACGTTCCATACAGGCGAAGGGTGGTGGCATCTTCGCTCTTCAGGTCCATCAATTCGGGCGCTCGTGTTTGCATTCGATAGGCCATCTCATAACTCGCCATACGGGTGGTTATTTCATTAAGGCCGGTCTGATCAAGCCGTTGTTGATTGAGTTTCGCTATCAGATCAAGTGTGTCTCGTTGGGTTTCTCTGGTGATTCCTTGTGGATTTGAAACATTGAGAATTGGATCACCGTTGGACCGAAATGGAACACCTTGATGTTCTCCCGGCAAGAAACCTGAGCTCCACATGGCAGCACCGCCGGACAGGTTGCCACCGCTCTTCAGAACGACAAACCCCGGCAGATCGGCTGAATCGCTACCGATCCCGTAAGTCAACCATGAACCCATGGCTGGGCGTCCCGGAATCGGGCTGCCGGTGTTCATGAAAAGCTGTGCTGGTGAGTGATTGAACTGATCTGTGTGAACAGTTCTGATGATTGCCAGATCATCGGCAATGGTGGCCAAGTGGGGCAGGACTTCTGAAAGTTCAGCTCCTGATTCGCCGTGTTTATTAAATTTAAAGCGAGGAGCAAGGACAGCTGCATCCGGTTGAATGAATGCATATCTCTGGCCGGCAATTACCGAAGCTGGCAAAGGTTGCCCTTCCAGTTCCGTCAGCTTTGGTTTGTGATCAAATAGATCAAGTTGGCTGGGTGCCCCTGCCATGAACAGGTAGATCACACGTTTGACGCGTGGTGGATGGTGATGGCCGCGGGAAATGGTTTCCGAAGCTTGCAGGGAGTTCGCTCCGAACTCTTCAGCAAAAATCGACGCAAGGGCGGCTTTCCCAAGTCCCACTCCACATGTCTGGAATAATTGCCTTCGGGTGCTCAGGTTCAGGCGTTCGGATTGACTCGATTGCATGATCTCTTCAGTGTCCTTGCCCTGCGCGAAATCTTTTACCGTAACAAAGTCTGCCTGCTGGTGACAAACAGCATGGGGTGTTGGTGGGTAGGATAGTTTACACCGATGTGTAGGCTGTGGCACATCAGAACGATTTTCAATCTCAAGGTAGCGTCGTGAAAAAGCAATATTACGCAATTGGATTGTTTGTTGCTGCGATGTGGTTTGTGTTTGCAGTCAACTGGATTTTGCCCTTTGATTTGCGGGGTCTGGGTTTATATCCAAGATCGTCTGGCGGAATTTTTGGAATTCCCATGATGCCTTTTTTGCATGCCAATCTTGATCATCTGGTGGGAAATACAATTCCCTTGATGGTCTTACTGTTTCTTCTCGTTAGCTCTCGCGAGGATTCCTGGCTGGTGGTTGGATTTATTGTTGTCGCGAGCGGGGCTTTGCTATGGGTTTTGGGACGTTCGGCCGTGCATATTGGCGCCAGCAGTTTGACATTTGGTCTCTGTTCTTTTCTGATTACAGTGGGGGTGCGGGAACGCCTTTTGATTCCCGTCGTCATTGCGATTTTAGTTGGTCTTATTTACGGTGGCACACTGTTGAGTGGAGTGATTCCAAGGTGGCAATCGGATGTTTCTTGGGACGGACACCTGTGTGGTTTGATGGCCGGTGTTTTGGTGGGATTTTGGTTCTCCGCACCCAAACTAACGCGATTAAAAGACCTTGGTTGAACCGGATCATCACAGAAACCGAGAACTTGCTTCTCGAATACTAAATGCCGAGGTGCTAGGCTGTTGAGCCGATTGGTTTGGGCCTGATGGCGAAATTACTGGTTTCGTACTGACACCCTCCTCGAAACGAATGATCAGAGCGATTTGTTGGTCATGTTTGCTGGCAGTGTTTATTTTGCACTCGGCATCCCTGTATCCCACTTCGTTACAATCTGATGCCAGTTGGCTCGATGAGAATGCCCGTCTTTGTATGCGGTCAGATGTAGTGCGGTCAGACGCAGTTGAGTAGTAGTATTGGTGACCAGTAGTATTTAGTACAGCGACAAGATAATTACCTTCAAGAGTTAAGCAGCACGCGAATGTCCAAATCCAAATCCAAGTCCAAGAACATCAAATCCGGCAAGCCAACTATGGCATCCGTTGCTGATCGATTTGACTGTTATCAAAAGTCGGTGCAAACACCGGATCATGAGGTCGTGTTTTTTGAACAGGCCTATCGGGATGCGTACGGTTCTGCCCCGACGGATTTACGTGAGGACTTTTGTGGCACGTTTGCTATTTGTTGTGACTGGGTGGCATCGAAATCAAAGCGAACAGCCATTGGTGTCGACTTGTGCTCGGAAACCCTGCAATGGGGTCGCGATAATAACCTAGCAAAGCTGAAAAAGTCCCAGCAAAAACGGGTGCGGCTAATTGAGCAGGATGTACGGAAGCGGAATCGACCAACTGTGGATGTGCTCGCGGCGCAAAATTTTTCGTTCTGGATTTTCAAGACACGTGAAGAAGTGATTGAGTACTTCAAAATCGCTCATTCCAACCTCAGATCGAAAGGTGTGATGGTGATGGATATGATGGGTGGTGGTGAATGTTACGAAGAAGGGCTGGTTGATAAACGAAAGATCGTCAAGGGCAAGAAAGGCTTCAAGTATCACTGGGAGCAGGTCAGCTTCAACCCAATTACAGCGGATGCAAGTTTTGCCATCAGCTTTAAGTTTGCCGATGGCAGTAAAATGAAGAGGGCCTTTGAGTATCATTGGCGTTTCTGGACCATTCCTGAGGTGCGAGAAATGTTGGCAGAAGCCGGCTTTGGTGAGAGTCATATCTACTGGGAAAAAGACGATGAAGACATCGACGATGACGAGTACAGCACTTGGGAGCGTCAGGAAACAGCACCCAGTGATGCAAGTTGGATCTGTTATATTGTTGCTGTGAAGTGATTGTAAATTTCGAGGTGGTTCCGATGGGTAATGCGTTTAGGTTGACAGTGATTCGCTGTCTGGTATCGGCGGCAGTTTTTTCACTGCTGATGCCGGCGGGGACGATAATGGCCGAGGCTCCCGAGGCCAAGAAAAATTTCCAGCGCGATCGTTTGGTGGCTTGGTGCATCGTGCCATTCGATGCCCGAAAACGAACGCCCTCGCAACGAGCTGAGATGGTCGAGAAGCTGGGGATGGCTCGTGTTGCGTATGATTGGCGCGGGGAACATGTGCCAACCTTTGAGGAAGAAATTCAAGAGTATAAAAAGCATGGCATCGAGTTCTTTGCTTTTTGGAGTTGGCATGATGCATTGGAACCGTTGATCGCCAAGCATGGAGTTCGGCCGCAGATTTGGCTGATGGTGCCAGGTGTTGGTCAGAAGCCTGATTCTGACAAGGTGCAAGCAGCAGCAGAAGCACTCCGTCCCATGGTAGAGAAAACAGCCAAGCTTGGTCTGCGCCTTGGCCTTTATAATCATGGTGGTTGGGGTGGTGAGCCGGAAAATCTAGTGGCTGTGTGCAAATATCTGCGTGAGCATCAAGACGCGGAACATGTGGGTATTGTTTATAATTTTCACCATGGTCACGATCATATTGGTCGATTTCCGGAAGCATTTGCTGCAGTCAAACCGTATCTGCTGTGCCTCAACTTGAATGGCATGGCGGTTCCTTCTAGCTTGGTCGGTACTCAAAATAAAATTCTGCCGATTGGTCAGGGTGTGCATGAACATGAGATGATCAAGGAAGTTTTGCGGCAGGGTTATCAGGGGCCGATTGGAATCCTTGATCATCGTAGCGAGTTGGATGCTGAATTATCGCTGAAGCAAAATTTGGACGGTTTGGATACGTTGATGAATGAATTGAAGTGAGGCGAGGGTTTCCGTCATTCGAATATCAGCATTGGTGGGAGGATTTTGGATGCGCTATCTGCTTGGTCTTTGTGCTGCATTGATAGTGGGCACGGCTCGCGCTGAGATACCGAAGGTGTTTGAGAACAGATCGCCCGAAGATCACCGGATGGGCGAATTGAAGACTCTCAATGGTTTTTTTCCCTTCAAGGCCGTGACCAACCTTGAGGTTTGGAAAAAGCGACAGACCGCGATCAAACGTCGGGTCCTGATATCACAGGGACTGTGGCCACTTCCTACTCGAACACCCTTGAACGCAGTGATTCATGGGCGTGTCCAAAGGGATGATTATGTGGTCGATCGTGTGTTCTTTGAGTCGATCCCAGGTCACTATGTGACGGGAAGTTTGTACCGGCCTAAAGAAGGAAAAGGACCGTTCCCAGTGATCCTCTCTCCGCATGGGCATTGGCAAGATGGACGTTTTTACGATGCTGGTCCCGATATTATCAGCAAGCAGATTGAAAACGGCGCCGAGCAATTTAAACAAGCGGGACGGTTTCCACTGCAGGCACGGGCAGTGCAATTGGCACGGATGGGCTGCATGGTGTTTCACTATGACATGACTGGCTACGCAGATGCCATTCAATTGGGTCACCGACCTGACCAGTGGAAACATCTTGATCGGTCGGACAATTGGGGATTCATGAGCGTCCAGGCAGAGCTTCGACTTCAGAACATGATGGGGTTGCAGACTTGGAATTCGATGAGGGCCGTCGACTTTGTACTGCAACTCGATAGCGTTGATCCGTCTCGCATTGGCGTGACGGGAGCGAGTGGTGGTGGCACTCAGTCGATGATTCTTGGCGCTATCGATGAACGGATTGCTGCCTCCATGCCTTGTGTCATGGTTTCGACTGCTATGCAGGGTGGTTGTACGTGCGAAAATGCGCCGCTTTTGCGAATCGATCAGGGAAATATCGATATCGCAGCAGCAACTGCGCCCCGACCGTTGGGGCTGACTGCTGCTGATGACTGGACGATCGATCTGGAAACGAGTGGTTTTCCTGATCTTAAGAATGTCTATCAAATGATGGGGGTCGTGGACAGACTTACTGCCGTATTTCACACGCAATTTCCCCACAACTATAATCAGGTCAATCGACGGGCCATGTATGCTTTCTTTAATCAACACTTTTCACTTGGACATCAAGCGATAGTGGAAAGGGATTTTCTGCCTTTGAGTGAAAGTGAGTCGACTGTTTGGAGTAGCACCTACCCCGCGCCTTCGGGTGACCGAGTCGGGGATTTGCATGAGACCAGATTGCTTGCTCTAGCGTCACAGGATTCAGATCGAACAATCGGTCGTCTGGTTCCCGAATCGCGTGACGGTTTGCAGTCCTATCAGGATGCCGTTGGGACTGCATGGGAGATACTGATCGGCCGCCGTGATGATCAGGTAGGGCAAGTGGTTTATCAACAGACTTCATCCACTGAAAAAGACCAGTTGATAATCCAAGCTGGTGCGATCAGGAACGTTGACCACAAAGAGGAATTTCCCATTCTAAAATTTGTGCCGCAACAGAAAACTAACAAGAAAACCAGTGTAATTTGGGTTACCGATGACGGGAAAGGGAGTGCGTTCGAAGATGGCGAAGTCGCTGATGAAATCAGGTTATTAGTGAATGCTGGTTATGATGTAATCGTTCCTGATCTTTTCGGGCAGGGTGAACTCGCAGTAACTGTGGTGAAAGATCAATCGCAGAGATTGTGGTTTCAACGGGGTGGGGATAAGGGCTGGCACAAGTTCTCAGGTTACACCTATGGCTTCAATCATTGTCTATTCGTTCAACGTACGCATGATCTACTGTCGGTGATTGAGCATGTCGGGGAAGACGATGAAATTTGCATGATTGGTCGTGGTAAAGTGGCCGGTCCCTTGGTCGCCGCTGCCTGCAGTCAGGCTGTTCAGTCAGTAAAACGATGCGTTGTCGACCCTAAAGGATTCAGGTTTTCTTTGATCGATCGCCATGATGACCCAATGTTTGTACCTGGCGCTGTAAAATATCTGGACCTTGATGGCCTGATGTCACTTGCCGCTCCTGTACAGCTTGTCATCGCTGGGGAAAACTACCCTGTTACGCGGAGAGTTTATGCGGCAAGTGGATCTCCCGATCGCCTGAAATTTACCACAGCTGGTATTCAAGGTACTCGCTTGCTGGCTGAGTTGCAGGTTGAAGACTAGGCAGAATGCCGCTTCATTTGTTGTTCCCGTGTTGCCGCGACACGGTTGATCTTTTCGCGGTCGTCCGCAGATGCATTGGCCCATTGGGATATTTCCTCCAGATTCCGGTGGCAGCCAATGCACGTTCCATCGCTATTTAACGCACAAACTCCGACGCAGCGAGAGCTTACGATGCGTTTCGGTGAATCATTCATTGAGGTTCTTCCTGGAGTGTGTCCTTCGCGGAACGCTGCCTTTCTGATTTAAAACTATCCGTTCGCCACCGGCCCGTCCTGTAAACTATCTGCACAAGTCAAGACAGTGGAACGATGCGGTTGCAGGCAATGGCTTTGTTTTAGGTTCGTATCCGTCGTTTGCCCCGGTGAATGAGGCGAAAACTACGACAAGCCAGCGTTTCGCAGTCAGTCGCCTTCGCGCATCTGTCGTGGCAATCGATGTCATCACTTCATGGCTTCGTTTTTTTGACACACTTCCCGCCTCAGTTTTTTCATGAAAAGTAATGATGCCTAATCGCTTGCTCGTTTCAATGTTCGTATTCGTTGGTGCATTTTCGTCGTCGTTAGCGGCCGAGGATTGGCGACTTTTTCGTGGTCCCCGAGGCGATGGCGTGATTGATCAATCCTTGCCAACTGAATGGGGTCCCGACAAAAACATTGCGTGGCGGACCGAACTTCCAGGTGAGGGGTGGTCCTCACCAGTGACAGCAGGTGACCGTATCTATCTGACGGCAGCCATTCCCACCATTGAAAGCGATGAAAATCAAGACAATCAGGATTACACGCTGTCCTTGATCATCGTTGACGCCGTTTCGGGAAGACTCTTGAAAACGATCCCGATCTTGGAGCAGACAAGAGAACGGCTTGCTCGTATCCACCGCAAAAATAGTCACGCCAGTCCCACACCTGTCATTGATGGTGAAAAAATCTATGTGCACTTTGGATATCAAGGTACGGCGTGCTTGACTTTGTCTGGTGAAGTTTTATGGAAGAACCGCGAACTGTATTTCAAGCCTACGCATGGTAACGGTGGTAGTCCCGTTTTGGTTTCCGGAAACTTGATCTTCACTTGTGATGGTGATGCAGAGCCGAGGATTGTTGCCTTGAATGCATCGAACGGGCAGTTGGTGTGGTCGACTCCACGACCAGTTTCAGCAAAAAAAACCTTTTCGTTTTGTACTCCGACGGTGATTGAAGTAGACGGTAAACTTCAAGTCATCGCACCCGGTAGTGATTGTGTGTTGGCACTGGATCCAGTGACCGGAGAAACAATCTGGGATGTTCGATATGTCGGCTATTCTGTAGTACCGAAACCGGTTTTTCACGGTGGTCTTGTTTTTATTTCAACAAGTTTTGATAACAGTAAAATGCTGGCTATTCGTCCCACCGGAAGCGGGGTGGTTACCGATACTCATGTTGCATGGCAGCTTGATAGGAACGTACCGAAGACACCCTCGATGGTTGCCCATCAAGGGTTGGTCTATTCGATTAGTGACGATGGAATTGCTACGTGCGTTGAAGCCAAGACAGGAGACCTCGTTTACCGCAAGCGAATCGGTGGGAACTATTCTTCATCACCCCTCTTGGCTGGTGGCAAGCTGTACTTCACCAGTGAAGATGGTGTAACCACGGTCGTAGGGGCGGGCAAAGAGTTTGAGGAACTGGGGTCAAGTTCCCTTGAAGAACGCACGCTCGCATCGCTTGGTGTGATTGATGATTCGATTCTGATAAGAACCGCAGAAGCCCTCTATCGCATTCAGGAATGATCGCTAGCTTTTTGACCGGTCAGCTCTTGGTCAATCGGTACTCACCGGGTGATGTTCCCGATATTTTTTTGAATTGCCGATAGAAGGTAGAAAGGTCACGGAAACCACATTCAAAAGCGATGGATGTGATTGGGAGGTCCGTGTGGCAAAGTCGTTGCTGGGCATATTCAACGGCAAGGCGTCGTGTGTGCGCGAGCCAAGTCTCACCAGTCAATTCATGAAACAGTTGAGTAAAGGTTCGTCTGGGAATGCCGAGACGCTGACTGGTGGAATCGATTGATGATTCCTCAAAAAAATGATCAGGCAGGTCTGAGATGTAACGTTGCAGAACGGCACGTTCATTTCCGTGGGGTGGAAGCTTGGCTTGCCGGTCTGGTTCAAGTTCCATTACGAGTTGCAGGAGCCGCAATGCGTCGGCAACCATGGAGATTGAAGTGGTGGCCACAGGTTTGCGCTGAGAGTGAATCAAACAGCGGAGCAATGATGTGATCCGATTGGTGAACCCATGTCGGTGATGTTGGAGTCGGACATTGAGCGATCCAGCCATACGGGGTTCAAAGCTGAGAAGCTGTGTTGAAATGCAGCAGATGTACAGGCTGGGCGCAGCCGAGACGTCATCAATGATGCGGTTACGGGTATGGGGTGGAATGACGATCACATCATTGGCATCGAAGTTGTGAATCTTGTCACCAATATGGAACTCTCCCCTGCCCTTCCATATGTAGACAATTTTGACAAACTCATGGGTGCGCCAGTTCATCGCAAATTTTGGGCTGTGATGACTTTCCAGCACAAGAACGCCCCATGGGGGTAAGTTCTCGGGGAGCGCCTGGTCCGTGAGTTGATAATCCAAGTGTGATTCCATTGCCTGCTTTGCAAGGTACCGTTGTGCCCAATTTGCCAAGACGGCTGGTGCAATGCAGCGTACAGTTGAAATGATTCGGGTTTATTTGGTTTGAGAGAGTATGACTGAAGTGATCGATCCTACAAAACTGCTGCAACCTCGTCGAAAGATTACCGGTATTTCCGCCATCTTACTGCCATACCATTCGGGTGGAGAAGTTGATTGGCAAGGCTTCGATGCGCATCTGCATCGTACACTGGATGCTGGATTGATTCCGGCGGTCAATATGGATACCGGCTACGGTAATCTGATTGACGATGCAGTCCGTGAGGAGGTGTTACTGCGTGCTCAGCAAATCGCTGACGGGCGTTCATTTGTTGCGGGTATTTTTGTGGGTGATCAGCCGGGGTCTCCCTTTGGTAAAGATTTATATCGAGTTGGAATTGAGCAAATTCAGCGACATGGTGGTACACCCATCTTTTTTCAATCTTATGGGTTGATTGAATTGTCTGACGACGAATTGGTCGAAGCCTATCAGGCACTGGCGTGTGAGTGCCAAGAATTTCTGTTCTTTGAGTTGGGGAAGATTTTTGCTCCCTTTGGCAGGATTTACGCACTGGATGTCTATCAGCAATTGATGATGATTCCCAACGCTCTGGGCGCAAAGCATTCATCACTTCATCGGTTACCGGAGTGGCAACGCCTTGAGTTGCGAAATCGAGTTCGACCTGATTTTAAAGTGTTTACCGGAAATGATCTTGCCATCGATATGGTGATGTATGGAAGTGACTATTTGCTGGGTTTGAGTACCTTTGCCCCTGATGCATTTGCGCGACGGGATGCCATGTGGGAGGCGGGGGATCCGTCTTTCTATGAGCTGAATGATATGTTGCAGTATCTGGGCGCCTTTGCGTTCCGCGATCCCACCCCCGCATACAAACATTCCGCTGCAATGTTCTTGAAAATTAGAGGGATGCTTGCCAGTGATCAGACTCACCCGGATTCGCGACATCGATCCGATTCCGATGTTGCAGTTCTGCAATTGATTGCGAGTGATATTCAGAGAATTATGAAAGAGGAGAATTAATGACTTACCCGCGTGTGGCAAGTTTTAAGAAACATGATGCTTTCGTGAGTCATCTTGCCCAGTTGGGAATTGAGTTTCCCTGTGATGAGCAGATCGTGACCAGCAGCAATCCTCTTGCTGATCCATTGCATCTTGATGGACTGGAAATTGGAAATCGATTTTGTATTCTCCCCATGGAGGGTTGGGATGGAACGCTTGATGGAAAGCCTACCGAGTTGACGAAGAGACGTTGGCGGAACTTTGGTCTCAGTGGCGCAAAACTGATATGGGGTGGGGAGGCCGTTGCAGTACGTCCTGATGGTCGCGCTAACCCTAATCAGTTGATGATTTCCGAGGAAAATTTTCAAGGCATTGAGTCCTTGAGATTGGAGTTGTGCGAGGCTCATCGAGCTAAATTTGGCGTGGACGACGATTTGCTGGTCGGCTTACAGTTGACCCACTCGGGAAGGTACGCACGTCCCAATCAGAAGAGTGTCAGTGAACCACGGACCGTACAATGCAATCCAGCACTGGATGCTCGCTTGGGGATTGATGATAAAGCCGCAATTTTTTCCGATGATGAGTTGCAGGAATTGGTAAATGATTTCATTAATGCCGCGGTGCTTGCGCAGCGCGCTGGTTTTCAGTTTGTTGACATCAAACATTGCCATGGTTATTTGGGACATGAATTATTAAGTGGAGTCGATCGTGCTGGGCGGTTTGGCGGTAGTTTTGAAAATCGAACGCGTTTTCTACGCGATATTATTGACGGAATTCATTCTCGCGCGCACGGCTTGATGATTGGAGTAAGACTCAGCATTTTTGATTTCCTGCCATTTCAACGAGGGTTAGATCAAATTGGTGTTGCGGACCCGCTTGGGGATCAACGACTTGCATTTGGTAGTGGTCTATCGGGCTGCGAAGTCGATTTGAGTGAACCCTCAAGATTCATGGAGCTTCTGGAAAGTCTTGGTATTAAGCTCGTTTGTACGACAGCAGGAAGTCCGTATTACAATCCTCACATCCAGCGACCAGCGTATTTTCCACCCAGCGATGGATACAAACTTCCGGAAGATCCGCTAGTGGGTGTGGCGCGCCAGTTACGTGCAACTGCTGAATTGAAACATAAGCACCCTGAGTTGATATTTGTTGGCTCTGGCTACAGTTATCTTCAGGATTGGCTACCGCATACTGCTCAAGCCCTTATTCGAGAGAAGTGGGTAGATTCTGTTGGGTTGGGTCGAATGGTGTTGTCTTATCCAGAGTTGCCTGCTGATGTCTTGTCAGGAGAGCAGCTGACTCGAAAAAAAGTATGTCGCACCTTCAGTGATTGTACGACGGCGCCACGTAAGGGCATGGTTAGTGGTTGTTATCCGCTTGACCCTTATTACAAGGTTCGTGAGGAGCATGATCGCCTGAAGCAGGCAAAAAAAGCTACTTGATTGAATCGCGAGTCCGACGTTGAGCTGCCTTGCAAACGGTTAGCCAAGGCATGACGATCGGATCGTTGGACATTGTGGGTAGAGCAGTACTGGGTGGGTAGAGCAGTACTGGGTGGGTAGAGCAGTACTGGGTGGGTAGAGCAGTACTGGGTGGCTAGAGCAGTACTGGGCCCTCTGTCATCATACCACTTGACTATATCATCCCATTCAGCTGTGAGTGACCTTGTGATTCACCTGCGAAATGTGCTTTGTGTTGCTGCGTCCCTTTTCGCTTATTCAGTTTTCCGTGTTCATGCTGAGCCTGGCAGATCAGCCGTGAGGGAATTGTCTTCAAGTAAGCGTGATTCGATTGTGGTTACAGAAAAGGCGATTCGGATTCATAAAGCAGCGCCGGTATTTGACGGGCATAATGATTTACCATGGGCGCTGCGGAAAAGTGGTATTGCAGTGGGTAACATCGATTTGCGCAAGAATCAGCTGAAGCTTCATACGGATATTCCTCGCTTACGCACGGGTGGTGTTGGTGCTCAGTTTTGGTCGGTGTATGTGCCCGTCACTACTGCGACACAAAACAATGCACTTACGGTGACCCTTGAGCAGATCGCAGTTGTCAGGGAGTTAACCAAACAATACAGCGATGTTTTTGAGTTGGCGTTGACTGCTGAGGATGTCACCAGGATCCGCGGCAATGGAAAGATTGCATCATTGATTGGTGTTGAGGGAGGGCACTCGATTGAAAACTCGTTGAATGTCCTTCGTCAATTGTACCGTGACGGAGCCAGGTACATGACATTGACCCACTCGATGTCTCTCGATTGGGCGGACTCTTGTAGTGATGAACCAATTTCTGGGGGGCTGTCTGCTTTTGGTGAGGAGATCGTTCATGAAATGAATCGGCTGGGGATGATTGTTGATCTCTCGCATGTTTCACCTTTGTGCATGACAAAGGCTTTGAAGGCGACCCAGGCTCCTGTGATTTTTTCGCATTCATCGGCTAGGGCTGTGGCTGAGCATCCTCGAAATGTTCCGGATGATGTTCTGTTGCTGACGAAAAAAAATGGCGGCGTGGTGATGGTGAACTTCTTTTCGGATTTTGTGAATCCCGTTGACGCGGCGCGATCTCGAAAACGGAATGACCAGCGTGAAAAATTGAATGAACGTTATTCAGATGACGAGGCAAAAGTGGCGTCTGAACTGAGGCAATGGGAACTCAAGAATCCGCGGTCGAAGCAGTGTACCGTACACGATCTGCTCGACCACATTGATCACATTGTCAAAGTTGCTGGAATTGATCATGTGGGATTGGGTTCTGATTACGACGGCGTCCCAGCACTGCCAACGCAACTTGAAGATGTCAGTACCTATCCGGTAATCACTCAGGGGCTCCTGAATCGTGGCTATACCGAATCTGATATTCGAAAAGTCCTCGGTGGCAATGTGATGCGAGTTTTCCGGCAGGTAGAAGAGGTTTCAAGGAAGTTGTCATTGGAAAAGTAGGCTGGGAACTCGGAAACGACCGAATTGAGCCGCTATGAGTTCCACCCAGGTGGCAATATTTCCGCTATGATCAGGGTCGACTTCACTGCTTTTGCCATGCCCTTCCAAGTGTTGGCTTTGCAGTTTTTCACCAACGGTGCGTTTGCGGTCACAGCGTTAAATCGCACGGCTTGGTCACCAACCCATTGATGAATGCAGATGAGTAACACAGTAGATTCGATGCAGGCAGAAGCAGAAGAGTTCGGGCAGCGTTACAACGCAGTTCGTGAAATGATTGGGCGGGTCATCGTCGGTCATGACGACATCGTTCATGGTGTGCTGACAGCGATTTTCTGTGGCGGACACTGTTTGTTGGAAGGTGTTCCCGGGCTTGGAAAAACAATGCTCGTTCGAACATTGTCTGATGTCATGGACTTGAATTATAGCCGTATCCAATTTACGCCCGACCTGATGCCTGCCGACATCCTCGGGACGAACATGATTGTTGAAGATGAGAATGGTCGCCGGGGATTTGAATTTCAACGCGGGCCTGTGTTCACGCAGATTTTATTGGCGGATGAGATCAATCGCGCGACACCCAAAACGCAGTCTGCGATGTTAGAAACCATGCAGGAGGGAACGGTGACCGCCGGGGGAAAACGCTTTGTGTTGGAGAAGCCTTTCTTTGTGCTTGCCACGCAGAACCCCATCGAGCAGGAGGGGACTTACCCGCTGCCCGAAGCACAGTTAGACCGTTTTCTTTTCAAATTGGTGGTTGGATACAGTAGCCGCGAAGATCTGAATTTGATCGTCGAACGAACAACTCAGGAGCACCAAGCTGATCTTGAGAGAGTGATGGATGGTGAAGAGATACAAAAGTGGCAGCAGATGGTCCGTAAGGTTATACTCGCGCCACATGTTCGAGACTACTTGGTTCGCTTGAATCTTGGGACACACCCCGATGGCCCACACTCAGTTGCGGCAACCAACAATTATGTACGTTGGGGTGCCAGTCCGCGTGGAGCGCAGACGCTCGCGTTGGCATCGAAGGTTCGAGCTTTGCTTGAAGGCCGCTACAACGTCAGCTTCGAGGATGTGCGGCGAGTATTCCTGCCAGCCATGCGCCACAGGGTCCTGTTGAATTTTGAAGCTCAAGCCGAAGGCATTGAAGCTGACCAGATCCTGCTGGACATCTTGGAAAACGTTCCCGAAAAGGGTGAGTGAGCCGCGTCTTCACGCCTCTCGAACTGAAACGCAAAAGTGCCGTGAAAAGCACCTTGCGTTGTAGCACTCTTGAGGGCGGTTGATTGCTCACTGAGTTTCCAGCGAATGCTTATCGGCGATTTTTGGGATCAAGATTGGCGTTAAGCTGTTCCTCTGAAACGGTGGACTCAACACCGCTTTCGGGAATATCCGCTTTTGCAATCCAAAGGATCGCGTTGAGAACGACTCGGCGATAGTTGTCATTTGCCCAATTGTCGTGAAAGTGGCCACCAGTGAAGCCAAAACCGCGACCCCCATCAGGTCGTTCCACGGTCCACATCATTGCTTCAGCTCGTCCCTTGGATGCTTGAATATGTGGATAAGGGCCTCTTGGGTAGACGTAGGGGCCATCACGAACCTCGTCTGAAGGCACAGCGGTCAGGATGGGAACAAACTTGAGTCCATCAATCTCATTCGCTTTTTCGCCAGACATGTCGCCAATAAAACGCATATTGAAATACCATTCATCCTTGGCCTGAAACGGTTTCACACCACGGCTGATCGGATGCTCGGGGAAGACCATGAAATTTGGTTCCCAAATCGGATTGCAAGAGTGCATGTGCTCGTAGTGACCACCAATCCATCGTTTGAATTCTGCTCCGGCCTGATCAGCTATGACTTCGACACCAAAATGCATGAAACCTAGCCCAACACCTTTCGATGACCAGTCATCTACCACTTTTAATCGCCTTCCGTTCTCTCCAACGACTTCATGTCGCCGCCCCCCATCCATGAAAAAAACAACAGCACTGGCACCATCAAAGATCGATTCATCGTTTGGCCAGCCATTCAGCACAAACTTAACGTCAACGTTCGGTATATTCTTAAGGCATGCAGTCATCAATTGAACCCCCGCATTGAATTCGTGCATTCGTGGTGGGTGTGAAGGTTTTCCTGCTACCAACACGATTTTCGCTTCTTTAGCAGCAACTAGATTTTCGTGGATTCCAATATTAAGTGAGCTGGCAATAAAGAGCAGGATGGAAAGTCGCACAGTTTATCTTTCGGTCAGTGGTGCTGTTGGGGTTGGTAAGATGGCAGGCGTGAGCTTGCGTTTTGATGCATGCACAACCATTCATCGATGTTCCCACCATAAGCGGTCGTCAGTACTGAATCTATTCTTCCGGAGTTGATTCACAATCTTTTGCGGTGAAGCCCTTCCAAAGTGAGACTCAGAGAAGGTACAAGCCAGTGTGCAGCGAGCGTTATTGTGTTGCGATTCTGGAGTGTAGACTGGCCAGTTGCACCGTCATCCCATGAATGGAGACGATATCGTTCACATCGGGTGCATATCCCCCCGCCATGGCTATGGCCAGCGGAATACTGCGGTCTCGACACCATTGCATGACAGTTCGATCGCGCTCAGCCAAGCCGTTCTTTGACAAGTCCAGCCTGCCAAGGCGATCATCTTTGTAGGGGTCAGCACCAGCAAGAAAAATAGCAAGGTCGAATGGCTGCTCATTATCAAGTTGATCGAGTGCACCGTCGAGTGCAGCCATGTATTGTTCGTCAGTGGTCCCGTCATCGAGATCGATATCAAGGTCACTGGGTGATTTTCGCATGGGAAAGTTCTTAACTCCATGAAGTGACAGAGTGAATGCCGTGTGATCGTCGCCGAGTATTTCCGCAGTGCCATTTCCTTGGTGAACATCAAGATCGATTACACAAGCATGCTGGATCAACTTCTCGCGTTGCAAAGTGCGAATCGTAACTGCGGCATCATTGAAGACACAGTAACCCTCCCCGGCGTCATGCATAGCATGGTGGGTGCCACCCGCCAGGTTGACCGCAATGCCGTCACTCAATGCAGCTCGACTAGCGGCTAGCGTTGCCCCAGTGCTGCGACGCGATCTTTCCACCATCTGTGTTGACCATGGAAACCCGATGCGGCGAATTTCGCTGTTGCTGAGTGTCCCATCGCGGACTGCGCTTACATAACGTTCAGTGTGACAGGACAATAGTTGTTCATCAGTGGCCGCAGGGGGCACGATTAGCAAATCATGCAGGTGAAAAGGGCTTCGTACGACATGTTGGCGAAGTTGGCGGTATTTGACCATCGGGAATCGATGGCTATCTGGCAGTGGCAGGTTGAAATGATCGGTATAATAAATCTTCATGGTCAACGATCACGTCGTGTCGTGGAACCGAATGAAATGAATGACTTCGCTGCAAGTGTAGAAGCTAAGCAACTTTGCGATGAACTTGTGTTGCACATCAGAGAATTGCCGCTTGATTCATGCATTCGAAGGATCCATCAAGACGGGGTGTTGTCCCGAGGACGCGATCACACATCCGTCGTGGACTCTCGCTTGATGAATGGCGACTCACTAGTTTCCGACAAGTTCTTTGCCGGAAAGTCCGTAACTTAAGGAAGAACAGGTGCAGTGAAGTCGACCTCTATCTTATCTGGATCCTTAGTGATCCGCCCTAAAACTACCACCTTCTCCGCTAGCGGCAGGCTCAATTTGCTGCTGATGGTGAGGATGCGACCTGAATCTAGGGTAAGGATTTGGCTTTTTGCTGTGGTGCCTGGTTTGCCAATCAGAACAATGCCTTGTGCTGATCGTCGAGGGTAGTCCAACCAGGTTACTGCTGCTTCCTGAATTTGGTTCAATGCTCTGGATTGGGTAACTGCATTGGCCAATGAAGAAAGTGCAGCAGGGTACTTTTGTACCGTCTCGCAAGCTCGCGCGATTTTTTCGTAGGTTTCCGCCAGGATATCTGTGTCAATGATTTGATTGTCCGCATCAAGTCTTTCGATTGCTTGAATTGCAGTGGTAACCTCAGTCATGGCTTGTGCAGGTACCGAGTCAATCAATTTTGATTCTGCGTTGTGATCGCCCAATCGCTCAGATGATCTTGTCTGGCTTGCGGCGATGATCGCGGTTGCTGAATCGGGATTGTTGTTTTGTGAATTTGCTGGTTCGGGAGCGTTCAGCGGTATCGAATCAGTGCCTGTGTTCGGCAAATTATTTGGCAGTTCAGGTGCATCTTTACGCTCGTCGGGCTGCAAAGGATCGAGCGTGTTTTCTGTCACTTCAAGAGAAGCAGTTTGATTTGGATTTGTTGGTTTCGTTCGGTTTCGAGTGCTTTGATCATCAGGTTCCGGTGATTCGACGGGTGCAAATATCTGGTCAAGAGCAGATTGACCGGGGTCCTCAGTTTCCTTGATTACCTCGTCGAAGTCACTTGTATCAAGCTGCTGACCGTCGAAGCTTGGGAGTGTCATCTCGTCATCAGTATTGGCATCATCAAGAAACGGTAGCAGTTCTCGTGGTGATCTTTTCTGACCATCGAAGGGCCAGAAACCAAGGTCTGGGGCACGTCCAACAGCCAGGAGGATTGCAAGGGCGATGGGCACTGAAAGCAATCCACCGACAACGACTTGCACCATCGATCGAATACCGGACGCCCCTTTTTTTCGGCGGTTGGGGCGTGGGGATACACTCATTGGTGCGGCTTGGGGTGTGCCGCTGGCATTCCACCCACCATCGATTTGTCCGCTTTCAGCACCAAAGTCCAGTGTTGCAGGATCCCACGGTTGGCCGCCGCCAGAAGTATTATGCGTCTGAAGGTGATCCGAAGTCCCCACTGACGTACCAGTTAACGATTGAATTCCAGCTGCATAGTGACTATCAACGGGTTCCATGATAGGAATGGGTTCGCCATCGGCCGTCAGGATTTCTAATGCGGGTGGGAGATGATCGAGCACTTCCGCGAGAGGAAACGTCTCGTGGCACCAAGGACATATCGCATAGGCGTCGTCAGGCAGTGTTCCCAAGGGAACACGAAACACTTCTTGGCACCTTGGGCAATTCGAGATAATCATGGTGACCTTTGAGAAGCAGGAGAGGAATACGAAAGTGTAACGGAACGACCGACAAAAATCACACCGATCTTGGATCTGACCAGCGCATGTCAACTTTCGATGATTCCGTACAGAGGTTCCAGTTTTGACTTCAGGTAGTTGATCAGATGGTTAGCGCTAAGTGGTGATCCGGTTGCTCTCTCGATCAGCTCTGAACCACTGTAGCAGCGACCATCAAAGTGAATTCGTTCTCGCAGCCAATCCAGCAGAAGCCTAAATTCACCTCGTGCAAAGAGCTCGTCGAGGTCGCCGATCTGTTCACTGGCAGCATCGAAAAGTTGTGCTGCCGCAGCATTTCCCAGCGTGTAGGTTGGGAAATAACCGATCAAGCCAGCACTCCAGTGAACATCTTGCAAAACCCCATCGGCATCAGAGGGCGGACAAATTCCTAGGTCACTCTGGTAACGAGCGTTCCATGCGTCTGGCAAGTCCTTGACTTTCAGAGAACCATCAATCAACTGTTGTTCGAGATCAAAACGAATGATGATATGCAAGTTGTAGGTTGCTTCGTCTGCTTCAACGCGAATCAAACTTGGGCGTACTGCATTGATGGCAAAGTGAAAGGTGTCAAGTGAGATACCGTCAAGTTGTGACTGGAAAGCCTCGTTGGTCTGTGGATAAAGCCATTCCCAAAACGGGCGACTGCGACCTACCTGATTCTCCCATAACCTCGACTGGGATTCATGAATCCCCAATGAAACATAGGATCCTGGGGGCAGGCCAAACCAATCGGGTCGCAACCCTTGTTCATACATGCCGTGACCCGCTTCATGCATTGTTCCGAACAAACCTGCGGGTAACCAATGAGGGTCGTACCGGGTCAGGATGCGACAATCATGTGGACCAAGCGTGGTGCAAAATGGATGGGATGTTTCGTCCAATCGACCTCGCTCAAAATCAAATCCTATTTGTTCAGCAACATAATGGCTGAAATCCCGCTGGTCATCAATGCAGTAGGTGCGTTCCAGAATACTTGTGTCTGGTTGTCGAGAGGATTCCTTGATGGCTGCTATCAACTGCACTAGAGGCGTGCGCAGATCATCAAACACCTGCTGGATATCATTCACTTTTGCGTCGGGTTCGTATTCGTCCAGCAACGCTTCATAGACGCTTCGATCAGTTCCTTCGCTGAGTCGTTGCCCTGACTCGCGCTTCAAATTGATGACATGCTCGAGTGTCTCTTCAAAGATTGAAAAATCATCGGCTTGCCGAGCAGCATCCCACTTCTGTTGTCCACGCACTGTTGCCTGTGAGATGCGTTCAACGAGTTCTGTTGGTAATTTGCAATCACGTTCCCAGTCCCGGTGCAATTGCTTCGCAGTAGCGGCCACTGCGCCGTGCGGGTCTTCATTTTCGCTTTCCTGAATCAGTTGCTGTAGGTCGTCTCCGTACGCGGAATCTGTGCGCCGTTCATGTACGAGCGCCCGCAAGGTCGAGATCTGTTGAGCACGATACTCTCCAGCAGCGATCGGCATACCGGTCCGCTCATCCCATTCAAGTGTGTCAGCCGTGGAGTGTAGTAACATGGCCTCGCGGGCTCTTGCACATACCGATTCGAAACGTTTCTGGCTGGCTGACATTTTGTGGTGTTCTCTTTTGATACAGCTGATCGATTGATGACAGAAGCGTAACGTTTGCGAGCCTGTGCGCCATCACCGGAGGATCTGGATAGGAACCGGCTTCAGCATCACCATTATCAGCGTGGATGCTGAGTATGATCGGGGAATCCGATATGGTGAGCTAAGCACAGATTGACGCGAAGCTTGCTGTCACGCAGCCGTTCCCAGAGATGGGATTCGATGCGTTTCTGTTGACATGGTTCAGGTCGGTCACCGGGGCGTCCATCGCAGGGATTTTCCGAGGGGTACGGTGACCTTGAAATCTCCGCTTCGGCGTGGACTCACGAAAGTAAAAGCGGCCCTCCATCAGATGGCCCTCGTTCCCACTCACGGCGTACTTCGCGCAATCCGTAGGCGCACATTTCAAACTCAATGCTGAGTTGATGGAGTAGATCGCTGGATGGTCGGTTTTCATCTCCTTCGATCTCAGCCGCGATTGCATAGGCTCTCTTTCCTTGTTTGCAGTAGTCCAGAAAGCCATCAGGTGAGTGCGAGGATTTTAGACGCCTCAGTCGTTCGGGATACATCCCGGACCAAAATAGTGTGACATCACCGATGTGTCGGTGAACATCACGTTTGGCAAGACCCATCCGTTTTTCGGCTTCACTCAACATCTGGAAGAGTTCAGTCGCAGGGCGTCCGTTCGAGCGTCGCACACGGTTGAGTGAATCGAGTCTGATAAATCTCAGCATCATGTCGCTGAGGTAGTCGATTAATTGGACATCTGCAACGCCCAGTTTTGATTGGAAGATATATTCGCTTAGACCGCTAAAGAACCGTTCGATGGTCGAGCGGTTGGGCGAATTATCTGAGGTCTTCTCGGGCTTCATGTTCAGCCTCCTAAGTTCAGCCTCCATGCCGGCGTTCTTTGTCACTCGCCGCGCCTTTACTTCCACAAATAATACGGCAATCGGCGCAGGTCAAGACTGTTTTACGCTGAACAGCACAATCCCGAAGTTTTTGGTCTCGCAGATCGGGTTTTGGAAAACTGCTGAAACAGGGGCGTGAACGGTCAAATCAGCAACTGGTAGTCATTTGTGACCTTGTGGAGTGGAGTTACAGAAACCAGGGGTTTCCCAGGTCAAATGAGGCGTGATCAAGCAGCAGAAAAGGAAAGCGTTAACTATGCTGTGAGAAGGTTTTTGATAGCTCCTATTTCAAAAGTGGAATGTCCATGCGGCACACGCTATTTCTGATGACTTTGTGCGCAGTACTACTGCCAACTGGCCTGCAGGCCCAATCAGATACTCAGGCCAAACCAATTGTTGGTTTGCGGGAAAACCCAATCCACGGCTTTGCTTTTGTAAATGCCGAAGTGGTGGTTTCGCCGAGTCGAACCCTCAGTGACGCAACCGTGCTTGTCGAGGGTGCTTCAATTACTGCGGTGGGACAGCAGCAGGCAGTGCCCGCGGGCTATCGAGTCATCGATTGTGAAGGCAAACGAATTTATGCTGGCTTGATTGATGCTTGGAGTGAAAGTGATGCGAATGTCAACCAATCATTGCCAGGATATTGGAACGCTAACGTTTCGCCGCAGGTCAATGTTTCTGCTTCCATCGGGGAAACCGTACCTGATGCATCGAAACTTCGGTCCCAAGGGATTGCAGTTCGATTGATTGCTCCCAAGGGAGGCATCGTGAAAGGTAGCAGTTGCGTGATGCTGACTGGAGAAGCATCCAAAGGGCGTAATTTGTTATCAGAAAATGTATGGCAGCATTTAAATTTAACTGTACCACGTGGTGGTTCACGAGCGAGGTATCCGAATTCACCGATGGGTGCCGTTGCACTACTTCGGCAGGCATTTCTTGATGCGGCTTGGTACAAGCAGGCATGGAGTGCGTACAACGCGACTCCGCAACTTGATCGCCCTGAGAAAAATGTTGCCTTGCAAGTGCTGGGAGACGCGATCGATTCACAGCGATTTTTGATTGATGCAGCAAACGATCGCATGGCTATTCGAGCTGACAGCTTCGCTCGTGAGTTTTCTTTGGAGGCAATCATTCGTGGTTCCGGGCGTGAGTATCGACAGCTCGATGAGATCGTAGCAACGAAGCGACCCTATTTATTGCCGGTTGTATTCCCAGATACTCCCGATGTGAACACGACTGATGCTGCTCGCGACGTGACTCTGCAGGACCTCATGCATTGGGAGTTGGCCCCCGAGAATCCAGCGAGGCTTGCAGCAGCCGGTGTGAAATTCTGTTTGACCAGTGATGGACTGGATGATGTGGGCAAGTTTTTAAAACAGGTGAGAGTGGCTGTTACGCGTGGTCTGACCGAGATGGAGGCTTTGGCCGCGTTGACTGTTGTCCCAGCTGAATTGCTGGGAATACAAGATCAGGTTGGGCGTGTTGAATCTGGCATGATCGCCAATCTTGTGATCACGGATGGCAATCTGTTCTCAGATAAAACCAAAGTGCTTGAATGCTGGGTTGCTGGAGAGCGGTTTGTGATGAGTGCCGGTGCTAAATTTGATTACCCTGCCATCGCAGGTAAATGGGAGCTTTCTGTCCATGATGCAGATGGTCGAAAAGTAAAAGTCAGACTGGAAATTGAAGGGGTTGATGGAAAACTCAATGGATCGGTTTTCGCGGTTCCTGCCGTTGGCAAGGAACGCAAACCAAAGACCAAACGAAAGAAGGACAAGGAAAAGGTGGCATCAACCACGTTGCAAAACGTGGTTCAGCAGCGGGATCGTTTGACAGCAAATCTGGATTTAGGTGAGGTAGATAAACGATTGCCATCGGGTACATCGCAACTGACGATCATTACACTGAAAAATAACAGTGACCGAACGGACCTTGTAGGTGCCCTGAGACTGCCTGGGGGTGATTCCCAAAGCCCGGGTTTAAAACGTCTTGCCGTTGCCACCGAGGATATCGCGAAAATCGAAAGTGAATCAAATCAGGGTGATGTACCCGAGAACATCAAGGGCGCGGGTGCCATTGCTGCTGAGTCAGAGAAGGACAAAGCGAATGTTGCATCTCGTGATGTAGCTTACTCGGGGGTCCGTTTTCCTTTCGGCGCATTCGGCTCTGATGCCAGAATAGCTGAGCAGTCGACTGTATTATTCCGCAACGCGACCCTTTGGACTTGTGAAGAAGCGGGCAAAATTGAGAACGCTGACATCCTGATTCGTGATGGGCTAATTATTGAGGTGGGTTCGGGTCTCAAGGTCCCTCGGGAGTGTCGTGTGATCGATGCCAGTGGGAAGCACATCACACCCGGCCTCATCGATTGCCACTCTCATATGGGAACTGATGGAGGCGTGAATGAGTCGGGGCAAGCAGTCACTGCTGAAGTTCGCATTGGTGATTTCATTGACAATAGTGATATCCAAATTTATCGGCAGCTTGCGGGCGGATTGACAACCTCGAACATCCTGCATGGTTCGGCCAATCCCATCGGGGGGCAGAATCAGGTCATCAAGTTGCGTTGGGGTCAGACCATGGATGGGCTGAGGATGAAAGAAGCACCCAAGGGGATCAAGTTTGCTTTGGGTGAAAATGTGAAAAGGAGCCAGAACCGATACCCCAACACACGCATGGGTGTCGAGCAGATCATTCGTGATCAATTGCTCGCAGCACGCGAGTACCAAGCCAAGTGGAGACGCTGGAAGAGTGGAGAACGCGACACTTTACCGCCTCGTGTTGACCTGCAGTTGGAAGCGTTGAGCGAAGTTCAGAATGGTGAACGCTGGATTCATTGCCACAGTTATCGCCAGGATGAGATCGTGGCAACCCTGGATGTTCTGGAGGAGTTTGGCGTCCAAATCGGCACCCTACAGCATATTCTTGAAGGTTATAAAGTGGCTGACCGCATGGCTCTTCACGGAGCAATGGGATCTTCCTTCTCTGATTGGTGGGCTTACAAATTCGAAGTTCTCGACGCAATTCCTTACAACGGTGCCTTAATGCATGACCGTGGTGTGGTTGTCTCCTTCAATAGTGATGATCGCGAACTTGCTCGACATCTCAATACAGAGGCAGCAAAAGCAACCAAGTATGGTGGAGTGCCTGAAATAGAAGCGTTGAAGTTTGTAACGCTGAACCCTGCTAAGCAATTGAGAATTGACCAATATGTTGGTTCGCTTCGCAAAGGTAAACATGCAGATTTGGTGGTTTGGAGTGGTCGGCCGTTGTCAACATTGACACGATGTGAGCAGACGTGGGTCGATGGACGCTGTTATTTTGATCTTGGTAAAGATCAGGAGTTGCAGAATCGTGATCAGAAGTTGAGGGCCCGACTAATACAAAAAGTACTCAATGGTGGTCGCGCTGCATCAAGGGCGACACCGAAAGAAGTAGCTGAGGAAGATCGTTGGGTAAAGCATGATGTGCATTGTGCTGCCCACGGTAGTCATGAGTACGATTACACCGGAAACCTGAAGAAGAAATGAGCAGAATGTGAAACGGTGTAAGAAAATCCAACAGTTGACTGGAAGTAGATTAATAATCATGAGTGGAATAAGACTGACCTTAGCAGCTTATGTAGTCTTCGCAATGTTGTCCAACATCGAAGCTCACGACCAGGTTCCCGGCGCTCCACAAACCAGACCCATCGTGATTCGCAATGCGACAGTTCATGTGGTCGATGGTCCTGATATCAAGAATGGGGATGTGCTATTTGAAGCAGGTAAAATCACCAGTGTTGGCAAAGAAATCAAAGTTCCCAAACAAACTTTGGAAATTGATGGTTCTGGCAAACACCTGTACCCCGGCCTGATTGAATCAATGACTGACCTTGGTTTGCGTGAGATAAGTGCTGTTGAGGAAACCGATGATCGTACCGAGTACGGTTCGGTGAACCCAAACGCGAGAGCATGGGTGGCTGTGAATCCCGATAGTGAATTGATTCCTGTGGCACGTGCTGGCGGCGTTCTGACAGTCATGACAGCACCTCGCGGAAGATACATTCGCGGGCAGACTGCGGTGATCAATCTTGATGGTTGGACGGTGGCAGAAATGAAACTCAAAGCACCAGCAGGAATGTACATTGACTGGGGTTCCATGCAGCCTCGCGGCAATAGTGCTGCTGATCAGCGGCAGAAACGCGAGCAGAAATTTACGGAACTGGATGAGCTGTTGGATTCAGTGCGTCGATACCAGACGGCTCGTGAGGCAGCACCAACTACAACGGCGACTGACATCAGGTTGGAGAGTCTCATACCCGTAATAAATGGAGAATTGCCGGTGTTTGTCGATGCTGATCGACAGATGGAAATTGAATCTGCTGTTGCCTACGGCCAGGCCCAAGGCTTGTTGATTGTTGTTTATGGTGGATATGACGCTGAACAATGTGCTGAACTTCTGAAAAAATATGATGTTCCCGTCATCATTGCATCCACGTACCGTCTTCCGCTCCGCCGTGATGAAGCCTACGACACGGCTTATACCTTGCCAAAGCGACTGCGTGCGGCGGGTGTCAAGTTTGCGATCTGTGGAGAGGGCGCGGGATCTCCCGGGGGCGCCGCGAATGCACGAAATCTTCCTTATCATGCTGGCGTTGCAGTTGCATATGGTTTGCCCCACTCAGATGGCTTGCGGTCAATTACGCTGTCAGCAGCAGAAATTCTTGGAGTCGCAGATCGTCTGGGTTCCATTAGCAGTGGAAAAGATGCGACTTTGATCCTGGCAGATGGTAATATCCTCGAGACGGAAACGAATGTACAGGCAGCGTTTATCCAAGGGCGCGCCGTGGATCTCGGTAGCCGACACAAAATGCTTTATGAAAAATACAAGCTGAAGTATTTGAGAAGTCGGGCACCACGTTAGACGCTAGGGTTCAAGTCTGGTGCGTTCAAGGTTCGCCAGTGGCGGATGAATTCGTGTTATCGATCAGGCTCTGACTTGGGTTCGAATTGCTCTGGGTATTACCGGGGTTTCCTGCTTGGCTCGTGTGGGGTAACAACAGCCATGTCAGAATTAGCAGCGTGATAGTGAATAGAAAAGCTGCAATCCTGACAGTCCACCGGTCCTGGATAGTGAGGGTTCGATCCGTCCGCATACCGCGTGCCCAGAGTACAAAAGCAGAACCGCCCATAATCATCAGAACATTAACGAGTACCAACAGAATGGGGCCGAGAATCGGTATGCCTACCGGGTTGGTATCCCAAGTCCAGACATGAAATGCAAGCTGCAGACCTGCTGTCGATATAGGCGGTACGAGTGCCGCAGCGATGGCTGCGCCTGCTAATGCAGCTGATAGGTGCCTACGCGTTCTGGCGTAGGTTGCTGCAAAGCCACCCACCAAGCCGACGCAGAAATCAATCGGAGATGGGCTGCATCTGGCTCGCATTTCGGAAGTCATGATTGGTTCCTGAAAAATGAGTACCAACCAGCCAAACAGCATACTGGCGGTTAAAGCACACAAGAATCCAAGAATGATTGTGGTTGCGGCGGAGCGAAAAAGAGGTCGATTGCCTTGTGCCAAGGCCAAGCCCGCTCCGATGATCGGTGTCATCAGTGGAGCGATCAGCATGGCCCCGATGATGACGGCAGCAGAATCCTGGATGAGCCCAAAGGCAGCGAGCATTGCAGCCGCTGAGATCAACCCAAAGAACTCAAGATTCGGGGCAGAGCCAGACTGCAGGTCCTGTGATAGATCGATTCGTTCCTGACGGTCCATCGGGGGTGCAACATCAGCTGCCCATTGGTACACCTGACTTGCAATTTTTTCCGGTAATGTATAGCCATCATGCAGCATACCGATCGACGTGGTTGTCTTTGAATCAATCAGTAGCAGTGCCGTTTTGTAAACACGATCCGAAGAATCAGGGTCATCGATACCAAACAAAAGCAGTTCATCATCGGTGATATTGTCTTCGCCAATCGTTGTCTTGATTACTTCGGTAAGGTTGTCTCGCTGCAGATCAACATGACTGCACAGGGTTCTGTCAGGCGCGAATCCAAGCAGTTTCTGTGTAACAATCGACGTGACATGACTGGGCTTCTGGAACGCCGAGATAATTTGTGTTTCTGAGCTTGGGGGTTTCCCAATGATGCGGAGCCAGAGAGTGGGATGCTTGGAGGTCTGGAAGATCTCTTTATGCAAATCGGACAAATTCCCGCTGTGAAGTAGAACCAGACTTCTGCAATGTTGGTCTTCCGCATGGGTGAGAATCGCATTGGCGTCAGCTTCGATCGTGGCCACATTGACGTCTGCGGGTTGACAATTCAGCTCGGCGGCCAGTGTTTTGCGCCCATATTCCGCTAATGCCTTGCGGTCTGCGCCCAGAATGGCAATTTCGAGATTTTCAGCGGAGATTCCATCAATGGAAGCACACCACACAGCGCCCGTGTTGATTTGCTCTTCAGACCCCACTGCAACCAGAATACGCATTCGATTTCATTCCCAAAACAGGTAGACCCCCTCCATATATACTCAAGTCATTGATCCGGGAGTTGGATAAACTATAACGAGGACCGCGTTCGGGATACGATGCGGTATGAAATTTATCCTCGAAGTCTTACGGAAGCTGATGGGTCAATTCAAGCAGCAAATGCAACATGCGTGCAGGCAAGCATTGCAGCCGGTGGCGCGAGGAGTCAGGTCGCTCTTGACGCCACCAACACCGCCGGTTGAATTCGGTTGGCATCAAATTGAATCTGGGCCTGCAGCAGGGGCGCACGTGATGTTGCCTTGCGATACCCCGATTGCCGAAGCGATTACAGCCGGCGATTACGATCGAAAAATCCTCAAGGTGGTGGAATCGTTAGTGGGGAAAGACGATGTTTGCTTTGACATCGGGGGTCATTATGGTTGCTATACACTTTCGCTTGCCAAATTGGTTACTCACGGACAGGTTCACACTTTCGAGCCCGTACCGGCTCACGCGGCGAGAATTCGCGAAGCAGCAATAAAGTCCGATCTCGGACATATTCACGTACATCAAGTAGCGTTGGCTGGCGAGATGGGTGAGATGACGCTGCAGTTCGCCGAGGCAGAAGGTAGTGATGACTCCATGGCATTTCTTGATGCCTACGGTGGGGTGGATACACAGGCTGCTCATGAACATTATCGAAACTTCTCACGTACAACGGTAACCGCACAAACGCTAGATTCACTGCTCGTTGAGTTGCCTGCTGTGCACTTTATGAAGATTGATGCCGAAGGAGCAGAGGCTGCGATTTTGGGTGCAGGGCTCAACTTGATCGCTACTAGTAAGCCTCGGTTACTAGTCGAGTTGCATGGGATCTATGAGGCGTTGGCTTGTGCTGAGATTCTCTGCAAATTGAACTATCAGGCAATTCTGTTGACCGATCAAAAGACAACACTTCCAATTCTTTGGGCGTCTCGTGATGACGTTGCTGCTGTAAAGGCAGTGAGAGAGGTGCTTGGACACGAACCGGTAGTAATGTTTGACTCACTCGCGGAACCTGACAGCTTTGCTGATTCTGGACCGGGTGCGTGACCATGGTTGCTGGAACTCGAATTGATCCCGTGACCGTTGTGATCCCTACGTACAATTTGGATGCGTATCTTCAGGACGCTATCGAGAGCGTTCTCATGCAGCAGTATGACGGTCCGCTTTCGATCATTGTGTTGGATGACGGTTCGACGGATCAATCATTGGCAGTTGCCAATCAGATGGCTGAGAAGGTAACAAACTTGAAAGTCGTCACGCAAACAAATCAAGGACGGGCCAAAACACGTAATCGAATGCTGGAATTGTCGGAAACGGATCTGGTCGCTTGGTTGGATGGCGATGACCTTGCTGCGCCCTGCTGGCTTGTTGATCAAATTGGATATTTACGCAGTCATCCCGAGTGTGTGGCGGTGGGTGGTCAAGGATATTCCATGACGGCAACTGGCAAAGCGATTGGGCCCATTACACATCCGCTCGATAGCGATGAAATAGATCAAAGACACTTGTCAGGTGAAGCAAACGCCTTCTTTCAGTCGTGCGTCCTTGTGCGGAAGTCAGCGGTGTTGAGAGCCGGTGGCTATGACGAGCGATATCCTTGTGCCGAAGATTACTCATTGTGGTTACGTTTGGCCGAAATTGGCAAACTCGCCAATCTTCCAGCCTGCCATCTTTGTTATCGGGTCCATGCCACCTCGGCGAACTGGACGTTGAATATTGATCAGAGAACGCAGGGGCATGCCATCCAACAGGAAGCTTTGAAACGGCGTGGCTTGCCACGCGACGGGACGGTCATGGATGAAATTCCACCAGTCAAAAAAGATGATTGGAACCGGCGGCTGTTCTGGATCAATATTGCTCTTAGGTCGGGCAATCCCGTGTCGGCCCTGCAAATGTTGGGACCGGCTTTGAAAAAGCATCCTGTGTCGTTGATCCTGTGGCTGGCAGCTTTGGTTTCAGTGGCTGATGCGATTCTTTTTCTTGGTAACCGAACCGCAAAATTTGCTCCTGGCAATTCCTTGCAGGTTCGCTCGTTGCCGAGTTTGTCGTTTTACCGCATTGGACGTGGTTTGGTGCGTGCTCGACGCCGTTGGCGAGGAGGCGCGGATGCCAAGCAATAACAGGACATGGAGGGTCGCTTATCTGCGGCTGAAGTTTGAATGCCCATGTCGAAATGGTGAAAGCCAGCCTTTGTTACGCGTACTGCAAAGCAATCACCATGCTTGAAGATCTCCGTGCACGTTTTCAATTGGATAAGCCGCTTGCCTATGCGCTGATGACGCGCGTGTGGCAGGCAGCATCTGGTCCAATCACGATCGTGCTGCTGATTCGGTCACTCGATTTGTCAGAACAGGGCGTTTACTACGGCATCATTGGCATTGTCGGCATTCAGGCCTATTTTGAATTGGGGTTGTTGAATGTGTTAGTAAGTCAGGCAGGGCATGAAGCAGCAGCGATGAACAAGGTGGCGAATTCATCAGATGATGGAGCATTGTCTGAATCAGATCCTGAGTGGCTCGCAGCTGCGGCACGGATGAGAGATCTGATTCGCGATTCCTTTCGATGGTTCAGTGGAGCAAGTCTTTTTTATGTCGTAGCAGCCTTGGTATTTGGATGGTATTCGCTTGCTGATTCTGAAGTTGCCTGGCACGGCCCGTTACTGACTCTTGTGCCCATCGCTGCGATCTCGGTTGGGTTGTCACCGGGACTTTCAATTCTTGAAGGTGCTGGATTTCGTAATATCATTTTCCGATTTCGATTCCTGCAGATAACCATTGGTAGTGTGGTGATGTGGATTTCCTTGGAATGCGGATTGAAACTGTGGGCACTCGTGCTCACCTCTTCCGTTCAGGCCTTGATGTTCATGTACATCACGTTTGTGGGCCAAGCTGATTTTTTTCGTAAGTTTCGCCGGCTTCAGAATCGACCGTCCAACTTTGATTGGGTTCATCAAGTGTTGCCTGTTCAATGGCGCGTCGCTTTGATTGGTGCGTCTTTTCATTTTGCAACGCAGTTTTTCACAGTCATTGTTCTGTGGTTTCACAGCGATGCTGATGCTGCGCCCTTGGGAATGACCCTGAGTATTACCACAGCAATCCAGATGTTGGCTCTTGCGTGGGTGCAAACGCAGTATCCCGTCGTTTCCCTCCATCATGGCTCCGGTGAACGGGAAAAGGCTGGAACCATTTGGCGTCGTACTGCGATTATTTCTACATTGCTGCTTGTTGCCGGATTCGTGGTTTTGACTGCTGGAGTCGCTTGCTTGCCATGGCTAGGTAAAAATATCGAAGATCGCTTCCTTCAACCATGGCAGGTCGCCGTGCTAGGGCTTGGATGCCTAGCAAGTCACATCGCGACAGTTCAGGGATACTATGTACTAGCGCGACGTGCAAATCCTCTTCTGGCGGCTTCGTTGGTAGGATCGATCGCAACAGCGACAGCCGTTTGGCTGGGTGGATACTTTTATTCAATCAATGGTGTGGTGCTTGGCTATGCACTTTCGATGTGTCTGGTTCTTGCCCCGGTTCACACCTTTGCTTATGCACGGTTCAGGCGAAAAAGTGAAGTCTGATGATGTGTTCCATGCACGGAACCACCTGGTTTTTTCCGATGTTAGAAAGTGATTTTTGGGATGCAGGTTTGTCTCAATGTAAATGTGGGCTCAATGTAAATGTGGGCTAAGGAGCGCGAAGATCAGCAAGCCAACAGCCACAGCGTCGCCAACCTGCACACGGTCACTGGTCGCGGTGCGTTTCAAATAGTCCAGCAGTCTTCCTGTTGGGCAACCAAAACGACAGTATCCCATCGGAAGTACTGTTGATGCAGCAATGGTCGCGAAAGCGAACCCGAGCGAACTCCAACTTGCAATGCGAAACAGGTAGGCATGAAAAGGTTCCCACGACGCTAGGTCGATGGTGGGTAGTAAGACGAGTGCGATGTAGGCAGCGCACAGAGTAAGCCCGGGCAGGCGGCGTATCATGCGGCTGAAAGCTGGTGATAACGTCCTGTAACGCAACGATTTCGGTTTGGGTCGAATCAGTTGTTGGATCGCACCATGAGGACACAAGTGGTTGCAGTAAGGATTACCTTTGGTTAGCGGCGGCCCAAGCATGGCGACACACGTAATCGCTGCTAATCCAGGTGCCAAACGCCATGCGATTCCTTCCGCTGACCATCCAGCGATCAATGCCATTGAAAGCAGGTTTCCTGCCCAAAAGCCGATGATCATGACTACCCACGTGAGCCAAATCCGCCGGAATGATCGCCGTCGGTAAACGCCCGCGTACTTCAGTGTTGCGGCTAAAATCATGGTTGAGATAGTAAGAATGTCCGCGATCGTCCAACGAATGGAACCGAGCCAAGGAGTTGTTTTTATTTTTGATGAGGTTCGTGTTTTTTGAATCTCCTTGGTAGCGGCGACAAGGGTGTCCGCAACAACCAGGCTGGTCATCGTGGCGCCGGAAACACCTTCGACTCCAGCGGCCTGTGGATCAAATTCAGATAGTTCGGCGACTGTTTTACCCAGGAAAATTTTCCAGAATCCGGCTTCTGTTCTGACGTAGTCCACGTAAGGCTCATTATCGTACGAGGTGCGGAGTTGCAGCGCCTCAACAATTCCCTCAGTCGTGACTTTCAGCAGCATTTCGGTTGGGCCTTGGTATCCGCTCAGATTATCTGAAAGTGGACCGGTTCTTATCACGCTGCCAACGAGATCACCCCGTGAATTCCTGGCCTCGCCACTTTCGTCGTCCAGTTCCACAGCGTCCGGAAACCAATCTTGGATCTCTTGCATTGTGATTGGTTGGCTGAAAAGAAGCGAAGGACGCTCGCCTCCGATTCGTTTGAGAATACCTTCGGCAAGTGCCAATGACGTAAGTGTGGCGCCTGACACGGCATCAATCTGCGTGTTCTCAGCAGGACCGCCCCAAGTCCATGATTCAAACTGTTTGAAAAATGTTTGTTCAGCTTTGACTGCTGTCACATGCTCTTCTGTATCAGCACTCTGTATCAGCATCACTGAGGTCAGGTTCAGGTCAGGATCAAATAGAAGAAGCGATTCAGTTGGTCCTCGATAACCAATGACATCATTCGCGATTGGCAGTGTACGAGCAACAAGGCCAATAGTTTCTTGGTCCGCATTGATCAGACGCCACATGCCGTTGGCATCTTGCTGTGGTTCCACATATAGATCTTGCCTAGATAAGTTGTCAGGCAATTCAATTGCTTCGATGCCCGGGACTTCAACCGTTTCGCTTTGGGGGCGAAGTGCTGGTTTCGGTATGGCTAGCAGTAATAAAATGACCACGCATGTACGAAAGACATGAGTGACTTTCGCCCGCAAAGGACGCATGTGCTTTGGGTTCGTCACCATGAAGGACGTTTACTCGATTTCCAAAAGACGAACGGCATCAACATGGATTGTGCCGTCGGCTCCCTTGGTTCCGATGGTCACGATTACTTCATCCTGTTCTGCTAATTTCAGATCAGTGATGCCAACCACATCATCTTTGCTTTTCAGGCGTTGATTGATGACGTATTCGCTGATGGAGTCGTTGTGGCGAACGGTTACGGGAGTTTTTGTAGAACGGTTGGGGTGTGCTTGGCTGAATGCTTCGATTGAATATCGCCCTGCTTTGGGAACGGTGAATTTGAAGGTTGCCGTGGCATTGGTGTTCGGTCCGGTGTACTTGTAGCTGTAGCGGACGTAATTCGGTAATCCGGTTCCGCTGGTCCAGTTCCCTGTGAATTTTGCAAGTTCATCGTCAATGACGATGCCAGCCAGTTTGCTGATTTCCATGCCATTGGCTGGTCCTCGGGGTCCTGCCAGTGGCAGAGCATCTGACGGAATAATAATCTCCGCTGAGGGTGTACTCCGGTGAGCTTTGCCCGGTAGTTTCAATAACGTCAGGAGTTCATCGAGGTGTGATTCATAGACGTCGCGCGGTTGGCAATCGTTAATGGCGCATATCGACGCAGCTTTTCCGACCACTTCGCCCATCATTCCACAGGTTTTCATGACACGTACCGTGCCCAGTGCTTCGTGAGTCACGCTGATACAGCGACCCGCCATGAACAGATTGTCGATGTTTCGACTGTAGAAGCAGCGATAGGGAACCGGGTATCCATAAGACCGATCGACACCCTTGCCGTGTACTGCTTTGGAAATGAAGGGGTTGTCAGCATATTTCTTTGCATACTGCTCTTTTGGGTAATGAAGGTCAATCGACCAAGTGCTGGGTACGCAGCCATCTGGGAATTCCTTTTTTGCCACGATATCGTCTTCGGTCAAAACAACATCTCCCATCAGGCGTCGGCTTTCGCGTGGTCCACCGACGAACGCAACCCATGTGAGGATCGCGTTGGGATGCTTTGCTGCTCCGTCACGATTCTTCATTGCATTGAATGCACCATAAACCGCTCGGAGATTCCAGTCTCGGATGCCCTCAGCATCGCCAATAGCATCCTTGTCGAAGCCACTTTCCCAAAACCATTGGCCATGATGGTCACGTGGGTAGGGGAAATCAGCCATTTGCAGATCGAGAGCCCACGGGGTCTCAGGAAAAGCTGTGGGCGTGTCCAGTTCATCCCAAGCCCACATGTTGCTCATACCCATTCGACCATTGGGTGACATGTCGAGATCGGCTTTTGCCCACGTGCCAATCCAGCCATGGCCGGTGCAGTCGGCAAAGTAGTCGCCAATGATTTTGACTTCGCTTCCTGTACGCGTGTCTAGAGCATGAACGGCGGTGATACGATTCCCGTCCATATCGACGCGGTGAGCGTGATGGTTCAATAGAAGGTCGATGTTGGGTTCATCGCGGATGACCCTTTCCTTCAGTTCATCCCCAAATTCTTCGTAAGTGCCAGGAGACTTTTTGGCGTTGTCGGAGATCTCTTCGATGATCTCACCAATCCGCGGGAATTTGCCGCGACGGATGTTTCCTTTGGCCCACACGCGCACTTCGCTTGATCCATTACCACCAAGAACCGGTCGATCTTGCACCAGAGCGACGCGGCATCCCATGCGGGCTGCTGACAGAGCGCTACCCATGCCTGCGTATCCTCCGCCGATCACGACAAGATCATACGGACCGCGATTTTCAGGGTTCGCCGCCAGTCCCAATTGTTCACGACGCCACTCAGAAAGTACAGTGTCAGCTGGAGGAGGTGGTTGATCAGTTTCTGTGGTCAGGTAAATGCAATCACACCGTCCATCGAAACCAGTTAGATCTTTCAGGCGTAGCTCGTTGGTTCCTTTCTCAAGCGCGATGATACCTCCATCGTGCCAACCCCATTGAACGCCATTCGTCCCGAATGTTGCATTCGCGGGTTTTCCGTCAATGATGATCTGGAACTTGCCCGGGGAAGCCGTGGCATTCCACCGAGCGACCCAGTCTTTGGTTCGTACCCAAAGACGGTAGTTTCCTGATTCGCCAATATTGAATTTGGTGACCGCATCGTCGACGGGTCGTCCCAGTCCATGTGCCAGCAAATAGGGAGATCCCATTTGTTGAATAAACTGAGTATCAAGCTTCCAGCCTCCGCGCTTTTGGAAACTCTCGGCTTCAATAAATACCTCTGCGGTTGAACCAATCAGCGGCGCGAAGCAAAAGAAAAGTAACAGGAATGTACGGAGGGTGTAACTTAAAATCGAGCGAGTCAAAGAGGACCTCGTTAGGATTCAGTCGACTATTCGAGCCGAGGGTTTTTGGGTGGGAAGTGATCGACTGTGCAGCTCTGCTAATCATGCAAGGCTCGGCACGCTCGAAGTGTACGAATTAACAACAGTTTAGCCTAAATGAGATCGTAAATCACATGGTTGTGCATTTCTGTTGACTAAACAGAATCAATATCATTGGAAAGTATTTCAAGCTGCGTTTTCGAGGCACTGGCTCATCCGCTGCGTGGGCTTCACAAAATCAAGCTTGCCTGCGGGATGCACATTCAAGTGGCCTTACCGTAACGGCGGACGACCGTGGTGTTCCCGGATCTGGTTCAGAAATACGAATGCGCTGGGGTGTGATTTGATCAGACGCACAAGGGCACTCGTGGATGTTGCCCAGACAGGTCCAACCGCGCTGGGTTGCCCACCACACACGTGTAAGTCATTCAGAAGTAAGGCCAGTACTGCGGGTTTATCACTGTTGCGATCACTGATCTTCAGCGACTGGTGCTGGTATTGTTTTCTCAGTTTATCTTCTTCGGAAGGTATTTCATGCCCATCGATGGGAGATGGGCTGCGCACTTCAACGGCCAGGCGAAACCGTAGCCGTTCCAAGGCGATCCTGCGGTTGTCGGACTGACTCCTTCTCTCGGTGGCTTCTGCCGTAGTATTGGTTGGCGGATAATGCAGGAAGGCTCCACTGCTGGTCTTGTTTCGATGTTGTCCTCCGGGACCACTTCGCCGCTGAGTACGCAAACCGCAGATTTCAAGTAACCGATCAGGATGCAGAATGGCTGGGTGAGGGTTACTTACCAACACAATCGGTAGACGTTGATCCGGGTCAGGGATCTCCGGTGTCTCGTGTGTGTGTGATGAAGAATCAGCCATACTTTCAACAATTAGCTCGAGTTGAAATTAGGTAGGGTAACCGACTGGCATTGTAAAATATTGCTTTTTCGCCGATTGAATTTTCCGAAAATTATTCTGCTCCCAACCAAGTGGCGAGGTTTATCAAGTTACTGACAAAGGTGTCACTACGAATCACTTGTGTCGTTGCATCATCAGGTCCATGGTATCGGAGTCTTCCGGTTTCCACCCATGCACCACGGGCATCAAGTTGATTCAGGATCGCCACTACTTTGGTGTCCAGAGCCTTTGTGCGTTTATTTAGGATATTGGGTGCTGACCGCGGGGGGCCTGATTTCGAACGTGTTCGAATCGTTTCGAATTCTCTCTCAATGGAATTCAATTTTGAACTGACCACAAAAGCGTAGTGAGTGGGCATGTCCTCGGAGGAGTAAGTCAGCTTGTATTGTTTTGTAAAGAATAGCGGTCGATTTGTGTGTAACTCATAGAAGCGTGCAAGTTTTCCATTTCCAATTTCGGAGCGTTGATAAAAGGGGATTGCCGCGTCCAGCGGTTGAAGGAAACGCTCAGCGTCTTCAACGTGCCCCAAAGTGCGGCGATAGAGATGCATTAGCGTCCGCATGACTCGCTGCGATTCTCCGCCAGTGATTGCAGGGGGCTCAAATTTTCTTGCCCAGGCGGGATGCATGTTTTTGTCGTACTGTTGCGACCATCCAGGTTGGGGTTTGGGTAGCTGTGCCAAGATCAGGAAGTCCCCACCTCGACATGCAGCACGCCGGTAGTCTGAACACTGATAAATATCCGCAGCATCAAGAAGTAAGTCGATCAAATCGCAGATTGTATTGTCATTCAGCGTATAAAAATCACTGTACCTTGTCCCGGGATATTCTCTTGACCATTGCTCAGGAATCGAGGCTTTCATTACTGGATAAAGGTCAGGATCGGGGAACTTACTGAATCGCTGTGGCCATGCTCCGTTGGGGTACTGGGACTTGAGTACTGAGTTCAATGCATACAGGACTGCTTCGTGGACTGGTTGATCGGCATAGTCCATTTCGACATCGAATTCCATCAGGAACCGAATAGCTGCTTGTGATTTATTGTCGTCAAATGTGGTTGTGTTTCGAAGTTTGTCTTTGCGTCTTGATTCAGTTTCAGTGCGATACGCATATTTGGCTCGTTCCTTTATGCCAAATTCGATGCGGTTGTCCCAGCCTCCAGATTCCAACTGCCCTTGCCGGAGGGCCTCGGCGGTTTCTTTGGCAGTTTCAAGAAGCAAGGGATCTTTGCACAAGCGGTACGCTTGCAAGAATGCGAGGCCGACAGCAGGTGTTCCAGGCGGTTCAATCCACGCAGTGTTCGCTGTCACCCTGCCTTCCCCTTCCCTTTTGCTGAGGTCAGCACTTATTTGGAAGACATAACCGCCGTGTGCCGAGGCATGGTTTCTGAAAAAGCTGACGGCACGGTGCAGAGCTTTTGTGACTACCGGACGCGTGGGGAGTAATTGCGGATCCTTTTGCACACCGCGCGCTGTCGAGAAGTTGACTACTGAAAAAATGATGCAAGCCAACGAGATCCGACACTGTTGTATCCGAGACTGGTCAGTGTGTTGACGGGTGCGATGGCAACGGTTCACTCCTGCACCTCGTCTTCCGGTGTTTTTGAGGTATGGTCATGGATGATCTTCCAACCCTCAGGAAATTTGCGAAGTACCAAGGTAAAGCGGCCTGCCATGGGTTGGCTGTCCCTGGCAAGTTTCCATGTGCCGAGCACCTGCATGGCATCGTTGCCTAGTGCTTGGAACTCAAGTTTTTCGAAGTCCAACGTTCCCATTGCTTTGGCATCGGGGTATCGCTCTTTATAACCTTGTAATGTTTTCGCATACCCACGTGTGACTTTTCCTCCAGATGAAAAAGTCAATTGATCACTGTTCCAGTAGGGCTTCATGAACGCATCGATATCGCCTTGGTTCCAGTCTTTCACTTGTTGCAGAAGTAAGTCCGTGATTTGGGTTTGCGTTCTGGATGGGTTTGTAGCATCTGTGGGTTCATTGCTCAGTGGAGAACCACCGTCCTTGAGTATCAAGTGAGTTTCAAATCTTCCTGTGCTGTCAGCGGCTCCGCAACTCATCCCGGGGGTGTTGTGTTGCATGACGATTTTTCCATCCTTGGAAAGCGCGATGATTCCACCCACGCCAGTTTGCAAAGTTTTCTGCATGATGACGGTGACGGCATCTTCGATACTTTCGTTGGCATAACGCATTCGCGCGGCCACGTCATAGGCAACTGAGTTGCGGATGTACTCCTCGCCTACGCCAGTCCCAGATACGGCGCAGGTATCATTGGCCGCATACGTTCCAGCTCCAACAATTGGCGAGTCCCCGACTCTACCAGGTAGTTTTTTGGAAGTACCTCCGGTACTCGTGCCCGCAGCCAGATTTCCATCCGAATCCAGGGCGGCACATCCAACAGTTCCGAAGTGCGGTTTGCTTTCGGGGAATCTCGCCTTGCTTAGAAAGTAATCAGGTGAGACGAGCGGTACTTCCTGTTGTTCAGCAAATTGATTTGCACCTTTTCCAGCGAGCAGCACGTGCGGTGTTTCAGTCATCACGAGACGAGCCAGATTGATGGGATTTCTGGTGGCCGTCACCCCTGCGACCGCACCGCACGCACGAGTTTTCCCATCCATGATTGATGCATCCAATTCAACTTTACCTTCTTTGGTAAGGACCGCACCTCGCCCTGCATTGAAAGCGGCATCATCTTCCAGGATACGGATCACCAGTTCCACGGTATCCAGTGCATTACTGCCCTTTGCCAGAGCATCACGACCAGCTGTCAAAGCACGATGAAGTCCCGCTTCTCGAATTTTGGTTTTGGCATCATTCCACTTTTGTGGATCACTGCCAGCACCACCATGGATCACAATTGCCCAATTCGGTTTTTCGTCTCCGGAACTTGTAAGAAACGGCATGAAAATGAATCCCAGAAAAGTTGTCGATAGTAGAAGTGTTCGCATCATGTTGTTTTATCCATCGTCGTGACCAATCAAGTTTCCCAGAAGCTCGGATATCTGTTCTGATGAATTCGCAAGTGAGCTTTGATTCATGATTTTCCATTGCCGCTCGTTGAGCAGTGCCGGTTTACCAGCATCAGGCAGGTTCTTGCCAAGCCGTGCGCCAATTGTAACCATCAATTCCGCCAAGCCTTCACCAGTCAAAGCATTTGTGCCGACATCAAATTGGTCGTCCAGATGATCTGTCAGTTGGGGAGACCCGAGTTGTTGATCGATTTTGTTCAATACGCGAATTTGTGGTATTTCAAGTGATGGCGATTCCATTTTACTGTAGCCACCCTTGGGTAGTGGTTGGCGAACGAGCAGCAACAGGTCGGCCTTGCCAGCAGCGAGTTGAGCTTGTCGTATACCTTCTCGTTCGATCGTCTCTACGGCTGCGTGGTCACGGATTCCGGCAGTATCACTGAATTGGATGGGTAGCCCAGCGATGACCGTGTTAGCATGCAGGACATCCCGGGTGGTTCCAGCCATGTCGAGCGTGATACTGCGGTCAAATCCAACTAACGCGTTGAGGAGGCTGCTCTTGCCTACATTGGGTGGGCCGGTAAGAACCACGCGAAAAGGTTCAGTCAATCTCACAGTGGTGGCTGCCGCACTGAGGAGGGGTTCCAGCTCAGCACGAAATTCTGGAATGTTGGTCGACTTCATCGATGTCTGCCACTCTTTGGCCCAATCAAATAGGGCACCCCGGACTTGGTCCATTGCAATTCCGGCGGTTCTGGGAGTATTGCATTTCAGCAAGACTGATTCGGCTTCACGGATCAGACACGAGTGTTTTGACGACTTTGAGTCATTGGTCTTTGAGGCAGAGGTTGCACAACAGGCCCGCATATCGGCCTCAATTCGAGCGACAGCAGCAGGTCCACCGTGGCAGTGAATTTCAAAAGTTTGGCCTGCCATGGGTGTGATTACGACGGATTCAGCAGGTTGCTCAAAGGATCGAGCTGGTATTTTGGAGTCTCCGGTGGCCTTCAGTTCAGTCCCGCTCCAAAGCCCGTAACGGATCTGGCCCTCTTCGAATGGGACGTGATTTGCCGGCTTAAAACAGCGTTGAATGATTGACTCAGCACCATCTCCCTGAAGCATCAGCACAGCAATGGCACTTCGTCCGGGGCCAGTTAATCTTGTAAATGAGGCCATAGGCATGTGTGCACCCATGACGGGATTCCCTCTCTTCGATGAGATGCTTTTGTCCAGTTCGTGGTTTTTGTGTAAAGACATTGGTCGTTTGTTGAATAAACTGTCGCGATCGCTTCGGCTGTAGTTCCCAAGTTTTTAGTTTTTCAATCGCAATATGTCGACGAAAAAAACAGATTTGAATTCGATGAGTGACGAAGAGTTGCTCGATGCGCGGATCTGCGATTTGAAGCTCACGATTCGTGGAACTCCTCTGGAAGACCGAATCCAACAGCTTAACCACGAATTGGCACACCGCGGACTCAAGTTTTCACCGCATTGTTGGTTGAGTGATGAATGGTTTTCACCCGATGGGATTCCGGGGATCGCGATCCCCTTCTATCTGGCCCACCCAAGGTTGATGCGTCTTGAGCGGAAGCAGTTGCTGGAAGTTGAGGGAGGTACCAAAGCTTGGTGCATGAAAATCTTGAGGCACGAGGCAGGTCACGCGATTGACACAGCCTATCGTCTTAGACGGCGTGTCCGCTACCGGAAAGCCTTTGGTAAGCCTTCTCAGCCTTACCCAGACTGTTATCGACCTAAGCCTTCCAGTCGAAACTTCGTGCAGCACCTCGAGATGTGGTACGCTCAGGCACATCCATTGGAAGATTTTGCAGAGACGTTCGCTGTTTGGCTTCGTCCAGGATCACGGTGGCGGACTCGTTATCGAAATTGGCCGGCGATCAATAAGCTGAATATGGTCGATGATCTGATGAAGTCGATTAATGGAAAAAACGCTCATGTCAAATCACGAGCCAGAGCGGAACCGATTTCAAAAATTCGAAAAACGCTTCGCTCACATTACGAACGCAAACGGGAGCGATACGGTTTCGATTTTCCAAGTATCTATGATAACGATTTGCGTAAACTGTTTTCGAGCGATCCTGCACATCGGCGAAATCCAACCGCTGCAGCTTTTTTGGTGCGCGTTCGTGGTGAATTGCGCCGCGCCGTCGCACGTTGGACGGGTGAGTACACGTACACGATTGATCAGGTGGTGCAGGAAATGATTCAGCGATGTCGTGAACTTAAATTGCGGTTGGGAGCATCTGCTGAGGATGCAAAGCGTGATGCGATGATTTTGGTCGCCGTACGGACGACGAGTTTCATACATGAGGGACGGCACCGCTTTGCCATTTAACTTCTTTCGCACTGGTCACGAATATCAGTTGGAATGTTGCTCGCCAGGATCATGCCTGAACTTGGCTTTTTCATGCGCTTCTGCAACGAACCGAGTCAATCCTCACCAACCCCGAGCCAAGCGATGAGCAAATTGCGTGTTCTGGTGCTGGTACGTGATGGCCATGTGCCGCCTCAAAGTCTTGATGGCGTTTCAGAAGCCGAGATGGACCCATGGAAAGCAGAGTTTGATGTTTGTGAGACGCTGCGCCGCTTGGGGCACCAAGTTTTGCCTTTGGGAGTCTATGATGATCTGGCACCGATCCGGGAGGCGTTGCGAGATTTTCAACCGAATATCACATTTATGATGCTCGAGGAATTTCACGGGGTAGTGACTTACGACTTTGCAGTGATCAGTTACCTGGAACTCATGCAACAGCCTTACACGGGCTGTAATCCACGTGGTTTACTCTTGACCAAAGATAAGGCTTTGTCCAAGAAGGTTCTGACTTACCATCGAATCCCCACGCCACGGTTCACTGTTTTTCCGATTGGGCGGACGGTTCATCGGCCGAAAAAATTGTCGTTTCCCCTGTTTGTGAAATCGACTGTCGAGGACGCGTCCTATGGGATCGCACAAGCGTCAATCGTGCACACCGATGAAGCTTTGGCGGAGAGGGTCAAGTTCATTCATGAGAAAACGAATGATGATGCGATAGCAGAGCAGTACATCGAAGGACGGGAACTGTACGTGGGTGTGTTGGGTAATACTCGACTGCGGACGTTTCCTGCTTGGGAGATGAGTTTTGGTAGTATGCCTGATGATCTTGCTCGCATTGCTACCAGTCGAGTCAAGTGGGATCGCAAGTATCAGGAGAAGCACCAGATCACGACGCATGCTGCAAAGGATCTCGATGAAGCGACACAAGATCGCATCTCAAAGCTCTGCAAAAGGGTTTACCGAGCACTCAGTATGAGTGGCTACGGACGGATGGATTTGCGGATGACAGAAAAGGGAGAGATCTATGTCATTGAAGCAAATGCAAATCCCAATATTGAGTTCGGTGAAGATCTCGCGGAATCAGCTGAGTCGGTTGGGATTAGCTACGAGGCACTTCTACAGCGAATTCTCAACCTTGGTCTGAACTATAAAGCTGCTTGGATGACGGTTTGAAAAAAAGCATGGCCACTCTTCAAACAGCCAAACCGCTGTACCGCGGAATCGTACCTCCGCTGGTCACACCGTTGGCGGATCGTGACAAGATCGATCACGTCGGGACGCAAAGATTGCTTGAACATGTCATCAAAGGAGGCGTCCATGGAGTGTTCATTCTGGGAACCACTGGCGAGGCTCCGAGCCTCAGCTATCGGTTGCGCCGTGAGTTCATAAAGCTAGTTAGCGAGACGGTGGCTCAGCGGGTGCCCGTGTTCGTAGGTGTCACTGATACCTCACTTGTTGAGTCGCTGAAGCTAGCCGAGGTTGCCAAAGAGTCGGGAGCAGATGCGGTTGTTCTTTCGACGCCCTATTATTTTCCGGCAGGCCAGACAGAGTTGATTCAGTACATCGCCGATATCGTGGAAGAGGTGCCGCTTCCGATGATGCTGTACAATATGCCCAGTTTGACAAAGGTCTGGTTTGAAATTGATACGCTACGATCATTGGCTCAGCACCAAAAGATTATTGGTGTCAAAGATAGTAGTGGCGATATGAAATACTTTCAGCAGATGCTGAGTTTGAAAGAGGTTCGACCAGATTGGTCGATGTTCATCGGACCAGAGCATCTGACCGCCGAAGCCATTGCCATGGGGGGTGATGGCGGGGTCAACGGTGGCGCAAACATCTATCCGCAACTATTCGTCGATTTGTATCACGCAGCCATGGCGGAGAACCCTCAGCAGGTAGAAGTACTTAGTCAGCGCGTCAATCGACTGCAGCAGATCTACAGTGTTGGTAAATATGCCAGTCGATTCATCAAGGCAACCAAGTGTGCTCTTTCAATTAACGGTGTCTGCAGTGACCATATGGCCGAGCCCTTCAACCATTTCATGCCGCCGCAGCGGGCCGAAGTCCGCGATATTTTGAGCCGGATGTAAATAGACGGGCCTTGGTTCAGATTGCACAGTAATCGTGCCATGGAAGTGCAGGGTCAATCCACATCAGCAACTGGACGAGTTCAAGGTCGTGTTGAACGCCAAGCTTATCGAACAGTTGAAGCTGATATTTGGACGCTGTTTGTGAAAAAAATCCATAGCTCTCCAGTAATTGATTTGAGTGCCTGGCTGGTGACGAGCAGTTTGATGGTGTCGTCCTTCTGGTTTGAAGGATTATTGAATTCTTGCGTGCCAGGATAGAAAGCCGTTTGTACAAGCTGTGAATTGGCTTAGAAAAATAAGATTCGTGCGTCTGCCAATTGTGCGTTTGTGAAATCGATAACCACTGGTAGACCGGAGCCATTACGTAATGGTCGGGTAATGCTTTTGATCCTGACTTGAAGTGTCGGTTCGTGATAAAGATTTCTCTCGTGTTGCCTGCACATAAAGGGCTGAGATTTCCCGAAGGTGGTAACTTGTCGTGATTAATTTCCGGATGAACTATTGCCCTCGATTTCCCGCGGTGTCTGGTTGAGATATAGATTCACATCGTGTGTGGCCCGACCCCCTGCTAGTATGTCTAGCCTGCCATCGCCATTGATGTCATCACACCAGAGGTCCTCGCATGCCATGGGGGCATCTAGTTGAGTGCGCTCCCAGTTTTCTCCGCTTGCATCCTTTGCGTAATACAAATAGATACCGGGGGGAGTGCCATCGGCTTTTGGTTGCCGGTGAGCTGCAACAATCTCGTCTTTACCGTCGCCATTGAAGTCCGCACACCAGATAGCGTGTCCTTGTGCAAACGAATCATCCAAGACGATTCGTTGCATTTGGCTATTCAATGTTTTGCCGAGGTACACCACGACCTGGTTGCCGTGCATGGGCTCGATGGTGGCGAGCATGGTCTGATGTCCAAATACACCCTTTTTCACTTCTCCTGATCCACGCTGCGTTGGTTTCTCGCTGGTGGCACCTTTGGAGATTCCGGTGACTGAAAAACTGCCGTCAGCCGCACGCTGTACCAAGCTTAACCCTTCCTGACTGGCCACGATGGTGTTCTCGGGTTGGTCTGTCTTGGTGTTGCTGATGTGCCAATGGTTGTGAGCGCGATTCAGGGAACGAGCCAAGATTTTTGGCGTCCAATTAGCGGTGGCAGGTCGGTCAGGAATTGGATAGGCCAGTAAGCGAATACCACCATTGGGATCACCGTTAAGCGGTGTGACAACAATTTGGTCACGGCCTGTTCCCAAAACATCGGCAAATCGCATCCGATGTGTCCACGCTTCGGCACCAATTGCATGCACGTTCCAAGGTTCCTGAAGTGATTTGCCTCGGTTGATCCAGAAAATTTCTCCACCACTCGTCGGCCATCCTGCTCCCATCGCGAAGTCGACTTTCCCATCTTTGTCGATGTCACCGGCGGCGATACAGACATGATCTTTTGTAACAGCATCACTGATCATGATGTGTTTTTTCCAGTCAGGATTCCGATACCACATCGCTTCCCGTTCGCTGATCGCGACAACATCCAGACGATGATCGCCATCAACATCGGCAGCGGTGACTGCATAGCAGACCTTCCCTAAATTGGGATCGATTACGAGCTTTTCGAAGTTCAGTTGGTCGGCGGATGAATTTTCAGGAGGAAGTACGAAGGGCAACGTCATCAAAAATGAGAGTGCTAAAATGTTTGAACGATGCATGGGGTGGGCTCCGAAAATACACAGTATCGGTGTGGTCCAGTGATATAAGTGGAGTCGATAGTCTAGCGAGTTCGCCCGCGGCCAGCAGTGAATCGCGTTGACGCAGTCTTCTGTTCATTGGGGTGAAGTCACAAAAAAAGGCGTCCTGTTTTCAGGACACCCTTGGATTGGAACTTACCTTCCAGCAGTTCTCTGTCTTGACGAATATTCCTACTCGTTTGTCTCTCTTCCAAGCATCATCATGATCGGACCTGACGCAGCTGCAGCGTTGTAGGTGTAGCCAGCTTCCAAAGCGCGATCAATCCGCTCCTTGGTCTCTGTGAGGTGAGCGTTGGTGTAAGCGTCCATCTTCTTTCCACACTTATCAAGAGAACCTTGGATTTTGGTGGAAAGCGCTCGCAATTCCATTCTGGCAAGATTGCTGATGGGCTTGTGTGCGGCCGTGTCATCTGATGATCCGAGGATGAGGTCGACGAGCCGTTGCATGTGCTCACGTTGAAGATTTCTTCTCAGTGATGAGATCATTGGCTCGCGATCATTGCGTCCATCGGGGCATTCCGCCTCCAGTTCACTCCAAACCGTTTCATTGATCGATGACAGCAACTCTGGAAGCGTTAGCGTGTCGACTTCGACAGGCAGTCGCAACTCGTTGTCGTAAACCCTTCGCAACGTGGTGGGGTTCATCAACAATGTCAGAGCAGATGCTTGGACACCCAAAATCCGATCGTGGATTGGCCAAGTTGCTTCATTGGACATTGCGCCCCGTGAGCCAGTGTCCAACCATTTGTCGACACTCATTCGTTCGAGCAACTTTGGTGTCAGCCCATAAGCGTCGTCATTGAATGAGGTATCGATCACGAATTGTAAAGCAGCTCGCTGCTGGGCAGCAGGAACTACCTCCACAGGTGGGCGATTGCCTGGATCGCCTTTTTTGTCTCGGTTGATGAATGCTCCACCAACCCAGTTCGCCATCATATTCACCGCGCGTGTTTGCAAGCTGAGTGTCAGCTCATAACCACGACGGGCTTTTGCCCAGCTATCACCATCTTTGACAAACTTGTCAAGAATGCGTTCTCGGTAAAGTTTGATTAGCTTTCGCTGTTCATTGGCGTAGTCGAGAGGATCCTTCGAGAAGTCGTACCGGCGAGCCAGAGGGTCAGGACCGTTTGTGTCTTCATCGGTGGCATATTGCAGTTCAGGTTCGTTGCAACGCTTCAAAATTTCCGTGAGCTTTTTATCGTCGGCTGTGTAGCCGTACTCAATCGCCCAGTAATCGTACGGTCCGATATCAATCATCCCGTAGTCACCTTGCACTTCACCGGACTCAAGTCGGTAATTGATGGGTGTGTAATCCATCACCGAAGCGGTGAAGGTCTTGTTGCCTTTGACGCCCTTGCTGTTGATTTCGTCGAGAGTCAGCAAACCGGAGGCTTTGAAGTTGTGACGAAGGCCGAGGGTGTGTCCCACTTCGTGAGCAACCAGATCAGCAAGCAGGGGACCGACGAACCATTCAGGCATGCCATCAAGCATTGGACCAGCAGGTGCTGCTGGCTTTTTAGCTACAGCTTCGCTGTCTTCTTTCTCCTCTTTGGCGTCCTTATCGTCGTCCTTGTCAGCCTCTGCATCCTTGTCATCCTCTGCATCCTTGTCATCCTTCTTGGCTTCGTCCGCTTTCTTGTCGCCCTTCTCTTCCTCGGACTGCTTCTTCTTCTTGCGTTTCTTTTGCTTCTCGGCTTCTTCGGTTGCCATCAGTGATAAGGCCCAATCCATTCGAGCCAAAGCGAGGTCCAAGTTGCGACCGCTGGCAGCCATGCAAAGACCATTCTTTTGGCTGACATGTCCGTAGAGACCGTCGAACTCATCGTCTCCGAGCAATGCGGGGTCCGCTTGTGCAAATTGGTACCCCGCCATCGGTAGCTGGGACTGCCGCTGATACTCACTTCGAAGATAGTTTGCTTTCTCTGCCGGAGCCAAGCGTACGCGTGGGTCCCAACGTGGGTTCTTTCCAAGCCAAGCCAGTGTCTCCGCTGCCATGCCTTCCATTGCCAGCTTCGGCATCAGATCTTCATAGTTGTAATTGAAGTGCCGGATCCAGCCGTCGGTCAAAATGATATCGGCGTCCAGGATTTCACCGGTGGATGGGTGCACGCGGCTGGGACCAATCGCCGTTCCCACATCGTTGTTCAACCAGCGAATGAAGTTGTAGCGAACATCCTCAGGATCTTTTTCCATGTGAACACCGCTTTGGGCGTCCTGATACTCGATCATGATTGCGTCGATCAAACCTACTTTTTCGAATGCCTTGTTCCAATAATCCACACCAGCTTTGATCCAACGGCGATAACGGACGGGTGCGGTGTGTTCTACGTAGAAGCGGATCGGTTCTTTTGGAGGGCTGAGTTGAAGGCTCGGGTCCCGCTTCTGCAGCTTCCAGCGATTGATGTAACGGACGCGGGTATCGTCGTCTTCGTAGCGGCTCAAATCCGAGAAAGATGTGGTGAAGTAACCCACGCGCTCATCAGCTTCCCGGGGTTTGTAGCCGGCTGTGGCACTGGGAACCTCACTGAAGGAGTAGTGAATCGTCTGCAGGCGGCCACTGCCACCGACAATCTCGAAGGCGATCTCGACATTACCCGGAAATACTTTTGCGGAGGCGAGTTTCGTGATACGGCTATTGCTAATTCGAACCGACGATCCGAAGAAACGGCTCGCGTTACCAATCAGCAATGAATCCAAGTCGATGACGGGGCCACCAGTTGGTCCCAACGCAAGGATTGGTACATCCAGCAATACGCGATCGGTGAACAAACGCTTCACGGATGCTTTGCTCTCAGCATCGCCTGTGGCTCTGATGTCCAAATTGGGTGCAATCAGGGCCAAGCGATCCCCGTAGCGACGCCATTGAACAACCCAGTCACCCGACTGCAGACCAGCGTATTTGTCACCACTACTGACAGTCAAAGCAATGAAATAGTTTTTCCCCATGAAGTTTTTGGGCAATTCGCCCAGTAACTGGGCATCCTTGTCGTTTTTCCAAAGGGAAAAGAGACCCCTGGGGTTTTTCTGGTCATTGACGGCTAGCTTGGTGTACCCCTCCGACACTTTGTCAAAAGGGGCAAGAACTGCCTCTGCATTCGCCAAGGGCGCGAGAGCGAGAGCGAGAGCAATGAGTTTGTAGTGGTATTTCATTCCGGGCACTCGAGATGATTAAGGATTGGATTCCTTAGAAAGGTTAGGTCACAGCATAATGTTGCAAGGAAAAGCAACACCTTTTTCAGACGAAATTGGATTAGACGGGAAATGTCTACTATGTTGAACGCGCGGGTGGGGTGGTTAGTTCAGCACAACCTACCGTTTTATCCGATAAAGTAGGGGGAATCCAAACATTCTTTCCCACTTCTTCGCATTGATTCGACGGAAGGTGCCTGAAAAATTGGTCAGTTCGGCCCTCAGAAGTGATCGCGAGGCGGACATTGACGGTCTGCCTACTGACGTCAACAATCCATGTGCAGGCGTTTTTACCTGTGCCGATGCCGGGCCGACCCGGTTCACCACCCTCATCATCGAGAATAGGCCGAATGAATCCTTTGCAGCAGCAAGATCCAGCAGTCTGGGACGCAATTGAAGCCGAAGCGATCCGCCAGCAGGATGGCTTGGAAATGATTGCCAGTGAAAATTACACCAGTTTGGCGATCATGCAGGCCGCTGGCAGCGTTCTGACGAACAAATACGCGGAGGGATATCCTGGCCGCCGTTACTATGGTGGGTGCGAACACGTCGATGTCGTCGAGAATATCGCTCTCGAGCGGGCTCGGCAGCTATTCGGCGCTGAAGCGGCCAATGTGCAGCCTCATAGCGGGTCGCAGGCCAATACTGCTGTTTACCTGAGCTGTCTGGAACCGGGTGATCACGTCCTAGGGCTTGATTTGGCTCAAGGTGGACACCTGACACATGGAATGAAGCTGAATATCAGCGGTCGGCTCTACAATTTCCACAGCTACGGAGTCGATCCTGAAAATCACCGACTGGACTTCGATCAAATTGCATCATTGGCAAGAGAGCATAAACCGAAACTGATTGTGGCGGGAGCAAGTGCCTATCCTCGAGAAATTCCCCATGACAAGTTTGCTGAAATTGCAAATGAAGTCGGCGCCCGCCTCTTGGTCGATATGGCTCATTATTCAGGTTTGGTCGCTGCTGGGGTCCATAATAGCCCTGTCCCGTACGCTGATTATGTCACTACCACGACGCATAAAACGTTGCGGGGACCTCGCAGTGGTCTGATTCTGTGCAAAGAGGATCACCTCAAACTGGTCAATCGCAATGTATTCCCCGGAACGCAGGGTGGTCCGCTCATGCACGTGGTCGCGGCCAAGGCGATTTGTTTTGGTGAAGCGATGGCAGACGATTTCAAGGTCTATGGCCAGGCGGTGATTGACAATGCCAAGGTGCTCGCTGACACGCTGATGTCCAAAGGGTTGCCTTTGGTAAGTGGGGGGACCGAGAATCATCTGATGCTCGTCGACGTAACGGCGGCGGGGCTTGGCGGAAAGAAGGCTGAGGCAGTTTTGGACAACTGTGGCATTACCGTCAACATGAACATGATTCCGTTTGACACTCGTAAACCGATGGATCCTTCGGGGATCCGAATTGGAACTCCCGCGATCACCACCCGCGGAATGGGGTCAGAGGAAATGAAACGTGTGGGGGGCTGGATCCACCAGGCGTTGAACAACTCAGACGATTCAGCGATGCATCAAAAAATCCGTGACGAAGTACGTGACATGTGCGAAGACTTTCCTGTTCCTGCGGGACGAGTCGCGACCGCCCCTGCTTGCTGATCCGCCTGCGTGTGAGATTTTCTGATTCGCTGGTCCTGGACAATTTTCACCCGACGTACCCCTCAATCCGTTCAATGCACAGAATTCTGATCGCTGATGACAACGACGCTAATCGGGAATTGCTCGAAGCCTATCTGGTGAATGTTGACTGCGAGATCGAGACATCGATTGATGGTCAAGACACCTTGGACAAGGTCGCATCATTTAACCCTGATCTGGTTTTGCTGGATGTCATGATGCCGCGGTTGAGCGGATTTGAGGTGTGTGAAAAGCTGAAAGGGAATCCCGAAACCAGTCGTGTCATGATCCTGATGGTCACCGCGTTGAATGAGTTGGGTGATATCGAGCGCGCTGTTTCAGCCGGCACGGACGACTTTCTCAGCAAACCCGTTAATCAGGTCGAGTTGCTCAAGCGGGGTGAGAATATGCTCAAGCTCAAGGGAACCGCGGACGAGTTGGAACGCTTGCGGCAGTACATTCAGGACATGGAAGAAAGCAACTGACCCTGCTGCTGTTCGTCAGAGTTCACTTCCGACATCAAAGCAGCTTTCGGGGATCAACAGACTCAGGATGTTGGCTTGCGATCAGCATCAGACGTGGGGCGTAGCGGATCGTTTTTGTTGAGGTCCAGTATCGTTTTAATAACGTCGATCATCTGGTCCAGCCTGAACGGTTTGAACAGAACACATTTTGGGTGGAGCCCGTTCTGCCGGGCTTTCACGATTGAATGTCCCGGGTCGTACCCGAATCCCGTCATCAGAACCATTGGCACCCGGTGAATGATGTCACTGAGTCTCAACATGAGTTGATAGCCGCTGAAGTCGGGTAAGCGAATGTCGCTGATAATGACGTCATAGCCGCTCGAACGTCCACTGCTGCGGACCATCATCACGGCTTCGGCACCTTTTTGTGCGGTTTCGACAACGCAACCGTACCGTTCCAGCAGTTGATGTGCGTCTTCACGAACCTGCTCATCAGCATCAACCACAAGGATTCGTTTGTCCCTGAGCGCTGCGTGTTGTGGTGATTGCACCCCAGCTGGGACTGCTTCCAGAGGTGTCATTCGTTGACCAATCTGCTGAATGGTCTGTTTGATGTCACGGGCGTTGTGCAAAATTCGCCGCAAACGATCGACGACTTCGGGACTGTGCCCAATGTAACCCTCCATGACATTCACTGCGTCATTGAGGATTTCATCAACCGGCATCGCCACCGCGCTGTGAATAGCATCACAAGATTGCTGGGCAGTGTTGGCTTTTTGTGCAACCAAAAGCTCAAGTGTGTTGAGTGCAAAGGCAACGTCGCGAGCGAAAATTTCCAGGAATTGAAGATCACTGTCGGTGAATGCGGCGGGTTCCGGGCTTTCGACATTGATTGTGCCAAGCACCTGATCGTGCAAAATCAGAGGGGCTGTTAAGGAGCTGCGTGATGTACTTGTCCCTGGAATGAATAAAGGATCATTCTCGACGTCGTGGCAAACGTAGCTCATGCCGCTGGCTGCCACGTAGCCGGTAATGCCGTTCCCTTGGGGGTGTGCAAAGAGTTGCCGATCAGATGCATCCTGATCAATCTCGACGCTCAACAGCGGAATGAGATTACCTGTCGCATGTTCGAGCAGTCTTATCTCGATGACCTCGAAGTTGAGTAGATCGCTCAGATAATGGCGTATGTTCTCTTTCAGAAGGTCGATCCTGTCATCAACCTCCATCATGAAAATTTCTGTGGGACGGAGGTCTGCCAGCTCGCGACCTGCCTGATGAATGGCAGCTAATTTTTGCTGTTGGAGGATTTCATCGGTCACATCACTGACTGTCACGATCAACTGCCGTGAGTGATTACTTTGCACGATCGGCGCGGCATGAATCTGATAGTACCGATTGCCATCACTGTGCAGCGTGCTGGTGCTTTCTTCGCTAGTGGCCAAAGCGGTATGAAATGGGCAGAAATCAGGTCCCATGATTTCAGGGTTGGACAACAAGTCGTAGAAATTCCTGCCTGCCACCGGCGCTTTGTCGGTGCCAGCCCATTCAATCAGGCGGTCATTCGCCCATAGCACACGCATGTCCGAGTCCATCAACGCCACGCCTTCTGGCATGTCTCGTAGCATCAGCCCACTCTGGGCAATGCCACGCAGTTCGCTGATTTGAGGCAACTGGTCCCGAGCAATCCATACGCCACTGATCGCTGGCTCATGCAAAGCATCGAGCACAGCACTGGAGGTATCGACGAGAATCACGCTTTCCCTCGCGATCTCAACGGGAAGCGTGGTCGGATCTCCAACGCAGATCAATTTGCCTGATTCGCTCATGGACTGTGTTACCGCCTCAGGCGATCGATTCATCGACCCTCTCCTATCACAACCCGTCTTGGCACTCCAAAACGTGGAGTCACAACTAAGCCGAAGCGTGTTTGGTCACGATTGGACTGCTGCCGCCCGGGGCAGAAGAAAGCAATCGACACGCCATGGACCAACCTCGAGAATCGGTGGAGGCCCAAAGTTCTGCCACCCGTTTGAATCATAAGGAACAAGGCATGTTTTGTCACAGGTGCCGACTTCTGAAGGTGGGAAATAATATTCACAAAACGACCCCTCATTCGAGCCTATCGGCTCTTCCTAATCGATTCTTGCCCCTTCGATGAAGAAAACTACCTGCTTCCGCTGTAGGCTGTCACAGTGGTCGGATTGCTGGGATTGAGTGGTGTGTTGGCTACAACGCTGTTGGCATAATTGCCTGATTGCGAGGGCAATTTACCTGCTCGGCTCATGACCGATCAAGAAGCCGAGGAAGTCATGGTCTGGTCCGTCTGGTCCATGGCCATCGCTATTAAGGCATGAACTTGGTGGAGTCTGGCAGCCCTAGCCTCTTTCTTACGGCTAATTACCCCGGCAGACACGAGGTGGAGCTTACTGACATGAGGCGGAGCCTACTGAGCATTAACTACAGGTCTGAGCCTTAACTTCAGTTCTGGTCCTCTCTTAAGTTCAAGATCGTTGTCTCGCTCCCTTTGAGCAAGTGCTTCAGGGCGGCTGCATGCAGCCAAAGCTGATTTACCTAACCCCCCAAGCGTGTAGCCCGAGACAAGCTGACTCAAACCTCCTCGTTTTCCTAGGCTTGCGTATTGGCGCAGATTGACACGTGATCTGCAACCCCTAGACTCATAACACTCGGTGGATCTCTGCCTAAGCTGCGCAGTTGTTAGAATTTGCCATCGGAAAGTCTTGTTTGCTTGCATTCTGCCGGCAATATTGGGAGGGAGTATTCGAAAATGAGATCGAGATTGAAGCACTTTATGCTCGGGATTTTGGCCGCGTTTTTGTGTAGCTTAGGAGCCGAAGCGGCACGCGGTAGTTGCAACGAATGCACCACTAGCTCTGGTTCCGCCACGGATTGTGGCGAAGTGAAACCTGCGTGCGGCACCTGCACGGTGACGCGTACTCAGTATGTCACTGAGACCCGGATCGTTCCCCACACGAGCTATCAGAGCGAAACACGCACGAGAGTGAAAAATGTCACTCGGAGAGTGGCTAAGGTCGAAACTCGTGAACAGACATATACAGTCAATGTTCCCCACGAGAAAACACGTACTGAGACCTACAAGGTTAATGTTTGTGTGCCGTATACAGAGGAAGTGACCTACAAGGTCCAAGTTCCAGTGAAGACTCAGGTCGAGCAGACCTATCAGGTTTGTGTGCCTTACACAGAGGAGGTCCAGCAGACCTACACCGTTTGCGTGCCCAAGACTGAGGAAGTGACAGAAACTTACAGAGTAATGGTTCCTTACACAGAGAAGGAAACTTACAAAGTGATGGTTCCTTACACAGAGCAGGTCGAGCAGATCTACAGAGTGAAGGTTCCTGTCAAAAAAACTCGTGAAGTCGAGTATCAGATTTGTGTTCCTTACACCGAACAGGTTGAGCAAACTTACACCGTTTGTATTCCTGAGACGACGATGACCAAGCAGACCTACAAGGTTTGTGTTCCTTACACCGAGATGGTTAAGCAGACGTACACTTGTCGTGTACCTGTAGAGGAAACAGTGGCTAAGGCCTACAAGGTCAAAGTCCCGTACGTTGAGGAAGTTGAGCAGACTTACACGGTAATGGTTCCCTACACCGAGCAAGTTGAGCAGACTTACAAAGTGCGTGTTCCCTACACCGAAGAGGTGGAGCAAACGTACACGGTGCAGGTTCCGATACAGGAAACTGTGAGTGCGGAGCGAACCGTCACCAAGTGCGTTCCTGTGACCACGATGCGAACGGTGACCCGCGATCGCGGTGGCTACGAATGCCAGTCAGTGCAAGTTGCTTGCGGTGGATGTACTCGTGGTTGTCGCAATGGCTGTAATGATGGCTGTGGCGGAACTAGAACGGTTTACAAGCGTGTGCACGTCCCAAATCTTGTAACTGAAGAGGTGGCTTGCACAACTTACGAGCGTCAAACCACCAAGGTGCCCTACACGTACACGGTGACTCGTTGCAAAACGGAAACTCGTACCCGGAGGGTGCCTGTGACGCACTGTAAGACTGAAACGCGAACTCGCAAAGTTAGCGTTACCAAATGTCGTCCTGAGCAGCGAACACGGATGGTTAAAGTCCAGAAGTGTCGTACTGAGGAGCGAACCCGCGATTGTGTGGTCACTAAGTACCACACTGAGCAACGAACGCGTGAAGTTCCTGTTTGCAAGATCCGTGTCGAAGAAAAGACTCGCGAAGTGCCTGTCACGACTTATCGTCGCGAAACCCGCACCAAGACCGTTCCTGTTTGTAAAACACGAATGGAAACACGGACTCGTCAGGTAGCTTACTGTGAGATGGCAGTAGAGGAGCGAAAGCGGATGGTGAACGTCTGCAAGACGCGCGAGGAAGAGCGTACTCGTGACGTTACCAAGTGTCGTATTGAAGAGAAGACACGCACGTTTCCTGTGACAAAGATGGTCAAGGAAACACGGACTCGAAAAGTTCCTCTTACCAGGACACGTGTGGAAGATCGTACTCGCATGGTCTCGCAGACCACTTGTAAGACCGAAGAACGGACCCGTGCCGTGAAACGGACTCGCATGGAAATGCAGGAAAAGACTCGCGAGATTAAGTACACGCAGTGTGTCCCTGAGGAGCGGACTCGTACTTGTAAGGTGACTGTCTACGATACAGTTACGGAGGAGGTACCAGAGGAATACAGCGTATGTGTTCCTGTGACCACGATGAAAGAAGTGCAGGTTCGTGTGTGCAAACCTGTGACTACTGAAGTCTCCTGCGGTTGCTGCAAGTAATTGGCATCATCTGTGAGATTGATTTTGAGATTCAAGCCCCACGAGTTGTCTGCGAAGACGGCCCGTGGGGTTTTCTTTTGGCGTTGCATGGCTGGTTTGCTGTTCTCAATTACGGCATGATGAACGCTTTGAATATTCTTCGATCCTGGCCCTGTGACCGGAGGCTCATTTTGCAGTACGTCGATGTCAAAGTTCACGCCAATGTGGCGACGATCCTGATGGATCGCCCGCAAACACGAAACGCGTTGAATCCACAGTTGATTGAGGATTTGATGACAGCTTTCTCTGATATCTATCAGGAAAAGCGAGTGGCTTCAGTTGTTTTGACCGGAAGTGGAGATCATTTTTGTTCTGGGATCGATCTCAACGTGATGTCGGAGATTGCCCAAATGCCCGAAACTCCGGCCCTGCCAGAGTGGTTGGCAGTGTGGCGAAATCTAACCGAGCTGTATGAAGCGATGCTTCGCTTTCCGAAGCCGATTATTGCGGCAGTGGATGGGGGTGCATTGGGTGCGGGACTTGGGCTCGCTTTGGCCGCCGATCTGATTGTGGCTTCAAACCAGGCAATGTTTGGAGCGATTGCTGTGCGTCGTGGGCTGGTGGGTGGTGCAACTGCCGCTTTATTATCATTTCGGTTGGGTGGGGCGACCGCAGCCCGGATGGTTTTGACTGGGCAAACGGTCAACGCGGCTCAGGCAAGTCATTGGGGATTATGTGATGCGCCGGTGGAACCCAAGCAAATTTGGGTTGCGGCGACCGAGTTGGCTACCCAATGTGCCGCCGCACCACTGGAAGCAATGCAGGCGACGAAACGCTTGCTCAACGAAAGTGTGGGTGAATTGCTGCTAAGCCAGCTGTCGGCGGGTGCGGCCGGGAGTGCGACCGCCTGTACAACGGAATCTGCCCGTGAGGGGATTCAATCATTTCTCGAACATCGAGAGCCGATTTGGCCCAAATAGTGTCTTCCGAGTCGAATGCGAGCTGGTACCGCAGGCTGTCACCCTCAGGGAGGGCTAAATGGGCAAAGCTCTTGATTTAAGAGAGAAGTGGGAGTTACTGCCTTGATTTTTGCCTAAATCCCGACATTTCTTGACATTCAAGGGGTTGGCTTGTGGCATGTCCTCCCAAAGCCCCACACTGATTTCACCAGCGAAATCAGGAAAACACCCCATCTAACGAGAAAACAAATCGATAACGCCACAAAAGACCCCTAGGAAGGCCTGTGCGCCAGAGGCAGGGAGCGTTACACTACGCGGCCCGAAAAGAACAGATAACAAACTTGTAGAGAGATAGTCCTATGTACGCCATCATCGTCGACGGCGGTCGCCAATATCGAGTCGAGCCTGGAATGGAGGTCGATGTCGATTACCGAGATGTCCCCCAAGGTGAGAGCCTTACTTTCGAAAAAGTTCTGGCCGTGAGTGGCGACGAGGGATTGAAGCTCGGCTCGCCGACCTTGGATGGCGCGTCGGTAACAGCGTCGATTATCGGTCCGAAAATGGACAAGAAAATCTATGTGCAGAAATTCCGACGTCGTAAGAATAGCCGACGCCGAACGGGTCATCGCCAGATCCATACTCGTGTTCGCATCGAGAAGATTGCAGGCGTTTAGGTTTGGTCGTTAATGTCTGGTAAAGGTTCATCCTGAGCCCGAGCCGGCCGATCTCATCTGGTGAAGAGTTGTTTGCGTGTGGTCTTCTGCGAGTCACGTGCAGGTGATGGAGATTTAGCCAGTCATGCAGACGTTCCGACAGATTTCCGAATTTGAATTGGGTGACGTCCTTGGTGTCGGAACCGTTGGGACGATCTATCAAGGTATCGAGAAGTCATCCCAGAAGCATTTTGCGATCAAAAAACTGCATCCTGGAGTTTGTCAGGATCAGTTGATTCGTGCTCGCTTCCGTCGTGAAATGGCGATTCTGGAACGCTTGAACCACCCGAATATCGTGCGCTACCACGGTGGGGGTGAAGATGACGGGACACTGTTCTATGTCATGGAGCTTGTCGACGGAGGTACTGTCAAGGGATTGCTGCAGATCAAAGGTGCATTTGACTGGCCAATCGTTGTTGAAGTGACTCGCCAAATTTGCTCGGCTCTCCAGTATGCCCACAACAATGGAGTCATTCATCGTGATCTCAAACCGAGTAACTTGTTTCTGACCAAATCAGGTGAGATTAAGCTCGGTGACTTTGGAATTGCACGCGATCTGGATCGAAGTGATATCACAGCCAGTGGGATGACAGTTGGAACCCATGCTTACATGGCACCTGAGCAAATCACAGGCGACGAGGCTGTTTCAGGCAAGGCCGATTTGTATTCACTTGGTTGTTGTCTGTTCGAAATGCTGGTTGGTAGGACCCCATTTCAGGGCGATAATTTTGCTCAGCTTTTTGAGCAGCACCTGCGCACTGAGGCTCCTCATGTGCGCGATTTTGTTGGTTCTTGTCCGCTCGACTTGGACGCCCTTGTTAGCCGGTTGCTGGAAAAGAATCCCGAAGATCGCCCATTCAATGCTCGGCAGGTACAGGCATTGATGCTGCAGTTGGATGAAAATTCTGAGACTGATCAGGGTAAAACGGGTAATCAACCCGACGACGATGTTGGTGCCGACGATGTGGTCGCTCGCGGGAAGGAGCTCTTGCGCCAAGAAATTCGTCAGGCAGGGAGCACACATTCAGACGAGGTGAGTTGGGGGCGGTTGGTTGTCATGGTTGCTGTCGTAATGGCTGTGATCGTGTGTGCCTCGCTGCTGAGCCGGTAGGGCCTTTGTAGAAGGTTTTCTGCGATCCTACCGGCTTAAACGCTTCGAATAGTTTTTTTGAGATCGAAACCGCGGTTTGGGGGCTATGTTCGGTTCTTGCCACGTTGTTATCCTGCTGTCAGGTTGATGGCCTCGGAAGTGCCATTTTGATGTTGCGGCCATGATCGGGTCGCTATCCTCTCCCCGGATCGGGCATCGTGGACACGGTGACCGAGCGTTCCCTAGGAAACCAAGATGTTCAAATCATTCCTGATCGCAGGAGCAATGACAATTTGCCAAGGTGCAATTGTCCAGTCTGTTATGGCACAAGAAACCCCGCCCGCCCCTAATGCTGGCATGTCTGACAACGAGCTGATAGGTTATTTCCTCGGCTACTCCGTTGGTCAGAATATGGGCCAAAGCGGCTTCAAGGCAGAAGACATGAAGCTGGAAGCTTTTCTGAAAGGTTTTCAGGAGGGTGTTGCACTGAAGCAACCCACTTTGACAAATGAGCAACTGCAGGCGACTCAAGCAAAAATTCAGGCATTGCTCACCAAGCGACAAGCCGAGATGTCAGTTGCTCAGAAAGCCAAGGGGGTTCAGTTCCTCGCCGAGAATGCCAAAAAGGAAGGCGTAAAAACCATGGATGGTGGCGTTCAGTACAAAGTATTGAAAGCTGGAAGTGGTCCTTCTCCGAAACCAGACGATACTGTGCAAGTGCACTACACAGGAAAACTAATCGATGGAAGTGTCTTCGACAGTTCAGTGCAACGAGGACAGCCGGCGAGCTTTCAGGCCAATCAAGTCATCAAAGGTTGGCAAATGGCTTTGCAGAAGATGAAGGTCGGTGATAAGTGGATGCTTTACATCCCTTCCGATCTTGCCTACGGCGAGCGTGGTAGCCAGCCGGCTATCGGGCCTAACGAAGTGCTTGTGTTCGAAGTCGAACTGCTCGGTATTCAGTAAGCCCAGCTGAGTTTTGCCAGCTGAATTTCTATTGATAACAAAAAACGCGGTACACCCTTGTTGGTGAGCCGCGTTTTTTTGCGAATGTTTCTGAGATCGTTTGCCAATTGGCAACCTTCCTCACTCCTCCTCCGCTATCTCCGCCGGCTTTGTCACGTCATCAGCAGCCGCTTGGTCTCCTGCGCTACCTGCATCACCGCTGTTGGCATCCCCATCTGAGCCGGACTGTTCAAGTCCTACAGATGCGTCTTGGCCAGGAGTGGAAGGCTGTTCGGCACTCTCGGGTTCGCTCTTTTCAGGTGCACTGTCTTCAGCCGCACTGTCCTCAGCCGCACTGTCCTCAGCCGCACTGTCCTCAGCCGCCGCGTCAATCTTGTCTGCCTCATCCTGCCGCTTCTTCTCCTCTTCTTCCAACTCCATGCGACGTTTTTCAGCAGCAATTTTGCTCTCTTGACGGATCGTCTCGTACATCCGGGCGTCGACTTGGCCAAACTCACCCATCAAGCTGACAAAAGTCGCCAGCGGGAAATCCTCAGGAATCTCCTGCGAGTCAATTGCGACCATGTAACGTCTTACTGAATTGAAGAGGTCCTCAGCAGTGTCATCAATGGTTAGCAGCGGGTAGTCATCAAAAATCTCAGCCCAGACCACAAAAGCTTGTTCATAAAGTTCAATAGCCTTATCGAGTTCAGCATTGTTGTTGGCTCGTTCAGCTTCGTAAATTAACCTTCTGGCGGTTACGGTTCGTTCTTCCTGTTCTGCTTGTGCAAGCGTTTTCCAGTAGGAATAATTGATTTGGGTTCGATAACCGATGGTTTTCTGAATCCGCGCGTTTAAATCCCTCACCTGGCCGGCGATGTTCACCGATTCTAGTCGGACGGATTCATCCGACGTTTTTGCTAGAGCAGTCAAGTCGGGGATCAGTCCTTTTAGAATGGACGGCATTAACTGTCGCTGTTCGGGTGTCATTTCCGATTCAGGTTTCTGCCAGTATTCAGCGATCTCGGCTGGCAGTGTGTCAATTCTGGCTTGTCGGGCGGCAGCAAAAGCTTTCTCGTTGAGTTGCCGGAACTCTTCGATTTTTTCATCTCTCTGAGCTTCCAGATCTTCCAGTTGATCCAGCTTGATCGTAAATGGCGATGTCGTAGGGATGCTTCTGGTCCCGAAAGCGAGCCAATCATCATCGGCCATTTGCCAGGCATTCTGGGCTCTTTCATCAAGAATTCCTTCAGACTCGATTGACTCAGCGTGTTTGATACGCCACTTAGGCCCGGTCTCGTAGAAATTGAGTGGGGTTTGTCGGCGGATTTTTACTCCGCTATCAACAATCTCGTAACCGTGATTCAACCAGAGTCGACCGACCAGCCAATTGTCAGGCTTTCCTAATGGTCCTCTGGCCTCCGGACTGTCGACAGCGATCTCTTCCGCTAGAAGAGCATCGTGGAGCATTTCATCGTCAGAAAATAAACGTCGGAATTGCACCTTCTCATCAGCCATTCCCAGTTTCTGCCCATAAAACCAACCGGTGTACCAAACCAGTCGTGGGGCATTGGTATTTTGTCGCACTCCACGCGTCAGGAACTCAGTTCCCTCCCGGACCATTTCGTACCGTTGCCGGTAATCGTCGAACTCTGTGGAAACGTTGTACGCGAGGTTATGTGCCTGATGTTCCCATACTTTGTCAAAGTGAGGCTGGAGCAGGGCGATGTTATTCAGCGTTGCCTTCAAGCGATCCCATTCATGCATCACTTTGTAGGTGTGTGCCTTATTCCACAAAAGTGTTGCCGCGACCCCACGCATCCCGAGCGATGCGAGTTTCATGGTCTCACTGGCGGGGCTGATTTCACCGAGATCACTTTCCGCAATGTTGTATTCATGTCTCATCACGGACAGTTGTCCGCCTGGATCACCCTTGCCACCGGACGGCTGTCCCAGCAAGAACAAGGGAATCAACATGGCTAACAGAATTGCCAAGTAGGTAAGTTTTCGCCAAAGGCTTTTTGTACGATTCATGCCGCGATCTCACGCGATTTCAGGAAGAAGTAACTGATGATGAACGCCAAGAGACAGTACCCGAGGGTCGCCGCTGCGTGTCGTAACAGGAGGGCTCCAAAAATGTCGAAACCGCTAGCTGCGTATTCCGCCGTCCCAACCATCTTGGGCAGGTTGGGTAAGGCCGTTGCGATTGCATCGAGCGAGTAAACGATGCCGGCGTCAGTCGTCTTGATCACTTTTGCTGCCGTAGTATCAACATCCAACTGCGTTGTCATAGCGTCTTGCCGTAGCAAACGGACCATCGATTCGATCGGTCCCCCACCTCTTTCAATGCCACTGTCAATGAAGTGCCGCGTGTCATAAACCTGTTCAGCAGAAAACCCGAGCAGGACACACGCGAAGGTTGCCACCATTGCGACAGGTCCACTTAGGAACGTACTGAACATCACGCCAAAGGCGACCACCATCGCCATCTGTAGCCAAATCGAGACATAGGCCTTCGTGAGATTCCACCAGAAAGGATTTTCGCCTGCACGAAGATAAACGCCACTCTGGGTCACTCCCACATATTGACTGCGATCGAGACACTTGATCACAATCAGGAGTTGCCCATTCTCGTCCACTAGATCCTCGAAGACGTTCAGGTCACGCGTCTTGTTATTGTCGGTCCCCTGAACCTCAGTGTCCAGATTGAGCTCATCAACCTCGTACTCGTTGATGACAAAGTTTTTAGGATTGCTCTCGATGTCCTTTGTCGGATGCTTCATGGTCACTGAACCACGAATTCCAGATTCGATATCACCTTTGTAGGAACGGTAAGCTCGGAGGGACAAATCGAGTTGGAGACCATTCGGGTACCGCTCGGGCGTTACATTTTGAAACGTGAATTCGGCTTTGCCAAGAGTTCCGCCCTCGACATAGCCATGCTGTATTTTTCGACTTCCGCCTGACAAACCAATCACGCGTGAAATACCTGCACTGCCGTACCCACCAGGCAGTCTCTCAGCACCGATGTCCACACCGGCCTCTTTGTTGTTTCCGCCACGATCATAGAACTCGATCTCACCGTACGAGGGGATTCTTGCCCGCAGTGGCTCAGGAGACAGTATTTCGAAATTTCCGTTCGCATCCCGTTTTACAATGTGACGATGACCCCGAACAACGTCGGTCAGCCCTGAGTAGGTCCCCAAGGAGTTTCCATCGGCATCGATGTCGCTGTAGAGAGTGAAGCCGTGTTTGTGATCTTGGACAAAGTCTGTTTCACCTACCAATGTCCCATCGGCCTTTTCGACAACGTCGACCACTTCCAGGTGCTGATGGCTGAGGCCACGAGTGACAAACAGATAGCTGGCGAGGCCCATGGGGACAAGCATCACGGTTCCGACCGCCATGAAGCCAAGCATACGACCCAGTACGATTTCGGTTGCTCTTACCGGCTTTGTGACAATCGTGTAGATCGTTCGACTTTTGATGTCGTTCGGTAGCGAAAAAGCACTGATGAATAACGCTAAAGCCAGAATCAGATAGTTGGTTGCTGTCAGAACGAAACTGATGTAGAGCCTTGCAGGGTCACTGCTCTCTGGGTTCAGATACCATCCAGCAAGCAAAAGCAGGGCAACGAACAAGCCCACCACAAACAGCACCCGCCGACGGATCGCTTCTTTGAAAGCGAGTTTCGCGAGTGCGAATATGCGGTGCGCGGAGGTTCCGGGCAGATCGAAACGCACCAGATCGCGGACCGCTCGTGCGACGGCGTAAAAACCTTCGCCTGGACCATAGCGATTGGCGGAGACGATGTAACCAACCATCAGGCCAATGACGATTGCAAGAACGAATAGCACGATTCCTTGCAGGAAGGCGCTCTCGAGAAATGACTCGGGACGCATAAGCCATTCATAGAATGACCAGAAATCTTCAGGTTGCAGAATCATTGACCAGCTTCTCCCTGGCTCTCTTCAGCCTTTTGGTCTTCTTTTGCTGCTCCTTGCTGAGGGCCTGTCCCGGAAACACGCCTTGCACCGGGGCGGGCTTCACTCTCGCGCACGATGTTCAAGAATAAGTCTTCCATCGTCGCAGTTGGATTATCGATGGTGCAAGTACCACCCTCGCGTTCAATGATGGCTCTGATCTCGGCTTCCACCTCAGGCTTCAATCGCTTGGTATGTATTTCAGTGACATCCTGGACCTTTAGCAGGTCGGTCACGCGTCCAAGTTCTTTCAGTTCACCCTGATCTAGAATAGCTACTCGGTCACAGACATCCTGAACGTCAGCGAGTTGGTGACTACAAAGCAGAACGGTCTTGCCCTGTTTTTTCAGTGATAGGATCAGATCTTTCATCTCTCTGGAACCAATCGGGTCAAGGCCCGTCGTTGGCTCATCGAGTAGGACCAGATCGGGGTCGTTGATCAGCGCCTGAGCCAAGCCAACACGCCTTGTCATTCCTTTGCTGTATTCCCGGAGCTGGCGATGTTTTGCACCTTGAAGGCCCACCAACTGGATCAGCTCGCTGACTCGTTGTTTTCTTGCCGCACCCGACATGTCAAACAGTCGGCCGTAAAAGTCCAGCGTTTCTTCCGCAGTCAAGAATTTGTAGAGATAGGATTCTTCCGGCAGGTAGCCGATTCTCTCATTCTTGCTGGTTTCGCTTGCGTCTTTGTCGAAAACTAACACTCGGCCACTGCTCGGGAAGAGCAAGCCGAGGATCAACTTGATGGTCGTTGATTTACCACTGCCGTTGGGTCCCAATAACCCAAACACTTCACCCTTTCGGACCTCGATGTCGAGCGACTTCAGTGCGTTGACCTTCTTTCGACCCCAGAAATCTCGATAAATCTTGCTCAGGTTGCGGGTTTCAATGACAACGCCCGAGTCGGACTCGCCATTGCCAGCTTGTGCTGCGTCGGCGGTCTCCGATTCGGCGACCACGGTTGAATCAGTATCCACGGTTAAAGACTTCCGTTAGGAGAGGGCAAAATTGGGCAAACATAGGGAGAATCGGTCATTTAAGATAAATCGAGCCGATTAGGCACCGGGATGCGACAAGGTCTCCGATGTCTGGGTGTCACGAATTGCTGTGCTGCGATGCTTGCAGACCCAAAGCCAGAGATTGATACGCTACGCCGCCACCGGGGGAAGTGTTCGTATTTTTGTGCCGGAGACCTTCAACCCGACTTATCAGCCCTGATCTGAACCGAGATGTGCCAGCATTTCCACCTGCGTATTACGCTGACCGGCGCGAAATGGTTGTCTTTAAAGGTTGTCTACGCAACGAAATGGAGGCGATCGCGCCTGTTCGGACGGTTGTGTTCTCACATTTGCGGCATGTTGAGGGATCGTTTCTGGCCCTGTAAATCGACTCATTTGGTGAATGGGGCTTGCAAATCAGGGCTGAATCATCAATCAATTTGCTAACGCCATCATGTTGGTTTTTCACCCGTTCTGTCTTTTTCCGGATTGCCCGCTCCGTTGAACGATTTGATATCCCCTCGGCAATCTACGCCGGATGACGCCTACGAGAAGGCTCTGAGCTTCCTCTACGGGCAGATCAACTACGAGAAAATGACTGTCTCGAGTGCGAACCGTTATCGATTTCGGCTTCAGAGAATGTCTGAACTTCTCCAAGAACTGGGTTTGGGGGATTACCTGTATTCCTCGTCATCCCCAAAACCACCAATCCCACTGATTCATATTGCGGGGACGAAGGGAAAAGGGTCGGTAGCGGCCATGGTTGCCGCGATGTTGAGTGCCAGCGGTCTCCGTACTGGGCTCTACACGTCCCCCCACCTACATCGATTGGAAGAGCGATTCCGGGTCGATGGTGAGACTTGCCCACCCGAACAGCTCATCACGCTCGTGGAGGAGCTCAGCCAAACAGTGGTGTCGCCATCCTTCAACAACGACTCACCTTTACCTCAGGACGATCCCTCTTTTTTTGAACTCACCACCGCGTTGGCACTACGGCATTTCGCACGCTCGCATTGTCAAGCCATTGTGCTCGAAGTTGGTTTGGGTGGCAGGTTGGACAGTACCAATGTCTGTGCTCCGAGCATCTCGGTTGTTACCTCCATCGGGCTCGACCACCAGCATGTGCTGGGGAATGATTTGACGCAGATTGCAGCTGAAAAAGCCGGGATCATCAAACAAGGTGTGCCGGTGGTCAGTGGAGTGATGGTCCCAGCCGCACAGCAGGTCGTCGAGTCGACAGCTATCGAACATCGATGCACCTATTGGCAACTGGGGCGTGATTTTCAGTTTCAGGGTTTTGAAGAAGCGTGTTGGGGTTCACGTTTGGTCTACACCGGGCCCGGCGATCCAGGTAGGCAAATAGAAACCTCCGTGCCGCTTGAGGGGGCTCATCAATGTCGTAATGCGGCGATCGCGCTGGCAACTGTTGAAGCCTTGGGCAGGCAAGGAAGGCCAATCTCGGATGCAGCAATCGATCAAGGGTTGGCGGGTTTGACTTGCCTTGGCCGAATTGAGCCTTTTTCGCTGTCGGATGGTGTGATGGCGGTCGTTGATGTGGCCCACAATGAAGATTCCGTCGCCGCCTTGTGTGACTGTTTGCAAAATCGCCGTGGCAATCGAAACATCGCTGTTGTCTTCGGAACCAGCGTCGATAAGTCAGCAGGAGTGATGCTGAAGCAATTGAGTTCCATCAGTGAGGAAATAGTCCTGACCCGTTTTCACGGTAATCCACGATTCGTCGAACCGGATGAACTTGTACCGATGTTACCCGAGGGATGGTCGGGAACGGCTGAGGTGATGACGGATCCCATTGTCGCCTGCGAAAACGCGTTAGCAAGAATCTCGCCAGGCGGTATTCTGGTTGTCTGTGGGTCTTTCTTTCTAGCAGCAGAAATCAGGCCGTGGATCATTGCAAGATCGCATTAGAATGTCGTAAGACTTCGGTCCCCAAATGCGAAAGTCATTCGTGGTTTCAGTACAACATTTGCTAAATGAGTCCGCCTATTGACGAACGTGTGCTGGGATTTCGAGTCTCGCTCACAGCTTGGCGATCGTAAGTTCTACGTCATCCAGAGGCATGCCCATCTTCAATGCTATTTCTCGCGCATTCAAACCACGCTGCAATAGCTCTTGAATCTTGGTTCTTAAGGATGGATCAGCGATCTGAGGTGGTTCAAGGTCTGTTTGCAAGCTATTCAAGTGGTCGATCTTCTCGTCAACCTGATTGAGCAGCGTTTGAACCACAACGATTCTCGTATCCAGATCGGCTTTGAGTTCACGTTGCAGGTCAAACATCGCTGCCTGCCAGCGTTGTGTTTCAGCAGGGGCACCACTCAGCGGAACCGAGGGTTCCTTGTGCTCTCGCATCAATTTTATTTCCCGATTCGCGCGTTTCGTTTCTTCGTGGACCTTCTTTCCCGCTCGGATTTTTCGTCGAGCCAAGACCCATGCTAACATCACAAATCCACCAACCATAAGAAACTGGGCGGCTTGCATGGTTGACCCCTCAGAGGTCTCAGCAATCACATTCGGAGAGATCACATCTATCTTCATTGGCGTATGACGGTGCTGCTTGCCAGCTTTGATTGCACATTGCTCGTTATCCCTCAGTATCGAACCGTGAGCTATCATGGCAGGAAGCTCTTTTTTTTTGTTCACACTATGTTGGCTCTGACGTTACTCAGGTTTGTTCGGACTATCAGGCTGGAAGCCTTGTTCGGTTGAATCTGTTCCGATGGTTTCAATGAATCCGATAGTTCGTCGAGTTTCGTGTTTCACAGAAACGGTGATTAGTCCCTTTGAACTTTAGATGTCATCAGTATGGAAGATTCTCCCGGTATTCAAGTTTGGCACGCAGGCAGTTCATCTTCCGAGCCGGGAATGCTGGAACGATGCTGTGAAAACTGGCTCAGCCAAGATGAACGGAATCGAGCGGACCGATTTCGAATTGCGACCAGCCGCAACCAGCACGTCGTTGGTCGCGGGATGGCTCGGCGACTACTCGGACGTGATAAAATCGACCCATCCCTCATTGCCTTTGCAACCGAAAAAAATGGGAAGCCTTATGTCAGCCAACCCGCTGAGGCTCGCCGAGCGTTCAATATTGCACATACTGATGGGCTGGTAATGTGTGGGATTGATAGCCACAGTGTCGACCTACTTGGTGTTGATGTTGAAAAGCTGGGCCGTCGAACAGATCCTGGCCTCGCCCAACGTTATTTCTCCGAACCAGAAATCGATCACCTTGCGAATTGTGTCTCGGAAACAGATCGTCGAAATACCTTTCTGAAAATTTGGACACTCAAGGAGGCCTTTATCAAGGCACTTGGAACAGGATTGCAAACACCACTAGCTGATTTTGCATTCGAAAAGATTGACGCCGCCAAACCCGAGATCCGATTTCTCAATCCGAAACTCGAGTCCGAGATGCGCTGGAGTTTTATCTCAATTGAGCCCCGCCCCGGGTATGTGGGCGCTGTTGCTCTCGGGGCCAAAGCAACGAGGACGAGTACCCGGGTAACGCTTCGCCGTTTCGAAGAACTTCTTTAAGGATATGATCGTGGCTGGGAATGGATGCGCGACAAACGCAGTCGGCGTGGTCACTAACTTCGATTCAGCATGGCTTGTTTGGCGTCCTGTTCTTCGCTGTTCCCATCGGGTTGGGAAAGCGGGTTGCTAGCATGATCAGAAGTGATGAATTTGTTTGTTTTCGACGCGATCACGTCTCCTGAGCTAGGATTTCGCGCCGCTTTTCTAGAGGACAATTGGTTTCGTGGGTTCGAGAGCTTGAACTCTCAAATCCAACGAATTACGCGATTTCAGGAGCCATCACGTCGGCTTGCCGTGATTGTTTGGGTCTTCCAAATTTGATGTCCGCAAAGTTTTCCTAGGATGATCGAGTGGAATAACCAAATGCCGGTGGCCACTTGTGCCGATAAATCCGCATGACGCGGTTGTTCTGTAGACGCTGGTTGATTGGGCGAGGTCCTAATCACACGCGAAAAGCTGAGTAATCGCTTCGAAGCAAAACAATCAGGGGGGGAGTGTCTTTGCTTGCCACGGCAACAGTGGTTGTTGTCGGACGCATGCAAGGTCAGAAAGCGAGGTAGGCGTGATCTGTCTACTGGTTTTCATTGCGTGCTTGGAGCGAATCTGGGTTCTGAGTGCGTTACCCCGCAAATGAATGATCGGCCCATAGCCATGCGGCGGATGCCGCGGAGACGTTTGCGATGCACCGAATGACTCAATCACGATTTTTTACACGCTCTTCGAGCCTCAGGGCGATTGCTGTATGTGCAGCACTGTTTGCTCTGCCGGCCGCCGCACAACTGCCGATGGCAGATGCGGATTACGACGCTAGCGGGTATGTCACGCCGGCCGGTATGGCCCACCCTTCCATGTATCAGGGTGGTGTTGTTCCTGCAGGAATGGCGTTCTCTCCCGGGATGCAAGGCAACGGCCCGACTGCGTTCCCAGGAGGTGTCATGCCAGTTGGCTTCATGTCCGGTGGCCAGTTTGACGGGAATTGCGGCTCTTGTGATCCTGGTGCTGGCTCATGTGGTGGTATTTCACGAGGCGGGTTACTCGGTTCCCGTAACGCCGGCCACGGTCTGCTGGGTGGGGGTACATGCCTTGAAGCCTTCTGCGACTACTGGTCGATTGATCCACGATATTTGGGCAGCAACTTGCAAGGTTTGGGTAGCAACTTGGGACCCCACGGTGAGATCTGCGGGCTACGCTGGTATGATCTTTCCGCTGAGGCTGTCTTCCTTGGGCACACGCAGGGTGGCGGTAATATGCCGATCACCGCCTTAGGCCAAGGAAATCCTCCAAGTGACGTTGTTTTATCTCTTGGAGATGCAAACGATGGTGACGAGCTCGCTGCAGGTGTGAGGTTGTCAGGTGCTTTGATTTGCGGCGTAGGTGGTAACATCGAAGCAACCTACATGGGCGGAAATAAATGGAACGCCAACGCTCAGGTAACATCCGCAGGGAATGACTTGTATTCATTCATTAGTGATTTCGGCGATCCGATCGTGCTGGACGATGTTGATCAATCGTCATCACAGAGCATCGCCACAGAGAGTGCACTGCACAGTATCGAGCTGAATTATCGTCGGCGAACCATGGGACCCCGTTGTCGTTTCCAAGGATCATGGTTGTTTGGTCTTCGTTACCTTCAGTTCAAAAATGAACTGAATTACTCGGCTTTCAATTCCGCCTCTCGCTTTTTCAACTCTCAAGACAGAGTTCGAAACCACATGTTCGGAGCTCAGGCGGGTGGCGACATTTGGTGGAACATTTACTCCGGAGTCAGACTTGGCATGGGACTGAAAGGTGCTTGGGTTCAAAATGAAATCAAACGCTCTTTCATTGTCGATGCCAATTCGATTGCTAACACTGCCATCAATGAGACGCGACGAGGCGGCGACCTGATGGGCGAGTTCGAACTCAAGTTCGTTTGGCAATTCAACCATTCCTGGAAATTTCGATCAGCATATTATGTGATCGCTGCAGAAGATATCGGATTCGGTTCAATCGATAAAAATACGATTTTGAATTTGGAAGCTGGCGGCAATGTCGTAAATCCTGCTTATGTACTCGATGATCTGGTCGTGCAAGGTATTTCGTTCGGTACTGAGTACAACTGGTAAGCCGCTATCGAACTGTCCAGATTATTTCTGTGTTCATCATTGAAACCCGCCTCGGTGCACTGAGGCGGGTTTTTTGCATCAATAGCGTCGGAAAAACCGGCGTTTCGGGGCGAGAACGATTGATAACGGTTGTTTTGTGATGGACAAAAAAACACCCTCTGGTGGGGTGCCGGCAAGAATCCGTTTGGTCCGATTAATGGGATTCTGGGTGACTCGTCGGAACTTTGGCACCTCCAATGCATCCGATAACATGCGTTTCGTTGACACATTTACGGGCGTAATTAGAATCGCACACGCTGCCTGCCTTTGCTTCCTAGGCTTCCTATGTTGCCTGATGGGTGCATTGGGAGCTACCGACTGTTTGGCAAACGCTAGCGAACCTTTTTACCGATGCTAAACAATGCGCAAGCTGCCAACTTCCGCCAGGACTGGGTAAATACCCATCCTGAGGACTTGGCCGATCGATCTGTGACCCTGTTCATCCTTATAAACCGTTCCGACAAAACCGCCGAAATGCCGTCAGTCGCGAATTTGGTAGAGACACTCGATGATCAAACGAAATCAAGCAAAAAAACTTCAGTCCAACAAGAGCAAGAACCGTGTAAGCCGCGCCCAGAAGCGTCGCCGCTTGAACATGGAGGGTTTGGAAGAACGCCGATTGCTCGCGGTGATGCAGGACATACCTACTGCTCCAGCGCCGGATGATCTGCCAGAGTATTCATTTGCCAGAAATATCGGAGCGGTACAGTCATTCACGTACAATGAATCAGAGAGCTTTCAGCAAACGGGATTCAACGACTCGATCTACAACGCTGACAAGGTCCCGGTTGGAACAGGTTTTGGCGAGCAGGATACCGTCGACATTTTCGGCTTCTTGCCAACTGCACCGGGTCAGACCCAGACCGGCCTGACCGCTGATCTTGATACCTTCGAGATGGATTTGCGAGGTGGAGATATCCTCGATGTCGCTGTTACCGGAGCGGCAAATCAGTTTGTGGTTCGTGACACTCGCGGCCAGACCGTGTTTGGGAGTATTGCGCCGTTTGCGATACCGCAGGCTCCTTTGCAAGATGTTGGTAATGCAACTGGTGCTTGGGTTGTTCCCCGGGAAGGAACCTATTTCTTGACAGTGGCTCCTGACATTGTGTCGTTGGGTGGTTCGTACACGATTGGGCTTCGTGCCTATCGTCCAATCACCGAGGCGTTGGAGGTTGGCGATGCCCAGATCGTCTATCTGGATTTCGACGGCGACGTGATTGACGGGAATCTTTTGGGCGGTACTGGATTCATTCGTGTGCCAAGCCTGGCGGAGTCGCTACCGCAGATTGGGATTGAAAGTACGGATGTCGCGGCCATTAATCAGGTCATTGACGGGGTTGTCGGTCAGGTTGTCGATGTATTCGAGGATTTGACACAGACTGGCGAGAATGGCGATTTTGTCGAGTCGGGTATTCCGGGCGAATACGGGATTCGCATTTTGAACAGCCGGGATCATCGGGGACAGATTGCGTTGAACGATCCACGTTTGACCCGGATCTTTATTGGAGGTAACGAAGATACGATTCCTGCGTTTGGCATTGCTCAGACGGTTGATATCGGAAACTTCGATATGAGCGAAGTTGCTTTTGTAAATTTTGTTGATACAGCGATCGCCATGGCCGACATTCCGATCAGTCCAACAAGGAGCTTGATCGATTTAGCTGGATTTTTCATCGGTAGTGTTGCAGCACACGAGGCTGGTCACGTTCTGGGAATGGCTCATACGGACGGAACAAACACGATTGGGACGCTGTCAGACGAGGGTGGAGATCCAGCTCTGATTTACGGAACGGGGATCGGTCCCGATCTCGTTTTTGGAACCAGTGATGACATCGATCCAGTGTTCGAAGACGATTTCTTCAGCGTTGCGGAATCACTGTTTATTGGTAAGAGTGAGATCACGAACACCCTGGCTAATCTCCTGTCCACTGGTACCGTCGGCGGCGGTGTGAGCGGGCGGGTTTTCTTTGACGAAAATCTGGACGGTAGTGGAAGCTCTGATGGTGGGCTCCAGGGTGTGACAGTGTTCGCCGATGTTGATGCCAATGGCGTTTACACGGTCGGTGAACCTACTGTGGTCACTGAGCAAAGCGGCACCTTTTCGTTAAACGTGCAGGCCGGCACTGTGGACATCCGTGCTGTTGCTCCAACGCAATACCTAGCCACTACTTCGACATCGCAGTCTGTCACGGTACCTCCTTCCGGGTCGGTTTCAGGTCTTGAATTTGGATTTGGTATCGTCAGTGGTGTGAAGACGGGTGTGGCATTTGATGACGTCGATGGTGATGGGATCATGGATGCAAATGAATCACCTCTCGAAAACGTTTATATCTACTTGGACAGCGACGGCGATGATCGACCCGACTTGGGTGAAGCCAGTACACGCACTGGCGAAGATGGAAGTTACTTCTTCAATTTTGGTGAGATTGGAGATTATGTAATCCGTGCGGTACCAACGCCGGGATATCAGGTCTCGTTTCCGACGAGCGGTGAGCACAAGTTTACTTTCAATGGGATTGCGATCACTAACGAGTACAATTTTGGCTTCCGCTCAACACTCGATTTCGGGGATGCTCCGAATTCGTACGGTACATCACTTCCTGATGGTGCTCGACATGGGATCGTTACCGGGCTGTCGATCGGTACGGCACCTGATCGTGATGTTGATGGGGTTCCATCGATCGATGCTGACAGTGATGACCTGAACCAGTTGGTGAACGACGAAGATGGCGTCCTCCAGACGGTTCCATTGGCACCTGGTGATACGTCCAACTTCGATGTGACTGTTACCAATACAACCGGATCGACAGCCTATCTTCAGGGTTTTATTGACTTCAATCAAGACGGTGACTTCGATGACGCCGGTGAGAAGTTTCTGAGCAATCGAGCGATCAGTAATGGTGTGAAAAATGTTATTTATTCGATCGCAGTTCCCGTGCCTTCTGGTGCTCAGACGGGTGAAACTTATGCTCGTTTCAGACTCAGTAAAACTGGGAATCTCGGTGCTGCTGGATTCGCCGGCACGGGTGAGGTCCAAGATCATAAAGTCACCATCCTCAGCGGTTCAGACATCGCGAACGACGACTACTTTGACGTAGCACGGAATTCCAAAAGCGTGTATCTGGACGTGCTTGCGAATGACTTCCAGTTGGCCGGCAATCAATTGACGATTGACAGTCTGAATACCACCGGCACTGTTGGTGTTGTGCCACCGCCGACTAACAATCAAATCTTCTACACACCACCAAGCGGTTTCATCGGCTTGGATTCGTTCAGCTACACCGTTCGGGATCAGTTCGGCAATCTTGCCACAGCATCTGTTTTTGTGAATGTCAAATTCCAATCGAATGTTCCAATCGCTGTGGATGACATCTATAACGTTCCGGCGAATTCGGTAAACCGACCGCTGGCAGTGTTGGACAACGACATCGCGAGTATCAATGGTGGATCGGCGATCACAAGTGTCAGTGCCGGCACAAACGGCGGAAATATCGCGGTTGTTGCCGGCGGGCAATCGATTCGATACACCCCGCAAGGTGGTTTCTCGGGGACTGAACAGTTTTTGTACACCATTCAGGATGGTGCTGGATTGGTTAGTCAGGCAACCGTAACGGTCAACATGTTGCCGGGTGCGACCGATGATGACTTGCTTGAATTTGATGTCGAGATTCTGGATGCCGTCAACGGGAACGTGATCGATCATGTTTCGGTTGGTGACGAGTTCACCGTCCGTGTCACTGTGGATGATCTGCGAGCAGGTTCACCAAACGGAGTTACCTCTGCCTTTTTGGACTTGCTGTACACCTCAGCCTTAGTGTCGACGGTAGATAGCGATCCGAATGACGGTTTCGACTTTGATGTCACGTTCGGCCCGTACTTCAGTGGTTCGGGAGCATTCCGATTGGGTGATGCTTCGGTGCCTGGGGTTTTGAATGAGGTTGGTAGCACTCAGGACTTTGGCAATCTTCAGCAGCACGCTGGCTCAGTGGTTCTTTTCGAAGCGACCATGCGTGCCAATGCAGCAGGTATTGCACAGTTCATGGGTGATCCCGCTAACACGCCGCAAGCTGAGTGCGTGCTTTTCGACGAAGATGAAGCGTTAACCATCCAGCAATTGGGTTTTAATTCGACTCAGTTGACAATTCTTCCTTCGTCGGATTTTGTAACTGCGGCCGTTGATGATTCATTTCCCGACGGACTTGACTCCAACGGAAATGTTATCGTCAACAGCGGTAACTTGTCAGCAGAACGCAGTGTTTTGAAGGTGCTTGAAAACGACAACTTAGGCATCACAGGTACCATCACTGAGTTTGGGTTGCAGGATGGTCCTTCCAAGGGCATTGTCTTGGTGGAAGACAATGGCACTCCAAATGATTTGGGCGATGACTACTTGAGTTATCAGCCCAACACAAATGCGACTGGGTTAGAGGAGTTTAGCTACTTCATCGTTACCAGCGAGGGTGTCGTTACGTCCGCCAATGTGACCATTGCCTTGGGTAGCCAGAACAGTGATGCAGAAGTCGCATTTGACTTCCTGCTGGTCAACAGAGCTGGCGAGTCACTGGATCCATCGCAGATCACCGTTGGAGATGAGATTGGTCTGCAAATCATTGTTGACGATCTGCGACAGGATTTTGCAAATACCTTGGTTTACGCAGGATACCTTGATGTCTTGTACCCAGCTGGTCATCTTGCGACGGTTGCACCGACTGGTGGTGATTACAACTTCGATCTGGACTTTGGTTCGGCCTTCAATACTGCTACAGGCTCTGGTACTGCAGCAACACCAGGCATCATCGATGAGGTGGGAAGTCTTCGTACTGGCACCAGCTTCGACTTCCCTTACACGAACGATGATCCAGCGGAGCTAGCGACGATTTACTTTGAAGCAACAGCACCGGGTACAGTACAGTTCAAGGGTTCGCCCGCCGATTTGTTGCCACAACATGATACGCTTGTCTTCTTAAATGATGACCCAGTTGCGATTGATAAAATTCGGCATGATGTGCTGTCGATCACAATCAGCTCCGCAGGCTCTGGACAACAGAATCAAGGCAATAATGCAGATGTGAACAATGATGGATTTATTTCTCCAATCGACGCTCTGCTCGTCATCAACCGATTGTCCCTTGTGGGAGAGGGCGAGAGCGGCGGAAATGACTCTTCGTCGAAGATTTATCCCGATGTGAACGGCGACGGACGTGTTACCCCTGGGGATGCGAATCTGGTGCTGATTGCCATGATGGAGAATTCCTACGAAGGTGAAGGTGAGGAACTAGCTCGTCAGGTGAAGGATGATGCGGTGACTGCGAATCCTGCAGACGACGTCTTTGCCGGTTTAGGAAATGGCGATCTTAGCTCAGTGGATAAAATTGCAATCACGGATTGTCCCAAGGCACCGGAGGTGCTGGATTCAACGGAGTCGGCTATCTCTGGTGATGTGCGAGACGACGACGAAGAGAATGGCTTGCTCGATCTGTTGGCAGGTGACATCGATCAAATCTGGAGCTAAGCTCCGTTTTCTTGGCGACGATTGAATCTTTCACGGACTGATCCATTAGGGTCAGTCCGATTTTTTTCGCATGCTAACGGTCCTTGATAACTGACTGATCGTGTTAGTTTGGCGAAACCATGCGGCTTCTTTCGTTGTTTCCTTGCAATGTGTCCGACAGATAGTGATGCAACTTGGCTCATTGCCCCGTAGAATGAATTCTACTTGGTTCAGTGCGGATCTTTGTGGGAATTGGCGGTTAACCGCGTTTCTGGGGTGGCGCGGTCTCGAGGTTGCCAAGTGTTGGATTGAATTAGATTGCGTTTCGGAACTCTTTCTCGAGCGATTCCAGTGTCCTTTAAGCCATTTGCAGTCCAATGTCTGACCTGTGCAAGTCAGCTTCGGGTCTCTGACCCGGCAGTCGTTGGCACGATTGCTGCCTGTCCAAAGTGCGGATCGATGGTGGAGATCAACCGTCCTGAGAGCCAAGTTGAAATTGGGCGTTCCGGAGTTGATAGTCAGGCCATCACTGAGGAAGCGATCGCTGCTGATTCTGGACTTGCCACCGGTGCGGTACAACTCGCCAATGAAGAAGGCTTTGCAGGTTCAGATTCTGTTCTTCCAGAAAGTAGCGATGGTCTCGCGGGAGCAATGCACCCAGATTGGCAGAATGCGAAAACCCAAAAATCACGTCAGATAGCCCTCGTCATTGCTCTTTCCGCAACGGGTTTGCTTGCAGCAGTCATGTTCTTCGGCTGGTTTGTTACTTCGTGGGGGCAGCAGGAGGTTCGGCAACTCTCGACGGTCGGGACTCGACCCGATGACAGTGGTGACGATTCGTCCACCGATTCTGGCAATGATTCACAGACCAAAGGCATCGATGAAATCGCTCAAGAGGATGAAGAAGCTCCCTCTACTGAGATAGGAAACGGGCAGGATCAGACTCCTTCGATAACTCCAAACGAGGCAAACGTGGGAGAATCGGTTGACACTGGTATTGAACCTGGGTCACCCAGCGGTGCTGGTGAGAATGATGCACCAGGCAAACGTGACAGTGTGACCGCGATGATACCGGGTGCGACGACCAGTAATGAAGTAACTGGTAATCAAGATACAGCACAGTCGATACCGAGTGATTTGTTGCCGCCATCAGTCCTCGATCCACCAAGTAATACAGATGTAATTGCTTCGAATGATGATGCAGGCAGTGTTGGTCTGACAACTGCTGAGAAAACTGAAGATTCTGATGCACTTCCCGGGATGCAGGAGTTGCCTCCAGAACTTGCGCAATACACTCAGTTTCTGCTGGAAGATGGCGCTCAGGCAACACCGACGCTGCAAGCTCCACCGACCATGGAAGAGGTCAAGCTGGAAGCAGCCGCGGAGGAAGAGGATGAGGATCTGCGAATACCGATCGTTCCCCAAGAACTCGACTTGAGAGCCGATCTTGCGATTCGGCTTGCTCTTGCGTCGGATGGATATCCTGCCAGTGATTTGATGTCGTTGGTCAGCCAAGTCACTGGGGTTCCCATTCAAATGGACTGGCCGTCATTTGATTTGGCTGGAGCAGATATTCAGCAGCAGGTGCCTACCACCAAGGCTTGGCGTTCTGCCAGAGAATTACTTGATGACGCAGCGGATGTTTTGAATGCGGAAATTCGTGAACAGCAAAGTTTGTTACTGCTAACGTTAAGGGATAACGTCTTTGATGAAGCTGCCAGTCGCTTGAAGTCAGTTGATGACTTTGGGGCGGGCAGTGCTTCAGCGCAGGAGTTTTTGCAGGGATTTCTTGCCGGAGAGAATGGTGATGCCAATCCACGAGAAGTCAGCCAACTGGCCTGTTTTTCAGCGGAAGCCTTGAGACGGATGCGAGGGATCGCACCCCAGATGGAGGAGACGAGATTTGGCCGTTGGGCCCGCGAGATTAACAATGCGCAGGCAGAATGGAAGGTGCTGTCCGGTGGCGATTTTGGGCCGCAGCTGGATTCACCTATCAGTGTTGCCGGGTTAATGCGTCGCACCGCGAAACGAAATCATGCCACGTGTGTTTTTAATTGGCAGGATGCTCTTCGTCGTGGTGTTCCACCTGAGCATTTATTGATGCCTCACAAAGAAATCGATGCGGGAAGTACCCTCCAGAACACATTGTCTCCTTTGGGTTTGCAAGTGCGACAAGTGGATTCAAAACACTGGTGGCTTGGTACGGAAGCCACCTATGACCGTTTGCCGATTTTTGTTTGGACACCACCTCTGGGCCAGACGCGAGCTGATTTTGTAGCGAGAATGAAGAAAGTCACGGCAGGTTTATCCCCGCTCCAATATCGATTGGCAATCGATGACACGAGTGATCGTGCGTTGATGTTGTTGCCAAGATTTATCGTTCGCCAGTTACCCGACATCATCCCAGCGGTTTCTGCGAAGTGACAGTTTGCAGACAACGAAGTGGGCGTTAACCTTTTCATTCTGCTTCACGGGATAGTATCTGATTTTCACTTACTCGCTTTACGATCTTATAATGAAATTTCGTTTGTGCCTTCTTCTGGTCGGTCTGACTATCATTCAAAGCGCGGCTTTGCTTGGACAATCGACAGTTAATCTTGCCGAACCCCCTACAGCCCTGAATACGAATCCGCTGCCCGTGAAGGTGGTTGACGCTTATCCTCGTCTGCGAGTGGAGCGTCCGATTGTTCTCACTGGTGCAGGTGATGGTAGTGGACGGCTTTTCATTGCTGGACAACGAGGGAAAATTTTCTTCATCGATGCATCTGATCAGGATGTCCAGCGACCGACTTTGTTCGGCGATTTATCAAAACGCGTATCGTATAAAGATCGTGAGAATGAGGAAGGACTGCTTGGATTTACTTTTCATCCACAATTCAAGAAAAATGGCTATCTCTTTGTTTACTACACAACCAGAGAGCGACCTCATACGTCAGTGATCAGTCGCTTTTCAGCAATCGCTGGAAAGACAGTTGATTTGGGTAGTGAAGTAAAATTACTCGAGATCCAACAACCGTTTTGGAATCACAATGGTGGGACGATTGTCTTTGGTCCTGATGGCTACCTTTACATTGCTTTGGGTGATGGAGGAAAAGCAAATGATCCTCTGGGCAGTGGCCAGGACGTCAGTACTTTGCTTGGATCAGTTCTGAGAATTGATGTGGACAAAACTTCTGGCGAAATACCCTATGCCATTCCGAGTGATAATCCACTGGTGGGGAAGCCCGAAACGCGTCCTGAGATCTATGCCTTTGGCATCCGGAATATTTGGCGAATGGCATTCGACCAAATGACAGGTGATTTGTGGGCAGCAGATGTGGGGCAGAACGAATGGGAAGAAATTAATCTGATCCGTGCCGGTGGGAACTACGGTTGGAATCTGAGAGAGGCTGCTCATGCCTTTAAGCTTGCAGGTGGGCCGGGTTCAGGTCCAAATGCTGAGTTGAGCGAGCCCATTGTCGAGTACCCTCACACTGAAGCTTGGGGTAAGTCAATCACAGGTGGGGCTGTTTATCGCGGTAGTCAGACACCAATTCTCGATGGTTACTATCTGTACGGTGATTACATCAGCGGGCGAATCTGGGCATTGAAATACGATTCCGCCAGGTCAACAGTGGCCGAGAATCGTCCAATCATCTGGGATAATCTGCCAGTATTTACCTTCGGTCAAACCGACGACGGAGAAGTCTTGATGAGCACAATGTCCGGCGGAGGGCGGATCTTTCGATTTGCCCAGTGAATGCTGCAGACGGGGTTACCGAGCAGCAGATGCAAGCCACCGAAGAATATTCTCGAGTCTCTCTACGAGTTAGCGGAGTCGCTGAAGTCGATGCGTGTTGGTATTCAGCCTGCAGCTTTGGCATCATTGCTCAAAGGGAGGCGGATGATGAAGGCCGTGCCGCGTCCCAAGGTGCTCTCCACGCGGATGCGTCCCTGATGACTATCGATAATCTCTTTGCACGCTGCTAACCCTAAGCCTGTGCCACCCTTACCAGACTCATCAGGGCCATCTTTTGTGGTGTAGAAGGCGTCAAAGATGTGTGGCAGGGCCTCGCGCGGGATGCCCGATCCGGAATCGCGAATGACCAATTCCACAAACTTACCATCGCTGCTTGTATTCAAGCGGATCAAGATAGTACCTCCCTCTGGCATGGACTGTCGTCCATTAATCAAGAGATTCAGCAGCACGCGCTGAATCTGATTACCACTAGCCACGACTTTGGGGACATCCGGGGCAAGTTGAGTCTCAATTGCGATACGGTATTTGCGCATTTCCCGTTCCAGCAATACCAGCGAATCACTGACGATGGATGCTAAATCCGTGGGTTCCATGCTTTCGCTTCGATTCTTGGCCTGCGCCAGGATCGTTGCTGTGATTTTTGCTGCTCGCTCTGAAGCTTCCAGAATTTTGCTGAGAGCTTTATCGCGGCTGGCATCATCTCGATTTCGGATACCAAGTCGTGCGTAGTTGATGATGGTCATCAGCACATTATTGAATTCGTGCGTCGCAGTGCTAGTCAATTCACCGAGCGCCGCGAGCGCCTGAGCCTTCTTCAGTTCGTTCTTCAGATACTGGATCTGATGCTGTGGGTCGACGACTTCAGCGGCCGTCGCTTGGGGGGTGACGAGGCTGGATGGCAAGTGACTTGTATTGCTGGAATGCTGCGACTGCATGTTTACTTGGCCGGCCCGGAAAAAAGAAGTTTGACAATGGCACGTACTCGCCGTGTCCCTGACCTGATCTATCGTCGAAGCTGGTTCATTTGCTACAGATGGAAAAATCGATCCCGCACAGTTTGCCACGGCAGCGTCTGACCTCGGTGGGTGGGTAATTTGTTTTGTTTGCAGTGGCTGCGCTGCCTGGCCCGTCAAATCACAGGGTACCCGATGATTGCAAAGGGAAAATTTGCCGACGTTGGATCACAAAATGGCAATTTGACCACGGATAATGTGGTTTCAAGGCTGAGGCAACGCCTTCATGATGCCCGGGCAACGGGTTTCAAAGTCCGAATGGAGGTGCTTGATGACGAGCAGGCCTCATGGTGTGTCATTTCGGGCGTCCTCACACTCTTTGTCGATTTGTCGCAAACGGCATCCGAGCAGCTTCAGCAGGTCGAGGAAACGTTGAGTGCCTATGAAGGTTGCTCAGGCCGCGAACTCAATGATGCAGAAGATATTGGGAAACGAGCGGCGTGAAACAGGTAGCCTCTACCAATGCATCAGTGATTATGGCCACAATGGGGCACCTGTTTCATTTACCCTGATCTCTTGAGGCGTCCTTCGCGTGTTTTCTAATCGAATGTCCTTCTCCGCAGCTGCTGCCTTCTGCTATCGATTCGGTACAGGGTTGCATGCAGGTGCAGACATTCTTGTTTTGTTGGCAAGCGAAAGCAGGATTGGCTCCGCGCGACAGAAGGCTTCAGTCAAGCAACTCATTGTTGGAGTGAAACAGGGTGAGCAGTTGCATGTGCTCATGGGTGAAGACAAATTTTTCCCCGCATTGATGACGACGATGGTGAGGGTTGGGGAATTAACTGGCAAGCTGGAATACCTACTTTCTTTACTCAGTGAGCATTACCAACGACAGCAACAATTGCGTCGTGGATTCTTGGCATCTATCGCCTATCCTGCCTTCATGCTTACGGCTGGCATTGGCATTATCTCCTTATTGATCTATCTGATGGGGATTCTCACACCACCTAGTGGCGGTCAAATGACTGATCTGCTCGGTTGGGGCTTGCGTGGGGGAACAGGTGTTTTGATCTTTTGGGGATATTTATTGCTCTTCTTTGGAATCTTTGGAGGTGCAATTTATTGTTTCTTCCGAAATGTGGCTGGTGTGCAGAACATGGTGCCATTGATTTACATGATTCCCAAGCTTGGCCCGTCGATTCAGACGATCACAATCGCTCGATTTTGTCGAGCATTGTCAATTGCGTTAGGAGCAGGGCTTGAGCCAACAGCATCAATCGCATTAGCACTCGATGCAACTGATAGCGATTACTATCGTGCCGCTCGGGACGATACGGAACAGTCAATTTTGGAGGGCGCGACTCTCTCTAACGCCTTGGATAAGACCAGGATTTTTCCTGACGATTTTATCGGCAAGATCGAGATCGCAGAACATTCAGGAACAGATTCCGAGTCCATTGCTTTTCTTGCGGCTGAGTATGATGAGCGAGCGCAAAAAGCAATGAAGGTGATCTCCCGAACCATCGCCGGGGTGATTCTCGTTTCGGTAGCATTTCTTTTGCTTTACGCGATGTTCCGAATCATGTCCGTCGTGTTCGGATTCTATGAACAAGCATTCGAGCCGATTTAAAAGTGTTGGCATTTCGGAAGTGCGGCTGATGGAATCACATCGTGCTAGGCGCGATGCCACAAATTTCTGTTATATACGTGATTGAACAATCACTCATCTCGTGATTCAGCTATTTCCCAGGCAGGCGATCATGCATCAATGTTCTCATCATCACCCACCAGGTCAGTCTTATGGATGGGCATTTGCCACCGGCGTCATTTTGAATCTTGGTTTTGTTGGTGTGGAGGCGTTCTTTGGATGGTATACCGGATCACTCGCCTTGCTGGCCGATGCAGGTCACAATTTGAGTGATGTTCTTGGATTGTTGGTTGCTTGGGGTGGTTATGCACTCGCAAAATTGCCACCCAGTCCGCAGCGGACTTATGGGTGGCGTGGTTCGACAATCTTGGGGGCTGTATTCAATGGATTGCTTTTACTTGTCGCGGTGGGTGGAATCGCGTGGGAAGCACTCGGGCGATTTTCAGAGCCGACTCAGGTTCCTGCTGGTATGGTGATTGCGGTGGCCACGGTCGGTGTGATTATCAACACTGGCACGGCGTTACTGTTCGTCCGCGGAAGCAAGACAGATCTGAATCTTCGTGGAGCTTATCTACATATGGCTGCCGATGCTCTGCTGTCACTTGGCGTGGTGTGCGCGGGTTTTGTGATCATGTGGACACAATGGCGTTGGGTTGATCCTGTTTCGAGTCTTGTGATTGCTGCTGTTATTTTTCTCGGCACTTGGGGCATGCTCAAAGATTCAGTTCATCTGGCCCTGCAGGCTGTGCCACCCGATATCGATTTCAAAGAAGTGCATAATGCGTTGGCGGAATTACCCAATGTCACTGAAGTGCATGATCTGCATGTGTGGGCGGTGAGCACAACTGAAGTTGCCATGACAGCGCATCTAGTACGGCCGAATCTGGAGAATGATGACCAGATGCTGAAAGAGGCGAGCGAGATATTGCACTCACAATTCAATATCGATCACACGACGATCCAGATTGAAAGGTCTGTCAGCGACGCGGATTGTGGACAAGCCAAAGAAGGAACGCTCTAGATCGGATTTCACTTTCGTTAATAGAAAGTGCCTTCGCTTGCCGCTAGCGGTGCATCAGACTAGCAAAGAAGCTTATTGATATCAGTTCGTTTGATCAAAGTGACTGAAATCATTTGGACGTTCCGGCAAGTTCGGAGGGGTTAGCATCTTGCCGTTGATCAGGTCCTCTGGCTCGATCGAAGCTTCGCTATCGCGACGGAGTAGATCATCGGTTGCCAATTCGGCGCGCATTAGCATCGAATCCAAGTCAAGTATTCCCATCAGAAATCCACCAGGATCGACCACCGGAATCTGCCGTACTTGTCGACTGCCACGCTGGATCGCGTTTTCAAGTGGTTCATCGATCCTTGCCGGGCCAAGGTAGTGTTTGCGATCAACCAATTCGCTGGCGGTTGTAAGCACATCCTGCTTAGTTGTGATTGCGAGTTTGACATCTCGAAGGTGAAGCATCCCGACGACTAGTCCATGATCATTAACGACGGGTAGCGCATGCATTGGATGGGATTGCCAAACACGAAAAATTTGTGCCAGCGGTGTGTCCATGGGGATGCTGACATTGGTTGGGATCATGGCCTGTCGAACGGTCAAACCGCGAACCGACTCCATGGTGTCGACCTGCTTTGCTTCCGCAAGGCCGGCGTATCCAATGAAGACTGCAATCAAGACAGGAATCCAAAGGATTGGAGTGGAATTCAATGCGAAAAAGGCCATCCCCGCTGCACATAGAAGTCCCGCCCGTGAAGCAATCCAAGTCGCTCGGCGGTAACTCAGGAACATTGCCAAGAGGCTACGAAAAACACGCCCACCATCCATCGGAAATGCTGGCAGCATGTTGAACAGGACTAGCATTGAATTGACGCCCACCAACATCATTGCGTAACCCGTCAAGGAGGGACGCATCAGGACAGTCTCCATGGTCCGGAGCGTCTGTTCGTCCATACCCTGTCCCGAGATTGCTGAGGTTAAGGCACCTTTGAAAGCGTACAGAAGTGCTTCATTGGAAAACGCAAGGAATCCACACAGCAGCAGAGTTACGATCACCACGTTCACCGCAGGGCCCGCGACCGCGACGACGAGCTCTTGCCATGGGATTCGGGGCATGGATTTTAGTCGGGCAACACCACCGATTGGCAGCAATGTGATGTCGACCGCTCCGATGCCGAACCGTCTGGCTGCCAAGACGTGCCCATATTCATGCAATGTGACGCAAAAATAAACACCCAGTAATTGTGCAACGGAATACAGGATGCCCACGATTCCATCACCAGATGCACTCAGAGCGATGTAGGCGATCATGAGCCCAAAGGACCAGTGGATGTAGAGTCCGATCCCGAGGAACGTGCCAAGTTTTAGTCTTCGATTCAACACACTTTCCGATAAAACGCGTCTCCGTCACAATGCGGCTCTCCGAATCGTAACCGCGAAGGGACGCTAGTCGCTACTATCGTAGCGAAAACATCCGATGAGACGAGATGCGGCCGTTCACCGTCCTTACCTACTTTCACGAAGAGTGTGCCTGAAATGCTACGTCACAAGCTGATTCATCCACAAATCAACGCCATTTTGGCCGCCTCCGGACATCACAGTACCGTCCTGATCGCTGACGGAAATTATCCCGCAGCCAGTAAACGGGGGCCACGTGCTGAATTGATCAGCCTTAATTTGATGCCGGGTGTTCCGACTTGCAATCAGGTTCTGGAAGCGGTTCTGTCAGCCGTTCCCGTGGAAACGATCCAAACCATGGAGACTGAAACAAGCGGTCCGTACGCACTCGATGGGGATCCTCCAGTTTGGGATGACTATCGCAAAACGATCACGGATGCAGGTATCGATCTGGAATTGGAGCCCATTGATAAGTGGAAGTTCTACGAGGCTGTCAGTACGCCCGATCACGTGCTGACCATTCAGACTGCCGATCAACAGCGGTATGCAAATATTTTGCTGCAGATTGGCGTTCGTATGGACTGAACGAGACGCTGATCTGCCTCACGATCTCGACTCCGCTCAGGCAGGCTTTGCACCTGGTTCTCCCGTTTCAATCACAAAGGAACCAGCGGTTGTGATTGAAGAGTCACGTGTTTCCACTTGAGGCGTTGCTCGGAAATGGGTGGTCCATGCTGTGGGTGTGACTTCGCAGGATACATAGCCACGATTTGTATTGTGCCACTTCACAAAGTCATTCTGTGATGCTGCTCGTTCGTATTCACGAATTGGCTTGCCCCCGTTCCCACCGGAAGTCATCGATGTACCAACAAGTTCGGTCCCTACGATTGGAGAATCAGCCTTTTCAAAGTCCAGTTGCAGGTCATTGACCCAATTCACGTGAATGTCACCTGTCAGAACAACGGGATTGGAGATTTTCTTGTCATGGAAAAATCTTAATAGTCGGCGACGACTGATTTCGTAGCCCGGCCATTGGTCCATGCTGTACCGTCGATCTTCTCCTTCACCACGATTCAGCGGTGCCATCATGACCTGTTGGGCCAGCACATTCCACGTCGCTTCTGATTGAGCAAGGTTGGACATCAGCCAGTTTTCCTGCTTCTTGCCAAGCATGGTTGCATTGGTGTCGAAGACTTTTCCTGTCATCGGTTTTTGGTGATCACCATTCGGTTGGTCCGTTCGATACTGTCTGGTATCGAGCACCTGGAAATTCGCTAGTTTTCCATATTGGCAACCACGATACAGAGTCATGTCAGGGCCCTGTGGAAATGATCGCCGCCGCAGTGGCATGAATTCGTAATAAGCTTGATAAGCATTCTTGCGTCGCATCAAAAAAGATTCGGGTGAGATCCCCTGCTCTTCTGAAACAAGATTGGCATAATTGTTGTCAAACTCGTGATCGTCCCAGGTGACGATCCATGGAAACAGTCGGTGCGTTTCCTGTAGCATGGGATCGAGCCGGTATTGAGAGTACCGAGTGCGATAATCCTGTAGTGTTTTGATCTCATTGCCGATGTGTTTCCGGGGTCGATTGCTTTGACCACCGTACTCGTATATGTAATCTCCCAGGTGAATGACGAGGTCGAGATCCTCTTGCTGCATGTGGGGGTAACCGTTGAAGTAACCACTCTCGTAGTGTTGGCAACTTGTGAATGCAAAACGGACACGATCTGGCATCGCTTGAAGTGCGGGGGCGGTCCGAGTGCGCCCTGTGGGGCTCGTTTGCTTGCCCACGTGGAATCGATAGAAGTACCAACGGTACGGTTTTAGTCCCGTCACCTCAACGTGCACTGAATGGCCGAGTTGTGGCATGGCACTTTTGTGTCCACGACGGACGATGTTGGTAAAAGACTCATCGGTGGCAACTTCCCACATGGTTGCAATGGGCGCGTTGGGTAGATCGTCTCCAGTCAGCGGTGATGGCGCAAGACGTGTCCAGATGACAACACCGTCCGGTTCCGGGTCTCCTGAAGCCACGCCCAGAGTGAACGGGTTATCACGGAATTCGTGACTCTTGCCAGGGATTTCATCGGCCATGGCTGCAAAAGAGGGAATGGCCGATATCGCTGCCATGTACTGGATGAAATTTCGACGCTCGATGCCGTAGCGACGCTGAGTTGTTTTCTTGGTGTGTTTTGTCATGGAGATTGTATTTCCGGATTGAATACCATTTTGCCCACTGCTTGATGAACGATCTTTTGCTATCGGCTGCTATCTGCGGGGCGAAGTCGATCGGATCCCTCCACTGAGATCATCAACTCTTTCAGCTCTGTGACCTTTTGAGGATGTTTCAAAGCGAGGTTTGTTGTTTCTCCAATATCGTTTTCCAAGTCGTAAAGTTCATCGACCTTCTGACGATCATCCTCCACGGCATAGCCATGGAAGAACGCCTTGGGTTTCAGGTACTTCCACTTACCCAGACGGATTCCCGCACCTTGGAAATAAAACCGATCGCGCCCGAATTCCTGTTTGCCCAAAAGGAGTGGTGTTTGATTGATACCATCGATGTAACGGTCTGCAGGTGTTGTGAAACCAGCCAGAGCCGCAAAGGTTGGCATGAAGTCAATTGTCGCAAAGATGGCATCCGAAGTTCTTCCCGCAGGAATCTTGCCCGGCCAGCGAACGATGCACGGCAAGCGATAACCACCTTCATAGGGCGAACCTTTTCCATTTCTCAGTGGCCCTGCGTCACCCCAGAAAATCGATCCCTCGGGATGCCCCTTCTTTTTCTTTGTGTACTTGTCCTGATTCCATGGGCCGTTATCGCTTGTGTAGATTACCAGCGTGTTCTCACGTAAGCCAAGTTCATCAACGGTATCAAGTAGGCGGCCTGTTTCGTAATCAAATTCTTCCACAACATCACCATACAGGTTTCCCTTTGATTTCCCGCGAAATCGCTCTGAAGCATCTATGATGGTGTGCATCATGGTGTGTGCCACATACAACACAAATGGTTTCCCGGAATCGCGGCGATTTTCGAGGTAGTCGATTGCCTTGTCCGTATAGAGCGTGGTCAGGCTACCCATGTCCCGAGTCGATCCCACCTTCTCATCGTTCTCGTGAAATGTCACCCCGCCGCCATCGTTCGCCCCAAGTGTGCCAAAGTAATATTCAAAACCTTGCGCGTTAGGCATGCGTTCGATGATCGGCTTGCGATTGGAAACATCCCACTTTCCAATGCAAGCGGTTTGGTAACCCACATCCCGCAATTTTTCAGCGAAGGTGATTTCGCTGGCTGGCATGCCCCAACCTTTACTGCGGATGGGATGTCGGCCAGTGAGCAACGCTGAGCGGGAAGGACCACAAACAGTCTGTGAATAGAATGAGGTGAACCGCGTGCCTTCAACGGCAAGTTGATCAAGTCGTGGTGTTTTGTTGAGTGTGCTTCCATAGCAGCCCATATCTCCATAGCCCTGATCATCAGTGAAAATGATCAGGATGTTCGGCTTTTCAGCTGCACTTGCCGTTGCCGACACCAGTACAAGCAGAACCTTTAAAATCATCGAACGGCGCAGGAAGCATCCGCTGAGGAAGATAGGGGTGGCTGGCTTCGGCTTGTTTTGCTCTTTCATTTGAACATGCATGTATTCAATCCCTGTAAGTTGTCGTTATCGTTGGGATTCATTGTCCCGATTGTAATCGTGAATGTGGGGTGTGAATTCTGTTCGTGATTCAAGACTCTTTTTTTTGCGTGAAAGCCACGATGAGTTTGACGTTGCTTGCCAGATTCGTACGCGTTTGATTTCATGCCACGTGGTGCCCAGAGTCAGCGAGACAAGGTTCTTGGGCATTCCGATTTGCGTTGCTTTGGCGTACGCCACGTGATGTCCCATTCGGAATAGAGCTTCATCGTCCACAATTTCCAGTACAGCGGTGTACCATTGATGTGCCTGGACCTGCAGTGATTGTTGGTCCAACAACAGGTCTTCGATAATGGTTTTGTCTTTATGCTTTCGGATGTGTTGCAGTAGAAAACCCTGTTCGATGAAGTCGTTGTTGGGGTTCGCCCATGCGGAAACGATGTGACCAGTGACTTCAGGTCGGTCGTCTACGGCAATGCGAAAGCACTGGTGGTGCCACGGTTCAGTCATCTCTCCATAGCGAAACGTAACCTCGATGACTAAATCGTCCGCGTTGATCCCTCGATAGGAAGCAACGGGTGTGTGACCCATTCCAGGCTTCCAAGTTGAGCGCCAGATATTCTGTTTTCCGGATCTGGTCCAGAGACCGGCAGAGGCTTGTGCTTTGGTGGCTTCGGAAAATCTGGCAATGGTTTTGCCGCCACGTTGTAATGAGCCATCGTCATCCAGAATCAGGGCACCACGCTTTGCGAGCCATGTATCGACAGGCGTTGTGCGCGATTTCCCAGCTTCATTCGGTTCAGCCGAACGAGATGGTGTGTTACCAAGTGGTGCCACGAGCCAGCAGCCAAGAACGATCAGAAACACCAGTTTCTGAGAAGATTTGAAGGGTGTTTGCATACAGATGTCAGGGTGAGTGCTGCGTGGCTGTCCCAAGTACAATTTTACTTTTCAGGTTTACCGTGTGGTCCGGGTAGCGAAACACCCTTGGGCAAAAATGAAACTTGACGGTCATTGGATACTTGCTTGCCAGGGGTGCAGCGACCCTGAACGACCTGTTCACTCAACAAGTTGAGCAGTGATGAAACTCGCTCTGGTTCTTTCTGCAACAGGTTTGTCTGTTCGCCTCGGTCAGCTTTCAGATTGAATAATTGCATGGGCGGTAAACCCCGTTTTTTGGCCTCTGGTTCGCGTGGAGTGCTCCAGCCACCACTGCCGGCAGCAAGGCATAGTTTCCAATCACCCTCGCGAATTGAGAACGAACCACCGATGGAGTGGCTAATCAGACTTTCACGACCGGTGGGCTGGCCCTTGAAAGCTGGCATGAGACTGAAGGAGTCTTCACCGCCATTGTCGTTGGCTGCCTGACTTGTCAGCTCTCGCATGGTGGAATACAGATCTGTCAGGCAGGCAAGTGTATTCGTTTTTTGTCCAGCATTGATACCCGCTGGCCAACGCACAATGAAGGGAACTCGATGCCCCCCTTCGTAGATATCGGCTTTGTGTCCACGATAACCGGCACTCGGGTCGTGGTCATATTCTGCCAGAACTTTGAAATTTCCCTGAGGTGAACAACCATTGTCGCTTGTGAAAAATACCATCGTGTTATCATCGATTCCTGCATCTTTCAATGTCTTGAGCAACTGACCCATGTGGTGGTCCACTTGCATCACAAAATCCGCATAGGGATTGATTCCACTTGCATCTTTGAAAGGTGGAACAGGAACAATGGGTGTGTGTGGTGCTGGCAGCGGTAAATACAAAAAGAAAGGCTTCTCGTCTGCGGCACGAGTCTTGATATGGTCAAGGCTTTTTTGAAAGAGGTGGGGTAAGACTTCGTCGATGTTGAAATCCGGTCCGATTGGTCCTTTTCGATACCAACCATAGGCGTCTTCTTGACTGGTGACTCCTTCCTCGCGTTCTGGAACCGCTGTGATCTTTCCCGTGTCTACCCACACATAGGGTGGCATGTCGAGAGATCCGCAGTGTCCGTAGTAACCATCAAACCCATTGATGTCGGGTCCATTTTTGACAGGCTGCGTAAAGTCGATCTTCTTGCCTTTGCCATTGGCAGCGGGGATTTTGGTCCAATCCCAACCCAAGTGCCATTTTCCAATCATCTGAGTGTGGTAACCCGCTGCACGCATCAGATGTGCAACGGTGGCGCGGTCCGCCGGGATCAGGTGCTCACTTGTGCCGCTGAGTACTCCCCTCGCTAGTCGGGATCGCCAGTTGTACCTTCCGGTTAGTACCCCGTATCGGGTCGGAGTGCACACGGAACTGGGCGAATGTGCATCGAGAAACGTAATGCCCTCCTGAGCCATCTTCAGCAAATGAGGCGTCTTGATTTTGCAGTCAGGATTGGTGGGTTGCAGATCCCCGATCCCCAAGTCATCTGCCATGACAAAGATGACATTGGGTGCTTTTTTAGTCTCTGCAGCATGAAGCGAAAGACTGGCAAGACAGAGGATACAAACAATTATTCTAGTCATCATGGTCCAAGTTTCTTCTGTTGTTTTGAGCGTCTGAGGTTTGCATTATACCAGCAGGTTTTAATGCAGCGTAGAAATCGCATTCCCCGGTGGTGACGCAATGGAATCACGCATGAATGCATGCCGCAGTCACTTTTCGAGATCGGAATGACTTGCGATTTCATCCAGTTCACTGAGTTTCAGTCGCACGCTGAGGATGTAGGGAGCTTCGTCTTGAACCCAATGGCCATACGTGGTGACCACAAACGTATCGTCCGGCAGAACCTCAACACCCGGATAGGTGGTGTCGTAGCCTTTTGTGTTATCTTTGAATCGAACCGAGTACTGGCCGTGATGGCCATCGACAATGTCGTCCCAAGTACCCACCCAGGCGACCCAGTCACCTTCAAATGGGCGTCCTTTGCGACTGGCCGTTGGCGAGTTGCAGCGAAAGCTGATCAGCAATCTTCCGTCCGCTGAGTACTTTCCAGTATGACGGTCACCCGTTAGTGAAAGCGGTAACTCGCGGGGTGCCGTCCATGTCTTACCCTCATCCTCGGAAAAGATCACGTGCGAGTTCTTGCGTCGTGAATTCTCTCGCAGAAGGACAGCTAACTTACTGCCGTCTGGAGACCGAATGCACCCGGGTTCACAAAGATGGATTTCTGAAGATTCGTAGACCGCTTGCGGTTTCGACCATGTCAGGCCGCCATCCATGGAAAGTGTTTTGAAAAGTGTGAAAGTTCCTGTCCGCTTTGCGTTTTTTGAGAAGAATCTGCCATCGTCATGGAACATTGCCATGTAATGACCCTTGCCAGTTTTCAATGGCTCGACAAATCCCATCACCACAATGCCACCCCAATTGCCAACTGGTTCCAGTTCACTCCAGTTGACGCCGTCGTCTTCGGTCATTGCCAGACGTGCGGGGTATAGACCTGACCACATGATGATGCGTTTTTTTCCATTGGAATCCACCACGCGATGCAAGGTTGGCACTTCCTGTGAGCTTGACCAACTCGCTGGAGTTGGTAGTCGATCACTCCAGGTCAAGCCGCCGTCATCACTCCGTTTGTAGATGATGGCGCCCCGACCATGCCCTTTTGGATAAACACACAGCATGGTCTTGCCATCTTCCAGCAGGCATGTGGTCGGGTGGCCCAAATATTGGCCTGGTTCCCGATCCACAACCACTTGCCGGTGGCTCTCGTCGCTCAGGTCAATCGTTTTTGGATAGTCGACTGTCTTGTCCGCAGCCAAACTGGTTGTCGACAGAGTCAGCGATGAAGCACAGGTGAATGCCAAGAGAAGGAGCAAAATGCGAGTGGTTTTTTTCATGATGGTTGTGTTGGTCAAGCGACTGGGTGGGTCATCCTGTGCTGCTGGAGTCGTAAGGATGGTGATTGGCCAGAATTGTGTCTGCACGGTGGTTGCAGACCCGGTATTATGCGTTCTGATCCGGCGGGATTCTGCGTGTGGGTATTCTGGGTGGGCGTATCTTATCGGCTGGAAAATTGTAGTGAGCGAATCCCTGTCCTACTGCGGGTAAAAATTCACGTTTCCGGTGGTCGCTACAGATGGGCCATTGAATTCAGTTTAACGCCTTCGACACATTAGGGTTGCTGTACTGTGATCCAAAGGCTGTGCACCAGGGTTGTCTGCTGATGGTAGCGAGTCTGAGGCTGTGAATTCTTGCTGCGATAAAAGTAGGGTGAAGACGCTCAGTGATTGAAACTCTGAGCAATCTCATAAACGTGGTAGATTTGCGCAAAAACGAGATGCATTGGCGGTAGACTGGTGATCCGACTGCCCTGCCCTTCACGGGCGTCCTCCCTGTTGTTTTTTATTCACCGGCGAATGGATGAAAACCATTTCCTGCAAGGCTCTCGCTTTCGTTTCCATCGTGTTGATTACCACATCCGTGGTGTGCGCCGAGGAGACTGCGGTGGTGAAGTCAGTTCGCAAGCCCGTTGTCTTACCGGGTTTGGTGGTTGATTTTCAAAAACGATGCGTGGATCTGGAAGCAAAGGTCTGTCTGGATGCAGGCTATCTGGAATTGATTGCTTGTACAAAGGGCAGCAAGGAGCACGAGTCGATTGTCTCAGTTTCCAGTAAAGCGTTGCACATCCATACCGCTCTTCTGTTGTTGGGTGCAGATAACGGACATCCGGAGATGCCAACGTTAGTGGACGAAAAGAACCAGCGGTGGGTCAATCTTGCGCCTCGTGGCGATCCAGTTGAGGTGATGCTGGTCTTGCCAGATTCAAATGGTAAGCCGACTGAAAGACCCATACGTAACTTTGTTGAGCGGTCGACTGGCCGTTTGGACGAGGTGAGTGGAAATGTGTTGTCAGATCCCAGTGAGAACGTGAAGCCAGGTGAGGGGCCGTCGGTGGAATTTCCCAAGGTGTTTCTCTTTTCCGGTTCTCGATTACGTGATGCAGGCACCGGTCCAAAGCAATACCTCGCGGATTTGAGTGGCAACATCGTATCGATTGCAACATTTGGCGATGAGGTGCTGTGCTTGCCGTCGCATCAGACTCAACAAAACAGTGCTTTGATGTGGCAGGTGAAATCTGACGCCTTACCCAAAGTTGGCACCATGGTCACGCTCCGTCTTCGTCCTCGTAAAAAATCCCTCCGCCCGGAATTGAATAAGAAATGAGATTTTTCTCCTTGATCGCCATGATCTTATCGAGCGGCGTTGTGTTGGCTCAGGAAAGTTCTTTCTATCGTGGTCCCGGGCTGTTCTCAACACGGCCAAGTGAAACTAAGTCGTTACAGACAATCAAGCGGTTTGGTCCTGTGGGGTTGGGCATCGACTTGATCCAGCCAGCCTTTGTGATGCGGATTTCTAATGTTGAAGAAGGCTCACCGGCAGCGGCCACCGAAAGGCTGAAGAAGGGCCAGATCATTGAGTCCATTAACGGACAGATTCTGAAGGATATCGATCCTCGAATCCAACTGGGGCAAATTCTTGCACAGGCAGAAGCAAGCGATGGAGAACTAAAATTTGTGATCCAGGGTGAAGCTCAGCCCGTGATCGTGACGGTTCCTGTATTGGGAAAGTACAGCAGCACCTGGCCTCTCGATTGCCCCAAAAGTGACAGGATCGTCCGCCAAGTCGCTGATTATCTTTCACAACCCGGAGCGACTGAAGGCTTGGGCGGCATAGGTATGCTGTTCCTGCTTTCGACGGGAGAGGATCAAGATCTCGAGGTTGTACGCGAATGGGCAAGAAGAGCGCCAGCACATACCTACCCTTGGTATATCGGTTATGGCGGTATCCCGCTTGCAGAGTGTTATCTACGCACCGGCGATCCCGAGATCCTCGCGAATATACAGAAGTGGGTCGATAACGCCTCGAAGTCGCAGCACAATGATGCGTGGGCTGGCCGTGGGTCCGCACTGACGGGTTACGGAAACGGACACCTCAATGCAGCAGGCACACACGTGGTCACGTTTCTTCTGTTGGCAAGAGAGTGTGGTGCTGAGGTTCCCTATCACACACTCGATCGGGCCCTGAGACACTTTTACCGGTACGCGGGACGGGGCAACAATCCGTACGGGGACGATCGGCCGTTCACAGGCTTTGTGGACAATGGAAAAAACGGAAAGCTCGCCTTTGCCATGGCAGCAGCAGCAGCACTTACTCCCCAAGGTGAAGACTCGGTGTATGCCAAAGCCCGTGATGTCTGTGCGATGCAGAGCTTTTACACGACAACATTCATGTTGCACGGACATACGGGTGGCGGGATTGGTGAAATCTGGCGGAGTGCAGCAATGGGTTTGTTGCACGACAAGAAACCAAAGCAGTACCGCGACTTCATGGACAGTCGTAAGTGGCACTATGATTTATCCCGACGATTTGATGGGTCGTTTGGCATCCTTGGTGGTGCAGGTTATGACAAGGAATTGTGGGGAGTCGCGTATCCGTTGGCTTACACGATCCCGCGAAAGACGCTTCGTATCACGGGTGCACCACCGCCAAAGTTCTCGAAACGCTATGAACTTCCCGCACAGCCTTGGGGAAACAGCGCTGACGAGGCATTCCTTTCTCTTGATGCTGTCCCAGACAGGGATGGTCGGCAACAGGATCTTTCTGACGAGACGTTGGCTCGGGATTCTAGCCGGCCATTCATAAGAAGGTTTCACGGTGCAGATCAACCCAGTGACGATGAGATTCGTCGATACATGCACCATCAAGATTTTAGTATCCGTAATATTGCAGCATTCAAGGCACTTGGTATCAACAGCGGATATATCGGTTGGCGAGCTCCAGGAGGACAGGTTCGTTTGGATCTGGTGATGGAGTTTTTACGTGATGAGGATCCTCGTATTCGGCGAGCGATGTTTGGTGCATTGTTGCAACGTACCGATGTTCTGAATCCCGAAATTCAGACGCTTGCTGTAAAAGCGATTCGTGATCAGGATGAGTCATGGTGGGTCAAAGACGCAGCCATCCAAATCATTGGTCACAGTCAAGCTGATGAGATTGTTTCGCTGGTTGATCTGCTGATCCCCTATCTCAAGCATGAAGAAGCATGGCTGCGTAATGCGGCGCTGAGCGCATTGACTTCCGTGGCGGCTGACGAACGCTGTTACCAACGGGTGTTGCCTGCCATGGGTGAACTGATTCGGAGCAATCAACGTGTTTCGGTCACACTGGGATTCGCACCAGCCATTCGTGCTGAAATAAAAAAGGCATCTCCCGCTGTACAGAAGCTCGCGACAGAAACTTTGAAGGAGACGTTCACGGGCTATGCGGGTGCCAAGGTTGCACCTGGCGGTCTGAATACATCATCAACTTACGATTATCACCTCGAAGCCATTGCCGAATCCCTGGCGGACGTCCCAGGAGGACTTGATGTGGTTTACGAGATCGCTCGCAAGAAGTACCCGGGAGAGATCCTGCCTTACAAAAATTTGTTTCTCCGGGCGGATCCGAGCAGTTTTGGACCCGAACTGAAACAGGCAATTGTTCCCATTATCATGGATGAACTCGTTCCTGAGTTTGTTGGTAGGAATCGTCGAAAACTGCTGCCGCTGGCCGCCAACGATGTGCAATCACAACGTCCCGGAGGTCGAGGCGAACCGATTGATGAGCTCGCGGCGCTTTATCGCCGCGCCGGGCATGATCAGTACGACTGGAAAATGTTTGTTGATTTGCGTGATGCCGAGTGGTCCTACCACAGTTTTGATCCGATTGCTGCTGAGCAGGTGCCATTCGATCAGCTGATTTCCCGTTATCGTGAAATCACGCTGCCCCGAGGGATGGAGACCTGGGTCCAGCCCGAGTTTGATGCTGCCAAAGCGGGTTGGAAGACGGGCAAAAGTCCTTTTGGAAACTACGATGGGGCAATACCCAAACGCCCCATCACCAAATGCTCAGAGGGCTGTGTGGGGCCAGGCTGTTACGGCGCTACACGCGTCAACACTTTGTGGGAGAAGGAAGTACTGCTGATGCGCGGTACGTTCAAAATTCCATCCTTGAAACAGGGACACCGTTATCGCCTGCGGGTCAATTCCGGTGATCACGTTGGTTCTGGCGGAGGGCACATGATTTATATCAATGGCAAGCCGCTGATTGAAACCAAACAGGGTGGTGGTCGGGGATCTGGAGGTTTGCCAAAAGGCGCTTTTGTCACACGTGAATTTCGTGATGACTTCAATAGTGGTGAAGTAACAATCGCAGTCAAGGCATTCATTCGCTACAACGACAAGTACAGCACGAAACCTTCCAGTCGTCTGCCGCAGGGAAAAATCAGTCTTCATCTTGCCGAGCAGAAACTGCCACCCATGGATGATAAACTGGTCTTCAAATCGGCATCGACCGTTTCGATGTTATCATCACATTGGCAGGATCGAATCAATCCCGAAGACGCATCCCAGGATCCGAATGAGAACCTGTTCCGCTGGGATGGAAAGTTTGTCGCGCATCCTGACATTCCGGGTTCGTGGCAGGTCATTTCACGTGTCGAAGACATCAAGGATTTCCATCCAGCTGCGAAAAACGCAAAAGCACGCAATGCTCCATTCTCAGCGATCACTTTCAAAACAGATGGCAGGATAAGTGAGCCAGTCTGGGCGTGGTCCGGCAATGTGTTGATGGATCTTGACCGCTATCAAGCGCTCAAAATGCAAGTGAAGAAGATTGACGAGGTTGAGTATCTGTTTGTTGAAGCCGGTGGTTTCAGCCTTCGGCAAAAGCCAGGCTGGAAGTCTGCATGGTTTGTGCTCAGGAAAATGTAGTGCTGCCAGAACCATCACTTCGTTTTACCAAATCAGCTTGCAGCACAAAAAATACCTTCGCACGACGATCCGGTCTCACTTTCGCTTTTTGGAGACTTGCTGCGCTTTGTCAGAATCATGGTCGGGATTGGGAATTGGCATTTGAGCATTGACGGTTGCACGCCATGAATCGAGTTGTTGATGCAACTTCTCAGCAATGCCCGGCTGTACTCCGGCGAGATTATGATTTTCGCCTGGATCTGCATTCAGATCGTAAAGTTCGATCGCGTCATCTTCGTAAAACTCAATGAGTCGCCACGGACCTGAGCGAATGGCTCCGTACGGACTGTCACCGCCAGCGTGATAATGGGGATAGTGCCAAAACAGATTGCGATCCAGCGATTGCGACGGATCCCGTAGAAGAGTTCCCAGACTTGTGCCGTCAATCTTTTGATTGTGGGTTCCACTTCCATCGCAACGCGCAGCCTCAAGGAGTGTTGGATAGTAGTCGATCGTACTGATGGGTTCATCACATTGACTTGCCGCTGGTGTCACTCCAGGCCATCGGATGATGGCGGGTACTCGAACCCCGCCTTCATAGGCTGAACCTTTGCCACGACGCAGTGGATAGTTGTCCGTGAACCCGTCGAGCTTACCGTAGCGTTGTGTCAGTCCACCGTTGTCAGACGTAAAGATCACCAGCGTATTATCAGTAATGCCGTGGTGTTCCAATCGTCCAAGTAGGCGGCCAACGCTGTCGTCCATGCTGGTCACCATCGCAGCATATTTGGGGT